>CAVPKV010000059.1:0-107109 GCA_963705785.1 uncultured Solirubrobacterales bacterium | reverse complement strand
CGTAATCCGACACGAGAGGAGACCACAAATGAGCCAGCACACTCGATTCCTGGCCCGCAGCCTTGCTCTAGCAGCAGCCAGCGCCCGGCTTGTACTTCTGAGTTCGCCAAGTTTCGCTGCGCCATCGCATGCATCTCATGCGGCGGCGGCGAAGATCGTGGGCAGCGTACAACGCTGCGGCTGGCCTCACCCTGCAGCCTGCCAGCCGGTGGCCAACGTTCAGGTGACGGCTACCACCAGCGGTGAGTCGGACGCTGGAGGCACCGACCCTCGGGGGAGGTTTGAGTTTGTGTTGCATCGTGGTGATTGGACCGTTGTCGTGAACGCGTTTGGCCGCAAAGAAACGCGGCATGTCGTCCTGAAGGCGCATAAAACGGTCCGGCTTCACTTCAGGTTCCAGGAGCGCAGCCCGTAGCGTTGCGGTCCAGCCCTGTGCGGAGACCGAGCCGCTGTCAGGGCGTCGGGTGGCGTCTCTTTGGCGCTGTAAATTCGGTTCCCGGTGGTGGTCAGTTTATGCGGCTGTCACCTCCTCGGGGATGGTTTGGTCGGTGCCGTGGTATCGCGCTCGTTTGAGGCGTTGGCGGTCGAGCGCGTTGAAGTTGATGCCGTTGGTCTGGTGGGTGATCAGCAGGTCGAGCACGGCCCAGACCAGGGTGAGGCAGCTGGTCTCGCCGGGGAACCGGCCCATCACCTTGGTGCGTCGCTTGACCTCGCCGAGCGACCGCTCGAGCAGATTCGTTGACCGCCATCGTCGGCGGTGCCGGACTGGGTATCGCAGGTGCACGACGAGCGCGTCGAGGTCGTCGGCGAGGCAGCGGGCGGCGGCGGTGAACCCGCCCTTGTCGAGCTCGTCGACCAGGCCTGGAGTCGGCGTTTGGCGTCGGTCTCGCTGATCGCCTCATCGAGCGCTTGCCAGTAGGCGTGCTTGACGCGCTCGCGTTCGCGGTCGGGGAGCTTGGCGTATAGGTTCCGGGCGCGGTGAACGCAGCAGCGCTGGCGGTCTGACGCCGGCCAGCACTGCTCGATCGCTTTGATCAGGCCGGGGGCGCCGTCGGCGACGATCAGCATCGGCGCCCCGAGCCCGCGGCTGATCAGATCGCGGCCGAGGGTCTGCCAGTCCTCGAAGGACTCGCGCATCCCCAAGCTGACCGCCAACAGCACCCGCTCGCCGTCTTCGGTGAACCCCCACGCGACCTGCACGCCCTCCTTGGGCCCGTCCGGGCCTGACGGCGATGAACGTCGCGTCGAGGAACAGCGCGACCAGCCGGATCTCGTAGAGGTCGCGGCGACGGAACCGCTCAAAGCGTTCCTTGAGCTCCTCGCACATCCTGCGAGGCCGTCGCCTTCGACAGCTTCCCCAGCCCCGCCTCCTCGCACAGCGACTCGACATCACGCATCGACAGGCCCCTCACGAACGCGCCGATCACCAACGCCTTCAACGGCTCCGTTCGCAACAGCTTCGGCGTCCGCGGGAACAGCTTCGACGCGAACGTCTCCGCCGCCTGGCGGACCTGCGGGATCTCGACCTCGCAGCTCCCCCTCCGCGGTCTGCAGCTTCCGCGGGCGAAACCCGTTGCGCAGCCCGCTCTCCTCGCCGCGCTCCTCGCGCTGATCGGCCGGCCGGCGCTCGTAGCGGGCGCGCCCCAGCCACGCGTCGAACTCGTCCTCCACCGCCCGCTGAATGATCAGCCGGGCGCCGAGCTTCGCCAGCTCCGACAACGACTCGCGCGGGTTCTCACCCACCCCCACCGACAACATGTGCTCGATCCGAGCTTCTATCTCCGCCGACGGCGGTACGGTACGTCTCACGGCGTAGGCCTCCTTCATCGTCTTGCAGGACTTGAGGGAACCTACGCCGTTGCCTCTGACAGCACCGGCGCTATTTACAGCACTTCTGAGACGCGACCGGGCGTCGTCCTCGCTTCCGCTCCGGGCTAAACCCGACAGCGACGCCCGGTGTGTTCCGGACCCGCTTTCGCGGCCTGACGGGTCTCCGCTCTCCCGGCAGCCGGGCCCTGAGTTGCGCGGATACGGAGCGGCGACGAATGCCCGCGATGCGCGGTAAGCGGTGCTGCGCCACTGCGCCGTGAGGGGCTACGGCTGGCCTTTACAGTGGGTCGCTTGGTCTGTCTCAAGCGAAGGCATCGACGAGGCCGCAGCGAGCACGCGGTGGGCACGCGCCGAGAGCGTGTCGCCCCGGATATAGCGTAGGACAGGCACAAGGATGAACGCCTGATGCTCGTCCCAGAAGAATTGGGCGAGTCGCTCCATCTTGTACGCCAGCTCGTCGAATTTGACGGCAGCGACAGACACCTCGTCTGCGGGATCTCTCCAGGGCATCGAGCGCACGAGACTTTCGAAGTCGTCCCGTCGTAGGTGGAGGATCAACGACCGACGGTGTTCCCGCCAGGCAGCTTCGAGCGGATCGACATCGCGCGCGGTCGCCGGACCTCCTCGCCCGCGCAATATGCACAGCTCCTCTGTAAGGACGGAGGCGGCGACTACCGCTCCGCCCAACTCCGACCGTCGGCCCGACCAGTACCTGATGTAAGAGCCGACCAACAGACCCGCCAGCGCAGCAACAAACGCAGCGACGACGCTCATCCGCGTATTTTGATCAAGCGCAGGTCGTGCCGCCCGACAACCGCGGTTCGCCTGGTGGATCGCCCGCTATGGGGCCGAGCATCAGCCGCCAATCTCGGCGGGACCTGTCGCATTCCCGTGGAAGCGAAGGTTGTGAGTGGCCCAGTGGTGCGGAACTCGTTGCTTGGGGTTGAAGAGCTCGCCGACCAGGTCCGCGAGGTCGCGGAGCATGCAGGCCGCGAGCAAGACGACGGTTCCATCCGGACCGTGCGTGACACTAGCGAGATGATACGAACACATGTTCGTCTACGTTCGCGACGGCCCGTGTTTCTCGACGTACTCCTCGGCGTCCTGGAGAAGTTGCATGAGGTCGGGTGCGAGGATCTTGATGGGCTCGGCTCCAGAGGCGAGCTGCGCCACGCACCGGCCGAGCTCGGCAGCGTCAGTCGCCTCTTCGTCCCGCGTAGGCTGGGCGTGGACGGGCTGCCCAAGGAGCTCGTCGATCGTCATGCTGAGGACCTTGGCGACTTGGGGAAGGGATTCGGTCTTCATGTGCGCGCCATCGAGCCATCCGGTGACGCTCTGCACGCTCACGCCGACGCGGCTGGCGAAGCTGCGGTGGGACAGGCGCTTCTTCGCAAGCCCCTCACGGAGCCGCGCAGGAAAGCCGTTCCAGTCGACTGTGGCCTTGGTGTCCACGTGCACTTCGCGCTTGGGCTTGGTGTCCAGGTCAACTTGTACAGTCCCAAGCAATGATGTGCAAGTCAAACTGCACATCATTGAAGGAGCGGAACGCTGCCATGCGCCGATTCACGAGTGTCGACTATCAACAGAGGGCTTCGGTGCTGGACTGCGCGACACCGCGCGATGCCGGGCCACCGCACAAGTGCATCAGCCGACACGCCCGCGCGCGATTCGTCAAGCTAAGGAGGCCGTGGCGGTGACTGATGATTTCTTCGCGGGGTTCCTGGCCGCGCTGAGGCTGCGCGGCGAGGAGGTCGTCGACACGCGGAACAATGTGCAACACGAGCAGTTCCGCCAGGTGGCAAGGCTGCTTGAGACGTTTCGCCGTGATGGCGCTCCCGGCGCAGCCGAGCTGCCTCGGCTTTTCCGGCCGGCGATGGCAACGGGGTTATACGGGGAGCTGGACGACGCCTTGCTGCAGCTCCAAGAGGGCTTTGGCAACTCGCCGAACCCCTCATACCTCGGCCTGAAGCTGGACCTCAGCCAAGAACAGGCGCGAGATGTCCTGGAGGAATTTTCGCCGGATGCGCGCAAGCTCCTCGACCAGCTCGCACAAGCCTTCATCGACGCTAAGACCGCGGCACGCCGGCAACCCGAGTTCGTGTAACTCGAGCTGGAGGCAGAGTGCCGATCGAGCGCGCACTAGAGCGTCTCCGTCGGGCCCCCACCTTCGCGAAGGTTTGCGCAGATATCGAGTCGCTGGTCGCCGATCCGATCACGGAGTACATCACCGGTCTGCAACTCGAATCGCGGGACGGTCAGGATCCCGGGACCAAGGCCGTGAAGGATGCGGTCTGGGGGATGATCGACCTCACGCGAAGGGAGGTGCTCGTCGTCGATAGCCCGCCGGTCCAGCGCCTGCGCCGCATTCGGCAGCTCGGTCTCGGGTATCTCACCTACCCCACCGCTGGGTACAGCCGGTTCGAGCACACACTCGGGTCCGTGCACCAAGCAAACCGGATGCTACAAGCGGTAGCGGGTCGGACGGGGCGAGTCGTGCGCCGCGGCACAGAGGAGCGTCACTCCTTGGAGGACGAGATCTTGGCGAGCCTAACTATCGTTCGGCTCGCCGCCGTCTTGCACGACATCGGCCACTTGCCGCTGTCGCACGTGAGCGAGCGGTTCTATGGGCGTTCGGAGTGTCCGAGCGCACGGCTTGTTCTTCTCGCCGAGGATCTCAAGGACGATGTTCGCGAGCATCTAGACGCGAAGGCACCGAGTCTGTCGGAGTGCCTGTCCCTGGCAACAGTGCTAGCGCCGTCATTCTGGACTTTTCTCACCGACACAGTCCGGTACGAAGCGCGCGAGGTGGCGGCAGCTGCCGGAGCGATCGTAGGCCGTGCGCCCTCAACGCGTGAGGCGTTCGTCTACCAGATGATCACCAACGTCATCGATGCTGACAAGCTCGACTACATGTTCCGCGACGGGATCGCGACCGGCGTGCCTCTCGCCGTCGACCTCGAGCGCCTTCTGTTCAAGCTGAAGTGCATCGAGCTGCCAGTCGATCGAACGCCAGACGAACTGCAGGCGATCCGAACCGATGAGTCGCCGGCGCTCGTGCTCGGTATCGACCTTGCGGGGCAACGGCTGGCGTACGACGTCACGGTTGCGCGCACCATGCTCTTCGAGCGCGTATATCTCCACCATAAGACGCGCGCGGCCGAGCGGGTCGCCATGAGAAGGCTGGAAGAGCTCCAACTCGAGCCGGCGCAGCTGCTCAGGTACGACGACGCGCTCTTCACCGACCAGACCGAGCAGTTGAACGGAGATGCGTCGTCCCGCACGATCCGGATGTTGCGACGCCGGGAACTTCCGAAACGTGCGTACGCGATGTCATACAACTACTTGCCGGGAGTGGCGATCGGCGAGTTGGCGGCAGAGCCTCAGATCCCGCCGGAGGCGGCAGACAGTTGGCGGCGCTTGTCGAGAGACCTGAGCCACGCCGATGCGCGCCAGCGCCTAGAGCAGAAGATCCTCCTCACGGCTCAGCGGATTGCCGTTGCCCTAGGTGATGCGGCGGCGATCACCGACATTTGGGTGGATACGCGTCCGAGTCGCGGAGACCTCGGGACATGGGATCTCTGGGTCGAAACGCCCGATGGCGAGAAGACGGTCGCGACGACGTATGCGGCACGTGCCGCGGCATACGCCCAGAGCCCGGCGCAGACGTTCTACGTCTACGCGAGCGGGAGTGGAGCGGTGCCGGCGGTGGCATTCCTCGCCACCGAGCTGGTGGTGGCGACTCGCTATGGCGTGTTCAACGGGCGCCGGGCCGCGGACGACGCGAAGGTGCGGTTCCGCGAAGTCGAACAGCTCAAGCGGGAGCTAGAGACGGCAGCACCGGGTATCTACGACGCCGTTGGCAGACTGCGACCCGAGCCCCGCTTCCTGAGCCAGATCCGAACACGCGAGCGCATCGAGGTGCTTGCGGAACGTTTCCACCACTATTACGCCCAGGACAAAGTCCGCGTCGATGACAAGCGAATCGTCGACTTCCTGCGCCAGTTTCCCGAGGCGCTAGGCGAGGAAATGCTCGCGGTGCTTGAGGAACTCCACTACCTCGGTCGCGCCGCACTCGGCGAGGAGTTCGCGGAGTTCCTCGTTCAGGGAGCGGACGACCACGAGAACTTTGTGCCGCTCACACAGAGGGCAGACAAGAGCGCCTATCACCTTCCGTACTTCCTCGCGGACGAGCGCGAGACAAGGCTAAACGTGGTCTCGCTGCCCGAGGCGCTGACGGCCGATGCGCCTATCACCTTCTTCGATGATGGAGTCATCTCGGGAATGCAGCCGCGCACGGCGGTCCAGACGTGGTGCGGACTGCCGGCGGATTTGCCTGACGAGGCAGCGCAGCTCGCGGAGCCGCTCAGCGGCGATCAGCTTGCCGCGCTGCGTGCGCGACGGCTGCGGTTCCGGTTCGCATACGGGCACGCCCCGGGACTGCGATCGCTTGCCGCGTTGACATCTGAGCAGGATCTTGGGGTTGATATTGCGGCGCGCATCGTCGAGGAGCGCGAGCGACCGGTGTCCGAGTTCGGTGGCGCGTCGAATGAGCTACGGGCATTCCTGGCCGCGGTCGGGGAGGATGTCTTGTCGTCGACGAAGGGGCGCAGTAACCCCGGGAAGTGGACTTCGGAGCGCTGTCGAGAGTACGCGCTCGGCTATGGCGATCGCCAGCAGCTCGTAGTGCTGATCTATAACGCCCCAACGGGTGCGATCACAGCGCTTTGGAAGTCCGGCCGTTTCCGTGGATCCCCCTGGCTGGCGCTCTTCCCGCGACGTGGTGAGCCGGGCGTACCGCGACCATGATGCGGGGCGAAAATGGTTCGATTCGTTGCCCGGGACGGTTGCCCGAGGGACCGGGCTGCTTATCTCCTCCTGCGTTTCTCGACAGCTTTAGTGCGGTTTTGCAGGACTGGTTATAGATACCCCCAGCCGGATTCGAACCGGCGATCTCCTGCGTGAAAGGCAGGCGTCCTAGGCCACTAGACCATGGGGGCGTGTGACTGGATTCTAGGTTCGCAAGCGAGGCCCTACGATTGGCCCGTAGCCCCCGTAGCTCAATTGCTTAGAGCAGCGGCCTTTTAAGCCGATGGTTGCAGGTTGGAGTCCTGCCGGGGGCACCACTACTGTCCTACCAGCGACCGTACGACGTCACGGGAACCGCTTTCGAGCTGGGACTTGCATCGTCCGTCGCCGGTGGCAGTTGCTGCACCGGATCTCGCACTGTGAGATCTCTTGCTGGAGCCGTCGCAGGCTGCATCCCTGGCGGGCCAGCACCGTCACGAAATTGGTCTTTGGCCCGACGTGATCGAACTCGAGGACCGCCAGTCGCGTCTCGCCACAGTCGGCGCACACCGAGCCCATCAATAGGTCTCTCACGTAGACAAGGTTCCGACGCACACCCGGTGTGAGGCTGGGGGAATCCAGGAGCTCAGGTTGCAGTCGCCAGGACCTTCCCCGAGCGGCAGTCCTGAGGCGATGACAGTTGACGCACACGACCTCGCACCTGTGCAGCTCGTGCACCAGCCGGCGCACCGATGAGCCTTGCTGTATCAGGTCCGCGATGTTTCCACGCTTCTCTTTCAGGTGGTCGAACTCGAGGACGAGTGGATCTCGCTCACCGCAATCGGCACAACACCGCGACCGCCGGTACTCGTCGATGAAAGCCCGCGCCCGCTGTCTCCGGCGGGCACGGGCCGCTTTGACCTGCGTTCGATGAGTCTCGCCCCGAGCGCGAAAATACTCGCGGAAGCAATCTCGACACCACGATTGCCAACCGGCGCCATCGCGATTGAAGCTTCCAATGGGTAGCACTCGTAGGCAACGGCAACACCGACGACGAGCCTCCTCGTCCGGGCATGTCGCGGTTGTAATGGGCTCCGCAGCCGCCACAGACGGCACAGGGCACGGAACGTCACGGGTCCACAGGCTCACGGTGGACAGCGCCGCCCCGACCTCGCTGGCAATCCGTCTGAGCGGCCACCCCCGCTTGCGAAGTTGCCTGGCGTACTTACGAGTCTCCGCCGGGAGTGTCATGGCGAACGTATGTTCGCCATGACTCGGACATCTTTCCGGGCCGCCCCTACCGCATCCCGAACTCGAGCGCCGTGGCCGGCGACCAGCTGGAGAAGATCGCCTCGACCTGCTCGGCGCGGACCGGCTTGGAGAACAGGAACCCCTGGCCGTACTCGCAGCCGAGCGCGCGGAGCCTCCGGAGGTCCAGTGGGTTCTCGATTCCCTCGGCGATCACCTGCAGCCCCAGGCCGTGGGCGAGGGCGATCGTTGACCTGACGATCGCCTCGTTCGCGCTTCCGGTGGGTAGGCCCGAGGTGACAAAGCGCCGGTCGATCTTCAGCGCATCGACCGGGAACTGAAGCAGCGCGGCCAGCGACGAGTAGCCGGTGCCGAAGTCGTCAAGATGGAGCCCCACACCCTTCGCGCAGACCTCGGACACGATCCCCTGCATCCGCTCGGGCTCCTGCATGAGCGTGCTCTCCGTGATCTCCAACCGCAGCAGGTCCGCGGGGAGGTCGGCCGCAGTGAGCGCGGCCAGGATCTCGTCCGGCAGTGCCGGATCGTCGAGCTGGCGCTTGGAGATGTTCACGCTGACGCTGACGTCCGGGGACACGAGGCCGGCGGCGCGCCAGGAGGACAGAGTCCCGACCGCGGTGCGCAGGACGGCCACCCCGAGCTCCTTGATCAGGCCGGACTCCTCCGCGATGGCCACGAAGTCGGCCGGCGCGAAGGGCGGCCAATTGTCGGGCCACCGGGCCAGCGCCTCCAGCTCACAGATCTGGCCCGTCCGCATGTCGACGATGGGCTGGTAGTTGACCACGATCAATGAGCCGTCGATGGCCTGACGGAGCTCGTGCTCACGGGCAACCCGATCCACGACACGCCGGTGCATGCTCTCGTCGAAGACCGAGCAGCGCCCGGTCCCCCGCCGCTTGGCGTCGTACATCGCAATGTCGGCGTTGCGCAACAGGTCACCGGCAGACGCCTTCGAGGACCCCAGCGAAATCCCCATACTCGCCGTCACGACCAGTTCCTGGCCGCCGACGCTGAAGGGCTGGGCAAACACCGTCTGGACGCGCTGCGCGGCCAGCGCCCCGTCCTCCTCAGTGGCGACGCCGTCGAGCAGGACCGCAAACTCATCGCCACCCAGGCGTGCCACCGTATCGCCCGGTCGCAGCATCTCCCGCAGTCGCGCCCCCAAGGCCACCAGCAACTGGTCCCCGACGGTATGGCTCAAGCTGTCGTTGACCAGCTTGAAGCGATCGATGTCGACAAACAGGACGGCGCAGGTCATGGTCGGATCGCGCAGTGATCGGCGGATGATCTGCTCGAGCCGATCGTTGAACAGAGCACGGTTCGGCAGCCCCGTCAGGGGGTCGTGGAGAGCGTCGTGCTGGAGTTGCCGCTCGGCCGCTCGGCGCTGGCTCACGTCTGACATCGACCCGGCCATCCTGGTCGCGTTGCCGTTCTGATCACGCACTGCAAGGCCTCGTACCAGGACCCAGCGCCAGTTGCCGTCGCGATCGCGCATCCGATGCTCTACCTCCAGGTGCGGCGTTCTGCCGCTGACATGGCCGTCGATCGCGGCCCGTACGGCGATGAGATCGTCGTCGTGCACGAGGCTGAACCAGGCATCGGGTTCCTCGTCGCCGATCCGCTCGGGCTGACCCAGAATCGAATGCCAACGCGGCGAGAAATGGATCCGGTTGGCGGTCAGGTCCCAGTCCCAGATCCCGTCGTTCGCGGCACGGACCGCCAGTGCGTAGCGCTCCTCGCTCTGGGCCAGCTCCGCGAGCGTCTTGTGGTGTGAGACCGCGTAGCGGATTGAGCGCTCAAGGCTCGTGGGGTTCAGCCCCTGCTTGGTGACGTAGTCGGTGACACCGAGAGCCGTTGCCTCCAGATCGATGTCGTAGTCACCGTGTCCGGTCATCAGAATCACGGGCGCGCGCGACGCCCAAGCGAAGCTCTCGCGCACCAGATCGAGCCCGGTGCGACTGCCGAGCTGATAGTCGATCAGGTAGACGTCGTGGCGGTGCTCTCGGATCGCCGCGAGCGCCTCGTCGTAGGTCGTGATCCAGTCCACGTCGAACCGGACCTGCCGCTGGCTGGCCAGCATGTCGCGGACGATCAGATAGTCGTCCTCGTCGTCCTCGACCAGCAGGACTCTTATGAGTTCAGTCGCGACGGTCATGCAGGTGGGGCAGATCGACGATCTCAAACCAGTAGCGCTTCCATACGTCCATCACCTCGACCAGGCCGGCGAACGTAACCGGCTTGGTGATGAACGAGCTGACGCCGAGGTTGTACGTGCGGAGCACGTCCTCCTCGTCGCTCGACGTGGTCAGGACCACGATCGGGATACGTCGCAGCACCTCGTCGGCTCTGATTTCAGCCAGCGCCTCCCGACCGTCCTTCTTGGGCATGTTCAAATCCAGCAGGATGATCCCCGGCCACGGCGTGGAGGCCGGATCCTCCCCCCGCCGAGCGCGATTCAGGTAGTCCATCAATGCCTGCCCGTCGTGGACGAACCGCATGTCGTTGGTCAAACGGGCGTCCGCAAGCGCCTGACGCGTGAGCTCGCAGTCCTCCTCGTCGTCATCTGCCATCAAGATCGTGATGGGCCGTCCTCCCGCCTCAGGTTGTGACATGTGCCCGCTCCTGATCCGTCGATCTGCCGTTGCCGGCGGGCTCGGGAGAGCGGAGGACAGCCGTGGACCCGACCGGCAGAATGACCGTGAAAGTCGCGCCTGCACCCAGCTCTCCCTCGGCAAGGATCGTGCCGCCGTGACGTTCGGCGATCTTCCGGCAGAGCGCCAGCCCGATGCCGGTTCCCGGGTATTCGCTGCGCCCGTGGAGGCGCTCGAAGACACGGAAGATTCGACCGCAGTACTGCGGTTCGAAGCCGATGCCGTTGTCCTGGACGGTCAGCAGCAGCTGTTCCTCTGAAACCCGAGCCTCGACGCTGACCTCGGGGGCCACTCCATCGCGGTGGAATTTGATCGCGTTTGAAATCAGGTTCTGGAACAGCTGGCGCATCTGGAGGCCGTCGGCATGGATCGCCGGCAGCCTGCCGACCCGCACGGTCGCACCGGAGCGCTCGGTCTCCGTCGAGAGATCCTCGAGCGTCTCCTCCACGACCCGCTGGAGGTCGACGAGGCCAAACGGCCGCGCCTGCGTGGTCACCCGCGAGAACTGGAGCAGGCCCTGAATCAGCGCCTGCATCCGCGCCGCGGCGTTGTTGGTTCGGTTGAGGTAGTCCCGACCGCGTTCGGAGAGGCGGTCGGACTCCATCGAGGTGATCTGCTCAGTGAAGGTGCGGATCTTCCGCAGCGGCTCCTGGAGATCGTGGGACGCGATCGAGGCGAACTGCTCGAGCTCCGCGTTGGAGCGCGCCAGCTCCGTCGCCCGCCGCTCCAGTTCGTCATTGCTGACGGCGAGCTCGTGGTTGACGGACGCAAGTCGGGCGTTCGCCTGAACGAGATTGCTTTCAGCCGACTGCAGCACGCGCCGTCCGAGGGCCAGCGCGACGATGGCCACGAGTGCGAACGCGCCGAAGATGAGCCACGGCAGCCACTTCCGGAACCCGCTCACGCTGGCAAACAGCGGGCCATCGGGGGCGGCCAGGACGATTCGCCAGCTCGAGTTGACCAGCGGGGTCTGCTCGTAGTAGTGGCCGTTCCTGTTCCCCGATGAGTGACTTAGCGCGCCAACCTGCCCTGGCGAGGTGAAGCGATAGCCGGCGGGGATGGCTGGGTTGGTGGACGCGAGCACCGTGTCTCGACCGTCGAGCAGGTAGTTGTGGGCCCCCGCGACGCCGGGGATCTTGCGTAGCTCGCCGCCGAGAAGCAGGCTCAGCGTCTGAGGGGGGAAGCCCGTGATCAGAGTTCTGGCTCCGTAGCGCGTCGGGAACGCAGTCGCCAGGTTCACGACCCCGGCCTTGCCATATGGCAAGACGTTCCCAACCCCGTAGGGGTCGCCCCTGCGCACGAGTGCAAGGGCCACGGAGTGCGAGAGGTCTGCACGCGCCTGGGCGTTGAAGCCGCGCGAGCTGGCGATCACCTTCCCCGACTTGTTGAGCAGGGCGGCGTAATCGCTTCCCTGCGCCTGGGCGTCCAGGAGGCGGTTCGGGACGACCCGGGCGCCGTATTTCGCCGTGTCCTGGGGGATCTGCTGCTGGACGCTCTGGAACAGGCTGTCGATCAGCGCTGCCGCGAGCACCGCGCGCTCGTGCACGCGCGAGATGACGTCCTGCTTGGATTTGGCCTGCGTGTTCGACAGCTCGATCGCGAACACGGTCAGCAGAGCAAGCACGCCAACGGTGGCCACGATCAGGGCAAAGGTCGGCTTACGGGCCCACATCGTGGTCAGGGTCCGCTTGAACATCTCGTCTCAGGCTAGGACGCTGCGCTCGGGCCGCAGTGGCAACTGGACAAGTTTTCTACGCGCCGTCCTGCGCTCCTACAGGAGCGTTCGCGACCCCGGGTTACATAACCAATGGGACCGGGCGCGCGTTTGGTGAGCCCGATTGGATGCGATCGCGCCGATTGCAAACGACACCAGCTGACCGGTTGAGAGAACACCGGACGCCCTGCGGTGATCGACATGGCTCCCCTATGGGGTTGGGGCGACTAAGGCTAGTACGCACTACGGGGTGTTAGGTCAGGTACCTTTCTCACCCTCCGACCCGGAAATTGGAGCGGCGAGACCTACTCCACGACCGCCTCGGCCTCGATCTCCACCAGCATCCTGGGGTCGATCAGCGCCGAAACCTCGACCATCGTCATCACCGGCCTGACCTCGCCGAACAGCTCGCCGTGGGCCCGGCCGACGTCGTCGGCCCGGGAGATGTCGGTCACATAGGCTCGGGTTCTGACCACGTCCGTGGGTCGAGCGCCCGCTCGACCGAGCTCGGTCACGATCTTGGCCAGGATCACCCGCGCCTGCTCGTACGGGGTGTCGCCGATGACCACGCCGTCGACGTTAACCGAGGTCGTCCCAGCCACGAACACGATCGAGCCGGCGCGGACCACGCGACTGAAGCCATACACGCCCTCCCACGGTGAGGGAGGTTGGCCAGGATGGCGGCCGATGGTCAATGCCGAAAGTGGCGCCGGCCCGTGAAGACCATGGCTGCGCCGGCGGCGTTGATCGCGTCCACCACGTCCGGATCGCGGATCGATCCCCCCGGCTGGATGATTGAGGTCACGCCAGCATCCAGCGCGAGCTGGGGTCCGTCAGCGAATGGGAAGAAGGCATCCGATGCCAGCGCCGCCCCCGAGATGTCCGATAGCGCCTTCTCCAGCGCGAACCGGACCGAGTCCACGCGGCTCATCTGGCCGGCGCCGACGCCGATCGTGGCCAGGTCACGGGTCACGACGATCGCGTTGGAGCGCACGTGCTTGCACACCCGCCAGGCGAAGAGCAGGTTCTGCCATTCCTCTTCGCTGGGCTTGCGCTCTGAGACGACCTGCATCTCCTCGCGCTCCTGGAAGCCGTAGTCGCGGTCCTGGACCAGGATTCCGCCCAGGACCTGGCGGAGGTCCGGATCCAGGAGGCTCTGGGTCCTGCGCTCCCGGTCATCCAGAATCCGCAGGTTGCGCTTGGTGCACAGCACCTCAAGGGCGTCGTCGTCGTAGCCGGGGGCGAACACCACCTCGGCGAACTGGTCCACGATGGCGTCGGCCAGCGCTCGGTCGACACGACGGTTGAGGCACACGATCCCGCCGTAGGCCGACATCGGGTCGCAGGCAAAGGCCTTTTCGTAGGCCTCGAGCGGGTTGCGTCCCACAGCGGTCCCGCACGGGTTGTTGTGCTTGACGATCGCGCAGGTCGGGACCTGGAACTCGTTCACCAGCAGCCGCGCGGCGTCCAGATCGAGCAGGTTGTTGAACGAGAGCTCCTTTCCACCCAGCTGCGAGACCATCGACAGGATGTGCGTCCGGGCACCGACCTGGGAATAGAAAGCTGAGCGCTGATGGGGGTTCTCGCCATACGGAAGGTCGAGCAGCTTCTCGTAGGCCCGAACCATCAGGGTCGGGAAGTCCTCCCGGCGCTCCTGGAACCAGCGGGCGATCGCGCTGTCATACCGGGCCGTGTACGCGAACGCCTCCGAGGCCAGGCTCTCCCGAGTGGTCATGGAGAGCCGCCGGTCGGACTCGCGGAGCTCGGCCAGGACCGCGTCGTAGCTCTCCGGGGTGACCACCGGGGCGACGAAAGCGAAGTTCTTGGCCGCCGCCCGGACCATCGTCGGGCCGCCGATGTCGATGTTCTCGATCACCTCCTCGTCGGGGACCCGCCGGCCCACGACGCGCTCGAACGGGTACAGGTTCACGCACACCATGTCGATCAGCTCAACGTCGTTGTCCTCCACGGCCTGCAGATGCTCCGGCTGGTCCCGAAGGGCGAGCAGGCCGGCGTGGAGCTTCGGGTGAAGCGTCTTGACGCGCCCGTCCATGATCTCCGGGAAGCCGGTGAAATCGGACACCGCACGGACCGATATCCCGGCCCCGGAGAGCTCCTGAGCCGTACCACCGGTGGACACGATCTCAATCCCCAGCTCGACCAGGCCGCGAGCGAAGTCGATGAGCCCGGTCTTGTCGGAGACCGACAGCAGCGCGCGGGCAATCTGCACCTCACCGGGTTGGACCGGCGCTGTCTTGCTCACGGACTCGATGCCCGGCTCCATGTTCGCCCGACTCTAGCGATCGATCATGACGCGGCGGGGGTTGGCCGGGTCGACGCGAACGGCGCCGGCCGCGATCAACCGAACTGCCTCGGGCAGCAGCTCATGCTCGATCGGCTGAAGCTGGTCCAGCACGCTGTTCGCGTCCTGGGCATCCGGTATCTCCACCGCCCGCTGAAGGATGATCGGTCCGGTGTCCACCCCCTCGTCCACGAAGTGGACGGTCACACCGAACACGCGGACCCCGTGCTCGAGCGCCTGCTCAACCGCCCGAAGTCCCGGAAACGCCGGCAGCAGCGCCGGATGGACGTTGATCACGCGGCGGTCAAACCGATCCAGGAACGCGCCGCTCAGGAGCTGCATGTACCCGGCCAGGACGACAAGCCCGACGTCTCGGGCCGTCAGCCAGTCGGCCAGCGCCTGGTCGCGCTCGGCCCGCCCGCGAAAGTCAGCGGCGGGAAACGTCGCGGTCGCGACGCCGGCACGGATGGCCCGGTCCAGGGCCGGAGCCTCCGGCCTGTCTGACGCCACCGCCACGACGTTGATCCCATCCCGACCGTGGACCCGGTCCAGCAGCGCCTGAAGATTCGTGCCGGCGCCCGAGGCCAGAACGGCGAGCTTCAAGCTTTGACCAGGGAAGTATGCAGCGCCAGCCCGTTCTCCAGGGCGTGCTTGCCGCCCGACTCCTCGGTGCCGACCAGCGGGTACTCGCCGCTGAAACAGGCATCGCAATGGGTCGCCCGGGTGGCGCCCACCGCCTCATACACGCCTTCCAGGCTCAGGTAGTGCAGTGAGTCGGCGCCGATCTCCTGACACACCTGTTCGACCGTGCGTCCGTGGGCGATCATCTCCTCGCGTGAGGACATGTCGATCCCGTAGTGGCACGGGTGCTTGATCGGCGGAGAGGAGATGCGCACGTGGACCTCGGCCGCCCCGGCATCGCGGAGCATCTGGACGATCCCGGGCATGGTGTTGCCCCGCACGATCGAGTCGTCGACCACGATCAGACGCTTGCCTGCCACAACCTCGCGCAAAGGGTTGAACTTGAGTCGCAAACCATGGCGTCGCAGCTCCTGACCTGGCTGGATGAACGTCCGGGCCACGTACCGGTTCTTGATGAAGCCGTCGTCCTGAGGCAGGCCGGCGGCCCGGGCCAGCCCGCGGGCCGCGGCGTTGCCCGAGTCGGGCACCGGGATGACCAGGTCGGCCTCCGCGGGCGCCTCACGCCACAGGATCTCGCCCATTCGGGCCCGGGCAGCCTGGAGGACGGTCCCGGCCATCTTTGAGTCCGGCCGGGCGAAATAGATGTACTCGAAGACGCAGAAGGCGTGTCGCTCGCCCGGGGCGACCATCCGACTGCGAAATCCACCCTCGGTCAGGACGATCAGCTCCCCAGGCTGGACCTCGCGGAGGAACTGAGCCCCGATCAGGTCAAACGCGCACGACTCGCTGGCCACGCAGTACGAGGCCCCGCCGGACTCATCCTCGATCATCCCCAGGGCCAGGGGCCGCAGCCCATGAGGGTCGCGGAAGGCGATGACCGCGTCATCGGTCAGGGCCACGGTCGAGAATGCTCCCCGCAGCTTGGGCAGCACGTCGGCCACGGCGTCCTCAATGCGCTGCGCCGGGTGGGTGGCCAGCAGCGCCGCGATGATCTCGGAGTCCGAGGTGGAGTGGAGCGCCACGCCCCGCTCCCGCAGCTCGGCGTGGAGCTCGACCGCGTTGATCAGGTTGCCGTTGTGGGCCAGGGCCAGGGTCCGCCGGTCGTCGCGGACGATCGGCTGGGCGTTCTCCCACTGGGAGGAGCCGGTGGTGGAGTAGCGGACGTGGCCGATGGCCATCTCGCCCACCAGCGAGCGCAGCATGTGCTCGTTGAACACCTGCGCCACCAGGCCCTGGTCCCTGATGGCCATGATGTTGCCCTCGCGAGGCGCGGTGGCGATGCCGGCCGACTCCTGCCCCCGGTGCTGGAGGGCAAACAGGGCGAAGTAGGCCAAGCGGGCGACGTCGTGGTCCGGCGCATAGATGCCGAAGACACCGCACTCGTCGCGCGGTCCATCACGGTGATCGTCAGAGAGTCGCACAGGCCCTCAACAGGGTGACGGGTCCCGCGGCAGGACCCACAGACGAGGCTAGCAGCGGCCCCGGGCGCCGTCCCGTGGTCAAGTCAGTCCGTCTGACCAGGCACCGTGCAACGCATCCAGCCCCACGCTGAGGACACCTGCGATCTGAAGGGCGTCGCCGCCGACGCTCCCGATCATCTGGAACGCCGCACCGGATGTGTTGGCGGCCTGCTCCAGCCCTTCAGCTGAGCCCGAGACGATGAACCCGCGCCCGGGCGCCTCGCCGAACGGCTCCAGGCCGTCGGGGAGCGTGACGGTCGCCCCCAGGTCTCCGGCCAGGCAGCACTCGGCCAGCGCGACACCAATCCCTCCCTCGGCGATGTCGTGGGCGCTGTGGAAGAGCCCCGAGCTCACGCCGGCTCGCACCACCGCCAGCGCCTGTCGCGCGGCGGCCTCGTCGAGCGCCGGAAGCTGCCCCACGGGAGGCCGGCCGAGGAGCTTGGCCAGCTCGGAGCCGACCAGGGAGGGCTCGAACTGGCCGACGAGGGCGATCGCGTCCCCCTCGGCCAGGAACCCGAGCCGTCCGGCCGATCGGACATCGCCGAGCAGCCCGACGATCCCGACCACGGGGGTGGGGAAGATCGGCCCCGACGGAGCCTCGTTGTAGAGCGAGACGTTGCCGCCCACCACGGGGATCTCCAGCGCCCGGCAGGCCTCAGACAGCCCCTGCACGGCCTCGGTCAGCTGCCAGGCCACGTGAGGCTTCTCCGGATTGCCGAAGTTCAGGCAGTTGGTCAGGCCCAGGGGCTCGGCTCCCACGCAGGCCAGATTGGCGGCACACTCGTACACCGCTTCGGCCGCGCCGCGCCGGGGGTCGCAGGCCACGCGCCGGCCGTTGCCGTCGATGGAAACGGCGATCGCCAAGTCGTCGGCCAGGACCAGCACGGCGGCATCGGCCTGCTCGGGTCGGCGCACCGTGCGCGACTGGACCACCGAGTCGTACTGCTCGAACACGGGGCGGCGGGAGGCCAGGTTGGCAGAGCCGAGCAGCGCCAGCAGGGTCTGGGCCGGGGTCTCAGCACTCGCCAGAATCGGCGCCGGTGGCGGATACAGGTCGACCGCCGGCTGGATCGGCTCCAGGTCGTACAGGGGGCAGTCGTCAACCAGGACGTGGACGGGCAGATCCGCCACGGGCGCACCGGCGTGCAGGACCCGGAGCCGGTCGTCGTCGGTCACCGCCCCGATCGGCGTGGCCGTGACCTCCCAGTGCTGGCACACCTCCATGACCGGTCCCACCCGCTCGGGGGCGACCACGCAGAGCATCCGTTCCTGGGACTCGGAGATCATGATCTCGAACGGCTCCATGTCCGGCTCACGCAGCGGCACGCGGGAGACGTCGATGTCAATGCCGACGGCGCCCTTGCTGGCCATCTCGGACACCGAGGAGGTGAGCCCCGCGGCTCCCAGATCCTGAAGCGAGTCGAGCAGGCCGCGGTCAAGGAGCTCCAGACAGCACTCCAGAAGCTTCTTCTCTGTGAACGGATCGCCGATCTGGACGGACGGGCGCTTGGCCTCGTCTCCCTCGCCCAGCTCAGCGCTGGCCAGTACCGAGGCACCGCCGATGCCGTCACGGCCCGTGAGCGCTCCCAGGAGCATCACCACGTTGCCGGGCCCCGTGGCGGCCGAGCGGATCAGCCGCTGGGCCTGGGCGAGGCCCAGGCACATGGCGTTGACCAGGCAGTTCTGCTCGTAGCTCGACTCGAAATAGATCTCGCCCCCCACCGTGGGCACGCCGATCGAGTTTCCGTAGTGCCCGATCCCGGCCACCGCCCGCTCGAGCAGGTAGCGGGCGCGGCTTGACTCGCCCGGCTCACCGAAGCGCAGCGAGTCCAGCACAGCGATCGGCCGGGCGCCCACGGCGAACACGTCGCGCAGGATCCCTCCCACCCCGGTGGCCGCCCCCTGGAAGGGCTCGACCGCGCTCGGATGGTTGTGAGACTCGACCTTGAAGGCCACGGCCAGGCCCTGACCAACGTCCACCGCGCCGGCGTTCTCCCCCGGCCCCATGAGCAGATGCGGTCCCTCGGTGGGCAGCCGGCGAAGGAGCCTGCGCGAGTGCTTGTAGGCGCAGTGCTCTGACCACATGAGCGAGAACATGGCCAGCTCAACATCGTTTGGCTCACGCTCGAGCCGCTCCACGATCAGCTCGTACTCGTGGTCGGTGAGCCCGAGCTGGCGGTGGCGGCTAGGCGGCGACGCGGTCGGAGACATCTGCTCGAATCGACTCGAAGATCTTCAAACCATCGATGGACCCGGTCAGCTGGTCCACAGCGTGCTCGGGGTGAGGCATCAGGCCGAACACGTTGCCGTCGTCATTGCATATCCCCGCGATCTCATCCTGAGAGCCGTTCGGGTTGTGCCCCGGCGCGTAACGGAGGACCACGTGAACTGGGTCCGGCGAATAGAAACGCCCGGTCGTGTGCTTGACCGGGATCGAGAGCCGCTCACCGGGCTCACAGACCCTGGTAAAGGTCGTGGCGGGATCGACCACCTCAAGCTCCACCTGACGGAACACGAAGCGCAGCGATGGGTTGGGCAGCAGAGCCCCTGGGAGCAGACGGGCCTCGCACAGGATCTGGAAGCCGTTGCAGATGCCCAGGACGATCCCGCCGTGGCGAGCGAAGTCAGCCACCTCCTCCATGACCGGGGCAAACCGGGCGATGGCCCCGGCCCGCAGGTAGTCCCCGTAGGAGAAGCCCCCGGGGATGATCACGGTATCGACCCCCTGGAGGTCGCGGTCGGCGTGCCAGAGCTCCACGGCTTCGCCCACCCGAGCCGCCGCTCCGAGGGCGTCGATGTCATCGCAAGAGCCCGGGAAGCGAACCACTCCGAACTTCATGGGGATGACGGGACCTCCTCCACGATCTCGTAATCCTCGATCAGGGGATTGGACAGCAGGCGCTCGCACATATCGGGCAACTGGGTCAGGTCGTCGACGTCGAGCTCGACCAGCCGCCCCACGTGGACGTTGCTGACGCCGTCAAACCCGAGCGCGGGCAGGGCCCGCTCGACCGCCTGACCCTGCGGATCGAGAATCCCCTGCTTGGGCCGGATCAGCACGCGGGCGCGCATCACAAGCCGTCGGTCAGGAGGATGCGCCGGCCCCGGTGCGCTCGAGCCACCGGACAAAGGGCTCGCCGGTGATCCACTCGTAGGCCTCGACGTACTTCTCACGGGTTTGGGCCACGACCTCGTCAGGGATCGGGGGGGCCGGCGGTGTGCGGTCCCACCCCGTGCCGGAGGCCCAGTCCCGCACGTACTGCTTGTCAAAGCTCGGCTGCGATCGACCGGGCTCGTACTGGTCGGCGGGCCAGAACCTCGAGGAGTCAGGTGTGCACACCTCGTCTCCGAGCGTGAGCGTCCCCTGGCCATCAAGCCCCAGCTCGAACTTGGTGTCGGCCAGGATGATGCCCCGGTCCAGGGCGTGCTCGGCGGCCCTGGAGTACATGGCCAACGACAGGTCTCGCACCTGCTCGGCCAGCCCACGGTCGCCGATCAGCTCGACGGCGCCCTCAAAGTCGATCGCCTCGTCGTGGCCGGTGGTGGCCTTGGTGCTGGGGGTGAAGAGTGGCTCGGGAAGCCGGTCGGACTCGCGCAGTCCGGCCGGGAGCTCGATCCCGGAGACGGCGCCGGTGGCCTGGTAGTCCTTCCACCCCGAGCCGGTGATGTAGCCCCGGACGACACATTCCACGGGGAGCATCTCCAGCCGACGAACGGACATCGCCCGGCCTCGGACCTCCTCGGGCACACCCTCGGTCACGGACAGAAGGTGGTTGGCGATGATGTCGGCCGTCCGGTCAAACCAGAAGGCAGATAGCCCGGTGAGGACGCTTCCCTTGTCCGGAATTCCCGTCGGATGGACGACGTCGTAGGTGGAAATCCGGTCTGAGGCGACCAGCAGGAGCGTGTCCGGGGCGGCCTCGTAGATCTCGCGAACCTTGCCCGAAGCGATCCGGGGAAGGTCTGCCAGAAGGGTCACGATTCGATCCTAGCGGGTCGGTCTGACGGCACAGCGGGCCACTACGCGATCGCGGCCAGCCGGCCGACGATTTCGTGCGCGTAGCGGACAAACGGCGCGAAATCGAAGATCGCGTCCAGGTCGAGCGGCTCCGCGACGGGCTCCGCCGCCAGCAGCTCGCGCATCTGAACCCCTTCGTCGATGGCCCGCCGGGCCAGTCGCTGCACGACCCGGTAGGCGTCATCTCGGGCCATGCCCGTCTCCACGAGCGCCAGGAGGACTCGCTGGGAGAACAGGGCACCGCGAGTCAGCTCGAGGTTCGAGCGCATCCGCGCGGCGTTGACCACCATCCCCTCAACGAGCCCGATCGAGCGGCGCTGGAGATGGTCGAGCAGGATCGTGGAGTCGGGCAGGATGATCCGTTCCACCGAGGAGTGCGAGATGTCGCGCTCGTGCCACAGGGCCACGTCCTCGAGCCCGGCCAGCGCGTTACCCCGCAGCACCCGAGCCAGGCCCACCACCTGCTCGGATTTGATCGGGTTGCGCTTGTGAGGCATCGCGCTGGATCCCTTCTGCCCCGCGGCAAACGGTTCTGATACCTCCCCCACCTCGGTCCGGGCCAGGTGGCGGATCTCGGTGGCCAGGCGCTCCAACCCGGCCCCGGCCAGGGCGATCGCCTCCAGCAGCTCGGCGTGGCGGTCGCGAGCCACGACCTGTGTGGACACCGGCTCGCGCTCGAGCCCCAGCCGGCCCAGCACCCGCTCCTCGAACTCCGGGCCCGTGGCCGAGTAGGTGCCCACGGCCCCGGAGATGGCTCCCACCGCGACCTGGGCAAAGGCCCGCTCCAGCCGCTGAGCATTTCGGTGGGCCTCAAACGCGAAACCGGCCAGCTTGATCCCAAACGTGGTCGGCTCGGCGTGGACTCCGTGGGTCCGTC
The DNA here is from genome assembly GCA_963705785.1 of uncultured Solirubrobacterales bacterium. Taxonomy (GTDB): domain Bacteria; phylum Actinomycetota; class Thermoleophilia; order Solirubrobacterales; family Solirubrobacteraceae; genus Palsa-465. The sequence continues at coordinate 85,564 of CAVPKV010000059.1, read as the reverse complement.
CCACGCACAGCGTGTCCACGTGCTCTCGAGCCCTACCGGCCAGCGCCCGGACGAGCCCGCGGGAGTCGGGGAGGATCAGCCTGGCCGCGCCGCGGAGCTGCAGCGCCAGTCCGGTGTCCAGGACGTCGCTGGAGGTCAGCCCGTGGTGAATCCACCGTCCGGCCGGACCGGCCGAGGCCGCCAGCACGTCCACAAACGCCGCCGTGTCATGGTCGGTCACCTGCTCGCGGTCGGCGATCTCCTGCACCGTGAACGTGGCGGCTCGGATGGCCTCGAGCTCCTCGGGCGTCGGGCCTTCCATCGCCTCGGCGGCCGCCACCTCGACCTGACGCATGGCCTCGAAGTGGGCGTGGTCTGACCACAGCTCGGCCAGTTCAGCGCGCGTGTAGCGGGGGATCACCTCTACGAGGCTACGAGGCGCCGGGGTACGCCGGAGCGGCGGCAGGGTCGAGCAGGCGCTCATACAGCCGGTACCGCTTGATGATCCTGCCCGTGAGGGCCTCCATGGCCCGGTTCATGGGCTCGTTGACCTCCAGGATCCAGCCGGTCTCAGCGCCCCAGAAATTGCGCTTGCCCACCGCATCCCACACGTCCCGGTAGAGCGCGGCGGCCACTCCCGTGTGCTGGTACTCGGGTTTCACTCCGAGCGCGAACACCCGGATCTTGTCGATCCTCTTTTGGGCGCGAAGCGCCTTGATCCAGCCGAAGGGCAGCAAACGCCCGTTGATCTCCGACAGGACCATGTTGAAGTCCGGCAGCGACAGCGATACCCCGGCCACCTCCCCGTCGGCCGTCTCGGCCACGCAGGCGAAGTCATCGTCCAGAACGGGCTTCAGCTCCTTGGCCATGTGGGCGATCTCCGCGTCGGTGGGAGGGACGAAGCCCCAGTTCGTCGACCAGGCGCTCGTGTACACCTTGACGAACGACCGGACCTCCTGCTCCAGGTCGCGCTTGTGCATGCGCCGGAGACGGATCCCGTGCTCCGGCTCCAGGCGATCGGCCAGATCGACGATGATCGGGAGCAGTTGATCCCGGTTGGAGTAGTCGATCTCCCACTTGTAGAGATCCATGGCCTTGATCAATCCCTGTCCCTCCATCAGCTCCCGGTAGTAGGGGTGATGCCAGTTTTCCAGGATCTGGGGCTTGAACTCCTGGCCTTCGATCAGGAGCCCGGACTCGTGGTTGGTGGAGAAGTCCAGCGGGCCGAGCATCCGGTCGCGTCCCCGCTCGCGGAGCCAGGCCTCGGCCGTGTCCAAAAGCGCCGCGGCCACCTCGGGATCGCGGGCGGACTCGTAGAAGCCGAACAGGCCCCAGCGGTTGTTCTGGAACTCGTTGAGCAAATGGTCCACGTGGGCGGTGATCCGTCCCACCGGCTCGCGACCCCGCCAGGCGATGAAGTACTCAGCCTCGGCGTGCTCGAAGAACGGGTTCCGGCGACGGTCCAGATGGCGCTTGCGCTCGGAGATCAGGGGCGGGACCCAGTTGTCCGCGCCCTTGTACAGCCGCCAGGGCAGACGGATGAACGTGTTCACGTCGGCGCGGCTCCGCACTGGTCGAACCTGGATCGCGGCACCGCCCGACGCCCCGCGCTGACGCTCCGTGGCCTGACGCTCGCCCATGCTGATGTCGCGTTGCTCCACGCTCACTCCCCAGGGTCGAAGTTCGATGTCGATAAAACTACCCGAGTGGTTCTACACGCGGAAACCTCGGAGGATCCCGGCACCGACGACTGGCGCGAGGCCATCCGCCATCTGGCCGCGTTTGAGCGGCCCTCGGCCTCCGACGGCGAGCGGCGAGCCGCCGAGTGGATCGCTCAGCGGCTGCGTGACCACGGCGCCGAGGCGCGGGTCGAGGAGGAGCGAGCCCACGGCACCTACTGGTGGCCGATCACGCTGGCCAACCTGCTCGCGGCCGGCTCGGGGCTGCGGGCGCTCCGACGTCCTGGACTCGGCCGGCGTGTGGTGGCGGCCGTGGCCTCGGGGGTCGGTGCCGCGGCGCTGTGGGATGACCTCGGCCACGGCCGGAGGTGGTTTCGGCGAGCGCTGATGCCTCACCGCTCCACCTGGAACGTCGTGGGCGAGATCGGAGACCCGCGGGCCCCCAGGACGGTCGCGCTGGTGGCCCACCACGACGCCGCGCACTCGGGACTCGTATTCCACCCCGCGCTGGGCCAGATAGGCCCGCGGCTCTTTCCCCGGCTCCATGAGCGCTCCAAGCAGACCCTCCCGATTCTGTACGGCGTCTGGCTCGGCCCGATGATCACGGCGCTGGGCGCTCTTCTGGGAAGCCGGCGCGTGCTCCGGGCCGGCGTGACCGTTTCGCTCGGCGCGAGCACCGCAATGCTGGACATCGCCCGAGCCGAGGTCGTGCCGGGAGCCAACGACAACCTGAGCGCGGTCGGGGTCCTCCTGGCCGTGGCCCGGTCGCTTCAGAGCGACCCGATCAGGGGCGTCCGCGTGTTGCTCCTCTCCACGGGGTCGGAGGAGTCGTTCAGCGAGGGAATGCAGGCCTTCGGGCGGCGTCACTTCTCCGAGCTGGATCCGGCCCGCACCGAGTTCCTATGCCTGGAGTGTTTGGGTGGGCCGACGCTGATCGTCCTTGAGGCCGAGGGCATGTTGAAGATGCGCCACTACCCGCCGGCCATGCGCGAGTCGCTGGCCGAGGCAGCCGCCGCGGCCGGCGTACCCATCACGCGAGGGATCCGGACCGTCGCCGCCACGGACGCCATCATCGCGCTGCGCGCCGGCTACCCGACCGCGACCCTGGCCTCGGTGGCGCAGACAAAGCTCCCGCTCAACTACCACTGGCCCACCGACCAGCCTGACGCCCTGCACTGGGAGACGATCGAAGACGCGATCGCCGTATGCGAGAGCTTCTTGCGCGGACGGGCGGATCCAGCTACGCTCAGTCCGTCTGAGGAGGAGCAGAGAGCGGGCGCATAAGAGGTTCTGCCATGTCACGCCAGTGCTTTTTCTTCAATCTCGGTGCCCTGGGCGCCGCCGTCATGTTGATCGTGGGTTCTGTGGCCTTCGGCCCAGACGCGGTCAAGGGCGTGGGGCTGGGGATCGGCGCGGCCGGCTGCTTCCTGTCGCTCATGTTCGTTGGCCTGCTGGGGCATAAACGGCGGCTGGCCGGCCACCCGGAGCTGTGGCTGTTCGGTCGCGGCCTCGGGCTGTGGTCAACGCTGGCCGGCGGGATGGCGAGTGTCGCCATCTGGGAGATGGTGGGCGCGGCGGTGTTCGTCCCCAACGTGAGCCGCTGGCTGACCCTGGCCAACGGCCTCCTGATCGCGCTTCTGGCCCTCGCGGGGCTGGTGGCCCACGAGATCTGCACGGAGCGCGTCGTGCATGTGATTGAGGTGGTCGAGCGACCGCCTCACGAGTTCGCCTGAGCGCGGGGCTACGCGGCGAGGATGCGCGCCGCCAGGACGGCGGCGTTGCGAGCATTGTCGACTCCCACGCAGGCCACCGGGACCCCCGGCGGCATCTGAGCGATCGACAGCAGCGCGTCGAGTCCACCGGCCACCGAGGTCCGGCTGGTCAGCGGGACTCCGATTACTGGAAGTTCCGAGTGGGCGGCCACGACTCCGGGCAGCGCAGCCGACAGGCCCGCCCCGGCGATGATCACCCGGAGGCCACGCATCCGGGCGTTCTTGGCGTAGTCGGCCACCTTGTCGGGTTCGCGGTGAGCCGACATGACACGGACCTCACACCTGATCCCGCGCTCAGTCAGCTCCTTCTCCGCCGCCTCCATGGCCGCCAGGTCGCTCTTTGAGCCCATCACGATGCCGACCAGCGGGGCATCGACCTCCAGGTCCTCAAACTCAGCCGACGGCTCGGCCATGGTCTGAGGCGCCGGCTCGCCCATCACGCGGCCACCTTCGCGGCGATGTCGCCACGCATCTGCTTGCCCTGAAAGTCGATCATGTCGGCGGCAGCATAGGCGGCAGCGCGGGCGGCATCCGCATCCCGGCCCAGCGCGGTCACCCCCAGCACCCTGCCGCCAGCCGTGACCAGCGATCCGTCCGGCGCTGTGGCCGTGCCCGCGTGGGTTACGAACACATCGTCCCTCACGGCATCGAGCCCGCTGATCACCTGGCCGGTAACGGGGTTCTCCGGATAACCGGGGCTGGCGAGCACGACCGTGACCGCACTCTCCGGCGCCCACTCCAGCTCCACCCCGTCGAGTCCGCCCGGCTGAAGTGCCGCCTGTACGAGCTCCAGCAGGTCAGACCGCAGCCGGGGCAGGATGGCCTGCGTCTCAGGGTCGCCGAAGCGGACGTTGAACTCCAGCACCCGCGGCCCCTGAGGCGTCATCATCAGGCCGGCGTACAGGACTCCCTGAAACGGGGTGCCCCGACGGGCGAGCTCGTCCAGGACGGGCTGGTGCACGCGGCTGACGAGCTCCCGGGCGGCGGAGTCGTCGACGGCAGGCACCGGACAGTAGGAGCCCATGCCCCCGGTGTTCGGCCCCCGGTCCCCGTCATGGATCCGTTTGTAGTCCTGAGCGGAGGCCAGGGCGAGGGCTCGCTGGCCATCGCACACGGCGAGCAGCGATAGCTCCTCGCCGGCCAGGTACTCCTCGACCACCACTCTCTCGGTATCGAACTGACGCTCAACGAGCAGGTCGTGGAGCGCCCGCCCGGCCTCGGCCTCGTCCTGGGCAATCACGACGCCCTTCCCCGCCGCCAGGCCGTCGGCCTTGATCACCACCGGGTAGCGATCGATGGCCTCCAGGCCAGCCCGGGGATCGTTCACCACGCGGTAGGCGGCTGTGGCCACGCCGGCCGCCTCCATCACCTGCTTGCAGAATGCCTTTGAGCCCTCGAGCTGGGCCGCGGCCCGGCTCGGTCCGAAGCACGGGATGCGCGCTTCTCGGAGGGCATCGCTCACTCCGGCCACCAGTGGCGCTTCAGGGCCCACCAGCACCAGGTCCACGTCGGCTTCGGTGGCGGCGGCGACGACGCCGCCCACGTCGTCGGCCCGGACGTTCAGGAGCTCTGCCTGCCCGGCGATCCCCGGGTTGCCGGGGGCACACAGAATCTCCGGTCGGCGGGGGGACCGGGCCAGCGCCTGGACGACCGCGTGCTCGCGGCCTCCAGAGCCCAGGACCAGGACGCGTGGAGCGCCGCTAGATCGAGCCAATGAAGTCGTCCACCGGGATCGCGGTCAGCGTCTCGTACTTGGCCGTTCCACGGGACCCCAGCTCCAGCGAGACGCGGGCGATCGTCTTCTCGTCAGGCGCCTCGACCACGTTGATGAAGTCGAACTGGCCCAGCGTGGCCCACTGCGCCTTGACCGTTGCGCCGAGCTGCTCGACCTCGCGGTTGACCTCCTTGATCCGGGCGGGGTTGTTCTTGATCGTCTGTACGCCTTCAGGGGTCAGGGTCGAGAGCAGAATGTAGGTGGGCATGTGTTCCTCCTGGTCGGCAGGACGCGGTCGCCCACTTCTACCTGATCTGGGGACCGCGTGCCGAGCGAGGTGCCCTACGCCGCAGGGGTGGCGGTGGCCACCCGCTCCAGAACCAGCTCGCCTTCGGAGGCGTCGACTCGGACCCTGTCACCGGGGACGAACCGGCCCTCCAGGATCGCCAGGGCCAGCGGGTCCACCAGCCGCTTCTGGATCACCCGCTTGAGCGGCCGGGCCCCGTACGTGGGGTCGTAGCCCAGGTTCCCCAGCAGCGTCCTGGCTGTGTCCGTCAGCTCGACCTCGATTTCCCGCTCCCGCACCCTCTCGATGACCCGGGCGACCTGGAGATCCACGATCTCGGTCAGCTCCTCCCGGGTCAGCGGCTGGAACTCGACGATGTCATCCAGCCGGTTGATGAATTCGGGCTTGAAGTGGGCCTCGACGCCCGATCGACCCCCCGGAATGTTTGAGGTCATGATCAGCACCGCGTTCTTGAACGACACGGTCCGGCCCTGGCCGTCGGTCAGACGCCCGTCGTCCATCACCTGGAGCAGCGTGTTGAACACGTCCGGATGGGCCTTCTCAATCTCGTCCAGCAGGACCACCGAGTAGGGGCGCCGGCGGACGGCCTCGGTGAGCTGGCCACCCTCCTCGTAACCCACGTATCCGGGAGGCGCTCCCACCAGCCGGGACACGGAGTGCTTCTCCATGTACTCGGACATGTCGATCCGGATCATGGCCTCGGAGCTGTCGAACATGAACTCGGCCAGCGCCCGGGCCAACTCGGTCTTGCCCACGCCCGTCGGGCCGAGGAACAGGAACGTGCCGATCGGCCGGTCGGGGTCGCTCAGGCCGGCCCGCGAGCGCCGCAGCGCGCTGGCCACCGCGCTCACCGCCTCGTCCTGGCCGATCACGCGCTCGTGCAGGCGCTCCTCCATGTGGACCAGCTTCTCGATCTCCCCCTCCATCAGGCGGCTGAGCGGGATGCCCGTCCACTTGGAGACGACCTCGGCAATGTCCTCAGCATCGACATGGTCCTTGAGGAACTGCGGCCCGTCACCGGCCTCCTCCCGCTCACGGGCCTCCGCCTCCGCCTGCTGCTTCTCAAGCTCTGGGATGGTTCCGTACTGCAGCTCGGCCGCGCGACCCAGGTCGGCCTCGCGCTGGGCGCGCTCCAGCTCGATCCTGGCCTGCTCAAGCTTGTCCTGGACTTCGGCCACGGCACCGATCGTCTCCTTCTCGTGCTGCCACTCGGCATGCATGGCGGCCGAGCGCTCCTGCTCCTCGGCCAGCTGGCGCTCGAGCTGCTCCCGCCGAGCGACAGTCCCCGGATCGTCGTCGCCGGTCAGCGACTCGAGCTCGATCTCCAACTGCATGATGTGGCGGTCGACCTCGTCGATCTCCGTCGGCTTGGAGTCGATCTCCATCCGGATCCTCGACGCGGCTTCGTCAACCAGGTCGATGGCCTTGTCGGGCAGGAACCGGTCGGCGATGTAGCGCTGGCTCAGCGTGGCCGCGGCGACCAGAGCCGAGTCCTGGATCCGGACCTTGTGGTGGACCTGGTAGCGCTCCTTGAGGCCACGCAGAATCGCGATCGTGTCCTCGACGCTGGGCTCGCCGACGAACACGGGCTGGAAGCGGCGCTCCAGGGCCGGGTCCTTCTCAATGTGCTTGCGGTACTCGTCCAGGGTGGTGGCGCCCACCGCCCGAAGCTCGCCCCGGGCCAGCATCGGCTTGAGCATGTTTCCGGCGTCCATCGCGCCCTCGGCCGCGCCGGCCCCGACGATCGTGTGGAGCTCGTCTATGAACACGATCACCTGCCCCTGGGCGTCGGCGATCTCCTTCAGGACGGCCTTCAGACGATCCTCGAACTCGCCCCGGTACTTGGAGCCGGCGACCATCGCGCTGAGGTCCAGCGCGACGACCCTGCGGTCCCGTAGGCCCTCCGGCACGTCACCGTCGACGATTCGCTGGGCTAGGCCCTCGACGATCGCCGTCTTGCCCACGCCCGGCTCGCCGATCAGGACGGGGTTGTTCTTGGTCCGGCGACTGAGGACCTGGATCACGCGCCGGATCTCGTCGTCGCGTCCGATCACCGGGTCGAGCTTGCCCTGGGTGGCCGCTTCGGTCAGATCGCGGCCGAACCGCTCCAGGGCCTGAAACTTGTCCTCGGGGTTCTGGTCGGTCACCCGGGGGGTCTTCAGCTCGGCCAGCGCCTTGACCAGCTCGTCCCGACCGGCACCGGCGCCTCGCAGCGCATCGCCCGCCTGGCCGGGATGCGTCGCTATCGCCAGCAGCAGGTGCTGCGTGGAGACGTACTCGTCGCCCAGCTCGCGCATCTCCTTCTCGGCCCCGCGGAGGATCTGGACGAGCTCACTCGAGCCCCCGGCCCGCTCATTGGCCTGTCCGCCCGACAGCGTGGGCAGCGCGTCGAGCGCCTGACCCACGTCCTGGCGAACGGTCGCCGGCTCGACGCCCAGCTTGCGGAGTACCGGCGCCACGAGACCGCCGTCCTGCTCCAGCAACACGGCGAGCAGATGCTCCGGGGTCGTCTGCGGGTTGTCGCGCTCGTCCGCCAGCCGCTGCGCGGCCTCCAGCGCCTCCTGAGACTTGATGGTGAAACGGTCACCTTGCATGTCGGTCGAGTCCTATCAACTCTTCGTGGTTCGATAAATCTAAGTCGCTACGACTTAGATTTTACCACGTTTAGCCAGAGCTTGGCCGGCGCGGCAGGAAGTGCTTGAGGTCGGCCACGCGGACCAGCTGACCCCCGCGGGCGTATGGCACGAGCTCCGCTCGGAGCTCCCGCCTAAGCGCCTCCAGACGCGCTACCTCATCCTTGAGCGCAGCTGCTCGGTGCTCCAGCGCCTGGACCTTGCGGGCCATCGCGTCAAGCTGTTCCTCGAGCTCAAACACTCGCTCGACGCCGGCCAGGTTCATCCCAAGTTCGGCGGTCATCTCCTGAATGCGGCGCAATCGCTCCACGTCCTGATGGGAGTAGAGCCGCGTCCCCTTCGGCGAACGCTGGGGCTCGATCAGGCCCCGGGCCTCATACATCCGCAGCGTCTGGGGATGCATTTCCGCCAGCTCGGCCGCCACCGAGATCATGAACACTCCGCGCTCGGCCGAGACCTGGATCCGGGCCGACGCCCGCCTGCCGCGAGCGCCGCCGTCCGGCGCGCTCATCACGCCGCGTCCCCGGCCGACTCGCCGGCTCGGGCGAACAGGTCGGCCCTGGGATTGCCGTTCATCACCTTGGACAGCTGGTCCACCGCTTCGCGCTGTTCTGCCGACAGCGACGACGGGACGTCGATCACGAACCGGTAGCGGATGTCGCCGCGGCCCTTGCCGCCCAGCCGGGGGGGACCCTCACCGCGGATCCGCTGAACCGTCCCGTGCTTGGTTCCGGCCGCCACCCGCAGCCGCTTTGACCCGTTCAGCGTCGGGACCTCCACGACCGCCCCGCTCAGCGCCTCGGGCACGGTCAGCGGTACCTCGACCTCCAGATTGGAACCGTTGCGCCTGAACACCGGCGATTCCTGCACGCGCGTAATCACGTACAGATCTCCAGCCGGCGCCCCCTGGGGAGCGGCCTCCCCCTTTCCGGCCAGCCGGACCCGGCTGCCGTCTCGGACCCCCGCCGGAATGTTCACCCGCAGGCGCTTGACGGTGTGCTGAGCTCCGGATCCTCCGCACGTCGGGCAGGGATCCTCAATCACCGTCCCAGTCCCGTGGCAGTTCGAGCAGGGCTGCGACATGGAGAAGATCCCCTGGCTCTCCGTCTCCACGCCGCGGCCCTGGCAGACCGGGCAGACCTTGGGCGAGGTGCCGGGCTTGGCCCCGGTGCCATGGCACGTCGGGCAGGACTGCGAGGTGGGAATGGACAGCGACAACTGGGTGCCGTTCACCGCCTGGTCGAAGGTCAGCGAGACCTCGGTCTCAACGTCACGGCCCCGCTGGGGCGCCCGCTGGCGGGGAGCGCCGCCGCGCTGGCGGGTCGAGCCGCCAGCTCCGCCGAAGAGATTGGAGAAGATGTCCCCGAAACTGCCGGTGAACGAGCCCGGGTCAAACCCACCCTGTCCCGTGGCGAACCCCCCAAAGGGGCCCGTTCCACGGTCATAGGCCTTGCGCTTATCGGCGTCCGAGAGCACGTCGTGGGCCTGGGAGATCTCCTTGAACCGCTCCTCGGCCTCCTTGTCGCCCGAGTTGCGGTCCGGGTGGTATTGGCGGGCCAGCTTCCGGTAGGCCTTCTTGATCTCCTCGTCGGACGCGTTCTTCCCAACGCCGAGCGTCTTGTAGTAGTCGGGGCGCGCAGCCATCTCGCCCGCTCCTATCCCGCGACGAGTACCCGGGCCGGCCTGATGACGGTCTCACCCAACCGGTACCCGCGCTGATAGACCTCGGCCACCGTCCCCGGTTGCGCACCCTCAATCGGCTGCTGGGCCACCGCCTCCTGACACGAGGGGTCGAACGGCTCGCCGGCAGGGGCGAACGGCTCGACTCCGACTCGGGCCAGCGCGGCCAGGACCTCGGCGTGGACCAACTTGATCCCGGCCAGCAGGTCGCCGCCGTTGCTGGAGCTCTTGACGGCCTCCAGCGCTCGATCGAGGTTGTCCACGGCGGGCAGCAGCTCTTTGGCGAGCTTGATCACTCCGCGCTCCTGAGCGGCGCTGGCCTCCCGAGCCGCCCGCCGGCGGTAGTTCTCAAAGTCGGCCTTGGTGCGCTGGGCCAGATCCAGGTACTCGTCGGCCTTCTCGGCCCGCGCCGTCAGCTCCTCCAGATCGTTCGCCAGCTTGGCCTCGTGGTCATCCGACGGCCCCGCTTCCGACTGGTCGTCGGACAAGGGCCCGGGCTCAGGCGAGACCGGGGCCACGGGGGCCTCCGGCTCGCCTGCAGGGACCGAACCAGTCGGCTTGCGATGCTCGTCGGCGGCGCCTTCGTCGACGGCCGCGGCGGGCGTGTTCCGAGCGTCTTTCATCGCTTACTCGCCCTCGTTCACGACCTCGGCATCGACCACGTCCTCCTCTTCGGCCGCGGCGCCGTTGCTGGATGCGTCGGTGCCGTCGGTTGAGGTGGAGCCGTCGGCCGATGCCTGCTCCTGGGCCCGCTGGTACATGGCCTCGGAGACCTTGTGGAAGGCCGACTGGAGCGCGTCTGTCCGGGTATTGATCTCCTGAGTGTCCTCGGAGGTGAGGACCTCTCGCACGGCCTTGATCGCGGCCTCGATCTCCTCCTTGGAGGAGGCGTCGACCGAGTCGCCGAGGTCGGTCAACTGGCGCTCAGCCTGGTAGGCCGCGTTCTCGGCGTTGTTGCGGGCCTCGGCCAGCTCGCGCTGGCGCTTGTCGTCCTCGGCGTGGGACTCTGCGTCGGTGACCATCCGCTTGATCTCGTCCTCGGAGAGGCCGGATCCGGCCTTGATCTCGATCTTCTGCTCCTTGCCGGTGCCCAGGTCCTTGGCCGACACGCTGAGGATGCCGTTGGCATCGATGTCGAACGTGACCTCGATCTGCGGGATGCCCCGCGGGGCAGGCGGAATGCCGGTCAGCTGGAACTTGCCCAGCGACTTGTTGTAGGTGGCCATCTCCCGCTCTCCCTGGAGCACATGGATTTCCACCGACGGCTGGTTGTCCTCAGCGGTCGAGAAGACCTCGGACTTGCGGGTCGGGATCGTCGTGTTGCGCTCAATCAGCTTCGTCATCACGCCGCCCTTGGTCTCAATGCCCAGGGTCAGCGGGGTGACGTCGAGCAACAGCACGTCCTTGACGTCCCCGGCCAGGACACCTGCCTGGATGGCCGCGCCAACGGCCACGACCTCGTCGGGGTTGACGCCCCGGTGGGGATCCTTGCCCGTCAGCTCCTTGACCTTCTCCTGGACCGCGGGCATGCGGGTCATACCGCCCACGAGGACGACATGGTCGATCTTGTCGGCGCCCTTGTCCTTGGCGTCATCCAACGCCTGGCGGACCGGCGCCACCGTGCGGTCGAGCAGTGCGCTCGTGAGCTCGGTCATCTTGGCCCGGGTGAGCCGCATGTCCAGGTGCTTGGGCCCGCTCGAGTCAGCGGTGATGAAGGGCAGGTTGATCTGCGTCTCCTGGGTCGTGGAGAGCTCGATCTTGGCCTTCTCAGCCGCCTCGTAGAGACGCTGCAGAGCCATCGGGTCCTGGCTCAGGTCGATGCCCTGAGACTTCTTGAACTCGGAAACCAGCCAGTCCACGATCGCCTTGTCGAAGTTGTCGCCACCGAGGTGGTTGTCGCCCGCCGTCGCCTTGACCTCAAACACGCCATCGCCGATCTCGAGGACGGAGACGTCGAAGGTCCCGCCGCCCAGGTCGAAGACGAGGATCGTCTGGTCTGACTCCTTGTCCAGGCCATAGGCCAGTGACGCAGCCGTCGGCTCGTTGATGATCCGCTTGACGTCGAGCCCGGCGATCTTGCCCGCGTCCTTCGTGGCCTGACGCTGGTCGTCGTTGAAGTACGCCGGCACCGTGATAACGGCGCTGTCGACGCTCTCGCCCAGGTAGGCCTCGGCATCTGTCTTCAGCTTGCCGAGGATCATCGCGCTGATCTCAGGCGGGGAGTACTGCTTGCCGCCCGCGTCAACGCGCGCGTCGCCGTTGGGGCCGGAGACGACCTTGTACGGGACGATCGACTCCTCCTCGCGCACCTCGGCCTCCTTGCGGCCCATGAAGCGCTTGATTGAGAAGACCGTGTTCTGGGGGTTGGTCACCGCCTGGCGCTTGGCCACGGTGCCGACCAGTCTCTCGCCCCCCTGGGTAAACGCCACCACGGACGGCGTCGTACGCCCGCCCTCGGCGTTCTCAATAACCGTCGGCTCGCCGCCCTCAAGCACAGCCATGCATGAGTTCGTCGTACCGAGGTCGATGCCTATTGTCTTTGCCATCGATGCTCTGCTCCTGTCTGGTTACAAAAATCTAAGTGAGAGCGTAGCAGATTTGGGGCCGGGCGGGCGGGGCCAGCTCGGCGAGGCGGCCCGCGGCGCGGACTGCCGCAACTCGGCGAGGCGGCCCGCGGCGCGGACTGCCGCAACTCGGCGAGGCGGCCCGCGGCGCGGACTGCCGCAACTCGGCGAGGCGGCCCGCGGCGCGGACTGCCGCAACTCGGCGAGGCGGCCCGCGGCGCGGACTGCCCCAGCTACTTCGCCGTCACGGCCAGCCACGACGTGGCTCCAACTCTCTGACAACTCAGTGGAATTTCTTCTGGAGGGTCGGGAGCGAGCGCATCCTGTGGGCGTATGAGGCGCGAAAACGACCAAAACGCGGCCAAATCGCCGGGTGGCATAACAAAGCGCTCCAGACCGGCCGGGCTAGGTGAGTTTGGTGGCCCTATAGCGACCTGGCGCCACTCAGCGACGCTCGGAAAGCGAGCTTTGTGACCTCATGGCAGTAGATCAGCTGGCCAACAACTCTCAGAACGGGGCGGTCAGCTGGAGTCAGCTGCGCGAAGCCGGGCTCACACCGGGCGCGATCCGGGCCCGAGTGGCTCGAGGGACGCTCGTCCACGTCTTCTACAGGGCGTACACCCTGGCCGACCCTAACCTTCTGACGTACGGGCGGGAGGCGGCTGCCCTGCTCTCGGTGGGTCCCGGCGCGGTGCTGAGCCATGGCACCGCGGCGCGCGTGTGGGGAATCGCCGACACCGACCGAGCGACGATCGACGTCACGCTCGTCGGGCGCCAGGCCGGGGCGCGCCCCGGTGTTCGGCTTCACCGGGCCGCTCGCCTGCACCCCGCCGACATTCGCACCCGCTCCAACCTCCGCCTGACCTCGCCCGCTCGGGCGCTCATCGATTTCGCCGGCCAAGCCAGCCGCGAGGAACTTGACCAGGCCTTCGGCGAGGCCCGGGCCAAGCGGCTGATCACCGACGCCAGCCTAGAGGCCGCACTAAGGCGCGCGCCCACGAACCATCCCGGCGCAGCGATCATCAGGCGCCGGCTACGCGGAGACCCGGGCAGCACGTACACGCGCTCCAAGGGCGAGCAGCGGATGCGGCATCTCATGAAAACGGCAGAGCTGCCCCAGCCGCTCGTCAACACCAAGGTCCGGGGCTTCACAGCCGACTTCCTCTGGCCCGACGCCCGGCTGATCCTGGAGGTCGACGGCCACGACACCCACGGGGACCGGCTGGCCTTCGAACGAGACCGCCGTCGGGACCAGATACACGCCGCCGCGGGCTACACGGTCATCCGGGTGACGTGGCTACAACTGCGCGATGAGCCACTCGCCGTGGTGGCCCGGATTGCTCAGGCGCTCGCTGTGCGGGCGGCGTGACGCCTACGTTGTCGGCGTCGCTCGCTGTGCGGGCGGCGTGACCCCTACGTCGCGGCGCAGGCGTTGGCGGCGTTGCTCCACTCAGTCTGGGTGTAGTAGTAGTCGGTCTCGAAGAGCTGGTCGGTCAGGGTCCCGGCCGACGCGCTACCCGACAGGATCGGCGCGTAGGCGAGGGAGCTGACGTCCTTCCGAGTATTGGAGACCGATGCGAATGCCTCGCACAGGTCGCCGACCTCGGAGCCGTTGCCCCCACTGAACCAGGCATTGATCAGCGGGTCGGTGATCGTCTCACTCAGCTCGTGGCTGAGGTTGTCGGCGATCTGGTAGCCCTGGTCGCCGTGGAGCTTCCCAGCTGGCGACTGGTACACCGAGGTCCCGTCGTCCTGGCAACCCTTCACGGAGCCGTTGGCCCAGACCGCGAAGGGCACCGACGCGTACAGGACGGGGGTGCCCGACAGCGTGAAGAAGTCGTGGTAGGCGCAGAAGTTGTTGCTCGCGCACTGGCCTCCGCTGATGCACACGTTGACGTCCGTCGGAGTGACCATGAAGTAGATCGGAGCGTTGGCCCCGGTGCCGGTCGGAAGGTGACCAGCGGTGATCAGACGGGTGATCTCCGCCTGGATCTGAGCGTCGGTCACGCACGCGGTCATACCGGCGGCCAGTGAGCAGCTGGTCGACTGGGTCGGGTAGGCCTGGGTGTCATCGACGATCTGCGGGGTGGCCTGCTGGTAGAGCGCCCCGGATCGGGTCGTGTCGGTGTACTGGGTGAGTACGCCGTACACGTTGTTGGTAAGGCCGCTGTCCTTGGACGCATCGGTCAGATACTGCGTGAGGACGGCCTTGCTGTTCGCCGAGATGACGTGGGTCCCGCCCGGCTCCCAGAAGATCACGTATGCGGTCTCAGAATGGAGCACGGGACCACCGTGGTACTGGACGACGCCGGGGCTCGAACCCTTCGCCCCCTTGGCCGCCGCGAGATGCGCCTGGGCGGCCTCCGGGCGCAGCATCACGCCGAATTTATGACCGGCAGGCGTCTTCGACACGAACGCGCCTGCGGCCGGTGCCAGCACCATGATCGCCGTCAGAACGAGCAGTCCACCCCTGAGATACCGCACCCCAAAACCTCCGTGTATTCGATGATCGCGGGCGCAAGTCTAGCGCCCGATTTAGTCCTGGCCAGTCACCCCCACCTTCGGGCACATTCGCTCCAGCGCGCAGTCCGCACAGGCCGGACGGCGGGCGTGGCAGGTGCGCCGGCCGTGGCGCAACAGATTGAGGTGCAGCTCGAGTTCCTGCCCGCGGGGGGTGAAGGCCAGCATCACGTCGTGCATCTCCTCAAACGGAGCGCCGGGTCGGAACAGCCCCAGCCGGGTGGACACGCGAGACACATGCGTGTCCACGGGTACGTCGTGCATCCCGAGCGCGAACAGGAGCACGCAGGCGGCCGTCTTTCGCCCCACGCCGGGGAGGCTCGTCAGGTAGCGCTGCGCCTCCTCAACGGAAAGGCCATCAAGCCAGTCCAGCGACAGCTCGTCGTCCTCCGAGCTAGCGCTGATCGCCTGCAGGATCTGCTTGATCCGGGCGGACTTGACCCTGGAGATCCCGCCGGGGCGGATCGCCTCCTCGATCTCGTCGACGGGCGCGTCGCGGACGGCCTCCCAGCTGGGGAAGCGTTGGCGCAGACCCAGGTACGCCACGTCCCGGTTGCGGTCGTTGGTGGACTGGGACAGGACCGTCAGGACCAGCTCGGCGATCGGGCGGCCGTGGGGCTGGGCCAGCGGAACCCCGTACACCATCCGGAGCCGATCGCGAATCGCGCGGACTCTCCGGGGCGAGGGAGGCGCCCACGAGTCGGCGCCCGCCCTAGTCAAGCGAGCCCCACCGTTCGCAGGCCCGGGCCGCCGCCGCCACCGCGGCCGGAAGCGCCGCGGCCACCGACGGTGGGTAGAAGCCACTCTCGACCAGACGAGCAACCAGGACGCCCGTCAACGCGTCTCCGGCCCCGATCGTGCTCAGGACTCGTACCGGGACGCCCGGGGCGTCGGCCCGGAGCTCGCCGCGGAGGATCGCCCCGCTACGGCCCAGCGTGAGCACGACCAAGCGGGCACCCGCCTTCAGGAGGGCGGAGGCCGCGGCCTCGGGATCGTCTTCGCCGGTCATCACCGTCGCCTCCGCGGCCGTGGCCCGCACGAGCAACGCCCGGGGCACACACGCGTTGGCGCAGGCCGCTGCCTGCGCCCGAGTCCGCCACCGATGCAGGCTCAGGCCGACGTCGAAGATCAGCGGGCGCTCGAGGTCGAGCGCGGCCTGGCGTACGTGCATCGCCAGCTCACGCTCGTCGGGCCCCACCAGCGCGTCGGAGCCGATCACGACCGCGGCCGACCGCTCGACCTCCTCCTCGACACGCCCCTCAAGCACCCGGACCGTCTCGCCGACTGGGCCGTAGAGCTCGTAGTGGGGCTCGCCGCCGGAGTCGACGGTGACCAGCGACAGCGGGGTCTGAGCGTCGGGCGTGAGTTCGAACAGCGAGACGTCCACGCCCTCACGCACCAGCCGGTCCAACAGCCATTCGCCCCACGAATCCGCTCCGGCGCCGCCCGCGAGGGCCACCGGCACGTTCGCCGCGGACGCCGCCACGGCGACGTTGGCGACCGCTCCGCCGAAGTGAGGGACGAAGGCCCTGGCCTCCGCCACTCCCTGGGCCCAGCGCTCGGCAATCAGCTCCACCAGAGGTTCACCCAGGCACAGCACGCGGCGGGGAGGGTTGGGTGCCACCTGGCGCGGGGTCATGGTGCCACCTGGCGCGGGGTCATGGTGCCGACGGGCGCGGGGTCATGGTGCCGACGTTATCCTCGGCGCCCGGTGCGCGTCGAGGAGCACACGATCACGCTCGCCGGGGCCCCGGCGTTCTACCGGAGCGCCCCGTCTGAGCACCAGGCCCTGCCCGTCTTCCTCCACGGAGCACCGACGAGCTCCGAGGACTGGACGGTCGTGATGGAGGGCACCGGCGGGCTGGCCCCCGACCTGCTCGGCTTTGGGCGCAGCGCCAAGGGGGGACATATGGAGTACAGCCCGGAGGCCCTGGCCGACTTCGTGGCCGACCTCCTGGCGGAGCTGGCCATAGACCGCATCCAGCTGGTGACCCACGGTTGGGGGACAGCGGCCGGGGTCGTGCTGGCGGCTCGCGACCCGGATCGGGTCCAGCGGGCGGTCATCTTCAACTCGGTGCCACTGCTTCCCGGGCTGGTTTGGCCATGGTGGGCGCGACAGTGGCGGATCCGGGCCGTGGGCGAGCTGGCGATGGGGTCCACGACCAAGACGGTCCTGACCCGTTGGCTGCGTCGGGGCGCATGCAGCCCGGGCGCCTGGCCGGCCGACCGGGTGAACCACGTATGGGAGCAGTTCGACCAGGGCACGCAGCGGGCGATCATCCGCCTTCAGCGGTCCGTCGACGACGAGCGCATGCGAGCGATGGCCGCGGCGCTGCAGTCGCTCGCCATGCCCATCCTGATGATCTGGGGTGAGAAGGATCCTTGGTGGGGTTCCGAAGTCCTGGACGCCTACGCGAGCCGCGTCCCGACGGCCCGGGTCGAGCGTCTTGCGGAGGCAGGCCACTGGCCCTGGCTGGACGATCCCGCCGCCATCGAGCTGGTGACGGACTACCTCGCCGGTGCCGACGGGGACTAGGATCCGGCTGATGCCGACGAGCAATCCCGCGGCCCCTGAGAGCCCGCGGCGCTCAGATCGTCCCCGCCCTGCGCGACGAACGCGGGAGGGTCCCACGACGCAGGAGCTGATGCGCAACCGACTGATCGAGTCGCGCCTCACTCCCAATGCCATCTCCCTGACCGGCTTTACCCTCAACCTGGCGGCGGCCGGCCTGATCTTCGCCCACTACTTCTTCCTGGCCGGCGTGGCCTTCATCGTGGGCTCGATCATGGATACCCTCGACGGCCGGTACTCGCGGATGTCGGGTAAGGGGACTCCGTTCGGAGCCTTCCTGGATTCGACGCTGGACCGCCTGGAGGAGGGGATCGTGCTGATCGCCGTCGGGGCGTACTTCGCCTCCCAGCACGACCAGGCGGCCACGGCCGCTGTGGTCGCCGCCGTGCTCGGCTCGTTGATGGTTTCCTACACCCGAGCGCGAGCCGAAGCGCTGGGAGTCGAGTGCAAGGTTGGACTGGCCACCCGCCCCGTCCGCGTGGTCGTCCTGGCGGCCGGATTGGTGTTCGCCCGCGGGGCCTCGCTCGGTCATTTCTACCTCCTGGCCCCGGCCGTCTACACCCTGGCCGGCCTGGCCGCGCTGACCACCGTGCAGCGCATCCTCCATGTCCGCGGCCGGCTCAAGGCCGGCCCCGCGGTGTAACAATCACGCCACCGGGCAGTAGGAATGCGTGATGAACACGATCAAGACATCCACCAACGGCGCCAGCAACGGCACCGCGCGACACCACAACGACAAGGTCCGAGTGGCCGTCGTCGGCGTGGGCAACTGCGCCAGCTCGTTCGTACAGGGCGTGCAGTACTACCGGGACGCCGACCCGACTCACTCGGTACCAGGGTTGATGCACGTCGACCTGGGCGGCTACCACATCCGCGACGTCGAGTTCTCCGCCGCGTTCGACATCGACGCCGACAAGGTGGGCCTGGACCTGTCGGAGGCAATCTTCGCTGGACAGAACAACACGATCCGCTTCTGTGACGACGTGCCCAAACTGGGCATCGAGGTGCACCGCGGGATGACCCACGACGGCCTGGGCAAGTACCTATTGGAGAAGATCCGCAAGGCCCCCGGCCCGACCGCCGACATCGTGGAGATCCTCAAGGCCACCCGGACGGACGTCGTCGTGTCCTACCTGCCGGTCGGCTCTGAGCAGGCCACCAAGTGGTACGTGGAGCAGGTCCTGGACGCCGGCTGTGCGTTCGTCAACTGCATCCCGGTGTTCATCGCCCGCGAGCCGTACTGGAACAGGCGCTTCAAGAAGGCCGGCCTGCCAATCGTGGGCGACGACATCAAGTCCCAGGTCGGGGCGACGATCGTCCACCGCTCACTGGCTCGGCTGTTCCACGACCGCGGCGTCAAGCTGCTGCGGACCTCCCAGCTCAACGTGGGCGGCAACATGGACTTCTACAACATGCTCGAGCGCGAGCGGCTGGAGTCCAAGAAGATCTCCAAGACCAACGCCGTGACCTCAATCATGGGGCATGAGCTACCCGCCGACGACGTCCACGTCGGACCCTCGGACTACGTGCCGTGGCTGACCGACCGCAAGTGGGCCCACATTCGACTTGAGGGCGAGGCGTTCGGCGACGTTCCGCTGACGGCGGAGCTGAAGCTCGAGGTGTGGGATTCCCCCAACTCGGCCGGCGTGGTGATCGACGCCGTCCGGTGCTGCAAGCTCGCGTTGAACAACGGACTCTCCGGGCAACTCGACGGTCCGAGCTCGTACCTGATGAAGTCACCCATGCACCAGCGGCCCGACGATGAGGCCCGGGAGCTGACGGACAAGTTCATCGCCAAGTACGGCCGCGCTCCGGTCCGGGCCCGAAAGCCGGCCAAGGCCGCCAAGTAGAACCGGGCCGGTGACGCGGCCCTCATAGAATCCTCGAGCGTGGCCGACCCCCTCGCGATCGCGCAGGTGACGCCGTTCGCCTGGGAGGTGCCCCACGAGGTCAACGAGGGCGTGGCGTCCGTATCGGCGGAGCTCGCGGCCCGCGGCCATCGTGTGCTGATCATCGCCCCCAGTGAGTCTCGGGCGCTGGTCAGGGACACGCGCCGGGCCATCCGCGACCGGCCTGAGTCCTTCCTTGAGCGCGCGGCGGCCGAGCCGGTGGTACTCGGGGTGGGTGAGGTGCTCCCGTTCTCGCCTACCCGCCGCAGGATGGCCTCGCTGCCCGTGGATGTGGCCAGGACGATCGAGGAGCTCCTGAACACCCTCCCGCTGGACCTCGTCCACCTCCATGAGCCGTTCGCACCGAGTGCCTCCAGCGTGGCCCTGCGCCATTCCCGAGCGCTCAATGTGGCCAGCTTTCATCTCCCCACCGAGAGGCTGCTGTCCACGCAGCTGGCCCGGCCGCTGTCGCGGCTGCTGTTCAGCCGCCTGGACGCGCGCATCGCCAGCTACCAGGCCACGGCCAATCTGCTCCAGTCCTACTTCCCCGGCAACTACGAAGTGATCCGCCCGGGCGCCGACGTCGTCCTCCGGGGCCCAGTGGGGGCAAGCGAGGGGCCGGTCGAGCTCGTGGCCTGCGCCCGGGAGGAGCGGGCGTCGCTGCGGACGTTCCTGCGGGCACTGCGCGCCTTGCCCGCGGACGCGCCCTGGCACGCCACCGTGTGGTCCCCGGGTCCCCTCACCCCGCCGGGCACGCTCAGCGCCCGGCTGCGAGAGCGGATCGACGTGGTCGAGTCGGACACCGTGTCGGAGCGCGAGGCGCTCCGAGCGGCCGACATTCTGGTCCTGGCCTCCGAGGGCCTGCGACCCGCCCCGGACACGCTCGGCCAGGCGCTGGGCTGCGGGGTGGTGCCTGCTGGCCTCCCGACTGCCGATTTACGAGGAGCTCCTCGGGGAGGGCCGGTACGGACTCGAGTTCGAGCCCGGCGACGCCGTGACGCTGGCCGAGCACCTGACTCGGCTGATTACCGACCGGCCGGAACGAGAGCGCCTGATCCAGCAGGCTGATGAGGAGCGACCGGTCCCGTCCTGGGCCGACGTGGCCGACCGGCTGGAGTCCGTGTACGGGCGCCTGATCGCTCGCCGCCGCGACCCTCAGGGCAATCGCCGACTGAGCACGCGGCTGGCGTCGCGGCGGCTGATCGACGTCGATCTGCACATGCACACGGACCACTCCTACGACTGCGCCACGCCGGTCGAGGTCCTGCTGGCCCAGGCCAGGGCCCGCGGGCTCGGGGCGATCGCGATCACCGACCACAACGAGGTCTCCGGGGCGCTCGAGGCCCGGGCCAAGGCTGACGGCATCAAGGTGATCGTGGCCGAGGAGGTCAAGACGGCCGACCAGGGCGAGGTCATCGGCCTGTTCATTGAGAAGAAGATCCCCCGCGGGATGACGCTGGCGAAGACGATCGCCGAGATCAAGCGCCAGGGGGGGCTGGTCTACGTCCCGCACCCCTTCGACCGGCTGCACTCGGTCCCCGACTACGAGCACCTTCTCGGGGTGCTGGACGACGTGGATGCGATCGAGGTGTTCAACCCGCGCGTGGCGATCTCCGAGTTCAACGAGGAGGCGGTCAGGTTCGCGGCCAAGTACCGGATCCCGGCCGGCGCCGGGTCGGACGCGCATGTTCCTCAGGGGCTGGGCTCGGTCCGGATTCGGATGCGGGACTTTGACGATCCGCAGGAGTTCCTCCAGGCCCTGCGGGAGGCGGACATCATCCGTAACCCGGCCAGCCTGCTGTACGTCCAGGCCCTCAAATTCCTCCAGACCAAGGCGCTCCCCAAGCCCGCTCGCAGAGCAGCTCGGGAACGCAGGGTTCGCCGGGCGACGGGTCGCGCGGCCACCCGCGACGCGAACGGCGAGCGTCGCAAGTCCTGATGCACGGGCAGGGACAAGCTCGCCCGAGGGCTAATCCGTCGGGGATGCCCGCAACGGACGACGAGATCCGCGAGAAGTACCTGGAGCGAGCGATCCGCGAACTGAATTCGCTGGCCCGCGAGCTTCAGAACTGCGCGCTGTGCCCCCGCGGCTCCCTGATGCCCGTGCTGGGCTCAGGTCATCCGCAGGCCGACATCTTCCTGCTCAAGTACTCGGCCAGGCCGTCCGAGGTGGAGGAGGGGGTGGCGTTCTACGGGCGGTCCGGAAACGCCCTGATGAAGTCGCTCAAGCGGCTGGGCATCGACCCGCTGGCCGTGTACGGGACGCTGTGCGTCAAGTGCCCGGTCCCGACCCGGTGATGGCCGATCCGGCCTGCGTGGGTCGATTGATTGAGGAGCTGGCGATCGTCTCGCCCAAGATCATGGTGATCATGGGCGAGGACGCGCTGGCCGCCGTGCACGAACTGGACATCCCGCTGGGCCGGGACCTGGAGACGGCCGCGGGCACGATCCAATCGCTCACCCCGGCGATCGACGCGCTATACGTGCCGAACATCGACGACGCCCTGGACGAGGACAGCGCCAAGCGCCAGTTCTGGGCCGCCTTCCAGGAACTGGGCCGGTGGTGGGGGGACCTCCCGCCCTATTGAGAAAGGCTGTCTGAGAACTCCGCGGGCGCGGAGGGTTCGCAGGCAGCCTCTTATTCGCCCTCCAGGAAGCCGGCCTCGTCAGCCGCCAAGCCTGGCTCATCCTCGGCGGCATGGATCGAGCACAGGGCAGGACCGCCGCTCTCCATCGCGGCCTGGATCTCGGCCGGGGTCAACCTGGCGCCGCATTCCTCACAGCGGTCGCCCACCTGCTCAAGGGTCTTCTCTTCGAGGTCCATCCGCGGGTCAGTCTAATCCCCTGGCATCTCCAGAACGATCTTGCCCAGCTTGCCCCCAGACGCGAACCTGTCGTAGGCGTCCTCGGCCGCGTCGAGCTGGTAACGAGCCGCGATCGGGACGACAAGCCGTCCCGCCTCAAACAGCGGCAGCACCGACCGCTCCATAGCGCGCGCCGTCAGCGCCTTCTCCTCAAGCGGTCGGGCACGGAGCATCGAGGCGCTGATTCTGCCCCGTTTGGCCATCAGCGCCCCGAGGTGGAACTCGGCCTTGCCGCCGCCCCCCATCCCGATCACGACCACCCGGCCGCGGGTGTTCAGCGAGTTGATGTTCTCAGCCAGGTTGGGCCCCCCGATCAACTCAAGGATCACGTCGAACGGACCCTGCTCGCCAAAGCCCTCTGGCTCGATCACCCTGGCCCCGAAACCGGCCACGTCGCCGCGCAACTCGGTGTTGCGCACAGTGGCGGTGACGCTCGCGCCTGCGGCGACCCCAAGCTGGATCGCCGCGGTGCCAACTCCACCGGCGCCGCCGTGCACAAGCAGATGCTCGCCCGCGCACAGCCCCGCCTGGGTGAAGATCGCGTCGTGGGCGGTCGTGAAGACCTCCGGCAGCCCCCCGGCCTGCGCCCACTCGAGCGGGGCCGGAACGGGCATCAGTACCCGCTCATGGACCACGGCCAGCTCGGCTTGTCCGCCCCCGCCGACGATCGCCATCACCCTGTCACCCTCGGAGAAACGCGTCGCGCCTGGGCCGAGCGCGGCGACCTCGCCCGCCAACTCCAGGCCGGGAATGTCCTGAGGCGACCCGGGCGGCGCCGGGTAGAGCCCGCGCCGTTGATGCATGTCGGCGCCGTTCAGGCCAGCCGCACGCACCCGGACCAATACCTCCCCCTTGCCGGGCTCGGGATCTGGGTGCTCCTGGATGACGAGCGCTTCATCGCGGATGGTTACGGCGCGCACGGCCGGGCAGCTTACCCGCGGTCCAGCACCGCCACACATTCGATGTGCGGCGTCTGCGGAAACATGTCCACCGGGCGGACCCGCCGAAGCTCATAGCCGGCCGCCACGAGCTGGGCCGCGTTCGGGGCCAGGGTGGTTGGGTTGCAGGAGACGTAGACGATCCGCCGCGGCCCGGCCTCAATGATCCGCCGGACGATCTTCTGCGAGAGCCCCGCCCGGGGCGGATCGACGACCAGCACGTCCGGCCGGCCGGCCTTCTCCACCAGCTCACGCATGGCCAGGCGCACGTCGCCAGCGAAGAAGCGGGCATTGGTGATCTCATTCCGGCGGGCGTTGGCGATCGCGTCGGCCACGGCCTCCTCGACGATCTCAAGCCCCCACACCTCGGCCACCCGCGGGGCCAGCAGCAGCGCGATCGTGCCGATGCCGGAGTACAGGTCGTAGAGCCGTTCGAGTCCACCCAGCTCCGCCATCTGGACGGCCGTCGAGTAGAGACGCTCCGCCATCTCGGTGTTGGTCTGAAAGAAGGCCTCCGAGGAGATCCGGATGCGGAGATCGCCGAGCTCCTCCTCGATGTACTCGACCCCGGACACTAGCTCGGTCTGACCGCCCCTGGTGACCTCGGCCACGCTATCCAGGCGCGTCCAGAGGAGGCTGTCCAGCGGCTCGGCGGCCCGGGCCAGGGAGTCGAGATCAAGCCCCTGGGCGGGACCGGTGACGAGCCGAGCCTGGAGCTGCCCGGTCCGCCGCCCTTCGCGCACGACAAGATTCCTGAGCAGACCCCGGCCGGTGCGGCGATTGAACGGCTCAAGGCCGCGCTCGCGGCACCAGTCGACGACCCGGCCGCGAACCGCGTCGGAGGCCTCGGAGACGAGCAGGCAGTCAGCCACGTCGACGACCTCCTCCCAGCGCCCGGGGGCATGAAAGCCGCAGATCAGCCGGCCAGCGTCGTCGGCTCCGAACGAGTACTCGACCTTATTGCGGTACCGCCAGGTCTGCTCGGCGGGCACGATCGGTTCGAGCGTGAACGAGTCCAGACGGCCCAGGCGGCGAAGTGCGTCCGCCACCTGCTCCTGCTTGATCGCGAGCTGGCGGTCGTAGGCCAGCACCTGCCAGGGCGCGCCTGGATGGTCGGCCTGGGGCGGGACGCGGTCGGGGCTGGGCTCGAGGATCTCCACGGCCAGAGCCTCGGCGTACGCCCGCTTGCGCTTGCGCACCCTCGCTCTGACCCGGTCCCCGGGGACAGCCCCCGACACGAACACGACATATCCGTCTGACCGCGCCACGCCGGCGCCACCGAAGGCGAGCGAGTCCACCGTGAGCTCCAGCTCGTCGCCCGGGCGGGGACGTGAGGCAGCCTGCTGCTGGGGGACGGAGCCCCCGATCTTCCCGGTCGGCTGGGCCACTAGCCGAGGGCTTTCTCGATCGCGCCCAGGAGCGACTTGCGGTTGCCGTGCCGGCGCTCGTAGTCGCGCACGGCGCGGAGCTCCGGGTCGCTCAAATGGGGTAGGCGGCTCTGCACCTGGGCCACCGTCAGGTCGTCGTAGGAGAGGATCGGGAACGCCGGCCCGACGCCGATTGTCCTTCTGGCTCGGTCTGCACTGCGCATCAGCCGGTCCGGGGCGGCCTTCCGGGCCCGCCGCGTGGGTCCGTCGATCTGCGTGCGCCCGCGGCCCAGCGTGCGGTCCAGGTCGGAGAGCAGCTCCTCGGTCTGCTGGCGCCCCAGCTGGACCAGTTCGGATACGAGCCGCTCGGCGTCACTGCGGGTCAACCGCCCGTCCAGCGCCGCCTCGCCCAGCGTCTCGGCGATCCGCTCCCGCGACAGGACGACCAGGCCCAGCGGCTTGAGGATTCGGCTGGCCAGCTGCTCGGTCAGCCCGCTGAGTCCGTCGGGAATCGTCCCGCCGCCCCGGCTGCCCTTGGCGGGCGACGCTCGGCGCGTGGATCCGCTTGAACCGGGACGGCTGGCCCGCGAGGCGTCCCGGCGGAGCTGGCGGGTAACGGCGGCCTGTGAGGCCCGCTTGGACGAGCTCGAGCGGGAGCTTCCGGCCTTGGCCGGCCGGCCGGCTGCCGTCTTCTGCGGGTTCCGCTTCCGCGACCGTTCCGAAGAGTTCGATGCAGCCATCTTGACCCTGGCCTCGCTTCCCGTTGCCTGGGCCGAGCGTACCCGATGGGAGAGGGCCGCAACCCTGGTGTTGCGGGTCAGGACCCTGAGATCAGGAGCTCAAGCAGCGCTTTCTGGGCGTGGCGTCGATTCTCGGCCTGGTCCCAGATGCGCTGACGTTCGCCGTACAGAACCCCATCCGTGATCTCTTCGCCGACGTGAGCCGGCAGGCAATGGAGCGCGATGGCGTGCGGGGCAGCCAGCTCCATCAGCCGCTCGTCCAGTCGGTAGGGGCCCAGGTGCCCGCGACGCTGAGCGGCCGTCTCGGGATCGTCGTTCATGCTCATCCAGACGTCGGCGTAGAGCGCGTCGGCACCGCGGGCCGCGGCCTCGGGATCGTCCGTCAACTCGGCCGCGCCGTAGGGCTCGGCCAGCGCATGCTCGGGCGGGGAAGCGATTCGCACCCGGACGCCCGCCAGCCCACCGATCAGGGCCAGCGAGCGGGCCACGTTGTTGCCATCGCCCACGTAGGCCACCGTGAGTCCGTCCACGCGCCCGAACGCCTCCCGCAGCGTGAGCAGATCGGCCAGCGCCTGACAGGGATGATGGCCGGCAGAGAGCATGTTGATCACCGGGACCGTGGCGTGCTCGGCCAGCTCCCGGACGAGCTCATCCGGGCCCGTGCGGATCCCGATCGCGGCCACATGTCGCGACAGCACGTAGGCCGTGTCACGGACCGACTCGCCCCTGGTCAACTGGAGGTCCTCGGTCCGCAGGACCATCGGGTTTCCGCCCAGCTCGGTGACCCCAGCCTCAAAAGACACCCGGGTCCGGGTGGACGGGCGCTGAAAGATGAGCGCCACCGTTCGCCGCGCCAGGACGTCGGAGGCGTACGGCTCGGCCTTGAGCTCGAGCGCGCGGTCGAGCAGCGCGTGCAGTTGCTCGCCCGTCAGCTCGGTTCCGGTCAGGAAGTCCTCAGGCAAGCGGACAGTGTAGGCCCGGCAGTTGGGCTGAGGCCTACGACCGCCCGGCTCTCAGCCCGAACCCTCGGAGCACGAGCAGCGCCTTCTCTCCGAGCGTGCCGCGGGCGGGCAGGACTCCCAGCTGGACGGCGGCGTCGTAGAGATCGAAGAACGCTCGCACCCGCCGCAGGCGACCATCGTCGAGCTCGCAGTAAAAGAGGCAGTGCACGACCACGAAGCGGTTGGTGGGTGGGAGGCCCTCCAACGGCTCCCGGTGGGTGGCCAGGAGCTTGCCCGGCGCGGCGATGAAGCGAGGCTCCTCCTGACCATCGAGTAGCCGCTGTCCCGTCCGCTCCAAGCGGGCGTCGGGGAAGGCCGACCACAGGCGCGCGGCGTGGCGCACGAGCTCCGCCAGACCCTCCAGCGGCTCGCCGGTCAGCGGGTCCTCATAGTGGACATCGGGCACGCACAACTCGGCAAATGCCGACGGGTCCTTCCCGGACCAGGCCGCCTCCCAGCCGTCGATCAGCTCGTCGGCCGTCACGCCAGGCTGCGATCGGAGTCCATTGGCGGCTCCGCCTCGGGCACGTCGAACACGGGCAGCCCGTGCTCGGGAGTCGAGGCCTCGGCATAGCGCCGACGGGGAATTCTGCCCGCGCCCCGGGCCATGACCCCGGCCTCCACCGCCCGGGAGATGGCCCGGGCCATCGCCACCGGGTCAAGGGCACGGGAGATGGCGCTGGCACACAGCACGGCATCGCACCCGAGCTCCATGGCCAAGGCGGCGTCGGACGCGGTTCCAACTCCGGCGTCCAGAACCACGGGGACGCCCGCTCGCTCGACCATGATGGAGATGTTGTACGGGTTGCAGATGCCCATGCCGCTGCCGATCGGAGAGCCGAGGGGCATCACGGCGGCGCAGCCCACATCCTCCAGCCGCCGGGCCAGCACGGGGTCATCGGTCGTATAGGGCAGGACGACGAAGCCATCGTCGACCAGCTCCTCGGCCGCCGCCACGAGCTCCACGGCGTCGGGCAGGAGCGTGCGGTCATCGCCAATCACCTCCAGCTTGATCCAATCGGTCTGAAACGCCTCCCGGGCCAGGTGAGCGGTGACGACGGCATCCCGGGCCGTGAAGCAGCCCGCGGTGTTGGGGAGCACCTGCACGGCCGCCGCGTCCAGCACATCCAGGATCGAACCCTGGGAGGCGGCGTCGAGCCGCCGGAGCGCCACCGTGCAGAGCTCGGCCCCGGAGGCGGCCAGCGCCTGCCCGAGCATCTCGTGGTTGACGAAGCCACCCGTCCCCAGGATCAGGCGTGATCGGAACTCACGGCCTGCGATCACCAGTGGCGGGAGCATGCATCCTCCATCGTGTCAGGCTCAGCCGCCCTGGACCGCGGCGACGATCTCCACCCGCGCACCGTCGCCCAGTGAGGTCTCCTCCCAGGCGCCACGCGGCACCACCTCACCGTCGACGGCCACGGCCACCCCTCGCCCGTCAGAGAGGGAGTGCAGAGACGCCATCAACCCCTGGACCGTGAGGCCCCTCTGCACCTCCTGCCGCTGGCCATTGATCACCACCTGCACCTCACACCTCCACCGATGCGGCCCGCCAGCGAGCGACGCCGACGGCCGCGGCCACCTCTGGGGGCTCCTCGCCGACCAACTCGGCCACGACGATCTGCGCCGTCACCGGCGCCAGCAGAATCCCGTTGCGGAAATGGCCCACGGCCCAGTGAAGCCCGCCCACCGCTCCGGCCCCGATCGCCGGGAGGCCGTCGGGGGTGGCCGGACGCAGGCCCGCACTGAACTCATCGATCACAAGCTCGGAGATACCCGGAACGACCTCCGAAGCGTCGCGCAGCAGCTCGAACAGCGCCCCGGCGGTGACCGTGGTATCAAATCCCCGCTCCTCCATCGTGGCCCCCAGGACGTAGCGCCCGTCGCCGCGCGGGACGAGGTAGGCGCCACCGACGCGCAGGACGCGCGTGAGGAGACCCGGGCCGGCGGGATCGTGCAGCCGGGCCAGCTGGCCCTTGACCGGATGGACCGGAATCGTCGCCTCGCGGGGAATCCCGGCCAGGCCACCGGCCCAGACCCCGTTGGCCACGACCACGTGCTCGGCCTGCACTCGATCGCCATCGCCGACCACGACGCCGCCCACCCGCTCACTTGCGATCAGCAGCTTCGTGACCTCTGCGCCGGGCCGGAGCTCGGCTCCCGCGTTCTGAGCCGCGGCCGCCAACGCCTCGGTCAGGCGACGCGGGTCAATGGCGTGGTCTCCGGGCACGTCGAGTGCCAGGCGGATCCCCGGCGCCAGCCCGGGTTCCAGAGCCCGGGCCTCACTGGGCCGCAACCTGGCCACGGCCAACCCCAGCCGGCGGTGGACGTCCAGCTCCCGATCCAGGGCCTCCGCCTCGTCGCTGTCGCGGGCCACCACGAGCGTCCCGCAGCGCCGGTAGCCGGGATCGATCCCGGTGTCGGCCTGGAGCTCTGAGACGAAGTCCGGATAGAGCGCAGAGCTGGCCACGCCGAGCGTGAGCAGCGGGAGCTCGGTCAGTCGAGCCTCGGTGACCGGGGCCAGCATCCCGGCGGCCACCCACGACGCGCCGCCGCCCAGGCTCGCACGCTCGAGCACGACCACCCGCAGGCCGCGGCAGGCGGCCCGCCATGCCACGGCCAGTCCGATCACCCCCGCCCCGACCACGGCCACGTCAAATCTGCGCTGGTACTCGGTCAATAGCCTCAGGCGATCGTAGCGTTTGCCCTGGGCCCACCTGCCAGACTTGCGAACGTGGACTCAAGGCGTCACCGTCTGAAACGCTCCAGGCTCTACCTGGTGTGCGACGCACAGCCCGACTCTTTTCTGCACGCGGTCCTGGGCGCCGGCGTTGAGCTCGTGCAGCTGCGGATGAAGGAGGCGCCGGCCGAGGAGATCGTCCGGACCGCCGTCCGGTTCCGGCGCGCGTGCGCCGAGCACGGAGCTCTGCTGATCCTCAACGATCGGCCCGACCTCGTGGCCGCCGCGGGGGCGGACGGGGTGCACGTGGGACAGGACGACGTGTCCGTGGACACGGCGCGCACCGCGGTCGGCCCCGACCGCCTCGTGGGGCTCTCCACCCACACACGAGCCCAGATCGACGCGGCCACAGGAGTCGACTACATCGGCGTGGGCCCGGTGTTCCAGACCCCCACCAAGCCGGGCCGGCCGGCGGTGGGCCCGGAGCTGGTGGCCTACGCGGCCGCCCGGGCCGACGTTCCGTTCTTTGCCATCGGCGGCATCGGCGGCGGCGCAGAGACAGTGGCCCGAGTCATCGCTGCCGGCGCCCAGCGGGTGGCCGTGGTTCGCGCCCTGACGGAGGCGGCCTCGCCCGGCGAGCGGCCCAGAGCTGCAGAACGCCCTCACCCACGCCCAGGCCCGGGAGGCCCACGTTGGGGCAGCGTAGCCGCAAGCGAGGCCAACGCCAGAAGCCGGCTGCCGCGGCGGCGACCGCGACCCGGACACCCGGGTCCGCCGGCCACTCGCGCCACCGCTCGGAGGGGCGCTCGGCCAGGCGGGACGCCGCCGTCCGGTCCACGCTCGAGCCGCTGAGCCCGGGGAGCGGCCCTGGCCGATCGTGGTGGGAGCGATTCTGGCCGCGCTGGCCGGCGGGGTCCAGCTCGTCCTGTTCCTGGCCGGCGTGAAGCTGAAGGTGGCCGGGACCCACGCGGCGGCCGGGTCGACGATCGTGTTCGCGGCGGTCATGTTCGTGTGCGCGATCGGGATGTGGATGCTGCGCTACTGGGCCGTCCTGGGCTTCATGGCGCTGCTGGCGATCGCCGTGACGAACTTCGCCCTGGCCCTGCTCAAGGTCTCAAATGCGCTGGGGCTCGTGATCGCAGTGGGCGGCATCCTCATCCCGGGCTTTCTGTTCTTCAAGTTGGTCCGGGTCCTGAGCCGGATCCAGATGCCGAAGTTCCCCGGTACCTGACGGGCGGCCGGCGTCACCCCTTCGATAGCCTCCGGCCCGATGTCAGAGTCCGCCTACGACTGCGTGGTGATCGGGTCGGGACCGGGTGGCTATGTGGCCGCGATCCGGGCCGCCCAGCTCGGGATGCGCACCGCCGTGGTCGAGAAGGATCAGGTCGGCGGACGGTGTCTGAACGTCGCCTGCATCCCCGCCAAGGCCGTGCTCCGGTCGGCCGACATCCTGACCGAGGTCCGGGAGGCCGGCGGCTTCGGCATCAGGGTGGGCGAGCCGGAGATCGATTTCGCCGCCATCATGCAGCGGCGCGACAAGGTGGTCTCCACGATGACCGGCGGCGTCGCCGGGCTGTTCAAGAAGAACAAGATCGAGCTCGTGGAGGGCGAGGGACGGCTCGCGGGTCCGGGGAAGGTCGTGGTCGGGGATCGTGAGGTCGCCGCCGGGACGATCGTTCTGGCCACCGGCTCGGTCAAACGGCCGATCCCGGGAGCCGAGTTCGGCGGACGGGTGATCGGAACCGAGGAGGCCTGGGCCCTGGCCGAGCTGCCCGCCACGATGGCCGTGGTCGGAGCCGGAGCGTCGGGGTCGGAAATCGCCTCTGCCTACGCCCGGCTGGGCGTCGACGTGCTGCTGTTCGAGGCCCTGGAGCGGGTGCTTCCGACCGAGGACGCCGACATCTCGAAGTTGGCCGAGCGGGGGCTGAAGAGCCAGGGCATGACGATTCACACCCGGACGCTCGTCACCGACATCGCTCCGCTAAAGAACGGCGTCAGCTTCACCCACGGCGAGGAGTCCCGCGAGGTGCAGTGGCTCGTGATCGCCACCGGCCGCGGTCCTGACGTGGAGGCCCTGGGCCTCGAGGGAGCCGGAGTGGAGCTCGATGAGCACGGGTTGATCCAGGTCGACGGGGCGATGCACACCACCGCTGAGAGGATTTACGCGATCGGCGACCTGGTCCACGGCCCGGCGCTGGCGCACAAGGCCTCGGACGAGGGCGTGATCGCGGTCGAGGACGCCGCCGGCCTGGCCACTCATCCAATCGAATACGTGGACATCCCGCGAGCCACCTTCTGTATGCCGAACGTGGCCAGCTTCGGGCTGACCGAGGCCCAGGCCCGCGAGCAGGGCCACGATGTGGTCACGGCCAAGGTGAAGTACGGCGCCGTGGGCGCGGGGACGGTGTACGGCGACCCGAGCGGTCTGGTGAAGATCGTCGGCGAGCGCAGGTACGGGGAGCTGCTGGGTGGCCACATCGTGGGCACCCGGGCCACCGAGCTGATCCAGGAGCTGGTCAACCTCCGGGCCATGGAGGGTGGCTATCCGGAGCTGGCCCGGATCATCCACGGCCATCCGACCCTGTCCGAAGCGGTTATGGAGGCCGGGCGGGCGGCCGACGGCTGGCTGATCCACGGCTGAGACGCGGGCTTCGGTGGAGCCCACTGAGGAACCCGCACCGGACCAGGCGCCGCCGGCCGACGGCCAGCCGACCTTCTTCTACGACCTGGGCAACCCCGACTGCTATCTGATGGCCGAGCAGCTGCTGGCCAGCGGCCACATCCCCGAGTTCGAGCCGGTGCTGGGATCCGATCTGGAGGACCCGCTGGCCGACGTGGACCGCGAGTCGGTGGAGCGCCGGGCCGGTGAGCTCGGACTTCAGCCCGTGCGCTGGCCCGAGCACTGGCCGCCCGATACGACGACGGCCATGCTGGCTGCCACCTATGCCAAGCGGATCGGCCGCGGAGTCGCCTTCTCGGCGGCCGCGTTTCGCCAGGCCTTCGCCGGCGGAAGAGACCTGGGCCAGAAGGAGACCGTCCTGATCGCGGGGGCGGCCTGCGAAATGCACCCGAGCGCCCTGCTCAAAGGGATCGCGCTTCGCTCGACGGCGCAGGCGCTGGCGCAGGCGGGAGCCCGGGCCCGGGCGCACGGCGTGAGCAAACTGCCGGCGGTGATCTGAGTGGGCGGCTCATGAAGGCCAACCGGGCCTACCACCTGATCGTGTCGCGGGAAGGGATCGAACCGGCCTTCCTGGCCGACCACGACCGGCTCGACCGCGTGGAGGTGATCTCGGTTGACGACGGCGAGGTCGCGCTGTACTGGGACCTGCCGGCCAAGCGGGCGGCCCGGCTGCTCAAGGAGCTCCGAGCCGACCTGGCCGGGATGGAGGCGAGCGCGTTCTTCGACAAGTGGGTGGGGGCCGACGCCGAGGACCTCCAGTGAGCGGCGGTGGGCCGAAGGGGGAGGCCACGGTCATCCAGCCCACCCCGGCGGAGCGCACAGTGGCTCGGCGGGCGGCGGAGTCCAGGGCCACGGTCCCGCATCTGGACCTGGGCGTCTCGCTGGTCGGCCCCGCGGCGCTGGACACGGCGCGCCTGGTCAAGGCGTGCGCGCTGGCCCTGGTCGATCACCCCCGGGCCAACGGGGCCTACCGCGATGGGCACTTCGAGCTGTACTCCCGGATCAACATCGGACTCGTGCTGGCGCTGGAGGACACCTACCTGATCCCGACGGTGTTCGACGCCGACCGCAGGACGCTGGACGAGCTACGCCGCGAGGTGGCGGAGCTCCACCACGGCGCGCTCGGTGGCCGGCTCGCGCCGCCCGCCTTCTCCGGAGCCACGTTCACCGTGTGGAACGCCGGCGAGCTGGGGATCTCCCAGGCCAGCCTGCCGGTCGTGCCTCCGCAGGCCGCTGCGCTGGCCGCCGGCACCGCCTCTCTGACCCTGACGTGCGATCACCGGATCCTGTACGGAGCGGCGGCGGCCAGCTTCCTGGCCGCGGTCAACCGGCGGCTTGAAGAGGAAGCTGGCTGACCGTCTGACCGAGGCGCTCGCGGATGGTGGAGATGGCCACGGGGCTCTGGTCCACGAGCACGAACCGCCTGCCCAGCCGCTGACACACAGCGCCGAGCGTGCCTGAACCCGCGAATGGATCAAGGCACCACCCGCCGGGGCGCGAGGAGGCGGCCACGATCCGCCTGAGAACGCCCTCGGGCTTCTGCGTCGGGTAGCCGGTCTTCTCGCGGCCGTTGGTGGGCACGATCGTGTGAAACCAGACGTCGGTCGGCCGCTTGCCCCGGCGAGCCTTCTCCGGACCGACCAAACCGGGAGCCATGTAGGGCTCGCGGTCGACGGCGTCGGCATCGAAGTGGTGCCCTCCCGGGGTCCGCACGTAGACCAGGATCGTGTCGTGCTTGGCCGGCCAGCGGCGGCGCGGCTTGGCCCCGAAGTCATAGGCCCAGATCAGCTCGTTGAGAAACGCCTCGCGGCCGAAGATCTCGTCCAGGAGGAGCTTGCAGTAGTGAGCCTCCCGGTAGTCGATGTGGAAATACAGCGTGCCGTGGGGGGCGAGCAGCTCGCGGGCCCGGCGCAGGCGCGGCTCCAGGAAGCCCAGGTAGTTCCCGAAGCGGTCCTCGTAGCTGAGCGTGCGCAGCAGCTGGGCGCTGTAGCGCCGGCCACCGAAGCCGGCCCGCTCTCCGTCGGGGCTCGCTGTGACGCTCAGTGTGTGGCGGGCCTGAGAGCGGCCCGTGTTGAACGGCGGATCGACGTAAATCAGGTCGAAGGTCTGCTCTGGCAGCGCCGACAGCACGACCGCGTTGTCGCCGTGGACGACCAGGTCGTCGTCCAGCGTCAGACGATCTTCGGCGGTCTGCAGGCGCATCGGCCTGACAAGCTAACGGCGGCCCCGGCCAGAGCCGGGTCCCTTCCCGCCCAGAGCCCAATCCCTTCTAGAGACGGTTGACAGCCAGCCGATAGGATCATTTCGTGCTCGTGAATCGATTTCGGGCGCTCCTGGATCATCCAGTCCGCGGGCGCATGACCAAATTCGCCATCAGTTCGGTTGTCGCGGCCGGGACCAGCGCGGTGGTTCTGGCGGTCCTGTACGCGATGCACGTCAACACGACGCTCGCCACAGTGCTGGCGTTTTTCGCCGGTGCGATCCCGAACTGGACCATCAACCGCCGCTGGACCTGGAAGGTCAGGGGCCGGGTGGCCGTAGGGCGGGAAGTCGTCGCCTACCTGGTGATCTCGAGCGCCACACTCGTACTCCTGTCGCTGGCCACGAACGGGGCCGATTCGTTCGTCAAGGCGCACCACATTCAGCAGGGCACAGGGCTCCGCGTTCTGCTCGTGACCGGCAGCTACTTCCTGACGCTGGCGGTCCTCTACGGAGCGCGCTTCTTCCTTTACGAGAAGTGGATCTTCTCGGGGCGCAGCCGAGTGCGGGCCGCCCTGCGGTCCCGCCGCCAGGTGTGGAGCGCGGCCCGGGCAAACCGCACGCCGTAGCGGAAGTTCCCGTCCTTCTTCGTGTGCCCGGCGTGATCCGCCCGGTCGCGCATCGTCGTCGGCACCTCGGCCAGGCGATATCCGTTCAGGGCGGCGCTGATCATCAGCTCTGAGGCCTGGTACTGCGGCTGCTCGAGCGTGACCGCCCCGGTGACCTCAGAGCGCATCGCCCGCAGGCCGCAGGCCGGATCGGTGACCCGGTGGCGCGTCATCAAGCTGAAGATCGCCCCGAACACGAGCACGCCGAGGTGACGGACCCGGTCCGTGGTCAACTCGGCCCCGAGGCGCCGGGAGCCGGATACGAAATCGGCCTCTCCGTCCAGGATCGGCTGGATCACCCGGGCCAGCTCCTCGGGCTCATACTGGCCATCGGCGTCGATCGTCGCGATGATCTGCGAACCCCGGGCTCGGGCCAGCCAGTAGCCCAGCTTCAGCACGGCTCCCTGGCCCCGGTTGGCGGGAACGTCGCACACCAGCGCGCCGGCTGCGGTGGCCCGCTCGGTCGTGGCGTCCGACGAGCCATCCACGACCACGATCACCTCGGTCACCAGGCCGGTCACCTCAGGCGGGATCTCCGACACAACCTCGGCCACGGTCCCTTCCTCGTTGTAGGCCGGGATCACAATCGCCAGCGGGGCCCCGGCAGCCGGAGGATGGGCGGCCAGAAAAGCGGCGGCGGCGTCCCGCTCGACGGGATCGAGCTCTTCCAACTTGACCTCCTCCAGCACCGGCACGGATCGGGTCGAGGTCATCGCGGCGCTCCCACCGCGCCCACTCCGGCGGCGACGGCGTCGAGGTCGATCACCGACCACTCCTCCCACACACCGGGCAGGCCGTCCTGAATGGTGGCGTACTGCGGAGTCCAGCCGGCGGCCCGAGCGGCGCTCGGGTCGACAATCACCGCTGGCATCTCGCCGGGCCGCGCGGGGCCGTGCTGCACATCGATCTCAGCGCCCGTCGCCTGGCGCACGGCCTCGATCACGTCGAGCACCGACAGGGACCGGCCGGCACCGATCACCGTCGGACCGGCCCAACGGTCGTCCAGCAGGCCTAGCCGGACCGCCGCCGTGACGTCCGCGGCGTGCACGTAGTCCCGGACCTGGCGGCCGTCACCGTAGATCTCGAACGTGGTTCCCAGGCGAATGGCCCGCATCAGCCGGGCCACGATGCTGTCCTTGGCCTGCATGCCCGGGCCGTACACGTTGGTCAGGCGCAGCGGGACGCAGCGCAGGTCATAGACGGCGGTGTAGGCCGACATCAGCATCTCGCTCGCTGCCTTGGTGGCGCCGTAGGGAGTCAACGGCTGCAGAACCTCGGCCTCCGTGATGGCTGGACCGCGCATCGGCCCGGTCACGGCGTTGGTGGAGGCGAACACCAGCGACGTCGCCCCGGCTTGCCGAGCCGCTTCGAGCACCATGGCCGTGCCCTCCACGTTGGTCCGGTAGGTCAGGACCGGATGTTCGACCGATTTCAGGACGGAGGTCACGGCGGCCAGGTGGACGACGCCGTCAAAGCCGCCGTCAAAGGCGGACTCGAGCACCTCGGCCTCGGCGATGTCGCCCTGGACGAGATCCACCGCGGGGTCCGGATGGGGCTGGAGGTCAACCACCCTGACGTGGGCGCCGGCGCTCAGGAGATCGGCCACCACGTGGCGGCCGATGAAGCCTGACCCTCCGGTTACGAGGATCCGGCGGCCCTGTAGTCCGTTGGCGCCCCCTGGAGCGGCGGACGTCACGTCTTGGCCAGCTCGCGTCCCGTGCGGGGCAGCTCGCTGGCTGTCTCGGCCCACTTGACCGTGGGCGCCAGGGCGGCCAGGTCCACGCGGTCCCGATAGCGCTCGACCACGTCGAAGAGGTGGTCGACCAGGGCCGTGGAGAGAAGCGTCGGCTTCAGGCCCAGGCTCTCCAGCGCAGTGTGGACGACCTTGTAGTAGTGGTCGTAGATCTCGACCCGCGGGTTCTCGACATGGTCGATCGTCACCTCACCCTGCGCGCCCGACCACTTCGAGTAGTCGCTGGCCACGGTCTCGGCGAGCTGGTTGATCGACTTCGACTCGGTCATCTGGTTGAACACCCTGAATTCACCCCGGTCGGCCGGACTCTCGGAGGCGATCCGGATGCACTCGACCGTGTCCACGATGTTGATCAGGCCCCGGGTCTGGGAGCCGTTGCCGTACACCGTCACCGGCTGTCCGAGCACGGCCTGGATGATGAACCGATTGAGCACGGTGCCGAACACGGCGTCGTAGTCAAAGCGGGTGGCCAGCCGCGGGTCGAGCTTGGTCTGCTCGGTTTCCAGGCCGTACACGACACCCTGGTTGAGGTCGGTGACCCGCATCCCCCAGATGCGGCACCCGAACTCCAGGTTGACGCTGTCGTGAACCTTGGAGCAGTGATAGAAGGAGCCCGGCCGCTTGGGGTAGATCATCCGGTCCGTGCGGCCCTTGTGCTCGACCTCCAGCCACCCCTCCTCAATGTCGATGTTCGGCTGGCCGTACTCGCCCATCGTGCCGAGCTTGACCAGGTGGATATCCCGGTTCAGGTCGCCGATGGCGTACATGACGTTGAGGTTGCCGACCACGTTGTTCTTCTGCGTGTAGACCGCGTGGGCCTGGTCGATCATCGAGTACGGCGCGGCTCGCTGCTCGGCGAAGTGAACGATCGTGTCGGGCTGAAAGTCGCCCACCATCTGGTGGACGAAAGCCTCGTCACACAGGTCTCCCACGTACGAGGAGATCTCCTTGCCGCCGACCTCAGCCCAGGCCGCCACGCGCTCCTCGAGCGTGGCGATCGGCACCAAGCTGTTGACCCCCATCTCCTCGTCGTAGCCGCGACGAGCGAAATTGTCATTGACGGCAACCTCGTGCCCGCAGGCACTGAGATGAAGGGCCGTCGGCCAGCCCAGATATCCGTCACCGCCTAGAACAAGAATTCTCATAAGGGCGCTCCAAGTGCCTTACGTTCGAATGGATCTACCGCGCACTCGGCCTGCGAGTTACGCACAGTGGCGGGCGCAGTGGCGCGCCGCGAGCGCACGAGGATAGCCGACCCGAGGGCGCGAGACAGCCGGAACCGGACGTTTAACGCAGCGTGAACGCACGCGAAAGGCCATCCGCGGGGACGCTTCAGCCGGCGCTTACGGCGCTTGGGATCATCTGACGATGCGGGTCCGGGGGTCCAGACGCCAGTTCCTTCTCACGGCCGGAACGCTGCTCGTGATCGGGGTGATCCTTTGGGCCGCGCTTGGCCTTCAGGGAGGTCCCCCGCTCCCGCGCCTGCCCCGCGCCGGCCCGGCCCAGGTGTCGCCTGGTCAGAACCTGTTTGCCTATGACGCGAGCCTAGCCAGCGGGCTGATCGCCCGGGCCACCGCCGGCGAGGCCCATCCGCTGTACGTGAAGACCCCGGGCGGCGCGGTGGCCACCGCCGCTCGGGTGGCTCACTTCCAAGCGCTGATCGATCGGGTGACGGCGGGAAGCGGGATCGACCCGCATCTGCTGGAAGGGATCGTGTACCTGGAGAGCGCCGGCCAGCCGGAGGTGATCGCCGGCGGTGATCCGGCGGGGGCCGCCGGCCTGACCCAGATCGTGGCCGCGACGGCGCAGTCGCTGCTGGGCCTGAAGGTCGATCTGAAGGCCAGTCGGCGCCTCACGGGACAGATCGATCTGGCCCTGTCCACCGGGCAGGTGGCCCGAGCCAAGAGGCTGGAGCGCGCCCGGGCCCGGATCGACGTCCGGTTCGACCCGGCGACGGAGCTGGCGGCCACGGTCCACTACCTGCAGCTGGCCGAGCGGACATTCGGCCGGCTGGACCTGGCGGTCGAGTCCTACCACATGGGGATCGGCAACCTGAGATCGGTGCTGAACGCCTACGACGGTGGCGCGTCGGTCCCCTACGTCCAGCTGTACTTCGACAGCGCTCCCAACCACAACCCCGCCGCTTACGGGCTCCTGTCCTCATTCGGCGACGACTCCTGGACATATCTGTGGCGCGTTCTGGCCGCCGAGCAGATCATGCACCTGTACCGCAGCGACCCGGCGGCGCTCCGGCGGCAGGCCACGCTCCAGGTCTCCTCGGACTCGGCTGCTGCCCTCCTGCACCCGCCTTCCCAGACGCCCACGTTTGCCGGTCCGGACGATGTCGACCGGGCGTACGCGGGCGGACAGCTCCTGCGCCTCCCGTTCAACCCGTCGCGGTTGGGGCTTGCCTATGCGCCAGAGATGGGAAGCGTGGCCCGCCGGTTCGGCTTCTCCCCCGCGCTGTACCGCGGATTGCGCCCGCCCGCACTGGAGCTGCTGAGCTGGCTGGGGGCGCAGGTCCGGTCGCTCTCCGGGACCGGACCGCTGACCGTGGTCAGCACCGTGTCCGACCGGCGCTACCAGGCGCTCTTTGGCTACAGCGACCCCCCGGCCGCGGCGGGGTGGTCATTCACGATCGCCCGACACTACGTCGACGGCCACCAGGCGGCGGCCTTTCAGGCCGTGCTGGACCGCCTCCAGGCGCTGAACCTGATCGCCTGGCAGCGCTACCCCGCGGAGATTGAGATCACCGTGGCGAGCGACGCCGGTCGCGTGCTAGCGCACGGGGCGTGATCCGGCTGGCGGCACCGGGGAGATCCGAACTTTGGCTATTTCTGTCCACCTGTCGGACGCCCTGAGCCAAAGTTCGCGGGCGGCAGATAGGTTTCCGCCCCATGACCGACGCCATCCGCACCCCCGACGAACTGCTCACCGGCCTTCCTGACTTCCCGTTCGAGGCCCACTACCGCCAGTACGACGGCCTTCGCCTGGCCCACATCGATGAGGGGGACGGGCCACCGGTCGTCTTCTTCCACGGCGAGCCGACGTGGTCGTTTCTGTGGCGCAAGGTGATTCCGCCCGTCCGCGACGCCGGGTTTCGCTGCATCGCCCCCGACCTGCCCGGGTTCGGACGCTCGGACAAGCCGACCGACTTCAGCTGGTACAGCTACGACCGCCACGTGGAGGCGATCGCGCCGCTGCTGCAGGAGCTCGACCTCCGTGAGGCCACCGTTGTCGTGCACGACTGGGGTGGGCCGGTGGGCCTCCGGCTGGCCGTCGAGCACCCGGACCGGATCGCCCGGATCGTGATCATGGACACCGGCCTGTTCACCGGCCACCAGCCGATGACCGATGCGTGGATTGCGTTCCGCGACTTTGTGGAGCGCACCGAGGATCTGCCGGTGGGGTTCCTGGTCAGGGGAGCGTGCAAGCACGATCCCGGGGACGAGGTGATCGCGGCCTACGAGGCCCCGTTCCCGAGCGTCGCGTCGAAGGCCGGGGCCCGGGCCTTTCCGCTGATGCTCCCCACCTCCCCGGAGATGCCGGGGGCGCAGGCCGGACAGCGGGTGCTGGACGCGCTGCGCGAGGACGAGCGGCCCAAGCTCGTCCTCTGGGCCGACTCAGACCCGGTGATCCCGCCGTCCGTGGGCGAGCGGTTCGCGGCCGCGCTGGGAACCCAGATCGATCACGTGATCGCCGAGGCCAGCCACTTCCTCCAGGAGGACCAGGGCCCGGAGATCGGCCGCCTGATCGCCGACTGGCTGTCGTCCTCGAGTTAGGAGCTCCTGGGCCGACGCGTCAGACGGTCTCGGGCTCGCGGGCGGGCTCGGCGGCCTCGCTCGCCCCGTTGCCGTCGCCGTCGGGCTCGGTGCCGGCCGACTGCGTGACCGCCTCGGCCTGCTGGGCCGCCGCCTGCGCCTGCTGAGCGGCGGCCTGGGCGTGCCCGGCCGCGGCCTCGGCTTGGGCAGCCGCCGCCTTGGCGCCCTCAATCGTTTGCGCCATCCGAGCCTCGTACGCCGCGCGAGCCGCATGGTCCGGGTGCGCGAGCACCTGGTCGCCCTTGAGGAGCCTCCCCAGGACCTCCATCACGCGGCGCGGCATCACCGCTCCGAACCTGACCATGCCGGCCACCGCCCTCGGCACGTAAACCTCGAAACGACCGGTCTGGAGCGCCTCCACGATCCCATCGGCCACCTCCTCAGGCTGAACGGCCTTGAAGCCGCGGGTCTCCGGAAGGCCCGACCCAAGCTCCGTGTTCACGACGACCGGCATCACGACGCTGATGTCGACGCCCGTGCCGTGCAGCTCGGCCTTGATCGCCTCGCTCAATCCGACCACGGCGTGCTTGGTGGCGCAGTAGGTGGCGCCGCCGGCAAATCCCATCTTGCCGGCTGCCGAGGCGATCTGGACCAGGTGTCCCCGCCGGCGGGGCAGGAAGCGCTCCAGGGCCAGCTTGGACCCATAGATCAGGCCCACCAGGTTGATGTCGATCATCCGCTGCGCGGTCGCATCGGACTCCTCCACAAACGCTCCAATCGGCATGATGCCCGCGTTGTTGATCAACACGTCGAGCGGCCCGAGCTGATTCTCAACCTCGTCCAGGAAGCGGGCAAAGCTCTCTCGGTCGGTCACGTCCAACGGCAGTCCGATCGTCCCCGCACCCAGCTCGCGCGCCGTCTGCTCGGCCAACGAGGCCTCGATGTCTCCGATCGCCACGCGGGCGCCCTGCGCGATCAATGCAACCGCAGTGGCCCGGCCAATTCCGCGGGCACCGCCGGTGATGGCCACGACCGAACCGGCGAGCGAACGAGGGACTTTGGCCATGTGACGATCCTCCTGGTCGAGTTGTGAACGTGAAGGTAGCGCCTCGGGGGCGACCGTGAGGACGGGGAGAGCGCCGGTATCCTCCTGCTCATGGCCCACTTCCAGTTCGAGGGACAGCGGCTGGCCTACACCGAGTACGGCGAGGGTCCTCGCCCGACCGTGCTCACCCCCGGTCTGCTGCTCTCACAGAAGATGCAGACGCCGCTGGCTCGCACGCTGGCCAAGCAGGGCAACCGGGTGATCACGTTTGACCCGCTGGGCCACGGCGCCTCCGAACGGCCGCGCCAGATGTGGCGCTACTCAATGACCGAGTTCGCCCGTCAGACGGTGGCCCTGCTCGACCACCTTGAGCTGGAGGCGGCGGTCGTCGGCGGTACCTCCCTGGGAGCCAACATCACGCTCGAGGTGGCCGCCGCGGCCCCCGAGCGTCTCCGGGGGATGATCATTGAGATGCCCGTGCTGGACCACGCGATCCCGGCCTGCGCGGCCGCGTTCACTCCGCTCCTGCTCGCCCTCACGCTCGGGGAGCCCGTGATGAAGCTGGTGGCTCGTGGCGCCCGGGCGGTCCCCCGGAACCGCGTGCCCTTCCTGATCGAGCTGGGGCTGGATTCGCTGTCGCAGGACCCCGGGGCCAGCGGCGCCGTGCTCCAGGGGATCCTGTTCGGCCGAACCGCGCCGGAGCACGCGGTGCGCCGCCGGATGCAGACCCCGGCCCTGGTGATCGGCCACCCCCGCGATCCCGTCCATCCGTTCTCGGATGCCGGCATGCTGGCCGATGAGCTGCCGAACGCCGTCCTGCTGAATGCCGACTCAATCATTGAGCTGCGGACCCATCCCCGGCGGCTCACGGAGCGCATCGCGGTCTTCCTGGATGACGTGTGGGAGGGTCAGCCGGAGCTCCGCGCGGTGGCTGAGGCTTAGCCGGCTCTCGGGGTCCTAGCGGGGAGGGGGCGGTCCGGGGGGCCGCACGATGTCGCGCCCGGTCGGCCGGAGCTGTTCGTCGAGCTCGAGCTGCCA
The DNA here is from genome assembly GCA_963705785.1 of uncultured Solirubrobacterales bacterium. Classification (GTDB taxonomy): domain Bacteria; phylum Actinomycetota; class Thermoleophilia; order Solirubrobacterales; family Solirubrobacteraceae; genus Palsa-465. Next base: position 43,521 of record CAVPKV010000059.1, on the reverse strand, counting down.
GAAGAAGCGGGTGAAGGTGATGCCGGCCCGGAACTCGCCCACGTGGGGCTCGATCTCCTGACCACAGGCCAGGCGGACCAGGAGCTCCGGGTACGTGCGGCCGGGCAGGGCGGCGAACATCGGAGCCGGGAAGGCCCCGCCGAAGCGAGTGTTGACGTCCGTGATGCCCAGTCCGATCTGGCGGTCTCGGAAGACCTGGATCGTGCTGGGGCCGCGGACGCCCAGAGCCTCCACCACGCGCCGGCCGAGGTCGATCAGCTCGTCATCGCGAATCACCGTGCCCTTGATCGACTCGCCTCCCCGGGACTCGATCATCGTTCTGGGAATTGCGTTCAGACATCTTCCGGCGAGGTCCGACAGACAGTCGATTGAGAACTCCGGGCCATCCATCCAGCGCTGGACCATCGTCGGCTCCTCGACGTATCCCACGAAGAAGTCGGCCGCCGCCGGGTCGGCGGCCCGATGGATCGATCGGGCTCCGGAGCCCCAGCGTGGCTTGACCATGACCGGAAAATGCTCCACCGGCTGGCCGGGCAGAACCGCCGGGGGTGACGGGAGCCCGAGCCGCTCCAGCAGAAGATGGGTCTCGTACTTGTCAAACGTGGCCCTGGCTGTCTGGACTCCCGGCACGATCGCGTCAAGCCGACCGTCCTCCTGCGCCTGGGCCAGGACCTCCAGGTCCAGGTCCGTCAACGGGATCACGGCCCGGGCGCCGTGGCGCTCGCAGAGAGAGCGCAGCGCGGGTACGTACTCCGGATCGGCGATCGGAGGCACGGAGGAGCGGTGGTCGGCGGCGTACTGTGCCGGGGCCAGGGGGTTGGGGTCAACGGCGACGACCCGGGCGTGCTGGGCGAAGGCCGAGACGATGTCGTAGCGCTTGCCCACGCCGGTCAGCAGCACGGCGGCATCCGGGCGTCCAGGGCCTTGGCCGGTCATGAGTCCGGCGGGTGCCATCCCCCGCGCTCTCCCTTGTAGAGCCCTCGCCCGGTCAGGACCATTCCGATCGTCCGGCCCAGGATCCGGGCATCCAGGGCCAGGGACCGGTGCTCCACGTACCAGAGATCGAGCTCGATGCGCTCGCTCCAGGGCAGCGACGCTCGGCCGTTGATCTGAGCCCAGCCGGTGATCCCGGGTTTGACGGCGAGCCGGCCCCGCTGGCGAGGCGTGTATTGCTGCACCTGAGCGGACAGCGTGGGACGCGGTCCCACGATCGACAGCTCCCCGCGGAGCACGTTCCACAGATTGGGCAGCTCGTCCAGCGAGTAGCGCCGAAGGAACCTGCCCACGGCGGTGATCCGATCATCGCCCTCTTGGATCGCCAGCCCCGCTCCGATGAATTCCGCTCCGTGGACCATCGTGCGCAGCTTGTAGATGGCGAACTCGCGGCCGTCCTTGCCAACGCGGGTCTGGGTGTACAGCGGCGCTCCCGGAGACTCCAGTCGGATCGCCGCCGCCAGCAGTGCCACCACCGGGGCGCTGATCACCGACGTGATGAGCGCGACGGTCACGTCAAACAGCCGCCGGACCAGATCAGCGGCCGGCTGGCGCTTGGAGGCGGGGAGTCCGGCCGGGTCCGGCGCGCCGTCCACGGGCCATGGCCACTCGCTCACCGCGTGCCCTCCGCCGGCTCCCAACCCGCGGGCGTGCCTCGAGTCAGCCAATCCCAGAGGCCAGCCGCCAGTGACACTGTGGTGAGCACGTAGTAGCGGGCGATCAGGAGCGGCCGGCTGGGCACCTGGGCGGCCAGGAGGGCGGCCAGGAGCACGACGGCCTGGAGAGCGAGGGCGACCACGTACACCCAGCCGTGTCCGACGAGCGCGATGCTTGTGCCCAGGGCCACCAGATGCAGGAACGGAGACAGGTACCGGAGGATCCGATGCGAGAGGATCATGAACGCGTACAGCGGTCCGAAGCCGCGCGGCGAGAGCATCCCGCCCCGGAGCACGATCGGCCAGGTGTGACCCATCATCCGGCGCTTGCGAGCGAACTCGCCCTCCAGCGAGGGCACCATCTTTTCGCTCGAGTGAGCGTCAGGCGCGTACACAGCCCGCCATCCTCGCTTGACCATCTTGAACGGGAAGGACAGGTCATGGCCCATGATCGGATCGACGACCAGATAGGAGTCCCGGCGGGTGGCGTAGATCGCTCCGTTGCCGCCGGTCACCGAGGCCACCCGCGATTCGAGTGCCCGGAGAGCCATCTCATAGCGCCAGTACAGGCCCTCCTGGTTGGTCCCTTCCTGACCCACGAGCTGGACCCTCCCACAGACGTAGCCGACCTGCGGGTCGGCAAATGGGGCGACCAGCCTCCGGAGCGCATCCTCCTCCCAGCTGGCGTTGGCGTCTGAGAAGGCCACGATCTCGTGCTGGGCCTGGGTCACACCCGCGTCCTGGGCCCGGATCTTTCCTCCTCTGGGGAGGTCAAGCACGAGGTCGGCACCAGCCCGGCGGGCCCGCTCGGCTGTGGCATCCGGAGACCCGTCGCAGGCCACGATCAGCTCCAAGCGGTCGGCGGGATAGTCCAGGCCGCGCAGGTTTGCCACCCGAGCCTCGATCACCGCCTGCTCGGCGTAGGCGGGGACGATCACCGTCACGCCCGGTAGGGGCTCACCGTCGGCCGCGCGGAGCACGGGACGGGGGCGAAGCCGGGCGATCAGGACCAGCAGCGGCGGATAGCCGAGATGGACGTACAGGATCAGGCCGGCGGAGACCCAGAAGACGATGACCAGCGCAGTCATGGCCGGCCGATTGTGGCGCAGGCCGTGGTGGCAGCCGCTGGCTACGACGTCGCGGCCGGAGCGCTACGCCCGCCCTCAGCCCGTGAAGCCCCGGGAGCGCCTGCGCTTGGGCTTGTGGCTCGGACGGCGATGGTGCTTGTGGCGCTTGTGATGCTGGTGGTGTTGGTGATGCCCGTGATGCCCGTGGCTCCCGCCGGGCTTAGCAGTCGAGGCCAGGCAGCCGGTGAGCTGACGGGTGACGTAGTTGTGCGTGATATTGGGGTTGGTGTTCGTGGTCGGAGTGCCTGTCGGGTTGCCCCCAAACGTGAACAGCGGGCAGTCATGGGGATCGAGCGTGACCGACGTGAAGTCGAGCAGCGAGCGGTCGCTCGGCTCGCCGGGGAGGCCGCACAGGATTCCGGCGTTGCAGACCTGACCGTGGTGGTAGACGTAGCCGGGGCGCACGTCGCCGTAGCTGAACGTGGGTGCGCTCGCCGTGGCGTTCCTCGACTCGGCCGACGCGTACGTCCACTCGCCCTTCAGGCTGTTGGGGTCGGTGACTGCGTTGGTGGTGCGGAAGTAGCCGATCGCGAGCTGGCCGGACTTGGGCCCGCCCACCGCCGCCGGAAGCATGTCGGCGGCGTTCGGCGTGCTGAGCTTCACCGGGGCCGACCACTGCTGGCCGTGATCGTTTGAGCTCAGCACGTAAACGCTGGCCGTCTTGGCGAACTGCTTGTGACCGATGTATCCGGTGCCGACGGCGTACAGATTGCCCGCGCCGTCGATCGCCAGGTCGTTGAAGATGTCGCCGAACTGGACGTCGTTCTCGCCGTACTTCTTCTCGCCGTCGAAGACCGTGTAGTCGGTGAACGACTTGCAGTGGTCCTTGGAAACCGCCAGGTAGAGCTGGCTGAACGTGCCGCTGGGAATCCCCTTAGAGGCCGCCAGCGCGTTTTCCCTCTGGGTCGTGGTCGCGAACAGGACGTAGAGCGTCCCGTGGCGGTCGATGGCCGGGCGTGCGACCAGCGTCCCGCCGGTGATGTCGGTGGGGACGTTGGCCTCGATCGTGGGGTCGGTGATGAGCGGTCCGCACGCGCCCGTGAAGTCATCGCCACCGCCGTTGGTCGTGACGAAGCCGAGCGGCTGGGCGGAGACGAACTCGTGGTAGATCAGATAGATCCGCTTCGAGTCCGTGGGGTCGGCGGTCAGCCACGGCCGGTCGTCGGAGAAGCCCGCCTGGGCGCTGTTGACGGTCGTGCAGTTGGTCGGATCGGGCACCGGACCGACGCTCGTCCAGGTCTTGCCACCGTCGGAGCTCTGGCAGACCTCTGTGGCAGCGGCCTCGAGGTCGGCCTCGTACCAGATCCCGTGGTCGTAGATGATGTCGTCGTCGCCGCCGCCGAGATCGGAGCCGATGTACTTGACATTTCCGAAGGCCGCGCCGTCATTGGTGGAGATCCACAGCCCGGTCCCCGGGTGGCCGCTCACCCCGCTGGGGATCCCCTGCGGGCTGTCCACCATCACGACGCCCTTTGGTGAGACGGCGATGCTCGGCTCGCCGCCCGCCGGGGGAGGCCCGAGTTTCACCGGGGTGGTGAACCTCGGGCTGGCGCTGGCGGCTGGCGCCAGGAGGAGCAGGCCGGCCAGGATGGCCAGAATCGTCATCCGTACGCGCATGTGAAGGCCTCCAGCAGTCATTGGAAATCGTGCATTGTCGATTGAGCGTCGACCAAATAACCCCCGCAAGGCGTCTGAACTTGCTGGCCGAGAGTTAGAGAAGCGTGTTGTAGAGAGCCAGCGTGCGCTCCGCTGCTTCTGTCCAGGAATAGGGCCCGGCCGCGGCCGCCCGCGCCGCGGCGGCCAGGCGCTCGCGCTCGACAGGGTTGCCGAGCACCTCAGCCAGGGCCTGTGCCAGCGCGCCGGGATCGCCCGGAGGAACGAGCCGGGCCGCGCCGGTGGCCGCCACCTCCGGGAAGCCGCCCAGGTCACTCAGGATCGAGGGCGTGCCGAAGGCCAGCGCCGTGGCCAGGACTCCCGAGAAGTCAAACCGCTCCGTGCTCGTATACGGGAGGACGACCAGGCTGGCCCGGTCAAAGCACGCGGCCAGCTCGGAGTCCGAGACGAACCGGGGCACGAACTGCACACCGGGCGGCGTTCCCACCCGTAAAGGCTCAAGCAGCATCCGCGGGCGCCCCACGATCCAAAGACGCGGGGCGGGCCCGGGGAGGGCTTGGACTGAAAGCTCCCGCCAGGCGGCCAGCAGGACGTCGAGTCCCTTGTAGGGCCGGAGCAGACCGAAGAACAGGACCACGGGCGCCTGGGGGTCGGCGTCGCCGACGAGCTCGGGTGGGAGCCGCCCCGGCGCCCGCGCGGCCAGGTGATCAAAGGCTCCGTGGTGGACGACCGTCACCTTCTCCGCCGGGACGGCCAGCCTGCCCACGAGCTGGTCGCGGCCGAACTCGAGAGTGCACGACGACCGCGTCCACGGCGTCGTACAGACGCCGCTGGGCGCCCACCTGTCCCGGGCGGGGCTCACGCGGCAGCAGGTCGTGCGCGGTGGCGACAATCGGCCGGCCAGGCAGGAGCCACCGATCCAGCCGACCGACGGCGAACCACTGGAAGTGCACGACCTCTGCCCAGCGCGCGGCTCGCCGGTAACGAACCATGTCCGGGCCGTGCTCGAGCAGCTTGGTCATCAGCCTCAACCGCGAACCGGCCCGTCCGACGGCCAGGCGGTAGAAGAGCTCCCGGCGGGCGTAGTGCTCGGGCTCGGGAAGCTCGCCGTAGGCGAACTCGCTCGTTATCAGCCGGACCTGGGCGCCCGCCGCGCCCAGCGCCGAGCACAGGGCATGGTCGTAGGGAGGCGTGTAGGCCGAGGGATCGACGACGTCAATGCGCGTTGGGATCACTCCTCCAGCTGGTGGCCGGCCAAGCGGGCTATGCGGCGCGCGGTCGCCCGGGCGGCCGGACCTCCCAGGGGGTGGACGCGCGCGCCGGGATCGCGGGCCAGGCGCAAGACGGCCGGAGCCAGGGCCCAGGTGGAGAGCCGGGCGGAATCCTCGCTGAGGAGATCGCTGGTTACGAGCCGAGGATGACGGACGGCGAGGGCGAGGGCCGCCGCGGCCCTCGCGGCCGCGCCGTCGTCCTCCTGGTAGCGAATGTCCAGCAGCCGGCCGGCGTCCTGGTCGGGCACATCGGGCCGGCCGGTCGCTTCGATCCGGGCCCGCCCCACGGCCTGGGCCAGCTCCACCAGCGGGTCGCCTCGGGCGGGAAAACGGTCGGCCACGAGCACCACCTCGACCGGCGACGGAGCAGCGAGCCCAGGGTCCGCAGGCCGGTTGGAGAGGGCCAGGCCCGCCAGTTCCTCCAGCGCCAGCAACGCGTCCAGCGCCAGATACGGACCGCGCTCGCGGGGGCTCCGACCGGCCGAGTCGATCACACCGTCGCTCCGCTCGGGGCCGAGATGACGCCGGGCCCGCCCCCAGCCCCGGGCCACCGCCGGCTGCGGGCTGAACCCCTCGTAGCGCCGGCTCAACCACGCTCGGCCGGCGGCGTAGCCGCGCCACTGGCGCCGCAGCTCTCCCAGTGCCGCTCGGTAGGTGTGCTCGACCCGAGCCTCGGGACACGACTCGAGCCTCCAACCTGCCCGCTGGAGGCGCCAGGCGAAGTCCGTGTCCTCGGCCGCTCGGAGACCCTCGTAGAAGCCCCCGACCTGCTCAAAGGCGGCTCGGCGGACGAGCAGGTTGGCCGCGGCGGCTCGCGGCAGATAGCCATGGGACAGGTGCGCCTGCTGGCTGAGGAAGTTGCGCGCGGCCCCATAGCGCGAGGTCAGGGTGGTACCGGCGGGCGCGGGCACCAGCTCGCCGGCCACGGCCCCCACGTCGTCGGCCACAGGCCGGGTGAAATACGCCTCCAGCAAACCGGCCTGCGGGGTGCAGTCCGCGTCCAGGAACAGGATCCAGTCTCGGGACGCTCGGCCGGCGCCCACGTTGCGGGCATGGGCGGGTGTTCGCTCGCCGGGCACCGGGACCACGAGCACGGCCGGCGGCCCCACAGTCGCCGCGGCGAGCAGCGCACCGGAGACGACGCCCGAGTTGTCGGCCAGGATCAGCTCATCGCCCGGCCCGGCGTCCAGCGCGCCGAGGGCGTCGAGGGCCGCCCGAACCTGCCCGGCGTGGCCGCCGAACGGCATCACGATGCTGACCTCAGGTCGTGCCACGGGCGGCTCCCCGGCCGAGTAGTCCGGACACCAGGACGCGGACCTGGCGGGCCTCCCTGGGGGTGACGAATCCCGTGACCCAGAGGATGGCCGGGATCGCTGCGAACACGGCGGCTCGGGCCAGGAAACCGGCCAGCCCAGATTTGGGCAGCAACAGCTCGCCGGCCGCCGCGACACCGCCCGTCACCACCACCAGATGGAGCAGCCGCCGCCACTCAAACTGGACCCTGAAGGCCTGCCTGGTGAGGAGGTACATGGCGGACAGCATCGCGGCATACGCACCGCACAGAGCGACCCCGGCCCCGGCGATCCCGAGCGAGGGCACGAGCACGATCAGGAGAATCACGTTGGCCACCAGGCCGGCCAGGGCGGCCGGGAAGTTGCGGGTGGTCGCCTTGGCCCGGCCGGCGATGACCAGAAAAACCACCCAGAGTCCGTACAGCGCCCACCCGAGCGCGACCCAGGGCAGCGCTCGGTAGGCGCCGAAATAGGAGTGCGCGGCCAGGATCCGCACCACCCACCGGCCGAGCAGCAGCAACCCTGCCACCACCCAGCCGCTGATCAGGGCGTAGTAGGTCGTGACCAGACCGTAGAGCGCGGCCGCCTCGCGGTCGTCGGAGACGGAATAGGCCAGCGGAGGCCAGGCGTACTGGAACGCCCGGACGATGAACGCCACCGCTCCGGCCAGCTTGACGGCGATCGAGTACAGGCCCGCCAGGGCGTGGCTGCGGTCGTGGTAGATGTAGTAGCGGTCGATGATGCTGAGCGCGTAGACCGAGGCCTCGGCGGGAACGGTGGGGAGGCCAAACCGGAGCAGGTCGGACAGGCGCTGTGCCCCGTCGCCGCGGCGGGCCGATCCTCGGCGCACCAGGCGGTGCCGCATTGTCCACCAGAGCCCAAGCAGGACCACGGTGGTGGCACCGTAGTTGCCCAGCAGGAGCCCCCGGGCGCCGTCTCCGAGCCCGACGACCAGCACGACGGAGGCCGCTATCGTCAACGCCACATTGATCAGCGAGGCGGTCGCATAGGCCCGGACACGCTCGTCCACCCGCAGCATCCCGTAGGCCAGCTCCAGGTTCGTGAATGACCACAGCCCGAGCACGGCGACCAGGAACGTGGGCACGTCCCGGTGAGACAGGACGAGCCTGGACAGCGGTCCGGCGAGTCCGGCCAGGACGGCCGCCGCCACGGTCGTGGCCACCAGCGTGAACACCACGGCCCGCCGGGCCAGTGCGTCCCGGCGCTCCTGGTCGACGTGGGCAAAGTGGTAGCGCAGGAAGGCCTCGATCATCCCGAAGCGGACGAGGATGCTGATCAGGATGACGCCGTTGCCCAGCAACTCGACGACCCCGTAGCCGGCCGGTGCGATGTAGCGCGTGTACACCGGCAGCAGCAGGACGGCGATGAACTTCGAGACCAGGTCGGCCACCTGGTAGGCGGCCAGCGAGCGCACCAGGCGCCTGAGGTACGGGATCACGGGTGGTGTAACGGTAGGGATGCCGGCCGGCGGAGTCAGGCCCTCGCCCCTGGACAGCGCGAGCTGTACTCGACCCTGACCCACTCCAGAGCCCCCTTTGAGTCTGTGATGTCAATCGTCCTGTCCTGGCGGCGCAGCACGACCTTCAGGGAGTAGTCGCCGGCTGGTGCCAGGCGCCCGCCGTACACACGCCCGTCCCAGGAGAAGGTCCTGAGCCTCTGATTGGGCAGTCCGGCCATGAACACTCCGGCGGCCAGGGTGGCCACATTGCGGCCGCGCCGGTCGACCACGTATACGTAGACGTTGTCCGACCGGTGCAGGAGCAGAAACGACACGCTCGTCCGCGAGTAACGGACAGGGGCGAGGGTGTGGTCAGGCTTCCGGGCCAGGCAGATACCGCCGCCGCGTGGGTTGATGACCGTGGGAAATGGAGCGCTGACGTTCGAGATCAGCGGGGTGCTCACCTTCAGGTGCTGGATGATGAAGAACGCCGCCACGGTGGCCACCGCCAAGCCGCCAAAGGCCAGGGTGGGCAACCGCATCGGCAGCCGTTTCACAGCGGAAACACCCCCGTATTGGGGATGGCAAAATCGTGAAAGGCATCCAGCCCTCGGGGGTCGCTCTGGCACAGCATCACGCGGATGCTCCCGCCGTGGCACACGACCAGAGCGGGGAGCCGCCCGGTGGAGCGGACCTCCTCAACGCAGGCCGACACTCTGTCCAACTGTTCCTGGAGCGACTCTCCGTCGGGAAAGCGCCACGTCCGGCCCGCGTGCTCCCACTGGGCGAACAGCTCGGGCTCATCGCGGGCCACGTCCTCAAACAGGCGGCCCTCCCAGCGGCCCCGATAGCCCTCGCGCAGCCGGGCATCCAGGCACACGGGGAGCCTGAGCGTCTCGGCCACGATCTCGGCCGTCTCCCGGGCCCGGATCAGATCCGAGGACCAGATTGAGGCGATGCCCCGCCCCGCCAGGTCGGCGGCCAGCTCCCTGGCCTGGCCGCGGCCGCGGTCGTTGAGGGGGGTGTCGCGCCAGCCCTGGAAGCGCAACGGGGGGCGGTTGTCCTCGGTCTCCCCGTGACGGGCCAGGAGCACCGCCCCGGGACCGGACTCACTCACGCCCGGGGACACCCATCGTGTCCGAGCGCAGCCCGAGGCGAAGCGTCTCCAGCGCGAGCACGTCGGCGGGGGCGATGTTGCCCAGGTTGACGTCAGGCCCGAACCGCTTCACGAACCACACCTGCTGCGCCTTGCGCGGGGCGTCGAACATGATCCGGCCGGGGTCCACGCCGTGCACGATCTCGTTGATCAGGCCCTCGCGGACCTCTCCGGTGGGCCGGAAGATGCCGGCGCTGCCGCTCTCCCGTCCCTCGGCGATGACCTTCCACGCCCCCGCCTCCAGCTGGTCGTTCATCTGCTCGACCCACAGGTACGGCGGCGTGATCGCGCCGGTGTCGTCCTTGGACCCGACCTCCGACAGGACCGTGAACTCCTGGGCCAGCTGGCGAACCAGCTCGAGCTTGCGCTGCTGGTCGAGCACGATCGTCCCGTCCGAGATCTCAAAGTAAGTCAGGCCGAGGTCGTGGACCCAGGTCACGAGACGGTCCAGGCGGCCCTGGGCGATGGCCAGCTCCGTCAGGCTGCCCCCGAGGACGACGGGATCCCGTGCTCGCGGTAGCGCTCGAGTCTTCGTGTCCAGATTGAGCGTGGCCAGCGCGGTCCCCCACCCCAGCTTGACCACGTCGACATACTCGCCGGCAACCTCCACCAGACCGTCGACGTCGGACAGCGACAGCCCCTTGTCCAGGACGTGGGTGATCCCCTGTTGGCGAGGCTTGGCGCTCCGGCGCGGCAGCTCCAGAAGGTCCATCTTGGTTAGCGGACCCGACTCAGTAGGCGGCGGCCAGATTGGCGCCGACGGTGACGATCACATTGGCCGGGCAGGACGACGGCGGCGGACAGGCCACGGTCCGGGCGGCCTGATCCACCGGGGCCACGGAGCGTGTCGGAAGTTTCAGCGTCTTGGCGATGTGAAGGGCAGCGGTTCGGTTGGCTGGGCCCGGTTGGTAGCCGACGATCGTGGAGGTCAGCGTCTGGTTGGAGGCCGTGGCGATGGCTCCCTCCTTGTAGCCCAGGGCAGCGAGCCGATCGGCCACATGGTGGGCCAGCTGGTTGGTGTTGGTTCCGTTCAGAACCGCCACGGTGATCAGGGCGGGATTGAACGCGGGCGTCGCCCGAGCGGGGTCCGGCCCGCTCCCGATGCGCCGGGGTGGTTCTGAGTGCCGGTGCCCGAGGTGGCGATCACCACCGCGGCCACGGCCCCGACGACGACGAGCAGCCCGACCAGGACGGCGAAGCGCCGGCCAATCGGCGGTCCCTGACGGGTCCGAGTGGAGACGAACACGTTCCGATCCGGTGGCACGATCGGCGCCTGCCGCGCTCTGGCCGAGGGATCAGCCGGTGGTGGTTGGTACGGCGGGGGGACGGCCGGTCCCGGCTCGTCGATTACCCCGACGGGGGCCGCGGATGCTCCATTGGGCGCCTCCTCCACTGGCCGGCCGGGGTTGGCGGCTCCGGCGACGGTGGCCGGAGCCGTCCGGAACGCCGTCACGGCCGCGGGCGCCGGAGCGGGCGGGCGGGCGGGCGGTCGCGGTGGGGCTGGCGTGGGGGCCGGGTCAGCGGGGACAGGGGCGCTGGGCTCAGCCCGCTGTGGCGGCTCCTCCGCGGTCCCGGGATGGCCAGCTGGCGCGGCGGCGGGTGGCACGGCGGCGGCCACACGTGAGGCGGTGATCGATGAGGCGGCCGATACCGCCCCCACAACGGCCGCGGCCGGCGCGGCGATGACCGGAATGAACCGCGTGGCGGAGGCCAGTTCGGGCGCCGCCAGGCCCGCCGGGCAAACGGGATCTGCGCCCCCGGCCGGACCGCGGCCGGCGCCGGGGCGACCTGCGGTGCGGGCTCGGGCGGGGCCGCCCGCCGGGCGGCGTCCAGTCTGGCCTCGGCGTCCTGAAGCCGCCCCGCCAGCATCGCAGCCTCCTCCCGGAGGTTGGCCGTCTCCCGGGCGTGGGCGAAATACAGCAGGGCCAGGATGGCCAGGCCGATCACCGCGGCGAATCCGGCATCGGCCCCAACTGAGGAGACAAGGTTGTGGACCGACAGGGCGAGCGGCATCGACGCCATCAGCGGGGCAGTCTAGGGAGCAAACCGGGCGGCACAGAAGGTGTCGGGCGACCTCGAGTCAGTGGGCGAGCCGTTGGTCCGGATCGGAGGTCCGGCTCCGGGCCCGGGCCAGGTCGCGCACCCGTCGAGCCAGCGGGGCCGCCGCGTCATCCAGGACCAGCAGGTTGAGCTCATTGAACAGCCCCTCCACCCACTCCGGGTCCAGAGCCGATCGCTCCGCCCGCAAGATCCGCTGGGCCGGCGTGGGCTGCGGACGCTCGTAGGGGTTGAACAGGTCCTCGCTCAGCTTCTCGCCCGGGTGAGCGCCCACGATCTGGATCGCGATGTCGCGCTCGGGCTCAAACCCGGACAACCGAATCATCGTCTCGGCCAGGTCGAGGATCTTCACCGGCTCGCCCATTTCCAACACGAACACCTGGCCGCTGGACTCTCCCAGCGACCCCGATCTGATGATCAATTGGACGGCCTCCGGGACGGTCATGAAATAGCGCGTCATCCTGGCGTCGGTAACCGTCACCGGGCCACCGGCGGCGATCTGCCGCCGGAAGATCGGCACTACCGAGCCCGACGATCCGAGCACGTTGCCGAAGCGCACCGTGGCGTACTTGGTCTGCGGGTAGCGGATGGCCGCCGCCTCCACCGCCCACTCGGCGATCGCCTTGGAGGCGCCCATGACGGTCGCCGGCTTGACCGCCTTATCGGTTGAAACGAGGACGAACGTGCCGACCCCCAACTGGCCGGCCAGCTGAGCCATGAGATCGGTGGCCAACGTGTTGTTGCGCACCGCCTCCACGGGATTGAGCTCCATCATCGTCACGTGCTTGTAGGCCGCGGCGTGGAAGATGACGGCGGGGCGGTGGGCGATCAGCACCTCACGCATCCGGTCGTGCTCCTTGCAATCGGCCAGCACGGTCGTGGCCACCCGAACGTGGCGCTCGCCCTCGAGTTCGCGGATGATCTCGAACAGGTTGTCCTCGGCGTGGTCCACCAGGACGAGTTGGCGGGGGCCGACGCGGGCGATCTGGCGACAGAGCTCAGAGCCGATCGACCCACCGGCGCCGGTGACCATCACGACCTCGCCGGTCAGGTACGCCCCCACCCGCTCCACCTCCATCCGCACCGGCTCCCGGCCCAGAATGTCCTCAACCCGAACCTCGCGGAGCTGATGAGTCACTCGCAATTGCCCAGACCCGTCCTTGAGGAGCTCGAACACGGTGGGCGTGGTCCGGACCGGGATGCCGCGCTCGCGGCAGGCCGCCACCACGCGGGCCCGGAGCGTCCCCGGGGCGGACGGAACGGCGATCACGACCTCATCGGGCTCGACCTCGTCCAGGACCCGAGCCAGATCCTCCATCGAGGTCGTGCCCAGGACCCGAAGCCCGTACTCGTCCTTGATCCCATGCTTGCGCGGGTCGTCGTCCACGAATCCCACCGGGCGCATGGCCAGGCCCGGATTGCGTACCAGCTCCCGCACGACCAGCCGGCCTCCCTCGCCGCCACCGACGATCAGCACATCCCGCGCGCCCTTGGTCACCATGAGCGTGCGGGCCCGGCCCTCGACGACGAGGTGGATCAGGAAACGGACCCCCAGAAGCAGGGCCAGGGCGAGCAGGAAGTACAGGGCCACGATGCTGGCCGGTAGGCCGACGGGGTTGGTCAGAAGGTGGCCGGACGATGAGTTCGTGGTGACCGCCACCGGGTGGGCAAAGGCGATCACGGCCACGACCAACACCGTCGCCGTGATCATCGCCTTGACGACGCCCTCGTACTCGCGCTGCCCGACGAAGGTCCAGAGCCGCTGGTAGAGCCCGAACGCCGCCAGCACTGCGAGGGTCAGAGGCACAACCCAGGGGATGGTGGCCTCAAGCAGGTGCTGGAAGCGGATCGGCATCGTGTGGTCGAACCTCAGCCAGTAGGCGAGGAGGTAGGCGAGGGCGACCAAGAGGCCGTCCACCAGCAACTGGGGAAGCGAATGCCGGTGAACAGGACGGGCCGCGGATCTCATCCGCTGGCGCATGCGAGCGCGGATTCTAGTGTGGGCCTGGGGGTCAATGGCTGAGAACGCGTTAGGACGAGGCGCTCTAGTCTTGCCCGGACAAAACGAAACTGGAGGACGGAATGAAGGTGATCGGAGCGGGACTCCCGCGGACCGGGACGCTGTCCCAGAAGGTGGCACTGGAGATGCTCGGGCTGGGGCCCTGCTACCACATGGTCAACGTGCTCGGCGATCTCGACCAAGCCGAGCTGTGGCAGCGCGCCCTCGACGGCCAGCCTGACTGGGACGAGGTTTTTGAGGGGCACGAGTTCACCGTGGACTGGCCGGGCTCGTTCTTCTACCAGGAGCTGGCCGATTACTACCCCGACGCCAAGGTGGTTCTGAGCACCCGCGATGCCGCCGCGTGGGAGAAGAGCATGCGGGACACGATCTGGGGGCTGTTCTACGGCGACATGCTCCAGCGCGACCTCTCCAACGCCCGGGAGAGGGTGGACGACAAGTGGCACGGCTACATCGAGATGATGAAGGGGATGTGGGAGAAGAGCGGCCTGATCGACAATGGCACCGACACCACGTCTGAGTCCATGCAGAACGCGATGGAGCGTTACCACGAAGAGGTCAAGGCCAACATCCCACCGGACCGTTTGATCGTGTGGTCGGTTCAGGAGGGCTGGGAGCCGCTGTGCGAGTTTCTGGAGGTGCCTGTTCCCGACCAGCCGTTCCCACGCCTGAACGACTCCAAGGTGTTCAGCGAGCGGCTGATCGACGGCGCGATCCTGGCGATTCAGGAGTGGCGGTCTCGGGACGGCCAGGAGGTCGCGGCCCGCTGACCGCCGGCGCGACAACGAGCCGTTAAACACAGCGCGGCCGCCCCCGGGGCGGCCGCGCTTTCCAGTGGTCAGGCCGGCGTCCTCAGAAGAGGTGGGTGAAGGAGAAGGACTGGCTCGGAGAGAGCGTGCTTCCCATCAGAACCCCGTCGGCGAAGTACGTATGCGTCGGCCCTGCTGGCAGAAGGTCGTAGGTGTACGGCCGGCCGTACACGACCCGAGCGTCCGACACGACCCGACTGCCGTCAAACTGCTGCCCAACCGCCAGCGTGCTGACGGCCTGTCCGTCCGGAAGCGGGTGAGTCAGAGACACCGACAGATTCCGCCTATCGGCCAGCCGCAGCTGGGCCATGAGGTGATCAGCGGGGACGTGCGCCTGGCGCACCCTTAGCACCTTGACGCTGATCCGCCGACCGCTGAGGTCCGTGCTCCAGACGACCATTCCCGGCCTTATCTGAGCCACGGGCACAGATCCCTGGGGTGTGGCAATCCGCGTTGTCACGGACAGGCAGTAGCCCTGCGTCGTTGTCGAGCTGTGGTGGACGACGTGGTGGGTCGTCGTCTGGTGAGTCGTCGTGGGCGCCACGGTGTGAGTGGTCGTCGTCGGCGGCGGTGGTGCCGTGTGAGTGGTCGTCGGCGGCGGTGGTGGCGGCGTGGACGTGGTCGTCGTCGTCGTCACCGCCCCGCCTCCGCTGGAAGCGGACGAGCTTGGCTTGCTCGGCCTGCGCTTCTTGGCCGGCGGCTTCCTCTTCCTGGTCCTGTGCTTCGAGCGCGTCTTGGTCGTCGATGTCGTCGTCGTCGTCTTCTTCTTGCTCGCCACCGGCGTTGTGGATCCCCCTGACCCACATCCGGCGATCAGCGCTGCGATGGCGATGGCGAAAATCAGAATTCGTTTCACGGGTCCCCCCCTTGGGTCAGCTCGTTCGACGGGCTAGCGGGTGGAGGGTAACACCATGGCGGGAGGCCTCCGGGGGGTGGTCATGGGCGCAGTCTGGTGGGTCGCGGTCGGCGGCGTGGCTGTACAATCCCGCGCTCGGTCCGCATGCGACCGCGCCCGTCCTGAAGGTGGCCTGGAAGCCCCAGGGGACGGCATCGCGCCCTCCGGGCGGATGTCGCCTAAAGGCCCTGACGGGAAATCTCCGCCTCACCGGGGTGCGAGACTTTGCGCGTCGGGGCGAGCCCGAAACCGATTACCGATCCGCGTGAGCCAGATGCTTGTCACAAACGCCGCCCACGACCAGGGGACCAGACCCAGATGACCGTAGAGACGGCCAAGCCAGCACAGCCCGCCGCCGGACCCCCCGCCGGCGACGCCGAGCCCACCCGGCACTCGGGCTGGATTCTGCTCGTCGCGTGCGTCGCGCAGTTCATGGTCATCCTGGACCTGAGCATCGTCAACGTGGCGCTGCCCCACATCCAGGACGGCCTCAACATCTCGTCGGCCAGTCTGCCGTGGGTGATCGACGCCTACGCGATCGTGTTCGCCAGCTTCCTCATGCTCGGTGGCCGCGCGGCCGATCAGCTCGGCCACCGCCGAGTATTCGTCGCTGCGCTGGTTCTCTTCGGAGTCACCTCTATGGTCGGAGGCGCCGCACAGTCGGGCCTCCTGGCTGTTCGTCGCCCGGGGGGTGCAGGGGTTCAGCTGCGCCTTCATGGCCGCCTCGTCCCTGGCCATCATCACCTCCTCGTTCCCTCCCGGACCCAAGCTCCACCGCGCGATCGCGCTGTGGGCGGCGATGAACGGCCTGGGAGGAGCCGCGGGAACGCTGTTCGGCGGGGTCATCACCCAGCTGCTCACCTGGCGGTGGATCCTGTTCATCAACCCGCCGATTGCGGTTGCGACGGCGCTCATCGCCTGGCGTGTGGTCAAGGACAGGACCCGTGAGACTCAGGGGTTCGATCTGCCCGGAGCACTGACGCTGACGATCGGTCAGCTCGTCCTCGTCTACGGCGTCGTGCGGGCCGGGATCGTAGGCTGGCTCACCGCCGAGGCCCTGATTCCGATCATCGTGGGGCTGGCCCTGTTGATGTCCTTCAACGTGATCGAGCTCAGATGGGCCAGGGCCCCGCTGATCCCCTTCAAGCAGCTGACCAGACAGCTGAACGTGGCCAACGGGATCGTGATCCTGTTCAGCGCGGCGCTGTTCCCGATGTGGTACGTGAGCTCCCTGTACCTCCAGCTCGTGCTGGGGCTGTCCCCCCTCCTGACCGGACTGACGTTCCTGCCCATGGCCCTGATGATCATGGCCGTGGCCTCCCGGTCCGGGAAGCTCGTGACCCGGTTCGGCGTGCGAGCGGTCCTGGGCGGCGGTCTCCTGATGATGACCGCCGGGATGCTGTTGTTCTCCAAGATCTTCGCCTACAACGGCAGCCAGGACTTCACCCTGGCCGTGATCTACATCATGATCCCGGGGCTGATCACGGCGGCTGGGATCGCGTTGTCGATCGTCCCCTCGACGATCGCGGCCACGCAGGGGTCGAAACCCGGGCAGGCCGGAATGGCCTCGGGCCTGGTCAACACGTCCCGGCAGATCGGCGGCGGGCTCGGCCTGGCCATCCTGATCACGCTGGCCACGTCCAGGACCAGCCAGTCGCTCGGTCACACGACTGACACCAACCAGGCCTTGGTCGACGGCTTCAAGCTGGCCTTCTACATTTGCGCCGGCCTGTGCGCAGCTGCCGCGCTGACCACATTCGTGTTCGTGTCCAGGGGCGCGGCCAGCCAGGGATCGCTGCTCCGGCGCTTCCCGATCGCCGCCGCGGTGGCCGTGGCGATTGGGGGCTTCGTCGGGGTCGACTTTGCCGTCGGCGGCGATCACGGCCCGCCGATCGGCTCGTACTCAACCAACGGCGCGTACACGTTTGCCTCGGCCCCTGGCCTGCATCCGCCGATCGTCAAGCTGGACAACGTCGGACCGCCCGGGACGAAGGCATCGCCGGGGTACATCTTCCTGGCCAACTTCTATGACATCTCCAACCCCCCGATGGTGGGCCAGAGCGGACCGCTGATCCTGGACAAGAAGCTCCAGCCGGTGTGGTTCCAGCCCGTGCCCAAGAACGTCGTGGCCGGCAACCTGGCGCTCCAGACCTACCAGGGCAAGCCGGCGCTGTCGTGGTGGCAGGGCAAGATCACCAGCACCGGCGACACGATCAGCGGCGAGGACGTGGTCGTCAACCAGCACTACCAGAAGGTGGCCACGCTCAAGGCCACGAACGGCTGGGCCGTGACGCTGCACGAGATGATCATCCAGGGCAACAACGCCTGGGTGACGGCGAACAAGAACGTGCCCGTGAACCTGGGGGCCTACGGCGGCCCATTCAACGGGGCGATCATCGACTCGGCGGTCCAGGAGTACAACCTGAAGACGGGGAAGCTCGAGTTCAACTGGGACGCGCTCAAGCACATCCCGCTCGGCGACTCCCAGGAGTCCCTGATCTCGCCCTGGGACGCCTACCACGTGAATTCGATCGATCTGGAGGGTGACGGCACGTTCGTCGTCTCGATGCGAAACGACTGGGCCGTCTACAAGGTCAACATCAAGACCGGGAAGATCATCTGGACGCTGGGCGGGCGGCACTCGGACTTCAAGTTCAAGTCCGGGGCGCAGTTTGCCTGGCAGCACGACGTGAGGGTGTATCCCGGCACGCCGCTTATCAGCATGTTCGACGACCACTGCTGCCAGATCACCGGCGGGGGCACGTACGTTGCTCCGACGGCCGACTCGCGGGGTCTGATCATGAATATGAACATGTCCAACCACACGGTTTCGGTGGCCGACCAGTACTACCGGCCCACCGTCGTGGACCCGGACTACATGGGCAGCATCCAGCCCCTGCCCGGCGGCAACGAGTTCGTGGGCTGGGGCTCCAAGCCCTACTTCTCCGAGTTCACCGCTTCAGGCAAGACCGTCCTGGATGGGCTGCTGCCTGGCTCCGATCTGAGTTACCGGGCCACGGTCCAGCCGTGGGTCGGCCTGCCCCTGACCCCGCCGGCCGGCGCGGCTCGGGGCAAGACGGTATACGCCAGCTGGAACGGCGCCACATCCGTGGCCGCCTGGAGGGTGCTCGCGGGCAGCACCACGAGCTCGCTCAAGCCGGTGGCTCACGCGGCCAGGTCGGGCTTTGAGACGGCGATCCCGGTCCCCGGCAGCTACCACACGTTTGAGGTCCAAGCGCTGAACGCCCGGGGCCGGGCGATCGGCGTTTCGAAGCCGTTCACGGGCTGACGCTCGCCGCCGGCTGCCGCTCCGGAACGTCAGCCCCGCGGCGTTCAAGCCCGACGCGATGATTGCTAGCTCGCCAGAGCGACGACGCCCGCCGCCTGGGCAAACTCGAGGCAGCGCCGCCGCCCATCCAGCCCGAGGGCCGAGAAGACGAGCGCCCCATCGGGCTCGACCAGCGACCAGCCGTCGCCGCTCGGTAGCAGGCGCAGCCGGCGGACTGCTCCCGCTGTCGAGGGCCGACCATCGCCGCGGCGGGGCGCCCGGCGATTGATGACGCGATAGGGGGTCATGGCCACCAGGGTCCGCCTCCGCCATAAGGCACCCGCAAGGCGAGGCGGTGAATTCGGTAAGAAGACCCTGGGCCTGCGGGCGAGCCTCAAACGTCATGGCCGTCCCGCGGGCGGCGAGCCCCGTCGCGGGCGAGCCTTTCCCGCCCATCACTCCCAGATTTCGATGTGAAGGGCGAGTAGGGCTCGGATAGCGCACCCTGGCCGCCCCGCACTCGGGTTTCGGCGAGTGATAGGCGAGTAGGGCTCGCTCGGACCCGGTCGGGGTGGCACGGACGCCGGCGCTCCCCTTCAGGCCCGAGGGACTCGCGAGACTACTTGCCGCAGACCGGCGGGCACGACCCTGAGCCGAGATAGCAGGGCGTCGGCTCGGGACGTCCCGTGGTCGTGACCACGAAGTAGCTGCCGTTGCCGGAGACCAGCCCCTCGCCGTTGGCCTGGCAGGGCTTGTGATCGCCGCTGAACTGGTAAACCGGCTGGCCGTAGTAGGTCACCTGGTGCTTCCCGTTGCTCAGCCGCCGAGTGGCGAGCTTGTGCGCGTTGACGCCCGAGCGAGCGGCGGCCACGACGCGGCCCTGGGCGATCAGCGCGGGCCATTTGGACGCGCTATGGGTGGTGGTGCATCTGGTGCTCGTTCCCCCGCACCAGTAATAGAGCGTATGCCCGCTGGAGTTGGCCAGGATCCGGCCGTAGCGAGGGCTGTTCGTGGTGCGGACGGTCGTGGTCGTAGCCGCCACGGCCGTCGCGATGGCGAGTCCGGCGATGATGGCGACGAGCGCCGAGATGCGGACTGCTCGTACCGAAGTCCTAACTGCTCTGCTTGGCGCCGCTGGAGTGTTGGTCACGTTCTATTCCTTTGGTAGATCCTCGGTCTGACCGCAGCTGGCCCGAGGGCGCGCGCTGGGCCCCGCCGCAGACAGGCGAGGCCCAGCTTCCCCCTCCAGCCTTAGGTGAAGGTCTTGGACCCGTGGGCCAAGGCAGCTCCCTTCGAGTCCAGGGCCTGGACCTCGTAGGCCTTGTAGCTCTTGCTCAGCTTGACCGCGGTCTCAAAGCCGGCCCGGGCGTCCGTGGCCACCACCTTCAGATGGCTGGCGCTGCTGCCGGCCAGCACGCGCCACTTCGCCACCTGCGTCGCCCCGTTCCAGCTCACGTACACGGTGCCGTTCTTCACCTTGGCGCTGGGGGCGTAGTTGGGCAGGCCGACCCACGTGCTCGTGAACAGCGCCCGGTAGCTCTCATCCTTGCCGGGCCACTTGACATCGAGGATCTGGCTCCCCGACTTCGTGTACTCCGAGAAGTAGGGCAGCGAGCCCCAGCCAACGACGGCGTTGCCGCCCTTGACAAGCTGGGCGCTGCCCAGAAACGCGGTGTGGAGCGTCGGCTTGTGGGTGAACGAATGGACAAGGCTGGCCGTCTTGGCGACCGTGTTCAGACGGAGGACGAGCCCCCGCGACGGCCCATTCGGAGCCGCGAATCCACCGCTCGGCAGAATCTTGCAGCAGTTGTCATCGAACAACGTGAGCTCCTCGTTGGTCCCGATACCGGTGGAGCTCGGGTTGGTCAGTTGAGCATCGTGCTGCCAGGCGAATCTGGCTTTGCTGCTCAGCTTGAGCGTGGAGTGTTTCCCTCCCAGCGTCCACAGAATCTGGCCGGTCACCGGATTGATCAGATAGACGCCCCAGGTATTGCGCATGGACACGAGGATGTTGCCGTCGGGCAGCGCCTGGACCGAGTTCAGGTGGTAGGCGTCCCACGCCTCACCCCCCTTACTCTGCTTGGCCGTGGGCGGCGGCTGCTCGGACGCCGACAGCGGCAGATGCGCCTTATGCCCCGGGTTCAGCGCGTCCCAGCTCCGGACCAGTTTCCCTGACTTGAGGTCGTACTCTTGGAGGGCGACATCCAGCACCGGCGCCTTCTTGGCGCCTCCGTAGGGGGCGAGGTTCTGGTTCCGGACCGTCCGGTACGCCGTGACCCACACGCTGGAGCCGTCGATCGACGCATCGTGGAGGCTGATGACCCACGGCGCCTTGGCCGACACGGTGGCCACCCGGCGGTAGTGCTGGTCGTCCACGAGCACCTTCCCCTGTGTCGTCACGCCGTGGCTGTTGACCAGGCCCTCCCACCAGACGAGGACAGGTTCGGCGCAGGTTTTGATGCCGCAGGACTCGTAGGTCTCCTGCTGCAGGTTGGCCGCGGCCACTCGCGTACCGACTCCGTAGAACCACACGGGCTTGAGGTTGTTGTCCAGGATCATCGGCCCGCCCTCGCCGGTCATCGGGCCCGTCACGGCCTCGTTGGGCAGATTGGCCACCAGGAAATCACCGGCAGCTAGGCCGCTCTTGTGACTCAGGACCTGGAGCTTCGCTGGATGCAACCCAGGCGCCGAGACGAACTTGTACGCGCCCTTGGTTGTGAAGGCGCCGACGGGCGCGGAGGCACCACTGGCCACGGCAGCCGCAGCGAGGATGCCGGCGAGCAAAGTGGCGGCCACCGCGCGGCGGAAGAATCGATGAACTCTTGCGAAATAGGTCATGGCTAGCTCAAACACCGCTCCTGTACGAGAAGTTTCGGGTCAGCGGTGCAGGCTACGGAGAAAGCGCCGCCGGCGTCCCTAGGCGCCGTCGAGCTCCCGCGACGCCTCGGCCACGGCTGAGACCACGGCCCGAGCGTCGTCCTCGCTCAGCGTCGGGCTCATGGGCAGAGCCAGGTTGGTCGCCGACAGCTCCTCGGTGAACGGGAGCTCGAGCCCGGGCGCCACAAATGGGGCCATCGCGGGCTGGCGATGGAGCGGGGTCCGGTAGTAACTCCGAGCCTGAACATCCCGCCGGGCCAACGCCTCCACGAGCGCAGGCGCCCTGGGGTGCGCGACCACGTACAGGTGCCAGGCCGGCGTGGCGCCCTCCGGCACCGCCGGCAGCCGCACGTACTGGCCCAGCCCGGCCTCCTCGTAGGCCCGGGCCACGCGGCGGCGGCCATCGCACCAGCCGTCCAGCTCGGGCAGAAGGACCCGGAGTATGGCCGCCTGGAGCTCGTCCAGGCGCGAGTTGTAGCCGACGCGCTCAAAGCTCAGCTTGTCCCGCGAGCCGTGGAAACGAAGCGCCCGAGCGGCCTCGGCCAGCGCCGCGTCGTCGGTGGCGATCGCTCCACCATCCCCGAACGCACCCAGGTTCTTGGACGGATAGAAGGAGATCGTGGAGATGTCCCCCAGCGACCCGGCCCGTCCGCGGCCCAGCGATCCCCCAATGGCCTGGGCGGCGTCCTCGATCACGGGCAGGCCGAGCTCGCGCAGCTCCGGAATCGGGGCCGGACATCCGAACAGGTCGACGGCCAGGATCGCCCTCGTCCTGGCGGTCAGGGCGGCGGCGGCCGTCGCCGCGCTCACGTTGCGAGTGGCGGGATCGACGTCACAGAACGCGGGGCGAGCCCCCGCGCTGGCGATCGCCTCCGCGCTGGCGTAGAACGTGAAGGAGGGGACCACGACCTCGTCGCCCGGCTCGATCCCCAGGGCCCGCAGGGCAATCGTGATCGCGTCGGTCCCGTTGCCGACACCGACCACGTGACCTACGCCCAGGTAGTCAGCGAGCTCCTGTTCGAAGGCGCTGACCTCAGGCCCGAGGATGAAGACGCCCCGCTCGATCACACCCTGGACCCGCTGGCGGATCCTCTCCTTGAGCGGCGCCAGCGGACTCTCGGTGTCAAACAGCGGAATGGGCACTCGGTTAGGAAACACTAATTTGAGCCTAAGCGCCCGGAATCGCGGGGCGGCGGCCGATACCCTTCGACGCCGTGCTCGTAAGTGCCTCCCTGACCGGACCCGTCGTCCACCTGGCCACAAACGTGATCAGCTCGCTCGGCCTCGCCGGGGTGGCCGTCATGACCGCGACCAGCGGGGTGATCGGGCTGCCCGGCAGCGAACCGACGATGCTGTTTGCCGGGTTCGACGTCTTCAACCACCACCTCACGATGGTGGGGATCATCGGGCTGGGCGTGATTGGCGATGTCGTCGGGGCCACGATCGCGTATTCGATCGGCTACTGGGGCGAGCGGGAGCTGGTGCACCGCTACGGAGCCAAGTTCCACCTCAGCGCCAAGCGGCTCGGTCGGGCCGACGCCTGGTTTGCCCGCTTCGGCGGCCCGGCGGTATTTATCTCCCGGCTCGTCCCCGGCGCCCGATTCGCGTTCCCGTACGCGTCGGGGATCGTGAAGATGTCCTACTGGCGCTTCATCGTGTTCGCCGCCCTGGGCTCGGTTGTGTGGATTACCGGCCTGGCCTTCCTGGGCCGTGCGGTGGGGAGCAACTGGCAGAGCTGGCGCAACCACCTTGAGTACGTCGACTACGTCTTCATCGCCCTGGTTGTGCTGGCTGTGGCCTACCTGATCCTCCGGCGGGTCCGGACCACGCGCGGCGGCCCGCCGGCCGTAGATGCCGTGTCCGACTGACCCTCTTGGGCCAGTCGGCCCTGGACGGGAGGAGAGATTGCCGCTTGGGCAGGCGCTCGCACTGGGCGCGCTGCACGGTCCCGCCGAGCTGCTGCCGGTCTCGTCATCAGGACATCTGACCGCCGTGCCCTGGCTGCTGGGCTGGCGCTACGCGGAGCTCGGCGACGAGGCCCGCAAGTCCTTTGAGGTGGCTCTCCACGCCGGGGCCGCGGCCGCCTGGCTGCTGCCCACCGCGGGCTCGGACCGGTATGCGTGGCCCCGAGATTCCCGACAGCTCCTGCTGCTCGCGCTGGCGGCAGCTCCTGCCGGCCTGACGGGACTCGTCTTCGAGCGGCCGATCGAGCGCCGCCTGGGGACTCCGGGCGTGGTGGCGGCCGGCCTGGCCGTGGGGGCCCTGGTCATGATCGCTGCGGACCGCGGGCCGCAGGACAGGAACGCCGATGACGCGGGCCCGGGCGACGCGGCCTGGCTCGGCCTGGCCCAGGCAACCGCCCTGTTTCCGGGGATCTCCCGCACCGGGGCCACGCTGGCCGCGGCGCGGTTCAGGGGCTTCAGTCCGCGCGCGGCCTGGCTTCTCTCCGCCCGAATGGCCACGCCGGTGATCGGTGGGGCCGCGGCGCTCAAGCTCGTTCGTCTGCTGGGCCGCCGGCCAACGAGAGGCGAGGCCGCGGGGCTGCTGGCCGGGGCGGGTGCGTCGTTGGGCACCACCCTGGTGGCCGCCCAGGTTCTGCGGCCCGAGGAGCGCGGCTGGCCCCTGCGGCCGTTCGCCGTCTACCGCCTGGCCCTGGCGCTGGTGCTCGCGGCCCGGCTCAGCCGCTCTGGCCGAGACTCCAGAGCTCGCCCCCTCCGCACCGCTCGGGCCTGACCCGCCACTCCGTGGCCATTTTCCAGAGCGCAGCTGGGGCCGTGGGCCCGGGAAGCCGGCATACCTCGGCGACCTCCGCCGTCGCCATCGGGCCGAAGCGGCTCAGGGCTTCCTCAATCGATGGCGTGGCGGGGTCGGCCACGGCACCCACCGCCAGCGCGGCCTCGCGGAGCGTGTCGTAGCGCGAGTACCCATACACGCCCTGGACTCGGCCATCCTCACCCTGAAACTCCAGCGAGGGCAGCTTGACCCGGTCCTCGCCCTCGGAACGCTCCTCCGGGGCGGCCTGGCGAGCCCGCTCCAGGTCGGCACCGAGGAGCTCGAGCACGCCATGGGAGGCCAGGGCGATCCGAAACCGTTCCAGGTCGAGCCCAGGGAGTGCGCGGGCCTCGGCGAGCAGGCCGTCGGCGCTGTCCAGCCTGCGCCCCCGGCAGAAGAACCCCTCACGGAGCCGACGCAGATATGACCCCGCGCGGCCCTGCTCGTCGGCGGCCTTGACGGCCATGCAGGCCGGGCGCGAGCTCGACGGCGGGTCCCGGAGCCACAGCCTCACATCCACCGGCATGCCGCTCAGCTCGCTGGCCTGGAGGGCCTCGACGGCGAAGCTCGAAGGGTCATCGAAGGCGCTGCCCATGCCCCCCATCACATACTCAATCCGAAGCGACGGGCCGAACTCAGTCACCAGCCGGCGAAGCGCTGGTTCGAGAGCCCACGACCACGGGCAGGATGGATCGGTGTAGTAGCGAGTGTGCACGACAGCCATGTGCCGCAAAATAGAGAGCCCAAGATGACAACGCTGCTCGGCACCACCCTGAACGGTCGCTATCGCCTGGAAGCCCGGATCGGCGCGGGAGGGATGTCCACCGTCTACCGCGCCCGGGACGAGACGCTCGAGCGACAGGTGGCCATCAAGCTCATGAATCGCGAGGTGGCGAGCGATTCCGATCAGCTCGAGCGCTTCCGGCGGGAAGCCCGGGCCGTGGCCCAGCTATCGCACCCACACGTCGTCGGCGTGATCGACGCCGGCGAGGACGAGAGTCGCCCGTACATCGTGTTCGAGTACATCGAGGGCGAGACGCTCAAGGAGCGCATCCGGCGGTGCGGCCGTCTGCCGATCGCCGAGGCTGTGGCCTATTCGATTGAGATCGCCCGGGCGCTGGGCGCGGCCCACGCTCGGCACATCGTCCACCGTGACGTCAAGCCGCAGAACGTCCTGATCGACGAAGAGGGCTCGGCCAAGGTGACCGACTTCGGAATCGCCCGGACGCTGGACGAGGAGGGTCTGACGGCCGATGGCCGGGTCCTCGGGACGACCGACTACGTATCTCCCGAACAGGCCCTGGGCCAGCACGTGACCGGCCAGTCCGATCTGTACTCATTGGGGATCGTCCTGTACGAGATGCTGGCCGGGGAGGTGCCGTTCAAGGGCGATAACCAGGTCGCGGTGGCGATGAAGCATGTGCGAGAGGCGCTGCCCGACATTCAGCGTGTACGCCCTGAGGTCTCCTCCGCTCTGGCCGCGGTGATCGACCGGGCCACGGCCAAG
The DNA here is from genome assembly GCA_963705785.1 of uncultured Solirubrobacterales bacterium. Classification (GTDB taxonomy): domain Bacteria; phylum Actinomycetota; class Thermoleophilia; order Solirubrobacterales; family Solirubrobacteraceae; genus Palsa-465. The sequence continues at coordinate 17,747 of CAVPKV010000059.1, read as the reverse complement.
CGCCGCGAGCACCGCTACGCCGACGACGCCGAGCTGATCGCCGACCTGGAGGATGTCCTGGCGATTGAGGCGGCCCGGGCCGGCAGCGCCACGGGAGAGGTCACGACCGTTCTGCGCACACTCCCCTCACGGACGCAGCGCCGGGTGCCGTACTCCATCCGGCACCGGATCGGCACGGTGCTGATCACCCTGGTGGCCCTGGCCGCGGTGGGTGGAGGGGTGGCCTGGCTGGTCACCCGCGCCCACCATGGGGCGGCGCCCCCTGGTCCCGACGTAAATGTGCCTCAGCAAAAGGCGCTGGTGCCGATCTCGCTGTGCCAGTCGTGTGCTCAGGGCTTCAACCCGCTCGGGAGTCCGACCGATGAGACGCCGAACGCCGGCTTGGCTATCGACGGCCAGCGCAACACGGTGTGGAACACCCAGCAGTACTACGACCACAAGCTTGAGAAGGCCGGTGTCGGAATCTGGGTGAACGCCAGCCCGGGAACCGCGGCCCGGGCGGTGCGGATCGTGGACACCACACCGGGCTTTACCGCGACCATTTACGCCCGCCGGAATCAACCGCCGACCAAATGGCCGGACCCTGGCTGGGTGAAGGTCTCACGGCCCACCACCGTGGGCTCCAACACGCTGATCCACCTGGCCTCCAGCAGCACCAGCTACGACTATTACCTGGTCTGGATCACTGACCTCGGCGGCCAGGAGCAGCTGTCGCTGGCCGAGATAACGCTCTACAGATAGGCAGGGAGCCCGCTTCTAAAAGCGATGCCGGCGCTCGTCGGCGTGGCGCTCGAGCGCCAGGGCCAGCAGCCGGTCAAGGAGCTCGGGATAGGCGATCCCGCTGGCCTCAAACAGCGACGCGTAAACGCTGGTGCTGGTGAAGCCGGGCATCGTGTTGAGCTCGTTGACGAGCACCCGCTCACCCTCCACGAAGAAGTCAACCCGGGCCAGGCCCGAGCAGTCGACAAGCTCGAACACCCGTGTGGCCAGGTCGCGCACCGACTCACGAACGTGATCGGGGACGCGGGCCGGCACGAGCAACTCCATGCCACCCGGGGTGTACTTGGCCTCGTAGTCGTACCACCCCGACTCTCCGGCGGCGAGCAGAATCTCCCCGGGCTGTGAGGCCACCGGCTCGCTGTCTCCGAGCACGGAGCATTCGATCTCGATCCCGCTCGACGCGGCCTCCACGATCGCCAGTGGGTCGTGCCGGAACGCCCTCCGCAGGGCACCGGCCAGGTCGTCGACCCGGTCCACCCGGCCGATGCCCACCGATGACCCCAGCCGAGCGGGCTTGACGAACACGGGCAGGCCCAGCGAGCCCAGCTCAGCGACCACCGCGTCGGCGGCGGCGGCGAACTCCTGCTCGGTCACACCCCGGTACCCGACCTGCGGAATCCCCGCCAGCTCCATCACCTGCTTGAACCTGACCTTGTCCATGCACAGGGCGGAGCTGAAGACGCCGGCGCCGACGTAGGCGACGTCGAGGCACTCCAGAAGGCCCTGGAGCGTGCCGTCCTCGCCAAACGGCCCGTGGAGGGCAGGGAACACGACCTGCGTCCCTTCGACGCCGGCTCCTGGCTGCAGGACGACGGTCCGTCCGTCTCGCCGCCACACCCCGTCGCGGCCCACCTCCACGTAGACCGGATCGTGCCCGCCCGCGCGCAGACCCTCGACGATCGACCTGGCCGAGGCCAGCGAGACCTCGTGCTCTGAGGAGCGGCCACCCCCGAGCACCGCGACGCGCAGAGCTTTCAATGCTTGGGCGTCGTGGTCGTGGTGGTCGTGGTCGTGGTCGGCGTCGTGGTCGTGGTCGGCGTCGTGGTCGTGGTGGTCTGCGAGAACTGGCCCACGACGATCGTCACCCTGGTGCCCTTCTTGCGGGTCGCGCCCCCGCCGGGGGTCTGCTTGATCACGATCCCGTTCTGGCTCTGGTTGGTCACCGTCCGGGTCTGCTGAACCACCTGAAAGCCCGCGCTCTTGAGCTGGCTGGCGGCGCTGGTGCCGCTCTGCCCGGTGACCGTCGGGACCGTGACCTTGGGTGGACCCTGGGAGATCACGAGGTTGACGGTGGTGGCCGAGGGCAGCCTGTGGGTGCCGCCCGCGGGGGTCTGATCGATCACCGTTCCCGCCTTCGAGCTCGAGGCCTGGATCGTCGCATGGATGCTCTCAAAGCCGGCGTTGTGCAGGTCGGACTTGGCCTGGGCCTCGCTCTCCCCGGTGACGTCGGGGACGACCACTCCGGTGGACACCGACACCTGGACCGCCGTGCCGATCTTCACCTGCTGCCCGGGCTGCGGCGAGGTACTGGCGACCTGGCCCGGCGGGAACTGGGTGGAGGATTGGTGGAGCACGCGCCCCAGCCGCAGGCCACGGCGCTGGAGCATCTTTCTCGCCTGAGCCAATGTCAGGCCGATCAGATTGGTCGGCACCGGCACGTCGCCCGGACCCGAGGACACGGTCAGCTGGATCGTCGAGCCCTGCTTGACCTGGCTACGTCCGTTCGGGATCTCGTTGGTCACGGTCCCGGTCGGCTTGTGGCTCGGCTGCTGTACGACGTTGACCACGAACCCAGCGTTCTGGAGGATCGTCCGAGCTGTGCTGATCGGTTGTCCCACGACCGGCGGCACCGAGACCTTGTCGGCCCGGGTGAGGAAGTAGGCCGCGGCTCCGCCGCCGGCCAGCAGCAGGACCAGCAGCAGCGCCAGCCACAACCACAGCCTCCCGCTTCGCTCCTCCTCGTATGGGCCGGGTCCGTCAGGCGGCGGAGCTCCATTGCCAGCCACCAGCGGTGCCACGAGGGGCGGCCCCGGCGGAGGTGCGGACGGGACCGGCACCAGCGGATCGACCGGCGCCCCCACCATGGCTCCTCCCCCAACGGCGGCCATCGCGGCCGTGCGCTCGCCCGCGCGGCCGGACAGGATCGCCGCCCGCGCGGCCTCCAGAGCGGTGATCAACTCGTCGGCGTTCCTGGGCCGGTCGGCGGGATTCTTGTTGAGCGTCCACAGCACGACCTCCTCAAGGGCCGGGGGGACGGCCGGGTTGACCTGCGTCGGCGGCGTGGGCGCCTCGGATACGTGTTTGAGGGCGATCGTCACCGCCGACTCGGCGTCGAACGGGACCCGCCCGGTCAGCAACTCGTACAGGATCACCCCCACCGAGTACAGGTCCGAGGTCTCGCTCACGGCATGGCCCTGGGCCTGTTCGGGCGAGAGATATTGCGCCGTGCCCATGATCGACCCCGTCTCGGTCATGTCCGAGGCGCCGGCCCTGGCGATCCCGAAGTCGGTCACCTTGAGGTGATCTGACTCGTCCACGATCGCGTTGTGCGGCTTGAGGTCGCGATGTATGACCCCATGCCGGTGGGCGAAGCGCGCCGCCTTCAGGATCTGGAGCGCGATGTCGACGGCGCGGATCGGATCGATCGGAGCCTCCTCACGGATCAGCTGCTTGAGCGACCGGCCCGAGAGGTACTCCATCGCGATGTAGTACGTGCCGTCGTAGTCTCCCCGGTCGTACACGCCGACCACGTTCGGGTGCTGGAGCCCGGCCGCCGCGTGGGCCTCCCGTCGGAAGCGCTCTACGAACCCGGGATCCTCCGCGAACCGCCGGTGCAGGAGCTTCAGGGCCACGTTGCGCTGAAGCTGCTCATCCTTAACCAGAAACACGTCGGCCATCCCGCCGCTGCCCAGCCGAGAGACGACTCGGTAGCGACCGTCGATGACCGTTCCCGGGGCCAGCTCGGACATGTCAGTGGGCCTCCGCCAGCAGCGTCTGAAGGACGGCCTTGGCGATCGGAGCGGCCACCGTCCCGCCGTAGCCACCCTGGCTCTGGTCGACCGTCACGGCGATGGCAATCTTGGGGTCCTGGGCGGGGGCGAAGGCCACGAACGAGGGCTGGGTCAGATTCGAGCCCGGAGCGCCGATCGACGCCGTTCCCGTCTTGCCTGCCACGCTGATTCCGCTCAACTGGACAGCCGTACCGGTTCCCTCCTCAACCACCTTGGTCATCATGTCCGTGACCGCGTGGGCGGTGGACAACTTCATGACCTGGCTGTACAAGGAGGGGTGGATCGTCCTGACGGTGACCCCATCGGAGTTGACCACCCGGGATGTGAGGTGCGGGGTCATCAGCTTGCCGCCATTGGCCACGGCCGCCGCCACCATGGCCATCTGAAGGGGCGTCGTGGTCACTCCTCCTTCGCCGATCCCGATCCGGCCGATGTCCTCGTCTGAGCTGCCGGGCGGAATCAGCTTGCCGTTCGAGCCGAAGACATCGCTGGGCCGCATCTCGTCGACCGGATAGTCGAGCGGAGGCACTCGGTAGAAGCCGAAGCGCTTCATGTACTCGGCCATCCTGGCCCGGCCGACCCGCTCGGCCACCTGGGCGAAGATCGTGTTGATCGAATTGATCATCGCGGTGGTGAAGGTCTGCGGGCCCCAGCTCTGGTTCCCGTCGTTCTGGAGCGGTACGCCGGAGACGGTGATCGGGGAGTTGCCGTTGATGATCGAGTCGGGCGTGTACAGACCGCTGTCGATGGCCGCGGTGGCCGTGACGATCTTGAACGTCGAGCCGGGGGCGTAGTGCGCCTGGGTGGCCCGGTTCAGTTCGGAGCATCCTGGGGCTGAGCAGTTATCAGGACGGTTGGGGTCGTAGCTCGGATTGGAGTACATGACCCTGACGGCACCCGTCCGCGGGTCCAGGGCCACGACCGACCCGACCTGGCTTCCCAGGGCCTGCCTGGCCGCTTGCTGACCCTTGGGGTCCAGCGTCGTGTAGACGTCGTCGCCGACCGGGTGCGGGGCGAGCGAGCCGAAGATCGTGCCCAGCGTGCTCTGGAGTCCGCGGAGGTAGTGGTTGTCCGACCGCTCCAGCCCGGCCGCCCTCCCCTGGGCGGCGATCGAGTACCCCACCGGCTGGGCGAACAGCGACCGCTGGGGGTAGGTTCGTGTCCAGGTCTGGCCGGGCGCTCGCACCGACCGGGCCAGAACGGTTCCATCGTCGGCGAACAGGTGGCCACGCTTGATCCGCAGGTCCTGAATCAGGGGCAGCTCGTTGAGCGTGTTGTTCTGGAGGCTGCTGGCGTCGAGCACCGTCCAGCGCGACGTGAACACGATCAGCAGCGCGAACAGGAATACGAACACGCTGAACAGGCGGACGATCTGCGGCCTCATGATCGGATCGGCCTCCTGGCCCGGTCGGACACGAGCAGCAGCAGGGCCACGAGCACGAAGTTGGCCACGATCGACGATCCGCCATAGGAGATGAACGGCAGCGTCACCCCCGTGAGCGGGATCACGCGCGTGACGCCGCCGACGATCACGAACACCTGGATCGCGAACATGGCGCTCAGACCGGTGGCCAGCAGGGCGGAGAAGGAGTCTCGGCTCATCACGGCGGCCTTCAGGCCCCGGGCGACCAGCAGCAGGTAGACGATCAGGACCGCCGCGGCGCCGAACAGGCCGAGCTCAGACGTGATCACCGCGTAGATCATGTCGGTCTGGGGAGCGGGTATCAGCGGGCCTCCCCCAGGGAGGGTGAGGATGGCCTGGCCGAACCCCTGGCCGAACAGGCCGCCCGCCGCCTGGGCGAAGACCCCGTTGGCGATCTGGTAGCTGCCCAGGCTGGCGTGGTAGAGGTGTGGGTTGAAGGGGTGCAGCCAGTCCTCGACTCGGGCATGCACGTGCGAGATGTGCGTGCCCAGGTACCACGCCCCCAGGGCGAAGGCGACCAGCCCGACCACTGCGAACGAGGCCCGGCCCGTGGCCACGTACAGCATCGCCAGGAGCGCGCCGTAGAGCATCAGCGACGAGCCCATGTCGCTGAGCACGACCATGATCGCCATCGCCACCCCCCAGATCACCAGGATCGGCCCGAAGTGCTTGACCGGAGGGAGGGTGACCCCGAGGACGCGCCGACCGCCGCTGACCAGGACATGCCGGACGTCCCGGAGGTAGCTGGCCAGGAAGATGACCAGGCCGATCTTGGCGAACTCGACGGGCTGGAACACGACCAGGCCGGGGACGCGGATCCCCAGGTACGCGCCATTGGCCTGGTAGCCGATCCCCGGAAGGCGGGGAAGCGCGAGCAGCACCAGGGACACCGCGACGATCGTGTAGCGGTAGCGCTCGAGCTTGCGGTAGTCGCGCAAGAAGACGATCGTGGCTGCGAACAGGATCAGTCCGAGCACGAACCACTGCGCCTGCTGGCGGGCCAGGGTCGAGTCGATCCGATACACCATCACGATCCCGAAGCTGGCCAGTACGGCCACCAGCGGGAACATGTACGGATCCGCGTTCGGCAAGGTCATCCGCAGGACCACGTTCCCGATCAGGCACAGCCCCAGGAAGATCGCCCCGTAGGTCAGGGAGACGTTCGAGAGCACGTTCGAGCGCTGGATGAATACGCCGGCAAACCCGGCGGTCAGCAGCAGCGTGGCCGGAAGCAGCCCGATCAGCTCGCGGTTGCGCAACCTCACGACCGGCTCCCGTGACCGTTCGCGCCACCGGCTGATGCCGTCATTTGGACACCTTCCCCAGCTCAATGCTCCGGACCAGCTTTACGGCATCGGACTGCGAGCGCAGGTCGTTGTTGAAGATCTGCTGGCGGCGATCCGGAGGAACCACCGAGGCCGGCACACCGGACTCGAAGTACGTCTCGTACAGCGGGATGCCGGCCGGAAGGTCGTAGGGCAACCCGCGGTAGATGGTCACGATGCCCTGCGAGTTCGTGCCGATGAAGTACAGCTGGCGGGTCGCCAGGTAGCCGCCGCCGCCCACGAGCAGAAGCACGGCCAGGACGGCCACCGTGGCCGCCACCAGCTTCCCTCGCCGGCTGCTGCGTCCCGACGGCTCCGCCGGCCCCGCTTCGGGTCCTCGCGGGCGGGCTCGAGCGGCCGGACCGGTGGCGACGGCCACCGCTGAGCCTGCGAGTTCGCGCTCTGAAGCGGCGGCTCCAGCTGACGTCGGCGCCTCAGAGGCGATCTCCTCGGTCGTGGTGGGCTGGTCCATCGGGCCAGCCTCCTCCGAGCCTGAGCTGACCTCCTCCAGACGGAACAGAACGACCGTGATGTTGTCCCGGCCCCCGGCCTCGTTGGCCGCCTGGATGAGCGCCCGAGCGGCTTCGTCCAGACCGTCCGCCGACGCCAGCACGCGAGCCACGTCCTGCTCGGAGATCATGGAGGTCAACCCGTCGCTGCACAGCAGCAGCACGTCTCCGGCCCGCATCGGGTACGTGAAGGTGTCGACCTCGACGTCGGGCTCGGGGCCGAGCGCCCGGGTGATGATCGAGCGCTGGGGGTGCTCGGCGGCCTGCTCCTCGGTCAGCTTTCCCCGCCGGACGAGCTCGTCGACGAGCGAATGGTCCTGGGTGAGCCGGCTGAGCTCCCCGGCCCGGAACAGGTACGCCCGGCTGTCTCCGACGTGGGCGATGGCCAACTGGCTGTCGTCGACGTAGGCCGCAGTGAGCGTGGTTCCCATCCCCTCACGGCCGGTCTCGGTCATGGAGCGGTCGTGGATCTGCCGGTTGGCGGTTCGAACCCTCTCGGCCAGGCGCTCCTCGGGGCTGCCGGTGCCTCCCAGGCCATCCTGGAAGGCCTCGATGGCGATGCGAGAGGCCACCTCCCCGGCCTGGGCGCCCCCCATCCCGTCGGCCACCACGAACAGCGGGGAGGCAGCGTATGCGCTGTCCTCATTCTCCCGGCGCTGGCGGCCGGTGTCGCTCCGGCAGATGGTCTCGACCGCGCGCAGCATCATTGCTGGTAGGTGAACTCGGAGTCGCCGATCCGGATCCGGTCGCCCGGATGCAGCGGCTGGGGTCCGCTGAGCGGCTCGTCGTTCAGGTAGGTGCCATTCGTGGAGCCCAGGTCCTCAATGACCACGACGTGGCCCTGCTTGGCGATCCGGGCGTGCCGGGAGGATGCGAACGGATCCTCGAGGTGGATCTCCACGTCGCCTCGACCCAGGGTCACCGAGTCGATCAGGTCATACGCCATCCCGGCCTGATGCCCCGGGGCCCGGTCCACCATCAGGCGAGGCTCACCAGCGACCACGGCCTCGTTGTCCCCGAGCGAGGCGGCGGCGTACATGCTGGTCGCGTCCGACTCGGCGACCGGCGCCCCGCCACCGCGTTCGAACTCCTCGACGGCCCCGGTACGGCTGCGCCGGACATCCCGCAGGACACTCCAGGCGACCCAGAGCAGGAACAGGTACAGGACGGCCAGGAAGCCGAACTTCAACGCGAACGAGGCGGGCTGGAGCACGGCGACGGCTACTCCAGCTCGAAGGTCAGCTGCGTCGATCCGACCTCAATCTCATCCCCGGGCTTGACCACCTCGGAACCCTGGATCGAGCGCCCGTTGAGTCGGGAGCCGTTCGTCGAGCCCAGGTCGGCGACGACCCACGAGCCTCCCCGCGGTCTGACCTCGGCGTGCTTACGAGAGACATTGGGATCCTGCAGCACGATGTCGCACTCGCGGCTGCGACCGAGCGTCACGCCGGCCGGACCGACCACCAGCCGGCGTCCGTCCAGCAGCAGGAGTGCGGTCTGGGCGCGGCTGTGGGCCCGCTCCTCGAGCGGTTCGGCCAGGCGCCCGGCGTTGCTGTAGACCATCGTTCGCCCGGAGTCGGCCTGCTGAGGCTGCTCCTGAAGCGGCCGGACCGTTCCAGCCTGGATTCCAAATTCGCCCAAACCGAGGCGGTTATCGGTCTCAAAGTCGATCGCGGGGCGAGCCATCATCGTCAGCCCCTCGCGGCGAGCGTGCTCGAGCAGGTATCCGGCCAGCTCATCGGACAGCGAAGTCTCATAGCCGGCGAACCGCTGACGATCCCGAGCGGACAGGTAGACCCGATACTCATGCGGGACGTAGATCCGGTTCAGCGAGGTGGACTGGTGCTCCTCCATCTCGCGGGCCAGCTTCCGGGCGATCTCGACCGGGCGCACCTCGGACCGGAAGGCACGACTGAACGTGCCTTCAACGAGGTCGGCGATCTTGCTCTCGATACTCCGAAGAACACTCATGGCATGGCCCGCGCGGGGTGGGACTGGGCCAGGAACCGGCCCTCAGCGCGGTTCCATGCTACGCGAGTCCCGCCCTGGCGTCGGAGCTACTCACCCCAGCCCGGCGCCTGCCCACCGGCCAGCCCAAACCGGCCGCTAACGCACAGCTAAACGTCCCCAAAAGTGCCGGACCAGAGCGGATCGTGAGGCCTGGCGCCGCTACGGCCAGCACCCCGGCGCTCGCGAGCACGATCGCTCCCGCCCAGGCCAGCAGCAGCGCCACCGGCGCGACCCAGGCCCCTGGGCCACCGGCCCGCTCGCCGCGCGCGCGGATGACCGGGAGGACGAGTGCCCCTGCGGCCCACACCACCGCCGGCGCCAGGACGCCCGAAAAGAGCAGCGGGTGAAGGACCTGATGCACCGTGTCGTGAAGCGACGGCATCCAGACGCGTGCCTGGGGAGTCGCGGGCGAGAGCCGGACATACGTCATCTGGCCGCTCAGGAGTCCCCCGACGATCAGCCACAGCCAGCCCGCGGCCCCGAGCACGATCCGCTCCCAGGCGGTGGAGGCCCGGCCGGCCAGTGCAGGCCACGCTCCGGCGAGCCCGATCAGCGCCAGTGCAGGGACGACCGCCGGCGTGGCGGAGCGACCGGCGTGGCGGAACAGCAGGACGGCCGTCGGAAGCACGGCCACCAGAAGAATGATCGCCCCACCCGGGCTCCCCTGCAGCACCAGCAGCAGCGCAGCGGATAGGGCCAGGAGCAGCCAGGCGAGCCTGGGCAGCACCGCGACGGCCAATCCGGCCCCGAGGACGGCCACAGCCGGTAACACGGGCGACGGCGACAGGACTCCGCCGGCAAACCAGGCCGTGGCGGTGGCGGCCGAGAGCGCCGCCAGCAACCGGGCCAGCGGGCCCACGCCGGCGCCGACGCGAACCGTCGATGGGCCACTCGGGGCGGTGGGCGCCGGGCGCGGGGTGAGCGCCCTCGTCAGCGTTGGCCGCGGGGCCGCGGAGGCAAACCGGGAGTGGAAGCGCTCCTCCGACGTCATGGGCCCGGGGTCCGAGGGCGTCACGAGCCCTGGCTCATCGCCGACCTCGCAGAGCGCACCCAGCAGTGCCTCCCGGAACTCGGGCACCGTCCCCCGCTCCCTCGGCCGGGGGCGCAACGCCAGGTCCACGGCGCAGGCGAGCTCCCGAGGAAGATCACGCCGGTGGCGTCTCAGGGCGGGGAGATGCACCCCCAGCCGCCCACCCCGGACGTACTGGCGGACCGGGTTGACCCCGGTGAGCGCCTCGTAGACGACCAGGGCCAGGGAGTAGAGGTCGGCCGCGGCCTCGACCTCTCGCCCCGCCGCCTGCTCAGGAGCCATGTAGGCATTCGTCCCGACCACGTCCCCGGTCCTGGTCAGCGTGTCGCCCCCCACCAGCCGGGCCACCCCAAAGTCGGTCAGCTTGGCTACCTCGGCCGCGGTCGACGGCGCATCTGGCATCAGGACGTTGGACGGCTTGACATCCCGGTGCACGACGCCCTGGCGATGGGCGTACTCGAGCGCGTCGGACAGGGCGACGGCGGCGCTCACGACATCACGATCAGACAGACGCCCGTCACTCAGCAACTCGCTCAGCGTGTGCCCGCGAACCAGTTCCGAGACCAGATATCCGCCGTCGTCGTCCACGGCAGCCTCGTACAGGACCACGATGCCCGGATGATTCAGGCGGGCCGCCGCCCGCGCCTCGCGATCGAACCGCCCCGACGCGATCCGCTCTCGCGGAAGCAGCTTGAGGGCCACGTCCCGTTCGAGTCGCTCGTCCCAGGCCAGCCACACGGTGCCGAATCCGCCCGCCCCGAGCCTCTGGCACAGCCGGTAGCGGCCCAGAACCGGTTCGAGCTCCCGCTGCCTCGTTCGGCCGGGTCGTCCTGGAGCGAGAATCGTGGACTCGGTGCCGTCTGGATCGCGCCCGGATCGCGCAGCGATCGTCGGGCCGGTCGATTCGTCGTCGGCATCCGGAAACGGCGTGATCAGAGCCGTGTGGCCGGCTCGTATCACTCTGCCAAGCGCAGACGAGCGGCTGTCACCCATCTGAGCGCTTTTCCACGACTTGCGCCCCATCCCTGCGCAGCCCGCGGTCACCTTCACCGCCTCCAACCGGCCCCACCGTCATACTGGGCCGTCCCTAAAGGCGCCCAAGGAGCAGCACTTTGTCGTTCTTCGACGATGTCGAGGAGCCCAGCGCAGAGCCATCCACTCGAGTTCGCCCGCGTCGCCCCGTCTCAGGACGGCGTCGACCGACCGGAGGAGGGCGCGGAGGAGGGCCGCGAGGGCCCACCAATCAGGCGATCCGGACGCGGCAGGGCGTCGCGCTGGCCGCGCTGATCGTGGTTCTGATCCTGATTGTCGTCGGCGTGCACAGCTGCCAGGTCAGCCAGTCCAACAGCGACCTGCGCAACTACGCGGTCAGCGTGTCCTCGCTGATGACGAAGTCCAACCAGACCGGCGACCAGTTCTTCCGCGTTCTGGCGGGTAGCCAGGGGTCGGGGGCGTCGTCCAGTCTCCAGAGCTCGGTGGACGAGAGCCGGCTCAGCGCGACCAACGAGCTGACCACCGCCAGGAGTCTGAGCGCCCCTGGGCAGCTCCAGACGGCGCAGCAGTATCTGGTGTTCGCGCTCGAGATGAGAGCGAACGGGATCCGCGCCATCGCTGACAACCTGCCCTCGGCGCTTCAAGCCCAGACGAGCGCCGGCGCGGTCAGCACGATCGCCGCCAACATGGCCCAGTTCTATTCCTCGGACGTCGTGTACAAGGACTACACGCTGCCGATGATCGTGAGCGCGCTGCACAGTGCCAACATCCCCGTCGGCGGCTCGGGCGGCGAACCGGTGGACACCAGGCAGTTCCTGCCCAGCATCCAGTGGCTGATGCCGTCGTTCGTCGCCAGCCAGCTGCGGGCGCCCACCACGCCGGGGTCGCCGTCGGGCAAGGTCGCGCCGGGGACCCACGGCAGCGAGCTCAACTCCGTCAGCGTGGGCGGTACGACGCTCCAGACGGGCTCGACCAACACAATCCCCGCCCAGCCGGCCCCCACCTTCACGCTCAGCTTCATCAACAGCGGTCAGAACAAGGAAACGAACGTCGGCTGCAAGGTCACCGTCAGCGGCTCGGGTATCTCGGGGACCTCCTCGGTCCCGGAGACCTCGCCTGGCCAGACGTACACGTGCAAGGTCACGCTCAGCTCGTCGCCGCCACCGGGCGCCTACACCGTGACGGCCACGGTCCTGCCCGTGCCCGGTGAGAAGAACACCGCCAACAACAAGCTCACCTTCCCGGTCACGTTCCAGTAGGCGGATCGCGAACCGCCCCGCAGGCCGCCCGACGCGGTATGCCGGGAGGCCGCCGCCTATGCTTCCCCGCGTGACCAGTCTGCACAGCACCGTGGGCATCCTGGCCCTGGCCGGAGTCGCCGTGGCCGCCGTGGCGGTGCTTTCCTGCCTCGTTCTGGCGCTCAAGCTGCGCCGGGTCCGGGCGGCCCAGCAGACCGTGCTCGGGGACGGCAACCTCGACCTGGTGGGACATGCCGCCGCGCTCCAGCAGCAGTTCGAGGCGCTCTACGACTACGTGCAGGACGCGGCCGAGAAGCTGAACGGACGGCTGGGGCTGGCCGAGCAGCGGCTCGATGGCACGGTGGCCTACCGCGCCCTGGTCCGCTACGACGCCTACGGTGAGATGTCCGGCCAGCAGTCCACGTCCATAGCGCTGCTCGACGCACATCGGTCGGGCCTCGTTCTGTCCTCGATCCATCACCGAGATCAGGCGCGGCTGTACGCCAAACAGATCCGCAACGGCCAGCCGGAGTTCGAGCTTTCCCCGGAGGAGAACGAGGCCATCCGCATGGCCTTCGGGGGCGACCGCTCAGACCAAGCCTCGGATTAGCCGCGGCCGGCGCTGATGCGGGTCGGCTACTTCGGGCCGGAGGGCACCTTCACCCACGAGGCGCTGATGGCCTCGGCTGATGCGACGGCGCTCGAGCTGGTCCCGCTGCCCACGATCTACGACACGGTCATGGCCGTCCACCACGGAGAGGTGGCGCGCGCCCTGGTCCCGATCGAGAACTCGCTGGAGGGCTCCGTCAATGCAACCCTGGACGCGCTGGCGATGGAGACCGAGGACGTGGCGATCGTCGCCGAGGTCGTCTACCCGATCCGCCACTGTTTGATCGCCCGGACCGACCTGGAGCTGAGTGAGATCGAGGCCGTGATCTCCCATCCCCAGGCCACCGCTCAGTGCGCTCGGTTCATCCGCTCCCGGCTGGGCCACGCCCAGGTTCTCGTGGGACGCTCGACGGCGGAGGCCGTCCGGACGGTGGCCGAGCACGATGGGCCGTGGGCCGCGCTCGGCAACCGCCTGGCCGCCGAGCAGTACGGCTGCCGGATCCTGCGCGAGGGCGTGGAGGACGTACCGGAGAACGAGACCAGGTTCGTCTGGCTGGGTCCGGCGGGCTGTCCTCCAGGGGCCCCGGGTGGGACCGAGTCGGTCATCGGGCCGTGGAAGACGGCGATCGTTTTCTGGGGGGTGGGAGATGACGGCCCGGGCTGGCTCGTCGGATGTATGGCGGAGCTTTCGGCGGCGGAGATCAATCTGACCCGGATCGAGTCTCGGCCCCGCAAGCAGGGCCTGGGGCACTACATGTTCTTTGTCGACCTGGAGGGGCACGCGATCGAGCCGCATGTCGCTGGCGCGCTCGACGCCCTTCGGGGACGGGTGGAGGTGCTGCGGGTTCTGGGCTCGTTTGCCGCCGCCACGAGCTGAGAGCCGACAATCCTGCGCCTCGGGGGCGGGCCGCCAAGGGCCGCTATCCCCAATGGGCGCGGGCGATAACGGAGCAGATCCAGCAAGGCGCATCGCTACACTGGCCGGGACCATGGCCACATCAGCACCAGCCCCACCGGGGTCCGTGCCGCGAGTAGAGCACCAGCGGCGCGGACCTGAGGGTGGGCGGGTGCTCGTGCTGAATGCGACCTTTGAGCCGATCAACGTCTGCACGGTCAAGCGCGCCGTCGTGCTCCTGCTCAAGGACAAGGCGGAGGTGATCGAGCACTCCGAATGGCGGCTGCGCTCGCCCAGCAGCTCAATCCAGCGGCCCACGGTGATCCGGCTCGTCACCTACGTCCGGATTCCGCGTGACACCCATCGGCGCAAGATCACCCGGCGGGCGGTCTTCGCGCGGGATGAGTGGACCTGCCAGTACTGCGGATCCCGGGCCAACCTGACCGTCGATCACGTGATCCCGAAATCCAAGGGCGGCGGCTCGAACTGGGACAACATCGTCGCCTCGTGTGCGCCGTGCAACCGGCGCAAGGGCGACCTCCTACCCCCGCAGGTCGGCATGCGGCTGATCCGGCAACCTCGGACGCCCAGCCCCCACGTCTTCATCCGCGTGGCCAGCCCGACGATCCCCGTGGCCTGGCAGCAGTACCTCGCGGCCTGAGCCCGGGCTGGAGGGCGTGGCGGTGCGCGAGGGCGTGGCGGGTGCGCGAGGGCGTGGCGAGGGCGTGGCGGTGCGCGAGGGCGTGGTGGGTGCGCGAGGGCGTGGTGGGTGCGCGAGGGCGTGGTGGGTGCGCGAGGGCGTGGCGGGTCCTTTTCGTCACGCGCTTGGCCGAGGCTCGGTTTCCCGTGACCTCAGGGGCTCTATGCGCACCTCAGGTCGCGCGCTCGCCGGGGAGCGTTGAGTGAGTGACGAAAAGGGCGCAGCCCTGGGTCGTAGGCGCCCCGCCCGCGGGGTCGTCAGGCGCCACTCGTCATGCGTATCCGCTGGCGGGCAGGTTGCGTGGCGGGCAGGTTGGGCCCATCGCCGGTAACGCGCGGCTCGGCACGCACACCCGCGTTTAAACACGGAGAGCGCCGTCGACCACGGCGCCCTCCGGTTACTTGTTTGCTGCCCTGAGTCGGTGCGAGTCGATCACGCCGGAGGGACAAATCCCGGCACTCGCCCCGACGGTGTCACGGTTTGGTCTCCGCTAAGCGGGGGCCAGCCTTCCGACCTAGCGGCCGGACACCTCCAGGGTCCCGCATAAAGAGTCAGACAGACGGACCACCTCCTTTCTCTGGTAGTGCGGAGCTTAGCGAACGAGCGGGACGCAGTTCGCGCGTCCGCTCGCTCGGCCTCCACTCGCGCCGCCCGCGGCGGGCGAGTCGTCCAGCTGGCACCCTCCCCATGATGCGACCCCGAGCCGAGGCACAGCCGCTGCTGCTCAGCGTGGACTTTGAGGACTGGCACCAGCTCGTGCGGCGGAGGGTCGGAGATCCCGACTGGGACCGGGCGGGGCTGGCCCTCGAACGCCAGACCGACGTGCTGTTGGCGCTGTTCGACGAGCTCGGAGTCCGAGCCACGTTCTTCGTCCTCGGCCTGGCGGCGCGCACCCACCCACACCTGGTCCAGCGGATCGCCGGAGAGGGGCACGAGATCGGCTGTCATGGCGACAACCACATGCCCGTGCACGCCCAGACACGTGCGGAGTTCGTCGCCGATCTGCGCCGGGCCAAAACGACGATCGCCGATCTAACCGGCCGGGTCCCGGTGGGCTACCGGGCGCCGGCGTTTTCCATCACCCAGGAGTGCTCCTGGGCGTACGAGGCTCTGGCTCAGGAGGGCTTTGCCTATGACTCGAGCCAGCACGACTCACCCCGCCTCCGGGGGCGGATCCGCGCGCCCACCGGTCGGCCCCACCTGATGCAGCTGGCCGGCGGGACGCTGTGGGAGTTCCCGATCGCGGTCTGGCAGGCCAGGCCAGGTCCCGTCCCGGTGGGCGGAGCCTCGTACTGGGCGCTGATGCCGACGCGACTGATCCTGCGAGCGCTCGAGCGCGCAGAACCGCTGGCCGGGCTCTACCTCCACCCGCAGGAGGTAGACCCGGAGCCGCTGCGGGCCGGGCTCCCGGCCGGCGCTCCACCGGCGCAACGGATCCGCGGCTGGTACCGCAGCGCCCAGCGCAACCTGGCCCGCTGGAGAACGGCCGACGTGCTCCGGGCGATCTCCAGAGCCCACCCGTTAATCACGTATGGTGACGCGCATGCCCGCCTCCTCGACGGCACCCCAGCGCGTCCGTAAGCGCTTCACCGACAGAGCGCGCCAGTTCGACGATCTGTACGAGGACGAGCGGCCGCTGGTCCGGCTGCTGCGGCCCGGGCTGTTCCGGCGCCGGCAGCTGGCGGTTGAGACCGTCGGCGCCTATTCCCAGCCCAGTGTCCTGGATGTGGGCTGCGGTTCGGGAAGGATCGGAGAGTTCGTGCTGGAGGCGGGCGCCTCGCGCTATGAGGGAATCGACTTCTCAGAGCCGATGGTGGCGCTGGCCCGATCTCGGCTGGAGCGCTTTGCCGAGCGCGTGACGCTGGTGGAGGGCGACTTCCTGACCGCCGAGCTGGGGGGCACGTTTGACGTGGTCCTGGCCCTGGGACTGTTCGACTACCTGCCTGACCCGGAGGCATTCGCGAGTCGCATGTTCGGCCACTGCGCGCCTGGGGGCTGCGTGGTTGGGTCCTTCCCCACCTGGTCGCCAATCAAGGGCCCAATCAGGAAGCTCCGCTACGAGTGGATCGGTGACTGCCCGATCTTTAATTACAGCCGTCAGGGGCTCGAGCGGATCTTTAGTGATGCCGGCTTTGGCAGGGTCGAGCTGCTCACCCCGGGCCGGAGCGGCTTTCTGGCACGCGCCTATCGCGGGTGACAGACTTGGCGGGGATGCTCGTCCTCGCGATCAGCACGACGACGTTCTCCTCTCTGGCCACTGGCGCCGGGACGCTCGTGCTGGCGATAGCGACGTTCGCCTCGGTGCGCTCGGCCAACCGCTCGGCCCGGATAGCCGAGCTGGCGCTTCAAGAGCAACGGCGGCCGATCCTCACGCAGTCACGGCCCGACGATCCCGTGCAGAAAATCATGTTCTTCGAGCAGCATTGGGTTCAGGCAGGCGGCGGCCGCGGCGTGGCCGAGCACGACGGCCATCTCTACTTTGCCATCAGCCTGCGGAACGTCGGCTCCGGGATCGGGGTCTGCCAGGGTTGGCACGTCACAGCCGGCTTGCAGTCCAATCGCATCGCCCGCGACCACACCCCTGAGGACCAGTTCCGCCTCCAGACCCGTGACCTTTATATCCCGGCTGGCGACATCGGGATGTGGCAGGGGGCCCTGCGCGACCGGAGCGACCCCACGTACCAGGCCGTCGCGCAGGCGATCGATAACCAGGAGGCGATCTCGATCGAGCTGCTTTATTCCGATCAGGCTGGCGGCCAGCGGACGATCAGCCGATTTGGGTTGATCCCTTACGAGACCGAGCGCGGAGAAACCGAGTGGTCCGCGTCCATCAATCGGCACTGGTATCTGATCGCCCCGGACCTCGCTCAGACGAGCAGGTCGCGGCGGCGGTCGAGATGGTGCTGGGCGAGCACGAGGCCTCCGAGGAGGCAGCTCGGGCCGAGGCCGAGGCCGAGGCCGAGCAGACCGCGCGCTCCGAAGTGGAGGCCGAGGCAGCACGATCGAACGGGACCGACGGCGTGGAGACGGAAGGGGCCGAGCCGGTCTCGGTCTCGGTAATCCCGCGGCCTAACTGCGAGTAGGCGCTATTCGATCGTGGGCTCGTCTTCGTCGGCGGCGGCGTCCGGCTCGCTCGACGGCTCGACCTCGTCGATCACACCGTCGTCGATCACGGCGTCGTCCACCAGCAATACGTAACTCGGCATCGAGGACAGGTAGACAGT
>CAVPKV010000058.1:0-5698 GCA_963705785.1 uncultured Solirubrobacterales bacterium | reverse complement strand
CTGCACGCGGGCGCAGACATCGGGACGCCGGCCGCGACGGGCCTGGCCGGCCTGCCGCCTGGCCAGGCCCGCCAGCTGCTGGCCGAGCTCACCCGCGCCCACCTGCTCGCCGAGCGGGGTCGCGGCCGGTTCGCCTTCCACGACCTGCTCCGCGCGTACGCCGCCGAGCTCGCGGAAGCGCACGACCCGGCAGCGGACGGGCGCGCGGCGATCCACCGGATCCTGGACCATTACCTCGGCACCGCGCATCGGGCGGACAAGTTGCTCAACCCGGGCCGTGAGGACACGATCGCGCTGGCGCGGGCCACGCCAGAGGTGACACCCGAGGAGCTTTCCGGCCACCGGGAGGCGCTGAGCTGGTTCAGCACCGAGTACCCGGCGGTGCTTGCGGCGCTGCGCCAGGCCGCGAGCCAGGGCTTCGACGTACATGCGTGGGAGCTTCGCCTGGTCACTGTGGTCGTTCTTCGACCGCCGCGGTCACTGGCACCACGCGGCCGCTTCGCAGCGGACCGCGCTGGATGCCGCCACTCGCCTCCGCGACCGGTACGCGCCAGCAAATGCCACGGCTGCCTCGGCTATGCCTACATCCGCCTGGGCCGCTACGACGACGCCCACGCTCAGCTGCGGCAGGCGCTCGGGCTGTATGAGCAGCTGGGCGATGACACCGGGCAGGCGCACGCGCACCGCAGCCTGACCTGGGTCCTTGACCAGCAGCGCAGCTACCGGGAGGCACTCGGGCATGCTCAGCGGGCGTTCGACCTGTTCCGGGACGCCGGGCACCGGACCGGCCAGGCCCGGGCGCTGAACGCGGTCGGCTGGTTCCACATCCGGCTGGGTGATCACGAGGAGGGGCTGATGCACTGCCAGCGGGCGCTCGACCTGCAGCGGGAGATCGGCGATCAGTTCGGCGAGGCCGAGACGCTGGATGGCGTCGCCAGCGCCTGCCATTATCCAACACCGCCGTGGCCGTGAGCATCGTGGCGCTCCACCAGCGCGCCGACGTGTACCCCGAGCCCAGCCGGTTCCGTCCCGAGCGATTTCTGGAGCACAAGCCCGGGACCTAGACGTGGTCCCCTTCGGCGGTGGCATCCGCCGGTGCCTCGGGGCCTCGCTGGCGATGGCCGAGCAGCGCGTGGTGCTGGCTGCCGTCGCCCGGCACACCGACCTGGAGCGGCGGATCCGACGCCCGAGCCGGCGCTCCAGCGCAACGTGACGATCATTCCCCGTCACGGCGGCCGCGTCATCCGCCGGTAGCGCTCGGACCGCTCAGTCCGACTCCGGGACCAGCACCCGGGTTCATGATCCCGGCCGGGTCGAGCTGCGCCTTCACGGCCTGGAGCAGGCCCACCCCGAGCTCGCCGATCTCCCGCGCGTACCACTCCGATGGTCGGTGCCCACGCCATGGTGGTGGGTGATCGACCCTCCGGCGTCCAGGATGGCGTCGCTGGCCGCCGCCTTGGCGGCCGGCCACTGGGCCACCGGGTCATCGGTCTGGGCGCAGGCCACGGTGAAGTACAGCGACGCGCCCGCCGGGTAGACGTGCGAGACGTGGCACAGGACCACCGGCGGCGTCCCCTGCGCGGTCAGCGACTCCCGTAGCGCGCCCCCTACCGCCTCATACAGGCGGGGAACCGAGGACCAGAACGTCACGGTCTCAAGCGTCTCCACCAGGGCTCCGGCATCCAGCAGGGCGTCGCGGAGGTACGGGCCGCGGTACCGCTCCCGCGCCCAGTGCTCGCCGGCTCCCTCCTCGCGCTGGCCGCCCGCGCCAGACAGGATCTCCGTGGCTGCGGACCGGCGCGCGGCCACGTCGTGGGGCGTCCCCTCATACCCGACGATCGCCAGCACTCCGCCGGCGGACGGGCCTCCGACCTCGCTCGGCCGGGCCAGGTTCAGCGCCGTCTCGGCCTCATCTGACAGGCGCAGAACGGTCGGCCGCGGACCGTCCTGGACGAGCGCGCGCAGGACGGCCATCCCCTCCGGGAATGAGCCCAGGCGCCAGCCCTCGTACACCCGCTCCGCAGGAGCGGGCCGGACCGCCACCGTCACTGCGGTGATCACCCCAAACGCGCCCTCGGAGCCCAGCACCAGCTGGCGCAGATCGGGCCCCGCAGCCGACCTCGGCGCCCGTCCCAGCGCCAGCGTGCCCACAGGCGTGGCCAGCCGAAGCCCCATCACGAGCTCGTCGAACCGGCCATACCCGGCCGAGGCCTGGCCGCTGGACCGCGCGGCGGCGAATCCGCCCACCGTGGCGTACTCAAACGACTGCGGGAAGTGGCCGATCGTGTATCCCTGCTCGCCCAGAAGCGCCTCGGCCTCCGGTCCGCGCAGGCCGGGCTCGAGCTCGGCCAGTCGGGAGAGCTCGTCCACTGACAACAGCGCGTTCATCCGCCGCAGGTCGATCGCGACGAGCCCGGAGAACCCGTCGGCCTCGGGAGTCAGGCCGCCCACCACGGACGTCCCGCCGCCGAACGGCACGACCGCCACGCGGTGTGACGAGCACAGCGTCAGCAGCTCCAGGACCTCGTCGTGGGTGCCCGGCTCCAGCACCACATCCGGTGCGTCGGCGGCGTCTCCGGCTCTGATCCGGAGCAGATCCGGCGTCGACTTGCCCCGGGTATGCCGGATGCGCGACTCGTCGTCGGCCAGGACATGGGCCGAGCCGACCACGCTCTGGAGCGCTTTGCGGACAGCCGCGCCCAGCCGCGGCTCTGGCAGGGTCACCGCTTCCAGCGAGGCCGCGCCGGTGACCGGGGTCCGAACCCCCAAGCCCTGGGCGAGCAGCTCGCGGACGCCGTCCGGGAGCACCGGGACCTGCGTCGGGTCCCCCCAACCTGACCAGGCGAGCGGGGGATACGGGTCGGGGGGACGGGACGGAGGCATCAGCTTGGCCACCGGACCGTATCCTGTGCCACCAGGACGAGGGACAGATCGATCCGGAGGAGAGCATGAGCGATCGGAAGCTGGACGGGCTGATGATGGACGACTTTCCGCTGACGCTGACAGCGGTTGTCGAGCGAGCGGAGCAGCTCAGCCCGGGACGGAAGGTCGTCTCGCGCCGGCCCGATGGCCAGATCCACCGAACGACCGTGGGCGAGTGCGCGCTGCGAGCCAGGAAACTGGCCGCCGGACTGGCCGAGCTGGGCATCTCCGACGGCGACCCGGTGGCGACGTTGCTGTGGAACCAGCCCGAGCACCTGGAGCTGTACTTCGGGGTCCCCCTGATGGGGGCGGTGCTGCACACCCTCAATCCCCGCCTGCATCCCGACGAGCTCAGCTTCATCGTCTCCGACGCCGAGGACAGGGCGATCGTCGTGGACGAGTCGCTGCTGGAAGTGTTCGAGTCATTCCGAGGCGCCCGTGACTTCGACCACGTGATCGTCGTTTCCCACTCGGGCTCCACTCCTGAGGGCACGATCAGCTACGAGTCGCTGATCGACCGCTCCGAGCCCGCCCGTTGGGAGAGGCTGGATGAGCGGCGGGCCTGCTCCATGTGCTACACGTCCGGTACGACCGGGCGGCCGAAGGGCGTCGTCTACTCGCACCGGGCGCTGGTCCTGCACTCGCTGATGGCCGCGCTCCCGGACGCCCACGCGATCTCCTCTCGGGACACGATCCTTCCAGTCGTACCGATGTTCCACGCCAACGCCTGGGGGCTCCCGTACATCGCCGCCTTCGCCGGCACGTCGCTCGTGCTTCCCGGGCCCCGGCTGGACGCCGAAAGCGTTCTGGACCTGTTGGCCGAGGAGCGGGTGACGATCTCCGCCGGCGTGCCCACGGTCTGGATGGCCGTGCTCCAGGCGCTGGACAATGAGCCCGACCGGTGGGACCTGAGCGCACTGCGGCTGCTGATCGTCGGAGGCTCGGCCGTGCCCCGGAGCATGTTCGAGGGCTTCGACCGGCACGGACTGACGATCGTGCAGGCCTGGGGGATGACCGAGACCTCGCCGATGGGGACGATCTGCCGGCTCCCGCTGGAGCTCGAGGGCGCGTCCGAGGACGAGCAGTACGAGTACCGCGTCCGCCAGGGCGTACCGTCGCCGTATGTCGAGATCCGGGCCCGGGGGGACGACGGGGAGCTGATCCCGTGGGACGATGACGCGATGGGCGAGCTCGAGGTCCGCGGCCCGTGGGTGGCGGCGGCCTACCACCGGGGCCAGGGGGCCGAGAAGTTCACCGACGACGGCTGGTTTCAGACCGGCGACGTGGTCAAGATCAACTCCCGGGGTTGCATCCGGATCAGCGACCGGTCCAAGGACCTGGTCAAATCGGGCGGCGAGTGGATCTCCTCGGTCGACCTGGAGAACCACCTGATGGCTCACCCGTCGGTGGCCGAGGCGGCGGTGATCGCCATCCCCGACGAACGCTGGGGAGAGCGGCCGATGGCGGTGGTGGCCCTTCGGGAGGGGGCGCAGGCCAGGCCGGAGGAGCTTCGGGAGCACCTCGGTCAGAGCTTCGCCAAGTGGCAGCTCCCGGAGCGGTTCGAGTTCGTGGACGCCATCCCCCGGACGGCCACCGGGAAGTTCAAGAAGACCGACCTGCGAGAGCGGTTCGTCGGCGTGACCGCCTGAGTGCCCCTGCTAGGCTCGCGCTCCGAGCGTCACCGCTCTGGGCGTCCTTCTAGGCAAAAAGGGGATTGACTATGCGGCGCAGGGTCGTGTTCGGAACAGCAGGCATCGCGGTCGCTCTGGCAATCACAGGTGGGGCATGCGCTGCAGCCCACACCCGCGCGGGTACCGCCCGGCGCGCACCGCGCGCGACTGCTGCCTCGGCAGCGCTGTGCGGAACCACGACCGCCGTGCCCAAGTACAAGCACGTGGTCGTGATCTTCATGGAGAACGAGCCGTACACGGCGATCCAGAGTTCCTCCTCCACGCCATACATCCACAGCCTCGAGCACAGCTGCGGGCTGGCCACTAACTACCACAACATCACACACCCCAGCCTGCCTGAGTACCTCGCCGCGACGTTCGGCGGATCGCTGGCGCAGGTCACGACGCCTTTCGTCTCCGACTGCACCCCGTCGGTGGCCTGCGAGTCGTCATCGAACAACATCTTCAATCAGCTCAACGTCAAGCACCGGCTCTGGAAGGGCTACGCCGAGTCGATGCCCTCAAACTGCGACAGGTCCGACGTGGGCTTCTACGCCCCGCGCCACAACCCGGCGGTCTACTACACCGACCTGAGCAACTGCTCGAGCCGCGACGTCCCGCTCGGAACGCTCGGCAGCTCGCCGCTGCTGCACGACTTCTCAAGCGAGACGAGCGCCCCGGTGTACTCCTGGATCACGCCCAATCTCTGCGACGACATGCACGGCGCCACCGGCTGCCCGAGCAACCTCTTCGCGACAGGTGACAGCTGGTTGAAGAGCTGGATCCCCAAGCTGACGTCCACGGCGGTGTACAAGAAGCACGACACGGTCATCTTCCTCGCCTGGGACGAGGGCGAGGGCGGCTCGGCCCAGGATGGTGAGAACTGCGCGACCAACACGACCGATGTGAGCTGCCACGTCGTCTTCATCCCGATCGCACCTTCGGTCAAGCCAGGCAAGCGGGTGGCCATTCTGCTCAACCACTGGTCGCTGCTGAAGGCCTCGGAGGACCTGCTTGGCCTGAACGAGCTCGATCAGGCCAAGACGGCGACCAGCCTGCTGAAGCCGTTCAACCTGTAGGACGCCCGGTGGGCAGCGTGAACGTCC
>CAVPKV010000057.1:0-142244 GCA_963705785.1 uncultured Solirubrobacterales bacterium | reverse complement strand
AAGAGCAAGAGGATTTCTGGGAATCGAATATAATTTTGTCAGCTCTTTTAAAGAATTGACTTTGATGGCTTGTATCTCTCTATTAGTCTTAATGTTATAAAAAGGAATCCAAGCTAACGATGGAAGAAATCCTGCCAGTTGAATAGCAGTCATCTTTGAGATTAGCTCATTATTGTTATGGATATAATTTTTGTAGCTATCGATCATCATGCCCCTCCGAATTGATTTTTGCGAAGATGATAGTTCGTGGGCATCTTATTTATTACCGTGAAAATCCCCCTGTAATCAAAGAAGGTCCAAACTCATGAAAGATTTAGCTTTCAGGATGAGATCTTCTTATTCCAGCAATGGATCTTATTTTTTAAATTTTCTAAATAATGCTCAACGGTGCGAGGAGAAATTGAAAGGATAGATCCGATCCTTTTTAATGAATGACCTTGGGAGAGAAGTTTAAGGCAGTCTTTCTCCCTCTGTGTAAGTAAAGAGGCTTGGTTCCATTCGACTTCATGTCCGATTGAAACTAGGAATTTCTTTTTTTGATCGGATTCAATTTTTGGATTGATACTATTCTGATTTTTTTTAGGAAATGCAAGGGCAAATTTTTGCTTTTGTTGATCTAATAAAAGGGTTGTCATTTGATTTTTAAAATAGGAGGAATAGGTACGCAAAAGATTAAGGTGATTTAAATAAACCTTCGAAATGTCCTGCGGAAATGCAAAGATATAAAATTCTATGGACTCTGCATTTTTTTCTAAAAGAACAAGGCCTTGATCGGCATGAACTTTATTTTTCCACGAATCGATCATTTTTTCATTTTTATTAAACTCATGTGAATTAAAAAAACTTACGCCCGAGGAATAGTCATTGGGATGTTTAAGGTAGGGATCATTAAGATAATATTTTTTTTCAAGATAATGCTCAGCCCACTCAGGATGATTTGTAAGGGCTGAATAAAATCCGTTATGATCAATCCGATGATAACCAAAAAATGGAATGCCCAAATGATCTTTTAAGGGCCGCGTTACTTTATTAAGTAATGTGGAGTACTTACGGATATATTTTGTAAAAATATCATGCCAAAGCGTCATATGAAAGACGTTGTTTATAATTTGTTGACCAATGATAAGCCTGCAAAATTATAATAGCTACCTTTCTTATTGTAGGTTAGTTTTTTTCCTATTGATCTATCAATAGGCTTGCTTTATCGTTTTTCTAATTCAGGAGATATTCATGTTAGCTATGCCGGCATCATTAAGTCCATTTGATCTTATTTGTTCTGAGACAAATAAATATTTTCAAAGTGCCCAAACGGTCAATTGTCCACAAAATCACACCTTTAGTTTACAACCGGTTTTGCAGGAGTATGGGCTAATGTTAGGCGATCGGTGTGAAAGACCTGGTCCTTGCTTTAAATGCGAATTTCAAGTGACCTCGTACAGTCCCAATCCAGATTTGCAAAATCGCGTAAATACTATTTTAAAACTGCAAGCTAGTGAAAAAGAAAAAATAAAAGGTAAAACTTATCCTTTTGAACTTTCTTTTTTTACTTTAGAAAGCAAAGTTGCAGGATATTACAGTCTTGTTTGGTCTATTAAATGTTCAGTCGCTAATCTTGAAAGTAAAATCGAATCTTTTCAAGTTAAAATCGATCGGCAGAAGGAATTAAAAAGCTGTAAATATTTTTTTGTTATAATTTTTCAAAAGGGTATTTTTGCAGGTCTGCTTTTAGATTATTTCAATCATCATCAAGTTAAAATTTTAAGACAGGACAATCAACTTTTCTTATACACGAATCGCGGATGTGATGTGCATACTCTTATCAATCATATAACGGCGCATAATGAAATTGAAAAAGATTCGGAAGTTGCATTACGTGCTTTTCTAGCAGAAGTAGAAAGAGGAATAGGTTGTCGCTAATGCTAATGTGTGTTTTCTCGGTGCATTGTGGCTAATTCAGCGCAAAGGCGCAAAGATGCAAAGAGCGCAAAGGGGGCGGCAAGGGACGGCAAAGGAGTAGCAGGAACAGGATATGCAGGATCGCAAGCGGCAAGATAGGCAGGATAACAACCAACCTGTATATTTTTAGCTAAGGAAACAATATTAGGATAAGTGTTTTAGTTGGTTCATCATCCTGCTCATCATGCCGCTTGCGATCCTGCATATCCTGTTCTGCTACTTCTTTGACGCCCTACTTAATCCTAAACAGTTACAATGATTTTTCCTATCTGGGCATTTGATTCCATATAACGATGCGACTCGACAATTTCGTGAAATCGAAATGTTTTGGCAATAATCGGTTTCAATGCCCCGGAGGATAAGCCGTCAATTACATAGCGTTTGGCTTTTTCAAAACGAACAAGGAATAGAATTATTTCAAATAACATATAACCACGCATGCTGAGTGCTTTAGATAGATTGCATGACGGGAAACGGAGTGGATGCTTCACTTAAATGACCATATATAAAATGGATGCCGCTGTGTGCCATTCCCTCAGCTAAACTTAAAACTGTTTTTCCTCCAACCGGATCAAAAACAATGCGAGCGCCTTTTCCGCCAGTTATTTCTTTCAACCTAGCAGCAAGGTCCTCTTCTTGAGTGGCGATAACATATTTAGCACCGATATCTTTCAAGGACTTTTCGTTTGTCGCTTTTACGTGTCGTGGCAATTGGGGTGGCTCCGGCTTGCAGACAAAGTTGGATAGCAGCTAATCCTACGCTGCTTGAAGCAGAAGATGGCCAGGAGCACGAGCGGGATCACCCGCGCCAGCGAGTTGACCGTCCCGTTGACGATGTCGGCGGACAGCGCCGTGTCTCCGGCCACGATCCCGGTCGCGCCGGACAGCCCGGCCTCCCGGACCAGCTGGGGCAGGCGAGCGCGCAGACTCTCGACCGCCGAGATGCCGGTGGCCCCCAGAGGATCTGAACGAAGGAAGAACACGTACCTGGCCGCCGTGCCCGACGGAGCAACGGAGAAGCCCAGCCGGCGGGCCAGCGGGACCTGGCGGGGCCCAAACACCTGGGCCATGTCGGGCTGGCGGGCGATCAGCGGCTGAAGCCGGGACAGCGCCGCCCGCTGGGCGGCCACGTTGGCTCCGGTCACGATGACCTCGCCCGGAGCCAGCACACCCTGGGAGAACCCCCGGCTGGCCTGGTCATAGGCCTGGTGGACCTGCGAGCTGGCCGGGAGGTCCTTGACCAGCGCGTTGCCGACCGCCAGGCGGGCCAGACCGCTGGCCGCGGCCCCCACGAGGACGAGTACCACGACCAGGGCCACGACGGGATGGCGCACAGCCATCCGGACCGACCACCGACGGCGCGGTGGACGGCTCGGAGCAGGAACGTCCTCCTCCTCGGCGGTGTGGACGCGCGCGGGCCAGAACACCCACCTCCCGGCCGCCGCCAGCAGGGCGGGGACGAACGTGGCCGCGACAAGCATGGCGATCAGCACCGAGATGGCCAGACCGGGCCCGAACCCTCGGAGATAGGGGATCGTCGCGGCCTCCAGCGCGGCCGTTCCCGCGGCCACCGTGATGCCGGCCACCGCGATGATGGGCACGGTCTGTCGCATCAGCACCACGCCGACGCTCCGGGGATCGCGCCCCTCAGCCAGCAGCGTCCGGGCTCGAGACATGAAGAAGATCGAGTAGTCGGTGACTATCCCGAACACGAGCACCACGAGCACGGGTTGGGCCTCCGCCGGGATCGCCACCCCTCCCAGGCGGCCGAACTGCTCCACCACACGGTTGGCCACCAGATAGGAAATAGCCACCGCACCCACGGCCAGCGCGGCGGCTCCGGGGGCGCGGAAGTGGACGGCGATGGCCAGGGCGACGAGCAGGATCGTCCCCAGGGAGACCCAGTTGAGCAGCGTGTTGATCTCGTGTGCCTGGTCCTGCTCCGCCGGTGCGGGACCCGTGTAGCCCTCGTATTCGCCCGGGAGATGCCTGATCTGCGTCTGGATGAGATGCACGGCGGCGGCCTGCTGCGCCAACGGGCCGGCTGAGGGCTCGAAGAACAGGTACAGCAGCGCGGTGGTGTCGTGCTCAGGCGAGAAGGCCGGCCCTCCCACCGCATTGACGAGCGGGATCGCGCCCTTGATTGAGGAGAACCCGGGCAGCCGAGACGCGGACAGACGACCGGCCAGCGTCACGAGCTGGGCCGTCCGCGATGACGACAGGCCCTGCGGGTTGCGGACCACGATCACGGTCTCGCTCAGGAGCGGGAAGCCGAACTCGTGAGTGGAGATCTGCTCGGCCCGGAGAGCGGACGAGTGCGGGGGAACCAGGTCCGAAAACGAGGTGATATCAGACCCCCCGAGCGCCGGGAGGGCCACGGCGATCCACACCGCTCCGCCGATCCAGGCCAGGATCACCGGGTAACGGAAGGCCACAAATACGCGTGCCAGTAGCCGGCCCACAGCCCGGAAGAGGCGTCCTGCCAGCCGGGACACGAGCGTCATTAGGCCAAGCTCCGCTCCTCGCCGCGGCGCTCGAGCAGCCCCGGGTCGATGCCCAGGCGGCGGAGCTCCGCCGCGGCCAGCTCGGAGCAGTCGGTCTCAGACAGCGTCTGCTCCCACGGCCGGGCGGCCAGATCACGCAGCCGGTGGTAGCCCAGCGAGTCGATCGCCCGCCGGGCCAGGAAGGCCTTGAAGGCCGGGTCGTCGCCGTACCTGACGGCGGCCGCCAGGAGCGCCTCCGCCTCCCGGCGAAGGTCGAGCCGCACCGGGAGATAGAACCCGAACACGGGGATCGACGGAAGCAGGGCCACCGCGATGGCCAGCAGAATGCTCAGCGCGTGGATGGAGGACAGACTGCTCGCGCCGCCACTGGCCGCGCTGGCACCCGCCACCTGCACCTGATTGGCCACACCTGCAAACGCCGCGCCCACCACGGGGACGTTTCCGGCAATACCCAGCGCCTTGCCCACCGACTCCACGGCCCGGCCGTCCACCACCGCCGTGTGACTGAGGCCCGAGAGATCGCTCAGCTTGAGCCCGATGGCAATCCCCAGACCGACCCAGGCCGCCACCCAGGCACCCAGGGCCACGTCCAGCGCGTGCAGCGCCCGGGTGCTCGGGACAACGCTCCTCAGCGCACGGGAACCGGGAACCGGGCTCAATGCGCTCTCCAGGCGGGTCTCATGCGTGTCCTGACAATGCCCGTCTGGCCACCGGCCAAATCACACCGGGGTCTCCAGCAGCAGGGTGACCGGGCCGTGATTGGTCAGCTCGACCTCCATCTCCGCGCCGAACACGCCCCGGCGAGCGTCCAGCCGCTCACAGAAGCGCTCGTACAGCGGCTCCGCCACCTCGGGTGCCGCCGCCTGGACGTAGCTGGGCCGATTTCCCCGGCGCGCGTCTCCGTACAGGGTGAACTGGCTGACGCACAGGATCTCCCGGTCGCCGAGCGGCTCGTTCATTCGTCCTTCCGCGTCGGGGAACACGCGCAGGGCGCGGACCTTGTCGGCCAACCAGTCCGCCTCCGGCTCACCGTCGTTCAGTCCCACGCCCAGCAGCACGAGCAGGCCGGGACCGATTTCCGAGACCCTGGCTCCCTCAACGGATACCGAGGCCCGGGTGACGCGCTGGACAAGTGCCCGGATCACGCCTCCCTGAGGTCCGCCGCCGCCCGCTCCGGGGGCACGATGTTCAAATGGACGCCCGCCCCGAGCTCGAGCCCGGCCAGATACGTCAGCCGGGGCACGATGTCAATCCGCCAGCAGAAGTGCTCGGCTCCCTGGGGCGCCGTGCGCACCCACAGGTTCACCGGAGGTGCCGCCCCCAGCCGCCGCGCCAGCCGGCCGAGCGCGTCCCGGAGCATCGCCGCCCCGCTCGGCCCGTCATCCTCAAACCGCATCCGGGGCGTCCGGGGTGCGATCAGGAGCTGGTAGGGCACCCGGGCCCCGTAGGGCGCCATCAACACGCATTCGTCGTCGATCGCGACGATCCGCTCCCGGCGGCGGACCTCCTCTTGGACCAGGTCGGCCAGGAGATTGGCACCCATCGTTCGCGTGGCGTAGGCGCCGAAGCGTTCTCGCTCCCGGGCCACGTCGGCGGGCACGAACGGAAGCGCATAGAGCTGGGCGTGGGTGTGGGGAAGCGAGGCTCCCGCCTCACGACGCTCGTTGACGATCACATGCACATAGGGGGCCCCTCGAGTGCTCACGCATCCGGTCTCGCCACACGTCGACCGCCGCTGCCACCTGGCCATCTGAGAGCTCGGACAGCGAGGTCACGGGGTCGGGCGCGTTGATGATCACCTCATGCGCTCCGACGGCCGCGCCGGCCCAGAACAGGTCCTGATTGGCGTCGCGCGCCGGGGCGGGCGGGTCATCGCTCAGCGCCGGGTAAAGGTTGGGGACGACGCGCACCCGCCAGCCGGGGCTGTCGGGCGGACCCCCGCCGGGCCGGACCGCATATAGCTCGGGCGGCGTGCGGTCCTCGTGGCCCTCGGCAAACGGATCCCTCTCCACGTCGAGCGGCGGCGCGGGGGTGGCCACGAGCTCGCCGCCGGGGCGCCCAGCCCGCTCGCCGGCGACGATCGCGCGCTGCCCCGTCAGCGGGTCAATCCGGAGCTCAGGAATGCGGTGACTCTACGAGGATTGGTCGCGGTGCGGCCTACTCCAGCTCCTTCTCCATCGCCACGTGCTCGATCCCGGCCTCCCTGAACACTGCCCCCGCGGGCCGGTAGCCGACTCGGTCATAGAGGTCCCGGGCATAGGTCTGGGCGTGGAGCACAATCCGGGCTGCCCCCGCGGCCCGGCTCTCGGTCTCTGCGGCCTCCAGGAGCGCGGTCGCGATCCCGCGGCGGCGGGCGGCCGGTCGAACCGCCAAACGGCTGAATTGGACCGTGCGGCCGATGATCAGCAGCCGGCACGTGGCCAGCAGCTCTCCATCTGCCACGGCGACCAGGTGGATCCCCTCCGAATCCCGGCCGTCCACCTCCTCGCGCTCAGGCACGCCCTGCTCGACGCAGAACACGGCGTGGCGCAGCGCCAGGGCGTCGCGGAGCTCGTGCTGCCCCTGGGCCCGCCTGACCTTGTAGTCCACGGTCGCCGCCATGTTCAAAGGGTGGCATAGAGAAAGATGCCCAGTTCCCGCGGCCGTGCCGGTCTCTTCCTCAAGACCCGCTAAAATAAACGACACCCACCAGGGCCGTTTGGCTAGGGGCCGTGGGCGCCAAAGCTTCACCCCGCCAAACGCGTGCTCTGTGGCTTCTTGAGCCGCCCCGCCATTTCGCTTCGGCTCTGAAGATCGAGACGCGAAGGTCTGTTACTCCATGGGTGATTCCACCCCGTTTCCCAATCCTGCCGCCATCGCACGCGCGGAGGTCTTCACGCGTGAGCAGTTCGTCTCTGACGGCGAGACGCTCGAGGACGCGCTGGCCGCTGGCTCTGCGCGTCGGCGCGCGCTGGACGCGGCCCTGGCCGAGATCGAGGAGGGAGGCAAGCAGCCCTCGGTGCAATGGCGGACCAGCTTCTCCCTGATGCTGGGGCTGGAAAGGGTGCTCTCCGAGGAGGAGCCCCACCTGGCGGACGGAACCGTCCTCTCGGCCCATCAGGTCGACGCACTCTCGGGGACCCTGACCGCGCTGCTGGCCGAAGCCCAGCGCAACGGCTCGCCGGTCAACGGCAACGATTACGTCCCGGTGCCCGAGGTGCAGGACGACGGCCCTGACCCGGCCCTGGAGGTCGAGGAGCCGGAGCTCGATCCTGACGACGATCTGGACGAAGACGACGACGAGGCGACGGACGGGGACGGGGAGCCCCGGAATGGCCCGAGGAGGAGCCCGAGGAGGAGGAGCCCGAGGATTGGCAGGAGGAGGAGGACCTGGACGAGGACGTCCAGCTGGACGAGCAGCCTGAGGATCCGAACGCCGCCCGGAGGTTCTGGTTTGAGCACGCCACAGGAGCAGGCAAGACGGTCGCTGCTCTGGGCTTTGTGGAGGCCTCCAGAACCGGCGGGATCCTGATCCTGACGCACCGGCGCAACCTGGTGGACCAGTTCAACGGCGAGCTTCGTGACCGGGGCTACCGCAACCGGATCCACGCCCCGCTCCTGCACGGCCAGGATGCCCCCGCCGGCCCGGTCACCGTGGAGACCTACCAGTGGTTCGTTCGCAACGCCGGCAAGATCTCCGACGCGTACACGATCGTGATCTGCGACGAGGCCCACACGGCGCTGGGCGAGAAGACCTCGGCGGCGATCCGGCGCTGGTCCGGTCCGGTCTTCGTCGGCATGACGGCCACGGGCGCGCTGATCGCTCGCCACGTCACCGACCTCTTCCCCACCCAGACATCGCGCTTCGACCTGGCCCAGGCCGCGCGGCGCGGCGTGATTGCGCCCCTGCGCTGCATCCGGATTCCGCCCGGACCCGGCGTGCGGACGATCGCCAAGGTGCCGCTGCGCCGCGGCGAGGTCGACACCGAATTTGACCAGGAGATGCTGGCCGAACTGCTGGACCAGACGCCGTTCAACACGGCCGTCGCCGACCTCTACAAGACCCGCTTCAACGGCATCCCGGGGATCGTCTACGCCGCCGGCGTGCGCCACGCCTACAACGTGGCCCAGTCGTTCCGAGAGGCTGGGATCAACGCCCAGGCCGTGTCCGGAGAGACACCCAAGCGTGACCTGGCTCGGATCCTGGCCGAATACGAGTCGGGCAAGGTGGACGTGCTCGTCAACGCGATGCTGCTGGCCGAGGGCTGGAACAGCCCCGGGCAACGATCTGCATGCATCTCGCGCCCACGGCCTCGAGGCGCGTCTATCAGCAGCGCGTCGGCCGTGTTACCCGCCGCACGCCCGGCAAGGAGGCCGGGATCGTGATCGACTTCGTCCACCCGGCGACCAAGCACGACGACCCCGTGGTGACGCTGCACTCGCTGCTGGACAGGGACGTGTACCGGGGCGGGGCGATCGTCGTGGGGCCGGTCCGCCGGGGCCGGGGCCGGCGCGTACGGGTGGAGCGCCGCGTACTGCCTGTGACTCCGGATCCCGACCGCCGGGCAGAGGTGTTCGAGCGTGAGCTGTGGCGAATCGCCGTGGAGAATCTCGACTACGGCGAGCAGCATGTGTGGGCCGCGCTGGCCGGCGCCCGCGTGGCCCCCAATGGCTGGCGCCGGGCCAAGGCGATGCTCCACTTCGACCGCCAGGGGGAGCTCAAACGCCGCTTCCTGATCACCGCCGTGCAGCGCAACCGGCACTCTCAGCTGCGGCTGAGAGCCCTCCAGGAGATCGCCTCTCTGCGCGACGCCGAGGCGTTTGACACGGCCATCGACATCATGGCCGGCTGGCCCCGGGACGAGCGACGTGAGGGGAGCAAGATCATGCTCCAGGCGCTGGCCGACCGGAGAATCGGGCGGCGTGACCAGGCCAACGCCTGGATCTGGCGGATGGCCGAGTACACCCGTGAGGTCCACGAGGAGTACGCCGTCCAGCGCTGGCCCGAGACCAAGCGACTGCTCGGCCTGCTGGTCAACTCCTCAGGTCAGGCCCATGCCCGCAACGCCCGTCGGCTGGTCCACGCCGCGCGCAAGGAGGACCGGCGGTTGTCGGCAGCGCTCCTGGCCGCCGCGCTGGCCCACACCCCCGAGGCCGAAGAGGCGCTGCGCGGTGCCCGGACGCGGCTGGCCCGTAAGCCGGCCGCCCTGGCCCGCGAGCTGCTGCGCAACTTCCCCAAGGGACGCGGCAAGGGCCGGCGCAAGCGTAAGGCTCAGACGCCAAATGTGAACGGCGCCACCACGCGCGGGCGCGATGCGGTCGCGGCCGAGAAAAGCGCGGTCGCAGATGACGCGGTCGTGGCTGAGAACGGCGCGGTTAGCGAGCAAGAGTCGCCGGCGAAGGTCGTGGAGCTCGACGAGAGCGTGACGCCCGGCCGGGACGAGGAAGCGGCCGCCTAGCCTTCGTGGTCGGGGCCGCCGGCACGCAAGTTCTGCGGGCCGGGGCCGTTGAGTACCCGGATGCCCCTCAAGCTCACGCTCCGGGCGGTCCTGCCCGCCGCGGTCCTGACGGCGACGTTGGCCTGCGCCCCGAGCGCCCTGGCTTGGACGGCTCCGCCGGCCATCGCCGGCGCCGTCGTCAAGACGACCAACGTCCCGGTGAGGATGAGCGACGGGGTGGTGCTGTACGCGGACATCGTCAGGCCCGCGGGATCGGGCGGCCAGGCCCTCAGCGAGCGGCTCCCGGTCCTGCTGACCCAGACGCCGTACAACAAGAACACGCCCAGCCTCAACTTTGAGGACGACTATCTGGTCGAGCACGGGTACGTCCAGGTGATCGCCGACGTGCGCGGGACCGGATCCTCCGAAGGCACCTGGGACTCATTTGGTGCGCGCGAGCAGCGCGACGGCTACGACCTTGCCGAGTGGGCCCGCCGGCAGCCCTGGAGCGATGGGTCGATCGGACTTCACGGAACCTCGTACGGGGCCATCAACCAGTTCCTGACCGCCGAGCAGGACCCGCCGGGCGTCAAGGCCGCGTTCCCGATCGTGCCGATGTCCGACGCCTATCGGGACGTGACGTTTGCCGGCGGTGATACCAACACCGCCTTCATTCCGTCCTGGCTCGGCCTGGTCACCGCCACCGGGATGGTTCCGGCGACCTACGCGGTCAACGACCCGTTCGAGGCCGCCCGCGTTCTGGTCGAGCACTCGGGCGGGGCTCTCTCATTCCAGGGTGCTCAGATCCTGAGCTCAAGCACGGGCGGAAGCGCGGCCTACGACGGCCCGTTCTACCGTCTGCGCTCGCCCATCGACAAGATCCGCCGGGACCACATCCCGACGTTTGTCGTCGGCGGTTGGTTTGACCTGTTCCAGCGCGGCGAGCCGCTGCTCTACCAGGCCCTGCGCCGCGAGCACGTACCCACCCGCCTGCTCATGGGGCCCTGGTACCACATCACCGCCGGCCAGGGCCTCCCGGCACAGGGAGTCCCCACACTGGACGAGCTTG
Organism: uncultured Solirubrobacterales bacterium; assembly: GCA_963705785.1. Classification (GTDB taxonomy): domain Bacteria; phylum Actinomycetota; class Thermoleophilia; order Solirubrobacterales; family Solirubrobacteraceae; genus Palsa-465. The sequence goes on along the minus strand of CAVPKV010000057.1, from coordinate 131,298 downwards.
AGCTCCGCTGGATGGATCACTACGTCAAGGGCATCCCTGATCCGGGCCTTGAGAACAAGCCGGGAGCCACGGACAGAATCGCTCCGGTCACCTACTACGAGAACGGGTCGGACAGGTGGCGGACAGCCGGTGGGTGGTACGCGCCGGGCGTGCGTTTCCACGCGCTCCACCTGTCAGGGCCGGCCAGCCCGCAGTCTCCGGGGACGCTGAGCCCCACGCGGCCGACCGGGCAGCAGAGCCCCGACACGCTCATCTACAACCCCGCCACGGGCGTGTGCAGCCGCTCGGCGATTCAGTGGACCGCCGGTGCCGGCGGCGGAGACGGGACGCCATGCGAGACCGACGACCGCGTGAACGACGCCACGAGCCTCTCCTACGCCCTGCCGATCAAGCACGCCATGCACGTGCTCGGACCGATGACGGCCCGGGTCTGGGTGTCAAGCCAGGGTGGCCGCGACAGCCTGCTCACCGCCCGGGTCGAGGACGTGGCGCCGAGCGGAACCGCCACCCAGATGAGCGCCGGTTGGGACACGATCTCACTGCGCGCCCTGAGTGTCGGCAAGACGGTCTACGACCACGGGCTGATGACGATGCCGTTCCACCCGTTCACGCAGGCCTCGGTGCTGCCGGTGCCGAGCGGCCAACCCGTTGAGGTGGACATCGAGATCTATCCGACGGGCTGGGACGTGCTCGCCGGTCACACCCTCCGGCTGACGCTTCAGGAGGCGGACGTCCCCCACCTGACGGCCGCGCTGCCGTTGGCGCTGAACAGCGTGGGGGCGACCCTGTCGGTCTACCACGACCGGACTCACGACTCCCAGCTGGTGATCCCGGTTCGGTAGGGGGGCGGTCGTACGAGCGCGGCCGGCCCGGCCTTCCGACTAAAGCCGCATCGCCACCAACCCGGCGGCCAGCACGACGAAGGCCAGCCACAGCGCGGACAGGGCGCCCTCCAGCGGTCCGGCCAGGCGAGCGCTGTCCAGACGTACGACCGTCCCGTCCTCCAGCTCCTGCTCGCCCTCAACATGGAGCGTGCGCCGGCGAAGCTCCCGGGCGGGCGTGCTCAGCCGCCGCTGGGCGACGCTGGCCATGAAGCACGCGGCCGCGACCAGCAGGCCGGCGGGACGGACGGACAGGGTCTGAGCGAAGTACCCCGTGAAGGCGGGCAGGGCGCCCCAGGCCAGAGCGAACATCCAGTCGGTATGGAAGCGGCCACCGGCCCACTCGAGGTTGTACGCCGGCACGGCCAGGGCGCCGGCCACGACGAGCGGGATCAGCCAGGGCGAGACGATCACCGCGCCGGCCACGCCGATCCCGAGCGCACCCGCCAGGCCGCCGACGGCCAGGGCCACGAGCGCGCCCCGGCTCAACGAGGTCCGCAGTGGTCGGCCCTGGAGCTCATCCAGAGCGTGGGCGCTCAGCCCGACGGCCAACAGGAAGGCGGCCAGCGTCGCTCCCAGACGGACGGCGTTGATCCTGGGGGCGGCCGCCGCCCCGAGCGCCACGAACGACAGGTGCCAGGCGGTGTACGGCGGGTGTAGGAGCGTGACGAGGTCACGCCACCCACCCGGGGCCAGGGCGTAGAACGCTGGGCGCGCTCGTGCTCTCTCGGCGGGGTTAAGCGCGATTGGCTGATCTTACCCCGCGCCCCGCTCAGGGCCGACCATCGGTCACGCCGCCCTGCCCCCGACCGCCCACGGTCATGCCGCCGTGCCCCTGACCCCCCACATCACCAGGCCCGCCCCGAAGCTCATCGGCCGGGCCACGACCTGATCGATCCCCGCGGCCCGCCAGCGCGCCTCCAGATCGGGCTCGCGGGCGTAAAAGTCCTCGATGTTCGGGCCGAGGAACCGGCCCACGTCGACCCAGGCGGGCGAGACAAGGCGACCCAGCAGCGGCAGTCCGACCCTGGTGTGCGCTCTCCACAATCCCCTGAGCACCGGTTGGCTCGGCACCGCAAACTCGACCATTCCGATCCGCCCGCCCGGCTTGACCACGCGGGCCAGCTCGGCCAGGGTCGCCGCCACGTCGTCGACGTACCGCAGCAGGTAGGTGAAGGTAAGAGCGTCAAACTGGCCGTCGTCGAACGGGAGCTCCTCGGCCTGGCCACGGACGAACTCCAGGCGCTGCCGGATTTCATCCGAGGCCGTCCCCAGCTTGGCTCGAGCTCCGCCGAGCATGTCCTCGCTCTGGTCGAGCCCGACCACGTGCGCCCCTCGCCCAGCCAGGGCGAACGCGACCATCCCGGTGCCCGTGGCGACGTCGAGGACGCGCTGGCCGGGCCGGGGCCCGACGGCCTGCACCATGGCGCTGCGCCAGCGGGGATCCTGGCCGAAACTCATGATCGCCCCGACGCGGTCGTAGCGGCTGGGGAGCCCGGCGAACAGCTCGAGCGCGTGCTCCTTACGATCGGACAAGGTGCACCTCCCCGGCGTCCAGCGCCACCTGTCCCTGCTCGCCGAGAACGATCAGTCGCCCATCCTCGTCCACGCCCCCAGCCTCGCCCTGACCACCGGACCACCTGACCGGCCGGCCGTGGAGGGCGTCGCGGGCTCTGACGGCATCCAGCACCCGCTCGGCGGGTGCCGCGATCCAGCGCGCCAGGGCCTCCAGAAGCCGCTCCAGAAACGGTTCGACCTCCGGGGCGCCCAGCCCCAGCGTCCCGGCGACGCCCTGAAGCTCAGCCGGGAAGTCATCCTCACGGACGGCCACGTTGACCCCGATCCCGACCACCGCCCAGCCCTCCTGGGGCCGTCCCTCCACCAGGATCCCGGCCACCTTGCGCCCTTCCAGGAGGACATCGTTGGGCCACTTGAGCATCGCTTCCGGCCCCGCCACCTCGGCCACGGCGACGCCCGCGGCCAGCGGGAGCAGCCGGGGTGGGTCGCGGACCACGACCGAGCAGAGGACTGCCCGGCCGGGCGGAGCGGTCCAGGCGCGGCCCTGGCGGCCGCGACCGGCGGTCTGCTCGGCCGCCGTGACGACCGTGCCGTGGGGCGCGCCGCGCCGGGCGAGCTCGCGGGCCCGTTCGTTGGTCGAGTCGACCAATTGCAGATGGACTCGCGGATGACCCAGGCCGGTGCTCACGCCGGTCTGATCCACAGCTCGTCGTCCGTCCTGACCCCCAGCGTGCTCCCCGCGTCGCCGCGACTGACGGCCACGGCGAGGCGGCGGTACCCGTCTTCATACAGGAGCAGCTCGCCCGGGTCGGCGTCGGCGAACGTGAGGGCGAACGGACAGGTGTGCGTCTGACCCGAGGGGTCCCGGAGCTGGACCGCTCGCCCGAGCCTGAGGCCGGCGGCCTCAAGATCGCCGTGGCCGGCGTCGAGCTGGAGGTTGCCGTAGCGGTCCACGTACAGGACATGAGCGACGAGCCAGCCATCCTGAACCCGGGCCCGGAGCAGCTCGAGCTGCACGAGCTCGGCAGGGTCGAGTGGGTCCCCCGCCTCGGCCAGCTCGGTTCCGCCGGCCAGGCGGGCCGCGACCGGGGCGAAGATGTCACGGCCGTGAAAGGTCGCGGAGACAGGCTCAAGCCGGAACGGCGAGCGGGCGATGTCGATGGCTTCCACGACGCCGCCGGATTGCTCGGCCGCCAGCCACAGCAGGCCGTTGTCCGGTCCGACGAGAAGCCGCTCATCCCCGAGGCGCAGGGCCACGGCGCGGCGCTGAGCGCCCACATCGGGGTCCACCACGGCCAGGTGCACCCCGGCCGGGGTGTAGGGCAACGCGCCGGCCAGGACGATCGCGCCGACCCGAACGTCCTGCCGGGGGATGCCGTGGGTTATGTCAATCATCCGAGCCTCCGGACAGAGCATTGCGATCACTCCGTGGCAGACGCCGACGAAATCGTCCTGGAGCCCGTAGTCGGACAGAAACGTGATCACGGGCGCTCGTGGACTCATCGCGAGGCGCCATGTTGACAGTGATGCCTACTGACAGGCCCGCCCGGGTGTCGCGCTAACCTCGCTGGCTACGCCGCAACCCTGGCCTGCGGAATGTGTTGGAGGGAGAGCAATCCGGCCGGGGTTTTGCCCACGAGTGTCGACCAAAGGAGCAACGTGAATACAACCGAACGTGCGCTCAGGCGGAGGGCAGCGTGGATCTCGGGGAAAGCTGCCCGGGTGTCGGCGCTGATGTCTGCCGTCGCCCTGATCGCAGTCGGCGCCGCCGTCGCCGCGTCGACGACCACGATCCGCAGCGCCAACAACGCCACCCTCGGCCGGATCCTCGAGGGTCCCACACGGCACACGGCGTATGTGTTCGTTCAGGGGACGAGCTCCCGCGGCTCAGCGCATACCCAGAATGGCTGGCCGGCGCTGATCGCCTCGGGGAAGGTGGCGGCCGCATCGGGCTCCCACATCAACGCCCAGAAGCTCTCGACACGAAAGCTCTCGAACGGCAAGCACCAGGTCACCTACTACGGACAGCCTCTGTACCTGTATCAGGGCGACACGAAGCCGGGGCAGACAAAGGGCGAGGCGAAGTCCACGTCCACAGGCACCTGGGTGGTTATCAGCACCAGCGGCCGGCCGGTCCCGCCGCCCGGGTACTAGCCCGACTGCTTCATCCGCATGACGGGTCGGGCCTTGCGAAAAGCGCTGCTGGCGGCGGCTGTGATCGGGGCGATCGCCTCGCCCGTCGCGCTGGCCGCGGGCCATCGCGTGGCCCTGCCGACCAGGGCCGCTGCCCCTGACGCCGGAGCACTGGCCCAGGCAGCGTCCGACCAGCTGGACGTGAATCCGTTCCCAGGCACGCCGGACGCCTCCCCGCAGTCGCGGATCATCTTCTCCTCCCTGGCCCAGTCCGATCTGGCCTCGGTGGGCGTGCTGGGTTCCCAGAGCGGGCCCCACCCGGGCCATCTGACCACACTGCCTGACAACGCGGGCGTCGCCTTCGTCCCCGATCGCCCGTTCACCCCCGGCGAGCGGGTGCAGGTGAGTGCCTCGCTGACCTCGGCCGAGGCGGGGACCGCCTCGGGGGCGCCCGGGGCCATGCACCTGGGCTGGTCGTTCACGATCGCCCAACCCGTCACGTTGCCCAGCGCCGTCCCGGCTGGTTCGGCCCAGGGTCGGACGTCCAACTCGCCCCGAGCGACCGCAGCCGGTTCGGGCGGCCGGGTCCAGTCGTTCCGCTCCGTGGCCGACTTCCATCCCCCGGTCGTGAGCTTCAGCTCCGACCCTGACGGTGGCTCGGGGGACATCTTCCTGTCGCCCAACAACAGCCCCCAGGTGGGCTCGATGATCGTGGACGGCAGCGGCCACCTGGTGTGGTTTCGCCGGGTGGAGCACAGCGCGACGTTCAACCTGCAGGTTCAGCACTATCAGGGCCACCCGGTGCTGACCTGGTGGCACGGCAACGTGTACGACGGCCATGGCGTCAACGGCCAGGACATGATCATGGGCCAGTCCTACCGGACCGTGCACATCGTCACCGCCGGGCACGGGTACACCGCCGACCTGCACGAGTTCCAGATCACGCCGCAGGGCACGGCGCTGATCGACGCCTTCGTGCCCGTTCGGATGAACCTCTCAAGCTACGGAGGACCGAAGAACGGGACCGTGTACGACTGCGTCATCCAGGAGATCGACATCAAGACGAACCAGGTGCTGTGGGAGTGGCACTCCCTGGGTCATATCCCGCTCAGCGCCTCCTACGCCCACCCGGCAGGCTCGCAGCCCTGGGACTACCTGCACCTCAACTCGATCGACGTGCAACCCAATCAGAACCTCCTCATCTCAGGCCGGAACACCTGGGCGGCATACCTGATCGGAGAGCGCAAGGGGAGCATCATCTGGAGCCTCGGGGGCAAGAACTCGACCTTCAAGATGGGCACCGGGACCAACTTCGAGTGGCAGCACGACGCTCGCATGATCGGGCAGACCCTGAGCGTGTTCGACGACGGCGCTCTCCCCCAGGAGGAGTCGCAGTCCTCGGCCAAGCAGATCGTGCTCAACCGCGCCGCGCTCACCGCCACGCTCCAACACACCTACACCCATTCGCCCCAGCTGCTGGCCGGCAGCCAGGGCAGCGCCCAGACCCTGCCGAACGGCAACCTGTTCGTCGGCTGGGGGTCGGAGCCCGACTTCTCGGAATACAACTCGAGTGGAGAGCAGATCTTCAACGGCAGCTTCCCGCTGGGGGTCACGTCCTACCGGGCCTACCGATTCCACTGGAGTGGCCAACCCGCCGATCCTCCCGCGATGGCCAACTCGCCTGGCCGGACCGGAGACGTGACCGTGTGGTCGAGCTGGAATGGAGCGACGACGGTCGGTGGCTGGCGGGTCCTGGGAGGATCGAAGAGCAACTCGCTCCACGTGCTGGACGCCCGCACGAGCTCGCAGGGCTTCGAAACCAGGGTCGTGCTGCACAGCGAGCCGCGCTTCTTCGCCGTCCAGGCGCTCGGGCTCCAGGGCAAGGTGCTGGGAACGTCAAGCGCCCACGTGGACGGGCGCCACCTGGCCATCTTCAACCCCAACACGTACGTCCGCACGTCCAACGGCTACGCCGGCATCCCGGTGGGCTGCTTCACCGGCAGCGACTGCAGCATCTCTCTGAAGGCTCGGCTCAAGGGCGCCGTCGTCGGGCAGAGCACGCCGGTGCACGTGACCAGCGGCACCGGGGCCGTGCTCTATGTCCAGCTCTCATCGGGGGCCCGCAGCGCGCTTTCGCAGAGCTCCAGCCACCACATCCTCATCGAGGTCACGGCCCGGGGCACGTCGGGCATCAGCACCACGACCTACCTGACCGCCATCCCGTACTCCACGAGCGGGACGGGCCCCTCACCCAGGGTGTCTCAGTCACCGTCGGTGCAGGTGGCAAACACCACCTCGTTCGTATCTTCCAGCGGCAGCGGGGCAGTCCTGGCCGCCTGCTATGCCAGCGAGCCGTGCGGCCTCACGGCGACGCTGTCCGTGGGCAACACGGTGGTCGCCACCAGCTCGGCTCAGCACCTCGGCGTGGCCGAGCTTGGAGACATCTACTTCCAGCTGAACTCCGCCGGACAGTCGATGCTGGCCGCGGCCTCCGGCAACCAACTGGCGGCCCAGCTAAAGCTCAGCAACGGCAGCACGTCGGCCTCAGGCCAAATCGTCCTGGTTCGCCACGGATGAACACCCCCCAGCTCCGAACCGCGATCGGCGGGCTGCTGGCAGCCGCCGCCCTGGGGGCCACCATCCCAGCTTCCGCTCTCGGCATGCCGGTGGCGATGAAGTTCCACTCGCAGACGTTTCGCCCGGCCTCCGTCAGCTTCGGAGCCGACCCGGACCACACGTCAGGCGACATCTTCCTCACTCCCCGCAACGGCTATCAGCGGCGCGTGAGCTTCCAGCGCGGCCCTGAGATCGTGGACAGTCTGGGGCAGCTGGTGTGGTTTTACCCGCTGCCGGGCGGGGAGCTGGCCAACAACCTGGAGGTCCAGCGCTACCAGGGCCAGCCCGTCCTGACCTGGTGGCAGGGCACGGAGTCGGGGGGTCATGCCGAGGACGTGATCATGGACGGCACCTACCAGACGGTCGCCATCGTCCGCGCTGGCAACGGATACCAGGCCGACACCCACGAGTTCCAGATCACCCCGCAGAACACGGCTCTGATCAGCGCTGTCGTGGCCGTCAAGGCCAACCTGTCCAGCGTCGGCGGCCCGGCGCACGGGACCGTGGACGACTGCGTGATCCAGGAGATCGACATCAAGACCGGCCAGGTTCTGTGGAGCTGGCACTCGCTCGGTCACATCCCGCTTCGGGCCTCCTACACGCGACCCGCCGGCTCACAGCCGTGGGACTATTTCCACCTGAACTCGATTCAGCAACTGCCCGATGGCAACCTGCTGATCTCGGCCCGGAACACCTGGGCCGTGTACGAGATCAACAAGCACCGCGGAGGCATTGTTTGGACGCTCGGCGGCAAGCGCTCGAGGTTCAAGGTCGGCCCGCTGGCGAAGTTCGAATGGCAGCACGACGCCCGCCTGACCGGCAACAGCCTGAGCCTGTTTGACGACGCCTCAGACGGACCCGAACAGCAGGAGTCACAGTCCTCGGCCAAGGTTCTTACACTCAACCTGCACTTGATGACCGCGGTTCTGGCCCACCGTTATGTTCACTCCCCGCCGGTCGTCTCGGTCAGCCAGGGCAACGCCCAGACCCTCCCCAACCGCGACCTGTTCGTGGGCTGGGGCTCGGCGCCGGAGTTCTCGGAGTACACGGTCAACGGCCGCCAGATCTTCACCGGGACCTTCGCCCTGGGGGTTGAGTCCTACCGCGCGTTCCGCTTCCCCTGGGCCGGCCAGCCCACCACGCCTCCGGACATGGCCAACCTCCCCGGACCGAGCGGGACGGTCGATGTCTATGCCAGCTGGAACGGCGCCACAGCGGTCGCGGCGTGGCGCGTATTGGGCGGCCCCACCCCACAGTCGCTCGTGCCGCTTGACTCCAGCACCCCGCGGCAAGGCTTTGAGACACAGATCGCGCTCCAGACCGAGCCGCAGTACTTCGAGGTCCAGGCGCTGGATGCTCACGGTCATGTTTTGGGCACCTCCGGTCCCCACAGGGACAAGGCTCAGGGGGCCGTGTCGGACCCTTGACACTGACCGTCGCCCGGCGTCGCGTTACGGCCCTGGCCCTCGGCGCGGGAGCTGTGCTGCTCGGCGCCCAACCAGCGCTGGCCGCCTGGCGCGGCGGGAGCGCGACCGCCGCCGCGAGGTCGACCCAGGGGATGAGCTTTGTCTCCCTTCCAGGTTTCCACCCACCGAGCGTCACCGTGACCGCCGATCCGGACTCCGATTCAGGTGACATCTTCCTCACCCCGAGAAACAGCTACCAGCGGCACGTGCCGATTCAGCACGGTCCGATGATCCTGAACGGCCAGGGCCAGTTGGTGTGGTTCGACCGGCTGCCCGCCGGGCTGGCGACCGACCTTGAGGTCCAGCACTACCGGGGCCGGCCGGTCCTGACCTGGTGGCAGGGCGCGGCGGTCAACCGAGCCGCCGAGGACGTGATCATGGACAGCTCGTATCGCACGGTGGCCACGCTTCACGCGGGCCACGGCTACGCGACCGATACACACGAATTCAAGCTCACGCCGCAGGACACCGCGCTGATCGCTGCGTTCCACAGGGTGAAGGCCAACCTGACCAGCATCGGCGGTCCGAAGGACGGGATCGTGGACGACGACATCGTTCAGGAACTCGACATCAAGACCGGACGCGTCCTGTGGGAGTGGCACTCGTACGGACACGTACCCCTACGTGCGTCGTACACGCGGCCATCGGCCTCGCGGCCATTCGACTACTTCCACCTGAACTCGGTGCAGCGGCTGCCCGACGGAAACGTGCTCGTGTCAGCCCGGTCCACCTGGGCGATCTACGAGGTCAGCCGGAGGACGGGCCGTATCCTCTGGACCCTCGGCGGCAAGGACTCGAGCTTCAACCTGGGCCCCGGGGCCGGGTTCTCCTGGCAGCACGACGCCCGGCTCCACGGCCACACACTGAGCCTGTTCGACGACGCATCCGACGGCCCCAGCCAGCAGGCGGACCAGTCCTCCGCCAAGGTCCTGAGCCTCAATATGAGAAGAATGACGGCCACGCTGGTCCACCGCTACACCCACTCCCCCGGCCTCTTGGCGGTCAGCCAGGGCAGTGCCCAGGCGCTGCCCAACGGCGACGTGTTCGTGGGCTGGGGGGCAGATCCAGAGTTCTCTGAGTACTCGCCGTCGGGCCGGCAGATCTTCAACGGCAGCTTCGCCCTGGGGGTGAACAGCTATCGGGCCTACCGCTTCCCCTGGACGGGGCAGCCGTCGTCATCGCCCGCGCTGGCCGTCTCCTCCTCGGGCGCCGCCGTGACAATCCATACCAGCTGGAACGGTGCCACCCAAGTGGCCGCGTGGCGGGTGATGGGAGGCAATTCGGCCACATCTCTGGCCCCAGTGGCTCAAGCCGCAAGGACCGGGTTTGAGACGACGATCTACCTGAACAGCTCGCTGAACTACTTCGCGGTCCAGGCGCTCGACGCCCAGGGCAGCGTGCTCGGCACCTCAGCGGTCAAGCCTCGGTAGGAGCCCGGGGGCTCCGGTAGAATTCCGAGCCGGGCATCGGGGGGCCTGTTTGGGTGGCATTGACTCGTTACTTCTGGATAAGAGGGCTTGTGGTCTGGCTGGTGGCGGTGACCGCGCTGGCCGCCGCGCCGATTGGCGCGCTGGCCTCCGGGCTTCCCCCGGCGACGCTCAGCTTTTACTCCCAGCCCGCGCTCCATCCTCCTGAGGTCAGCGTCAGCTCGGATCCGGATGGGGGCTCCGGGGACATCTTTCTCACTCCGACGCACAGCTACCAGGAGGGTCCGATGATCCTCAACTCTCAGGGCGAGCTGATCTGGTTTCAACCGATCCTCGGCTCGGTGGCCAACCTGGAGGTGCAGCACTACCAGGGCCGTCCCGTTCTGACCTGGTGGCAGGGGAAGACCCCTACGGGCAAGCCGGAGGACGTGGTTCTGAACAGCTCCTATCACTTGGTGGCGGTGCTCCAGGGCGCGGGCGGATACACCCCGGATCTGCACGAGTTCCAGATCACGCCCCAGGGTACGGCGCTGATCGACGCGATCGGAACCGTCACCGGCAATCTGACCAAATACGGCGGGCCGGCCAAGGGAAGCGTCCAGGACAGCGTGATTCAGGAGCGCGACATCCAGACCGGCCAGGTTTTGTGGGAGTGGCATTCGCTCGGCCACGTCCCGATCTCCGCCTCTTATCAGCACGTGCCCCCGTCAGGGCCGTATGACTATTTCCATCTCAACTCGATTGAGCAACTCCCGGGAGGGAATTTGGTCGTGTCGGCCCGCAACACGTCCGCGGTGTACCTGATCAACAAACGGACGGGAGCCATCATGTGGACGCTGGGCGGCCGGCACTCGAGCTTCAAGATGGGCGCCGGCACGCGCTTTCAATGGCAGCACGACGCCCACCTGAGCGGACAGAAGTTGACCCTGTTTGACGACGACTGGGGCGGGGGCGGTTATCCGCAACCCTCGTCGTCGTCCGCGCTGACCCTGCGCCTGAGCACGAGGGCCATGAAGGCCACGCTCGTCCATCGCTACACCCACTCGCCGGCGGTCCTCACCGGGACTCAGGGGAGTATGGAGACCCTGCCCAACGGCAACGTGTTCGTCGGCTGGGGCTCGGACCCGGATTTCTCGGAATACTCGCCGGCCGGCCATCAGCTGTTCAACGGAAACTTCGCCGTGGGCGTCAAGAGTTACCGCGCTTACCGCTTCGCCTGGTCGGGTCAACCGCTCGGCCCCCCCGCGCTGGCGGTGTCACAGTCCTCCTCCGGTGACGGCACGACCGTGCACGCGAGTTGGAATGGAGCGACGACCGTGGCCGCCTGGCGCGTGGACGCGGGCTCCAACCCTTACAAGCTGCATCGGGTGGACCGGGCGACGAAGACCGGATTTGAGACCACGATCAACGTCAACAGCACGCTGCCCTACTTCGCCGTGAACGCGCTCAGCTCAAATGGCGTCGTGCTCGGCACGTCCCACACGTTGACCGTTCGCCGCGGTTGACCAGGCTGCCCGGGGCTGGGTCCGCGCTGGCGGTCGCGAGCGTCCGCTAACGGCGCTCCTGCCGCCGTACGGCCACATCATCGACCAGCGCCGCGATCAGGCCCTCAATGTCGTGGCGCTGCGCCTCGACGTGCGGCTCAAGGCCGTGGTTACGCAGAGCCTGGCTCGTGATCGGCCCGATGCTGACCAGACGCGACCCGGTCAGCCGACCGCCGTCACCCAGGGCCTGGAGCAGAAAGCTGACCGTGGAGGACGAGGTGAAGGTCACGTAGTCGGCCTGACCCACCTGTTGGAGCTGCTCGTCGGTCAGTGGGTCGGCCTCCGTGTCATACAGCGCGAGCACATCCACCTCGGCCCCCCGGTCCCGGAGAGCGTCGGGGAGCACGTCCCGGGCCTCGGCAGCCCGGGCCACCAGGGCCCGGCTCACGGACCGGCCGGCCAGGGCCTCGACGAGACCCTCGGCCACGAACCGCTCCGGCACGATGTCGGCCATCACGCCTCGGCCCCGCAGCGCCGAGGCCGTCCCCGGGCCGATCGCGGCCACGGTCAACCCGGCCAGGGCCCGGGCGTCGAGCCCCTGCTCGGTCAGCTCGTCGAACAGGATCGTGACCCCGTTCGGGCTCGTAAAGCACACCAGGTCATAGCGGCTCAGCTCGGGCAAGGAGAAGTGACGCGGGACGATCCGGATCGCCGGCGCCTCAACCAGGTTGGCGCCCATCGATCGCAGCCGAGCAGCCAGCCCGCTGGCCTGCTCCCGGGCCCGGGTCACAGCCACGCTCAGGCCCGCCAACGGCCGGTGCTCAAACCACGCGGCCACCTCGCGCAGCCCCGCCACGGGGCCGATCAGGGCAATCGCGGGGGCCCGCGCTCCCAGCTCGGAGAGCGTGCCCAGGGTCCCCTCCAGGACGCGTTGGTCGGGCAGCGTCCCCCGCTCAATCACGGTCGCCGGCTCACCGGCCTCGCGTCCGGCGGCCATCAGGCGCTGCGCGATCGAGCCGAGCCGGGCCACGCCCATGTAGATCACGAGCGTGCCGGGAAATGCGGCCAGGGCGTCCCAGTCGAGCGCGGACTCATCCTTGGCCGGATCCTCGTGCCCGGTGACGAACGCCACCGCGCTGGCCAGGTCACGGTGCGTGACGGGGATCCCGGCGTAGGCCGGAGCGGCGATCCCCGCAGTGATCCCGGGAACGACCTCGAATGGGATCCCCGCCTGGGCCAGCGCCTCGGCCTCCTCACCTCCCCGGCCGAACAGAAACGGGTCCCCGCCCTTCAGGCGAACGACCAGCCTGGCCCCGTGGTGGACCAGCAGCCGGTTGATCTGATCCTGCTGCGCCGACTCCCCGCCTCCGCGCTTGCCCACGTCGATCAGCTCGGCGTCGGGGCGAGCCGCGGACAGCGCTCCTTCCGGAATCAGGCGGTCGTGAATGATCACGTCAGCGGCAGCGATCAGCTCGACCGCCCGGACGGTCAGGAGGCCCGGATCGCCCGGTCCGGCGCCAACCAGGTAAACGGTCACGCCGCGCCCTCGGCCAGGCGCAGGAGCTCGGCGGCCCCCACTGATTCCAGGCGCTCGACGAGCCGCGCCGGGGCCGACTCGGGCTCGTCCGCCATCCGGTCGGCGATCCAGTGCGAACCGTCAACCAGGCCGACCCAGGCCGAGAGCTCGAGTGTCCCGTCCACGATGCGGCCGTGGACGCCCAGCGGTGTGTTGCACGATGCCCCCAGCGCCCTGACGACCTCGCGCTCGGCACTGACGCAGGCCATGGCCTCCGGATCCTGGAGGGCTACCAAGCACGCGCCGGGAAGCCGTCCCGGCCTGGCCTCCACGGCGAGCGCCCCCTGTCCGGCGGCTGGAACCAGGGCGTCCAGGATGCCCTGGGCCTCACCGGCCCGGCCGAGCCGCTGCAGCCCGGCCAGGGCCAGGACGAGCGCGTCGCATTCGCCCTCGGCCAGCTTGCGGAGCCTCGTGTCGACGTTCCCCCGCACCGGCACGACCTCGACGTCGGGGCGGGCGGCTCGGAGCTGCGCGGCCCGGCGCAGGCTGCTCGTTCCCACCCGCGCACCCTCGGGGAGCTCGTCCAACGACGGCGCGCCGCAGATTGCATCGCGGGGATCGGCCCGGGTCGGGATCGCCACGAGCTCGAGTCCGACGGCGAGCTCTGCCGGTACGTCCTTGGCCGAGTGCACGGCGAGGTCGATCTCGTCTTCGAGCAGCGCGCGCTCGAGCTCGGAGACCCAGCGCGATTTGTCGGGCTCAGACGCACCCCGGTCGCCGGCCGTGACCACCGTCACGAGCTCGCTGTCCGCGCCCAGGCGGTCGGCCACCCACGACGCCTGCGCCAGCGCCAGCGCGCTGCCGCGAGTTCCGACCCGGATCAACGCCGGCGTAGCTCGCGGACCTCGGCCAGCGGAGCCGGCTCGTCGCCCAGCCGCGTCTCCTCGCCATCGCCCGCCAGTCCGAACAGCTCTCTAACCAGGGCCATCCGGGCGTGAACCCGGTCGTCGCGGAGCTCCTTCATCCGCAGCGTGGGCTCGTGGAGGAGCCGGTTGAGAATCGCCCGGGCGATCGCGTCCACCCGCTCGAGGTCACGGGGCGAGGCCGACTCCCACTTGCCCCGGTTTTCGCGCAGCACCTCCTCGGCGATCTGGAGCGCGTGCCCGCGCAGAGCCGAGATCGTCGGGACGACCTCCAGGGAGCCCAGCCAGCCGGCGAAGCTCTTGATCTCCTCCTCAACAATCCCCTCGGCCTTCCGGGCCTCGGCCTGGCGGACGGTGCGATTTCGCACGATCACCGCGTCCAGGTCATCGATGTCGTACAGGGAAACACCCGGGAGCTCGGCGCAGGCGCTGTCGATGTCGCGCGGGACCGCCAGGTCGATCAGCAGGATCTTCCGACCCCCGCGGCGTCGCATCACCTCGCCCAGCTCGGGAGCTTCCAACAGGAGGTGGGGCGAGGCGGTGGCGGTGACGAGGATGTCGGCGGAGTCCAGCGCCACCGGCAGCTCATCAAAGCTCAGGCTGTCCCCGCCGTAGCGCTTGGCCAGCGCGATCGCCCGGTCGCGCCGCCGGCTGGCCACGAACACGGTCCGCGCGCCACTGTCCGCCAGGGCCCGCGCGGCCAGCTCGCTGGTCTCTCCGGTCCCGACGATGACCACGGAGCGCCCACGGAGGTCGCCCAGCTGCTCGCGGCCCAGGGCCACGGCCACGGCGGGCAGGCTGAGTTGGCGCTCGCCGATCGCGGTCTCCGATCGGACCCGCTTGCCCGTCTGGAGAGCGGCCGTGAACAGGCGGTTGGTCAGGGGCCCCACCGACTCGCGAGCCTGGGCCGCCTCGTAGGCCCGCTTGACCTGGCCCTGGATCTCGGCCTCGCCCACCACCATCGATTCCAGGCCTGAGGTGACCCGGTACAGATGCCGGGCCGCATCACAGTTGCGGTAGGAGTAGATGGCCGAGGTGAGCTCGGTGGGCCGGATCCCGGCCCGGCGGGCCAGCATGGCCAGCGCTCCGCTCTCGGCCTCGACCGGGTCGCCGACGACCAGGTACAGCTCGGTCCGGTTGCAGGTCGAGATGGCGACCGCCTCCTGGACCTCGGCCGATCCACGGAGGTCACGGATGAACTCGGCCGCCGGACCCTCGGGGAGCGCCAGGCGCTCTCGGATCTCCACCGGGGCGGTCTTGTGAGAGACGCCGATGGCCAGGAGCTCGCTCACCGGGCGACCTCGCGCTCGGACTCGGGCAGAGGGTCGCCGCGCCGGAGCGTCGCCGGGGAGCCGGACGCGGCGGCGGGATCCTCGCGGCCCTCGCGGTCGGCCAGCTCCGCTCTGAGCTCGCTCACCTCCCGCCGGGTGCGGCCGGTGCGCAGGGCCATGATCCCGAGGTACACGACGAGCATCACCACGAACACGATGTAGGCCCCGGCGACGTACTTGCCGGCGGTGTGAAGGGGCAGGGCGGGCGCGGCCAGCAGTGTCATGAGGGCGCGGCGCTCCTTCCCAGGGCGACTACCGCGTCGTCGCCCAGCAGCTCGCGGCGCAGCCTTCGGAGCTCGATTCGAGTCCGCTTGGCGCTGAGCTCGAACAGGCACAGCGTGGTGAACAGGAGTGCGATCGCCAGCAGCGCGACCGTGAAGGTGAGGCGCATCGAGCCCGGCAGGTTGCCTCCGGCCAGGGTGAGGACCCGCGGATGAACGAAGCCCTGCGATAGCCGCACGGCGATGAAGTTGAGCGGCACGAAGGCCCCGGCCACGATCGCGAACACGCTGGCGTACCGGGCCTGGCGCTCGGGATCCTCAATCGCGAAGCGCAGCGGCTGATAGGTGGCGAACAGCAGCAGCACGATCAGAAACGAGACGAGCGTCGGGTCATCCCAGACCCACCAGTGGCCCCACGACGCCTTGGCCCAGATCGATCCCATGATCAGCGCGGCGATGCCGAAGATGAGCGACATATGGATCGCCACGTACGAGCGGAGGTCCCATTTGCGGTCACCCGTGCGCAGATGCGCGATCGCCAGCAGGGCGCCGACCACGAACCCACACAGCGACACGATCGCCATCGGCACGTGGATGTAGAAGATCTTCTGCACGAATCCCTGGTCGGCGTCCAGTGGGGCGTAGAAGAAGACCAGGGCCAGAGCGACCGCCGTCATGGCGATGGTGGCGAGTATCAGTTCGCGGAGGCTGCGAGCGTAAGACAAGGGTTCAGTCCTCCAGCAGGAAATCGAAGACCGCATAGGCCAGGAGGGCGAACACCAGATCATAGAGAGCCACGATCACCAGCCACTTGCCTGGCGGCCAGTGCGAGCCGTGCTGGGAGAGCACCGACCCCAGGCCCCGGGCCGTGCCGATCAGCGCCGGAATCAGAAGCGGAAGCCCCACGATCGGACCGATCAGGTCCCGGGCCCGAGTTTGGACCGCGATCGCCGACACGAGCGTCCCGATCACAGCCAGGGCCAGGTCGGCGAGCAGGAGGACGACCACGATGCCGCCCAGCCGGGGACCCAGAGCTGGTCCCAGAAGCAGGATGGCAAAGGCCGGCACGGCCACGACCTCGAGCGTGGCCAGGAACAGGAACAGCGCGGCCGCCTTGGCCAGCAGCAGCGCCGTCCGGTCCACCGGAGCGAGGAGAAAGCCGTCAAAGCCCCCCTGCTCGCGCTCGGCCACGAACAGGCGGTTGATGGCCAGCATGGAGGCGAACAGAAGCGTGGCCGTCAGAATCCCAGCTGCCAGCTGGCCCGACACGGTCGCGCGGTCGAGCGCGAAGTGGAAGATGACGAACGTGGTGATGGAGAACAGCGCCATCGCCGGGAGGGTCTCCAGTGACCGCAGCTCGAGCAGCAGGTCCTTGGCCAGGACGATCCGGGCCGTCCGCAGACTGCCGGGCGGGCGGAGCGGCTTTGTGTGCCCTCCCTGAACCGGCGCACCGGCCGCCGGGTCGTCGCGGACGGTCGTCACAGGTAGAGCTCCTCCACTCGCTCCGCGTCGATGTCGTCGGTTGGACCGGCCAGCTCGACGCGTCCATCCCGGAGCCCGAGCACGAGATCGGCCTCGGCCAGCGCCTCGAGCGGGTCGTGGCTGGTCAGGACTCGCGTGACTCCCGCTGACCGTCCGATCATGCCCTCGACGAGCCGGCTGGCACCCGGATCGAGGTTGGCCCGCGGCTCGTCGAGCAGCAACAGCTCTGGGTCGTGGAGCACGGCACGACACACGGCCAGTCGCTGCACCATCCCGGCCGACAGCGATCGGACCGGCTCGTCGCCGCGCCCCCGCATGCCCACCGCCTCCAGCAGTCCCTCGATCCGGCCCGGAGCGACCCCGCGCAGCCGGGCGTGATAGCGCAGGTTCTCCCGGGCGCTCAGGTCCCGATAGAGGAGCGGGTCGTGCCCGATGTAGCCGATCCGAGCCCGAACTGCGAAGGCCCGCCCGGGCAGCGACTCGCCCAGCACGGTGGCCTTCCCGCCGTGCGGGCGCAGGAGGGTGGCCAGGATCCGCAGGAGCGTCGTCTTGCCGGCCCCGTTTCGTCCCAGCACCGCCAGCGTGGCCCCGGAGGGAACGCTGACCGTGAGGCCGCGGAGCGCCGTTCGCTCGCCGAAGCGCCGAACGAGCCCGTGGAGCTCAACCGCCGTGGTCGACATGGCCGCCGGGCTCCCGGCGTAGCGTGGCCGCCGCGTGCCCGAGCACGGGCGCGATCACGCCGAACAGCTGCTCGATGGACTTCGGGCTGCCCGGAAAGTTGACGATCAAAGTGCGTCCGGCGATGCCCGACACGCCCCGGCTGAGTATCCCCATCGGGGTGTGCCTGAGCGACTCGGCCCGCATGGCCTCGGCAAACCCGGGCGCCTCGCGGTCGATCACGGCCCGGGTGGCCTCCGGCGTGATGTCGTCCGGCGTCAGACCGGTTCCGCCCGTGGTCAGGATCAGGTCTGTGTCGGCCTCGGGCGCGGCGTGGCGGCGGAGCAGCTCCTCGATCTGGTCCCGGTCATCGGGAATCACCTCCCGGGCCACGACGTCGGCGCCGGCCTCAGCGGCCAGGGCGGCCAGCCGCTCGCCGGAGAGATCCTCGCGCTCCCCCCGCGCGGCCGCGGTGGAGATCGTGATGATGGCGGCGTTCATCGTGCGAACAGCATAGGCTCGGTCGACTGGCGGACTGCACCGCAACTGGCGGCGGCTTCCGAGAGCTTCGGTACAGTCGGCCCCCTTGGGCGCGAGATGGACGCAGTGGGGCTCGGTGCGACGGTGGGCAACGCTCAGCGTTCTGATCCTGGCCGGAGCGCTGGTTGCGGCCGGTCCGGCCAGCTCGCTGGACACCGGGGCCAGATCAGGAGTTGCCCTGCACGTGATCCCGTTCCCCGGGACCCCCGACGCCACCCCCGTCTCACAGGTCATCTTCTCCTCACTGCGGGCCGGCGACCTGCGCTCGGTGCGGGTCACGGGGTCTCGAAGCGGGAGTCACCGCGGGAAGCTGGTCACACTCGGGCACGGAGACGGGGTCGCGTTTGATCCCGACCGGCACTTCCTGCCCGGGGAGCTCGTGAGTGTGACCGCGTCGCTGCGCTCGCCGGCCGATGGCACCCTGTCAGGAGACCCCGGGGCGCGAACCCTGCGGTTCGCTTTTCGGATCGGCGTTGGCGCCGGGTCCGCGGCCCGGGCGGTCAGGTCGGGCTCCACCGCCAGCACTCGGGCGGCTGGGCCCGGCGCCGGCTTTCAGAGCTTCCACTCCGAGCCGGACCTTCATCCCCCCGTGGTGAAGTTCACCGGCCAGCTCGATACCAGCCCGGGCGACGTGTTCGTGACCGCCCAGAACGGGGTGCAGCCGGGACCCATGATCCTGGATCCCACGGGGCACCTGGTGTGGTTTGAGCCCGTCAGCCGGGGTGAGCCGATGAACCTCCAGGTCCAGCGCTACCAGGGTCAGCCGGTGCTCACCTGGTGGGTGGGCAAGTTTCGGAACTGGGGCCAGGACATGATCGTCTCTGACTCATACAAGACCTTGGCCGTGCTCCACGGGGGCAACGGTCTGAAGGCCGACCTCCACGACTTCCAGATCACCCGCCAGGGAACGGCTCTGATCGACGCCTACCACGAGACCAAGACCGACCTCACGAGCGTCGGGGGCCCGCGCCAGGGCTACGTCCTGGACTGCATCATCCAGGAGCTGGACATCAAAACGGGTCGCGTGCTGTGGGAATGGCACGCGCTGGGGCATGTCCCCCTGAGCGCCTCGTACGCGCCGCTGACCAGCGGCTCGCCCCCGTTCGACTACTTCCACCTGAACTCGATCCAGCAGCTCCCCGACGGAAACCTGATCATCTCGGCCCGCAACACGTGGGCGGTCTACGAGATCAACCGTCACACGGGCAGCGTCATGTGGACCCTGGGGGGCAAGCTGTCGAGCTTCCGGATGGAACCCGGGACGAGCTTCGAGTGGCAGCACAACGCGCGCCTGAGCGGTGACACTCTGAGCCTGTTCGACGACGGGTCGGCGCCCCAGGAGGAGTCGCAGTCCTCGGGGAAGGTGCTGCGCATCAACCAGCGCGCCGGCACGGTCTCGCTCATCCACCGCTACACCCACTCACCGGCCCTGTTGTCCAACTCGGCCGGGAGCACCCAGGTCCTGCCGGACGGAAATGTCTTCGTGGGCTGGGGCCCGCAGCCCGACTTCTCCGAGTACACCCCGGCCGGGCGTCAGATCTTCAACGGCGTGTTCGTGTTTGGGACCGCCACGTATCGGGCCTTCCGCTTCCCCTGGAGCGGCCGGCCCACGGCTGCCCCGAAGATCGCGCTGGTGCCCACCTCCGACGGCGGCGTGACGATCTACGCCAGCTGGAACGGAGCCACCGAGGTGCGAAAGTGGCAGGTGCTGGAGGGCACGGTGAGCGATCACATGACCGCCGCAGGGCCGCCCTTTCATCGGACCGGATTTGAGACTCCGATCCACCTGACCAACCGCCCCCGGTTCGTGGCCGTTCAGGCGATCGGGGCGAGCGGACAGGTCCTGGGTACGTCAAATACGGAGTCCGAGCCGGCCGCCGGCGGCTGAGCGGGCGCTACCTCGAAAACAGGCCCACCAGGCTCGCGGGCTCCGTGACCACGTGCTGGGCCGTCCGACGCGAGCGCTTGACAACCAGAGCTAGATGACCGGACAGACGGGCGAGATAGCCATCTTCCTGGAGCCTCGTAGCGGCCACGAGGTTGATGGTGAACCGCCTCCGGGCGAAGCTGGACGGGTGGATTGCGCCCACGGCGAGGCGGGCTACATCTGTCTGAAGGAGAGGCCCCGGGCAGCGGGTGCGCAGGGGAGAGCCCGGGTAATAGGCGGTGGCTATCTCCTTGCGCCTGACGATCAGCAGGACACTTCCGCGGCCTAGGCTCGCGCTATCCACGCACTGGCCCGATTGGGTCACCCGCTCGATCACGGATCCAAGGTCCTTCCACTCGATGCTTCCGTTCACGGAGATTCGGCGCGGGTTGCCCGGTCCTCCGAGCCCGAGCGCGGCCCGGAAGTCACGCATAGGTCGGCTGGCCAATCCCGTCGCCGTCAGCTCGCCGTTGGCCTGAACCGGCATCGGTGACCAGCTCAGGGTTCCGGACAGCCCGCACGAGTCGAGCAGCCGGCACACCTCCGTGTTGGGAGTGCCACGCAGGCTGGCGGTGAGGCCTCCGGACAGGCCCACGAGCTGAAGCTTCTCGGTGACAAACCGGATTCGCTTCGTCTTCCCCTTGATGGGCCCGGAGCCCCCGGACCCCCGGCGGCTCGACCGCACTCGCAAGACGATCGTTGACGTGACGGTGCCGGCGAACCCGTGGCCGGCGAACCTGTGGGTACCAGAGAGGTCGATCAGCCGGCCCGGACGCATCAGGCTCCGGACCGGAACGGTGGCTCGAGGGGCGGCCTGCGCCACATCGCCGTCCAGGGGTCCGGCGCACCTCGTGCTGAGGATTCCGTCCCCCGACTGGACGAGCGCCAGCGTCAGACGGCCGTCCGTGGACTGTGCAGTGGGGAAAATCGCGGATTGCGCGCCATCGGCGCATAGCCCGGCCTCGGAGCCGTTTGCGAACCTCGTCGTGTGTGCGGCCAATCCCATGCCCGTCGAGCCGAGGTCGAGAAATAGCGTGGCGGACTCTGAGATCCGGTGGTGTCGGCGATATTTCGACACAAAGATGACGCCGCTCGGATCCGGCCGGAGCACGATCTCCCCCTTGTAGCCGCAGAGCCCATGCCGGCGGCAGCCTGAGGCCTGATCGCCGTGAAAGCTGACCGACGCCTCGCCCTTGACTGCGATCGACACTTCGTACTGGGCCAGGGGCTTGCCCGGCGAGCCCCCGAACGCGACCAGAACGCCGCTACCACCCCCGGATCCGCGACCATGGCGCCGGGACGCTCCGGGGGCGGCTGAGCCAAGCGCCGCCGTGACGAGAACGGTGGCCCCGACCGCACAGGCGGTAAGCAGGCGGCCGAGCTTGCCGCTCATGGCCGACCCCTCGTGTTCGCCTTGACGCTGAGTAAGGAGAGCCGGAGCCTCAGCGCGCCCACACGCCGCCCGCCATATCCCTCACCCGCAAAGCGACCGGGGCGGGTCAGGTCAAGCGTCTCTTGGCGCCCCCGGAGATGTCTGAAGCTGAAGGCTCCCCGGGCCAGCACCTGATCCTGGCCGACCAGGTCGCTGGAAGCCGGTCCGGGACAGTGGGTCCGGAGGGCGTCACTCCCGGACGCCTGGAGCACCAGAGTCAGCCGGCGGCGGGCGGAGGGTGGGGCGCCCGATCCTCCGGTGCCAAAGATGGCCAGCGGCGGCAGCCCAGCCTCCGGCGCGTGTGCGACCGTGTCCCGGCAGGTGAGCCCTCCGGACCAGGTGAAGCTCTCCTGGACGGTGGCGGTCAGGCTGGCGAACGCCCCCAGAGCAAACGACCAAGGTTGCGTGTAGAAGTCATGGCGGACCTGCCGGGGGCTGCGGCGGGACCCGACGCGGCGATAAGCCGTCAGCAGAAGGCTCGTGCGCTGGCCTGGCGCCGTCAGGCTCAGGTCACCTCGAGCGCCGCAGTCATCCAGGGCACCGCAGAACGGCCCCGGGTCACCCCGGAAGGCGAAATCGAGCGAAGATGGCTCTACCGCGAGGCCGTACTTGAGCTCCACGAGCTCAACCAGGCTGTGCTTGGTGGTGCTCACGTGCCGGCTGCTGCGGTGGAAGAAGTGACCTGTGAAAGAACCCGATGAGCCGGATCCACTCGAGCTTGACGACCCCCGTCCGGTCGGTCTCAGCGTCAGGGACGAGATCAGCCGTCCGCTGAAGGGGCCGGCGCTGAACGGGACAGTTCCACCCAGGTCAAGCGTCCGGTGGCCCTTCCCTACGCGCCGGACCGGCAGACTCAGGTTGACGACGTCCTGGGGCAGCGGCCCGGCGCATCTTCCGCTGACCGTGTCGGGTTGGGCTGTCGCATCCAGCCTGCCGCCGACCTGGGTGAGATTGAGAAATTCGGTTCCGTCGGACAGATCCACGCACTCGGCAGGTGCGTTCGGGCCGGTGTCTCGGCGCACCCGCACGGTGGCCGACGTGAAAGAAAATGACGACGACCTGATGTGTCCCCGCACGATCGTCAGATCGCCTTGCTGGATCCGGTAGGTCACCGCCCCCTCGATCCCGCACAGATTGAACGAAGCACAGCCCCGGGAGGGATCGCTCCGCCACGTGTACGTGACCGACCCATGCACGGCGAATTGACCGTCAGAGAGCGGCGGCGAGGCTCCAGCTGCGACTGGCGCCGGGCTGAGGCAGACCACCCCAGTCGCAACCATGGCCGCAGCCAGCCGCGCCCAACGACCCGCTCGTGACCCCCTCATTGTGGGCAGATCGTACCGCTCCACCCGGGAGGGTTCTAAAAGCCGGTCAGCACCCTGACGACCGACCTCTAGGCCCGACCTATTCCCGGCTCCACTCCCCCGACCGCCCGCCGGACTTCTCCAGCAGCACGATCTCGGTGACGCGGGCGCCGCGCTCGATCCCCTTGACCATGTCGTAGACGGTCAACGCGGCGATGGTGGCCGCGGTCAGGGCCTCCATCTCAACCCCGGTCGGGCCCGTCGTGCGGGCCTCGGAGGTGAGCGTGATCTGGCCGCTCTCCACGTCCACGTCGGCCTCAACGCCGACGTAGCTCAGGGCCAGGGGGTGGCAGAGGGGGATCAGCTCCCACGTCCGTTTGGCGGCCTGAATGCCGGCGATCCGGGCCGTTCCCAGGACCTCACCCTTGGGCGTATCCCCGGCCTGCACGGAACGTGCAGTGGGGGGCGAGACGAGCACCGTGGCTCGCGCGACGGCCCGGCGCGCGCTGGCCGCCTTGTCCGAGACGTCGACCATCCGGGCCTGTCCGGCGGTGTCCACGTGGGTGAGTCGGTCATCCGCCATTCCGAGCAGATGATGACTGCTCAACCGTGGTAGAACCAGCCTGACACCCAGAGAGGAGACGCAGATGAGCTTCATGGACAGGGCAAAGGCAGCGGCCGAGCAGGTCAGGGCGAGGGCGCAGGAGGGCGTCGAGGAGGTCCAGGCCCGGAAGGAGCTGGCGCAGGGTTACTGGGACCTGGGCCACAAGGCATACGAACTGGCCTCGGCCGGCGCCCTGTCGCATCCTGAGCTCGACCCACTGGTCGAGCGGATGACCGAGTTGCTGGCCCGCGACGAGGCTGCTGGAGGGTCGGGCGCCCCGCCGGCCGAGCCCGGGCAGGCCGCGCCCACCACCCCACCTGACACCCCGGCCTAGGTGTAGTTCCCGAGGAGGTTGTTCAGCTCAGCGAGGCGGGCTAACGGTGGTTTGTGGCTGAGGGCGCCGTGTGGTCGGCGGCGATTGTAGAAGTCGAGCCAGCCGGCGAGAGCGGCGTTGCGTTCCGCGCTGTCCCGGTAGATCGCTCCGTAGGCCCAGCCGCCGAGCATGGTGCGGATGAACCGTTCGGCTTTGCCGTTGGTCTGGGGTCGGTAAGGCCGAGTCCGGAGGTGACGGATCCCGAGCGTGCGGCACGCGATCGCGTGGACCGTTGAGCGGTAGGCGTTGCCGTTGTCGGTGATCAGCCGCTCGACCGTGATGCCGTAGGTGGCGAAGTGCTTGACGGCGCGTTGAAGAAACCCGATGGCGGTCGGTGCTCGCTCGTTGTCGAGGACCTCAACGTAGGCCAGGCGGGTCGCGTCGTCGATCGCGACGTGGACGAACTCCCAACCGCGGTCATAGCGGATGCGGTGGTAGCCCTTGGCGGCGCGGGCTGGCTGACCCCCGAGAACGGCATGCCCGGGTCGCGCGATCCGTCCGAGCTTCTTCACGTCGATGTGGATCAGCTCGCCGGGGCGAGCTCGCTGATAGCGCTGTACAGGTTCCAGGCCGAGCCGCCCGAGCTTCCCCATCCCGATCCGGGTCAGGATCCCGGACACGGTCGAGAGCGCCATCCCGAGCGCCTCGGCGATCTCCGCCCCGGTCATCCGCAACCGTCGGAGCGCGGCGATCACCTCGACTCGCCGGTCATCGGTGCGGTTCGCGACGACCGCGGGAGCAGAGGAGCGGTCCAGCAGACCATCACGCCCCTCGCTGCGGTGGCGGGTGATCCACTTGCGCGCGGTGCGATCGCTGATCCCGGCCGCCTCGGCGGCCGCGCTCAGCGACCACCCCGCGTTCTCCACGCGATCGATCAGCAGCTCGCGGCCTTTCAGACTGAGCCTGGCGTTAGCGTGCATCTTCATCCGGTGTCCTCCTTGGGACTGATGGCTTGAGCACCTTCAGCCTCCAAGGAGCACCGGATGGCTTACCCCTCAGACCGGAACAACGTGGTCAGGAACTACACCTGATATGGCGCGGCGTTTGTCAAGTGGCCGTGTGTGATCGTGTCCGCTGACAGGCGTTCGCGCAGGCGGGACTGAGGTTTGTTCAGGAGGGCGGGGCGTCGGGCTCGGTGTCGGCGGTGCCAGTCTGAGATGCGGGGGTTGGTACCCCAAGAACCGGTTTCGCTGCCGGCGGTGCGCTGCTCTAGAAACGAGCGTGACACCCGAAGGTGTTGCTCATAGCTGTATCGCGCGTGCCGGCCGCTCTGCGGCCCGACGCCCCGGCCTCCCGAACCCGGGGCTGTGTGTGATTGGAAAGCTCTAAGGGGCGGTTGCTGCTGCCCAGAGGAAGCAGGACAGCTCGCGGGCGCACGCGACGACAGTGACGTGGTGGGGTTTCCCGCGAGCTTTCATCCGTCGGTAGACGCGATGGATCCGCTGCTGCGCGGTGTTCGCGATCTGCAGGACATGCTCGGGCTGTCCCTGCTGGCGGTTCTGGAGGGTTGCGCCGATCCGCGGTTCACGGTTGTAGTGCCAGGCGGATTCGACCAGCAGCCGGCGCGCGAGCCCCGACCCGGTCTTCGTGATCGCACCCTGCCGTGAGGACTCACCCGATTGGTTCAGGGACGGCGTCAACCCGAGCCACGACCCCAGGCGGGTCGGTTTCTCGAACCGCTGCCAGTCCGCGCCGAGCTCCAGGTGGATCGAGAGTGCGGTGAGCGTGTCCACGCCCTTGAACGCGCGCAACCTCGCGACGGTCGGCCAGAACTCGGGGTCGGCCGCGACCCGGGAGATCCGCTCAGCGAGCACAGCTTTGCGGGCCGTGAGCCCGTCGACGCGAGCGATCAGGTCAGCGAACACGAACGCGCTCAGCTCCTGCTCGAACTGCTGACGGCTCAGCCAGCGGCGGTGTTCCTGGCCCCAGGTGTTGTCCTTGGGATACACCCGGCCGTGACGCAACAGCATCTTCGACACACGATGACGGGCATTCATCAGATCCCGTCGGCACGCGTCATGCGCCCGCGTCAACTCCCGGGCGGCTTCCACCCCGGCCGGCGGGACCGTGACCGGCTTCAGCGACCCGGCCAGCAGACACCGCGCGAGCAGCTCCGCGTCCCGGCGATCGGTCTTCACCCGATCAGACGGACCACGCGGCGTTTTCCCCGGCGCGATCACATCAATCCTGATCCCCGCCGCGACCACCGCGCGATACAGCCCATAGCCCGTCGGACCCGCCTCATAACACGCCCACACCGGGCCAGGCAACGAGCCGAGCCACTCGACCGGCGCGTCCACTCCCGCCCCGAACCGCACCCGCGGTCAACTCACCACTCATCACATTCACCGCCGCGGCATGCGTCGACCGCGCATGGACATCGAACCCAACCCACGTCATCGTTCCGGTCATGGCCGGACCTCCTCACAGTCCTGGGGTCAGCCGGAGCCGCTCTCCGGCCAGACAAACCCCCGCGAGGAGCGTCCGGCCTACCAGCCCGGCAGGCAACCCGTGCAACCGGGCACCCGCGACATAGGGTCTAGGCTGGACGCTCAGACGGCGGCCACGTACTCGCGCTGGGCCGCCTCGATCAGGTCTCGGACGGCCTGGACATCGCCGTCCCGGAGCAGCTGCACCGGGTCCGGCTCCCCGTTCACGATCGACTCGAAGAACTGCTTGCGGTCCTGGTACGTGGGCAGCGTGGCCTTGGCCCAGCCCCGGGCGTCGTTGAGGAGGATGGCCAGGAGCGCGTAGGGCTCGCCGAACAGCTCCCCGATCTCGCGCTTCATCCGCTTGGCCAGGGCGGGCGAGGCCCCAGCGGTGGAGATGGCGATGGCCAGCGGGCCGTTGCGGACGATCGCCGGCAGGATGAAGTTGCACAGTGGCGGCACGTCGACGACGTTGACGAGCATCGAGCGAGCCTCGGCGTCTTCAAACACGCGGATGTTGAGATCGGTGTCGTCGGTGGCGGCGATCGCGATCAGGGCGCCGTCCAGATCGCCGGCCGCGTACTGCCGCTGCTCCCAGCGGATCGAACCCTCGAGCGCCAGCCGGGCCAGCTCGGGACCGGCATCGGGCGCCACCAGCGTGACGCTGGCATCGCAGGCCAGCAGTCCCTCCACCTTCTCAAGGCCCACCTCGCCGCCGCCAATGACCACGCAGCGGCGGCCGCTCAGGCGCAGGCACGCGATGTAGAACGGCGTCTCCAGCATCCCCTGGACGCACGACTGATCGCAGATACCTCTGCGCAGCTGGCACACGCACTCCTTGCCTGTGTAGGCCTGGGCAGGCATACATGAAGGGTACCGAGGCGGGTCCGGCGACTTTACGCGTCAGTTCAGCCCGGTCAGCACGTTGCTTATCCGAGAGCGTGGTCACGAGATGGGAGGCCGTTGGTGAATAGGACTGGATTGCGGGTGAGCGGCCTTGTGGCCGCGGTGGCGTGTGCGCTGGCCAGCGTCGGCGGCGCGGCTCTGGCCGCCGGCGGTGGCCTCCAGCGCGCCAGGAGCTTCGCCCGGGCCGAGGTGGCCTACTACGCCAA
Organism: uncultured Solirubrobacterales bacterium; assembly: GCA_963705785.1. Lineage (GTDB taxonomy): Bacteria > Actinomycetota > Thermoleophilia > Solirubrobacterales > Solirubrobacteraceae > Palsa-465. The sequence goes on along the minus strand of CAVPKV010000057.1, from coordinate 103,922 downwards.
GCGGTTGCCTGCCGGCCTACGGACCGCTCCGGGCGTTCCGGGCTCCTCCCTGGACACGGAATGCTTCTCGGCGGCCGACAATCACATCAACGCCGGAGTTGGCCCCGGCGGGACCCCCACCAACCCCGCCTGGTTTGAGCGCGACGCTCTCAACCAGTACTGCGCCACGCTCCGCCTGCGCGACCAGTTCACCAACCGCGCGTACGGTTACGAGAACCTGAGCGACGGCGACGCGCTGTGGCTGGGCCAGCTCGGCCAGCAGATCAGCGATGGGCCGGGACACATCCACGGCGGGCTGACCACCCTCGTCCCAGGCTCGCAGGGTGCCGACCCCTTCCGGAGCGTCGACGCATGGAGGCATCTCACGGGTGGCACGGTGCTGCCCGTTTCATTCACCGCCGCGGACGGCGCCACTTTGCGGGGCAACGTGTGGATGCCGCCGCCGGGAACGCCCAGGCTGAAGAACGGCCGCTACCCGGGCGTGGTCATCACGGACGGCTCGATCCAGGCCTACCAGCAGCTCTACTACTGGGCCGCCGAGGGATTGGCCCAGTACGGCTACGAGGTGCTGACGTTCGATCCCCAGGGCCAGGGTGACTCGGACCTGCTCCCTTCGACCAAGAGCTGCGGTCTCTCCCAGCTCCAGGCCGGCAACGCCCTGTGCCAGGGCGTCCCCTACCAGCAGAACTACAACTTCTACCAGGGGACCGAGGACGCCCTGAACTTCTTCCTCTCCACCCCGTCGCACCCCTACCCCGGCGGCCCCTTCAACCCCGGTTATCGGGGCCTCGACCGGTCGGACGTGGCCATCGCCGGGCACTCTCTGGGGGCGGCGGCCGTGACCTGGGTCGGGCAGTGCGACAGGCGGGTCAAGACGATCGTGGCCTGGGATGACCTGGGAACGGTGAACATGTCCCAGTGCTCGAAGAACGTGACCGTCCCCAGGGCCGACCGGGCGATGGTGGTGCACACGCCGGCGCTGGCCATGACCAACGACTACGAGTTCAACGTGCAGTCCCAGGCCACGGTCCCGAACCCGAACGGATCGGCCAACGGGGGCGGCGGCGACGGGACGGCCGGTTACCTCAGCCTGGTCAAGGCCGGGGTCGACTCCGAGATCGTCTCGGTCCGCGACGGCACCCACCTGACGTATAGCTACATCCCGTACGTGCTTCCCGCCAACGAGATCGGCGAGCGGATCGCCTTCTACTACACCCTGGCCTGGCTGGACGAGTACCTGCGCCACGGCCACGACGCGCTGCTGCCGGCCGGCGACACCGCCTACCACCGGCTGACCACGCTCGGCCGGTATGACCAGAGCGCCGATCACAACAACAACCGCACCGGCCGCGGCGCGGCCGACATCTCGATCGGAACAGGGACGTACAACGCCACGGCGGCCGCAGCGGACCCGACCAATCCCGGCGCCGGCAACGTCCCCTACGAAATCCGGGGGATCCCGATCCGGAACACGCTCTCCTTCTATTACTACTCGGAGTACAGCCTCCACGACCCGGGACTCAAGGGCGATCCCCAGGGCACGTGCACGGACATGCTGGGCGGATGCCCGGCCAAACAGCCGCCCACCCCGTAACCGCCTCCGACCCAGCTGAGCCCGGCAGGCGGGCCGCTACCGCTTGACCGCGTCCCGGGCCAGACGCGCGCCGACCTTGAGCAGCGGCTCCAACCCGTCCTTGAGCGCACCCGCCCGGATCGAGGGCCGGCCGTAGAGCACCGTTGCCGCCTGGCGCAGCGCTCGCCCGAGCGTCTCATCGTAGGGGTACCACCAGGGATCCTTGACCGCTGACGGCTCCCACACCCTGAGCTTGACGTTGACGCACTCGTACAGGCCGAACTTGGAGTGGGTGCGCCCCAGGCCCGACTGCTTGATCCCGCCCCACGAGCATTGGCAGGCGCCGTGGCTGAACATGTGGTCGTTGATCCAGACCATCCCGGCCTCCAGCTCGTGGGCCACCAGTTCGCCCTTGCGCCGGTCAGACGTCCACACGGACGCCCCCAGGCCGAACTGGGAGTCGTTTGCCAGGGCCACGGCCTCGTCCTCCGAATCGACGATAACGATCGGCAGCACCGGCCCGAAGATCTCCTCCTGCATGATCCGCATCTCATGGGTGACGTCGGTGATGACGGTCGGCCCGTAGAACGAAGCCTGCTCGAAACCTGGCGGAGACTCGGCCGGACCGCCGCACAGCAGCGTGGCGCCGGCCGCCACCGCGTCGTCGACCAGCTCGCGGACCGTCTGGCACTGCTCGGCCGAGACCATCGGCCCGATCTCAGTGTCCCAGGACATTGGATCCCCCACCCGCAGCCGCTGGGCGCCGGCGACGAGGCCGTCTATGAACCGGTCGGCCACCTCCCGCAGGACATAGACCCGCTCGATGCCCGAGCACGTCTGGCCGGCGTTGGCAAATCCACCCCACAGCGCTCCGGCCACGGCGTGGCCGATGTTGGCGTCGGCCAGCACGACCATCGCGTCCTTGCCGCCCAGCTCGAGCACGGATCCCTTCAGCTGCCGTGCGCACTCCTCAGCGACCAGGCGCCCCGAGTCGACCGACCCCGTGAAGAAGATCTTGGCTGCGCTGGACGACACCAGGGCGGGACCGGTGCCGGGACCGTGAACGACCCGCAGGAGTCCCTCCGGGACCCCCGCGCGCTCGAACACCCGGACGATGCGCTCTCCGATCAGCGGCGTCAGCGAGGCGGGCTTCAGCACAACCCCGTTGCCGGCCATCAGGGCCAGCGCGACCTCACCCAGCGGGATGCTCCACGGGTAGTTCCAGGGGGAGATCACACCGATCACCCCGAGTGGCTCGTACATGAAGGCGGATCGTTTGGTCTTGAAAAAGAGCTGAGGCATCGGGATCTTCTCGTCGGCCAGGATTTCCTGGCCCTGGCGGGCGATCCAGGTCAGCGCGTCGATCGTGGGCAGCACCTCCATTGAGAAGGCCTCGTTGCGGGGCTTGCCCTGCTCGGAGACGATCAGATCCCGGATCGCATCGCCCTCGTCGATCACGACCTGAGCGGCCCGCTCCAGGTACCGCGCCCGATCGGCCAGGGTCAGCTGGGCCCAGAACGGCTGGACCTTGGCCACCTCCCCCACGACCGCCGGGACGTCCTCGGGTGCGGTGACCGGGACGCTCCCAACACGCTCGCCGGTGGCGGGATTGAAGGACTCAAGGTCCGCGTTGACGGTGACCGGCACGACGGGCAGAGGCTACCCTGCCGCCGGCCCGGCCACCGGCTCGGGGAGCGTCGCCCCTAGGTCGTCGTGTACAAGGCGGTGGCCTGGGCGTCGGTCCGCGTGGCCGAGCGCGACACATAGCCACAGAACCGCGCTGTCGCGTGCTGCGACGGCCTGGCCTGCCGGTGCTGGATGAAGGAAAAGGCCCCGGACCCTACGAGCCACTTTCCTAAGTCGTGGGCCCTCCCGGCCGACGCCCGTGACCTCTCGCCGCCCCACGTGCTCGCGCATGTGCCACCGAACTGGTCATAGAGCTCAACGTCACTGCGATTGTGGCCGGCTCCGAAAACGCCACCGGGCAGCGCCCGGCCGGCCAGCCTGACCGTGTAGGGCGCCTTTGGAGCCGGATGAACCGGGCTGACACTGATCAACAGCTTGGCCACGGCGCTGGCGACGGTAAGCGATTTCGTCAGCTTGACCTCATTGCCGTCGTTGTCGGTCAGGATCGCCGTGACGGCGCGGCCCCCGGCGCTCGTGTACGTGTGCTGGACGCTCCCGGTGCTGGTGGCGCGGGTGGCTGCCCCGTCACCGAAGTACCACGTGACATAAGCGACGCCCGCCGGAGCGCTCACATTGCTCAATGAGAATGCGGCCGGTGACCCGGCAGACGCCTGGCTCGGTCCCGAAATGGCCGCCGTGGGCTGGGCGTCGGTGTCCCACTGGGTACAACCAGCCGCCCGGTTGTCGTACTCCATCTGAAGCAGGTAGTCGCGGCCGCTCAAGGTTGTGTTGTAGGGCGCGCCGCTTGAGGTCTGGGGCAGCCCGGTGAAATTGTCCATCGGCTGGCCGACGGAGTACTGGGCATCGCACTTGTCGCCGATCTCGTCCTGGTCGCCGCCGGCCCCGTACCACCCGCTTATGTCCGGATCGGTCATGGTCTCGGCGAGTTCATGGCTGAACGCATCTACCACCCGATCGATTCCACTCGAGTAGAGGCTCGGAGAGGAGGGCGACTGGGTGGGGTCACAAGGCGTCCCCGCCAGCCAGGGCATGTCGGCGAGGATGACCTGGCCCGGGAGGTTGGATGGCGAGCCGAAGTCCACGTGCCACGCGCAGTACTGCGCGTACGCGCACGAGTGGCTGAGGCTGTCTTGGCAGGTGCCGACGCCCTGCGGAGTGAGGACGAAGTATTCGGTGTCGATTCCCAGGGGCAGGTTGTGCTCCTGGATGTAGGAGTGGAGCTCCCCGAAAAGCTGCCCCGAATTCAGGCACTTCGGCAGCGTCACCGTCTGGTTGTTCGCGTCGGTGTAGGTGTCGGTGCAGCCGTTGGAGGGATACGGGTCCGTATCGAAGACCGTGCCGCCGTTGTGCACCGCGTACGGAACAAAGCTCTTGGTCCCGCCCGGCCCAGACATGTCGTAGTACTCCTGCGTCACAGAAATGGGATTGCCTACCGCGCTCCCAGACGCGTTCCCGGTGCTGAAGTCGCCGGCCGCCAGGCCGTTCACCCAGTTCTGCATGTCGGTGACGTAGCTGGGGCTGCTGGAAAAGCTGGCGGGGTCCCAGAAGAACAGGATGACGTTCTCCCCGTGCTGAACCGGGCCGCCGTGGTAGGTCAACGGGGTCGCACACTGCGAATCGACGCTCTGGTCACACGTGGGGGTACCCGCCGCCGCGATGCGGGCCAGCGGCCGTGCCGCACTCAACGCCATTGGCACCTGGGGCACCGGCAAGGTGCCGAACTTCTGTCCCGTGACCGGGTCGACGACGACGTTGGCTCCGGCAGAGGAGGCCAGAAGGGAGCACAGCGCGAGGCTCGCGATCAGTATGCGGGTCCCAATCCTCGATCCACGTACAGCTCTCCTCACAGTGCCCACACGCCTCATACACACACCCTTTCCGTGGAAACCCCATCGGGCCGGAAGCCCGCCCCGGTAGCCTAACCAGGCCTGAGGGCGCCCGCCCCAGGGAGGCACCCCAGGGTTTTGCCGGATCGGTGAGTGGCTCAGTGATGAATCGTGAAGGTCACGAAGTCGCGAGCCAAGACCCCTGTGGTCGGGTTTTTGGGCTCTGCTTTCTTGACCAGGTAGGCGCACAGGTGATCCTGGCCTGCCCGAGGCGAGTTGCCCCGGGCGATCTCTGAGAAGTTGCCCTGGACCGCCCAGATGTATCCGCTCGCCCTGGTGTGCTCAATTGCGGGCGTCGCGGCGCATCCCTTGTAATCCGCGAACACGTACAGGGTTTCGGGACCGACGGCGTGGCCTGAGAGCCTGATCGAGTAGCGCGTATTGACCGTGACGCTGGTCGGCGCATGGGCAATCACGGAGTTGGGAGCACCGCCGGCGACGGTGAGCGACCTGACCAGCTTGAGCTCGTTGCCGTGGTTGTCGGTCAGGATGGCTGTGACGGTCCGGCCTCCGGCGCTCGAGTACGTGTGGTGGACGCTGCCTGCGCTGGTGGCGCGGGTGGCTGCCCGGTCACCGAAGTACCACGTGACGTAAGCGACGCCCGCCGGGGCGCTCACACCGGTCAATGAGAACGTGGCCGGCGAACCGGGCGAGACCTGGCTCGGAACTGACATGGCCGCCGTGGGCTGGGTGTCTGTGTCCCACTGGTTACACCCTCCGGCCCGGTTGTCGTACTCCATCTGGAGCAGGTAGTCGTGACCGTTCAGCAGGGTGTTGTAGAACTGCCCGCCGGGCGCCGTGGACAGGCCGGTGGGGTCGGCGGCTGGCTGGCCGACTGAGAACTGGTAGGCGCACTTGTCGCCGATCTCGTCCGAGCCTCCGCCCGGCCCAAACCATCCCGAACCCGGGATCGGGTCGGTCATGGTCTCGGCGAGCTCGTGGCTGAACGTGTTCACCACCGGGTCTATGCCGGTCGAGTGCAGGCTCGACGCCCCGGTCAGGTCACACCCCGGGATCCCCGACTGCCAGGGCATGTCGGCGATCAGGACCGGGGTGGACGGCGACCCGAAGGCGGTGTGCCATCCGCAGTAGGTCGAGTAGGCGCAGTGTGTGCTGTCGGCACACGTCCCGACGCCCTGAGGGGTCAGCATGAAGTATTCGGTGTCGATCCCCACCGGAAGGTTGTGCGCCTGGATGTAGGAACTGACCTCCCCATAGAGTTGCCCGGCGGTCAGGCAGGTGGGCAGCGTCACCTGCTGGTTACTCGCGTTGGTGTAGCTGTCGGTACATCCGCTGGCGGGATAGGCGTCGGTATCGATGACCGTCCCACCGTTGTCCACGGCGTACGGAACGAAGTTGTTGGCGCCACCAGGGCCCGAGTGGTCGTAGTACTCCTGAGTCACCGAGAGTGGGTTGCCCACCTGGACCCCTGGGACGTTTCCGGGCCTGAAGTCGCCGGCTGCCAGGTCGCTGACCCAGGTCTGCATGCCGGCGACATAGCCGGGTGCGCTGGAGAAGCCGCTGGGATCCCAGAAGAACAGGATGATGTTCTCCCCGTGCTGGACCGGCCCGTTGTGGTAGGTCATGGGGCTCGCGCACTGCGAGTCGACCTGCAGGTCACACGTGGGTGTGCCCGCGGCGGCGATGCGGGCCACGGAGCGCGAACCATTCAGCGACAGCGACCCATGGAAGGCGGGCACGATCCCGAACTTATGACCGGTGGCCGCGGTGATGATCCTGGCTCCGGCTGAGGAAACCAAAACAGAGCACAGCGCAACGCTCGCCACCAGCAACGCGGCTCCGATCCTCGATCCCCGTCCAGCTCTCCTCACAATGCCCAAACGCCTCATAGCACCCTCCGTGGAATTCTCATCAGACCGAAGCCCGCCCCAGCACTCCCCGTTGCGCCATCGCAGCGCTCAGACCCTCGTCGCGGGATTGTAAGCAGGAAGCCTAATCGGACCCCAGGGCGATCGCCCCAAGGCTGCACCCCATTTTTCCGAGTTCCGTCTAGGTGTAGTTCCTCGACCACGTTGTTCAGGTCTCAGCGAGGCGGAGCTAACCGGTGGTTCTGTGGCTGAGGGCTGCAGTGTGGTCAAGCGGCGATTGTAAAAGTCGCCAGCGGCGAGCAGCCGCGATGCGTTCGCACGCTAACGCCAGTGATCAGCTCCGAAAGGCCGCGAGCTGCCGAGCGATCGGTGCGGATGAACCGCGGGGTTGTCGCTGAGCTGGGGCCGGTCGAGGCCGGCCGGGGTCACGGATCCCGACGCATGCAGCAAGTGGATCACGTCGCCACCGTGAGCGGGAGGCGTTGCCGTCTCGGTGGACCGCTCCTCCTGATGCCCGCAGGTGGCGAAGTGCATCGACGGCGCGGTGAAGAACGATGGCGGTCGCCGTGCTCGCTACGGTTGCCGAGGACCGCAGCGGAGATCGCCGAGGCGGTCGGGTCGGCGCTCGCGACCGTGGCCGAGCTCCTAACCCGGATAGCGGATGCGGGTAGCTCTTGGCGGCGCGGGCTGGCTGACCCCCTGAGAACGGCATGCCCGGGTCGCCGCGATCCGTCCGAGCTTCTTCACGTCGATGTGGATCAGCTCGCCGGGGCGAGCTCGCTGATAGCCGCTGTACAGGTTAGCCAGGCCGAGCCGCCACGAGCTCCCATCCCGCATCCGGTCAGGTATCCCGGACAGCGGTTGAGAGTCGTCCACGTCCCGAGCGCCTACGGCGATCTCCTGCCCCGGTCGAGGTCCGCAACCGTCGGAGCGCGCGCGATCACCTCGAGTTTCTTCGCCGCGTCATCGGTGCGGTTCGCGACGACCTGCGGGATGCGAGGAGCGGTGACCAGCAGACCATGCAACGCCCACTCGCTCGCGGTGGCGGGTGATCCACTTGCGCGCGGTGCGATCCGCTGATCTCCGGCCCGCCTCGGCGGCCGCAGCTCAGCGACCACCCCGCGTTCTCCACGCGATCGATCAGCAGCTCGCGGCCTTTCAGAGCGATCTACCGAGCCTGGCGTTAGCGTCGCAGTCTTCATCCGGTGGTCGACTCCTACTGGCGACTGATGACTTGAGCACCCTCAGCCTCCAAGGAGCACCGGATGGCTTACCCCTCGAGCCGGAACAACGTCGTCAGGAACTACACCTAGGCGGCCCGCGCTCGGGCCGCTGCCTGGGCAGCGCCAACCAGGGCGCCCCAGAGGAGGCCGGTCACCGCTTCGCTGACCTGAGGATCGGTGGCCTCGCTGAGCTCAGGGTCCACGATCATCACGTCCGGCTCACCGACCCCGTCGTCGGTCATCCCGATCGCACCCACCCCGACGAGTCGCTCGGTCGAGCCGATCAGGGCACAGGCGCACACGACGTAGCACCGGCGGGGATCGAACTGCACCAGCCGCCGGGCCTCCGGAGCGGGCTGCGCGATCTCGCTGCTTGGATGGGTCATGAGCTTTGCGATTGCCGGCCAATCACTGAAATGGGCCAGCCGCAGCCGGACATCAACCCCCTCCGCCAGCGGGAAGGTCTGACCCAGAAGGGGCCCCCGAGTAAAGCTTGATGCCACTTCCTACAGCGTAGGAGCTTCGAGTCGTCCGTCCGATAAAAACCCTGTAAATCAAAGGGTTGTGTGACCTACAACACTGGTGCGCGACGGACTAGTTCGCCCTTGTAACGCGCGGTACAATCCCTCTGGGATGGAGTGGCGACCGGGGCTTCCGGTGGTGGCGTTCGCCGTCTTGGCGAGTCTCGTCCTGCCCAGCGTCGCGCGGGCGGACGCCACGATTGGCTTCGAGGAGTATCCGGCGGGCACGACGCTCACCAACCAGTACGCCGACTATGGCGGTCCCAACCAGGGCGTGACCTTCGGGCCTCTCCCGGGGGGAGCGGGAGACAGCGGCGGCCGGCCCGTGGTGACCTCCGCCCCAGGCCAAGCCCACTCGGGCAACCAGGTGGCGGACATCAACTGCCCTACCTGCAACGAGGGAATCGGCTACATCCCGGCCGCCACCGCGTCGTTCTCCGTCCTGCATTCGAGGGTGTCGGTCTACGTTGGCTTCCTGGGCTCTCCATCACCGCCGTGCGCGATCGACAGCACGGCCAGCACGTGCGCGGCGGTAACGCTGTTGGCGTTTGACAGCAGCGGCCACCAGATCGCGTCCAGCGGACCCGTCACCGTGGCTCAGGGCGCGGGCGTGGACGCCCTGCTCTCAGTGTCGACGGAGTCGCCTCAGATCGCCGGGTTTGAGATCACCACGCGCGATCCCACGGACAACCTCAAAGACATAGCGATAGACGATCTGTCCTTCGACACGCCGTCGCCGCCGCCCCAACCAAGCTTCACAATCGCCGCGGCCCGGACGGACATCAGGCTGGTCCAGGGTACGAGCACCACCGACAACCTGGCGATCGACCGCATCTCCGGCTCGACAGGAAATATCGGCCTCACGGCCAGCGGTCTGCCTCCGGGGATGCACGCCTCGTTCGCCCCGAACCCCGCGGACGGAACACAGACCGTCCTGACGCTGAGCGCCGATCCGAGCGCTCCCCCCACCTCCGGCGCCGTGCCGATCATGATCACGGGGACGCCCCAGGACGCGGCGGCCGGGTCCTCGCCGTTCTCGTTCTCAATCCAAGTCACGGTGCTCCCGGCCTTCACCGTCCAGGTCCGAGGCCCGACCAACCTCAACCTGTCCTCCTGCACGGCCGACACGACGGTTGAGGTGGACCGAGTCCTGAGCTTCCCGGGGCCCGTGTCGATGTCGGTGACCGGCCTTCCGGGCGCGGTCCAGGCCAACTTCAGTCCGGCCACCGTCGCCTTCTCGGCGGGCAGCCTCGATGAGACCACCAACCTCGAGTTCCGGGCGCCAGCCTCTGGGCAAACAATCCTCCGCCGCACCGTGACGATCCACGCCAGCGCGCCTCCCTTCGCGGACGAGACCGCGACCGTCACCGTGGGCGGTACGTGCCCGTTGCAGTACGACGCCCGCGTAACCTCGATCCAGATCACGCAGGGAGTGCAGTCACCGTTCCTGATCGCCCAGGACCCCCTCCACACGCCCTCGGTCACCGAATACTCGGAGATTCCGGGCGCGGCCGAGCTGCGGGCCGGAGGGACGACGGTGGTCCGCGTCTACGCCGACCTCGCCTTCGGACCAGCCGGCGGGGTGCCCAACGTTCCGGCCGTTCTCTACGGCTACACCCATAACGAGGTCGGCGCGCGAGTGGACCTGCCCGGCAGTCCCATCCTCCCCACGAGCCAGGTCCGCACGCTCCAGCTGGGGCCGGCGGATGCCACACAGGCCGAGGAGGGCAGCGAGACCGCCGTGTACACGTTCACGCTCCCCGCCTCCTGGACCCACGGGACGATCGGCGTGATCGGAAAGGTGCTGCCGGCTCAGGCTCCCCCGCCCCTCGCGGCGCGAGCCGCCGCGTTCGGTCAGCCGGTCCTCGGGCCGTGCCAGACGACGACGTGCAACGACAACGACTCGATGACGCTGAGCCGGATTCCGTTCTACAACGCACCCGGAGTCACGATCGATCCGGTGCAGATGGAGGTCAACGGGAACCCGTTGCCAGACCCGTCGACCGTGTTCAAGTGGGCCCGGCTCGTGACCCCGCTGTACGTGTCGATCGGGCCGTACGCCGGCACGATCGACATCACGGACATCGCCAAGAGGTTCGCCAGTTGCACCGGCAAGTACATCGACTGCTCCAACACGGCCAATGACGCGGTCAGCTCGAGGTTCGACGACTGGGTCTGCGACCACGGCGCTCCCGATCCCGGCTGGGACATCGGCGTCAATACCGGGGTGGCCCGGGGTCTCACGAACCCCACAGACATCTGCTGGCAGAGCTTCAGCGACTACTCCGATTCGGTCGTGGAGTGGCAACGGCCCCTGACCAGCGTGGCCCACGAGTTCTTCCACCTGCTCGGCCGGCCGCACGCATCGGACTGCAACGGGGGCGGCTCGGGCGGCCAGGTGGCCGAGAGCTGGCCGCCGGACCAGATGGGCTTCACGCAGAGCGTCGGGCTGGACACGACGCTCGGCTCGGGGCTCAACGGAGGGCCGTACGCGGTTCCCTCGCCCCCCGGCCAGACCTGGTACGACTTCATGTCCTACTGCGCGAACGCGAGTAACACCAACTCGCCGCTGACCCTCACGCCGGCGCCGTCCTGGGGCTCGACCCACAATTGGAACGCGGTGTTGGAGGCCTTCCGCTACCACGCCCAGGACCGGCCAACCCGGCCGCGCCAGACCTCGCGGCCGCGTCCATCCCTCGCCGTCAGCGGATTCCTGTCCCATGACGGAACCGCCAGCATCACGACAGTCACCCCGATGAGGGCAGCCTCCCGTGCGGTGAGGCAGACGGGGCTCGAGCTCGTTGGACTTGACGCTGCGGGCCACACGGTGGCCACCGCGCCGTTCCAGACGACCGGATTGCATATCGACCATGAGGTCCAGCCGGTGGGGCTGGATGGCCTGATTCCGGCCCGGGGCGTGGCCGCGGTCGAGATCGTCGTCCAGGGCAGGGTCCTGGCCACCCGCCGAGCGAGCGCACATGCGCCCACCGTGTCCGTCCTGGGCTTGCCCAGGACGGATCACGGAAAGACCACGATTCGCTGGCGCGCACACGACGCGGACGGGAACCCGCTCGTGGCGGCAGTCGCCTACTCGAGTGACGGGGGGCGCAGCTACAGAAGCATCTGGCTCGGGCCGAGCCACGGTGTGGCTGTCGTGCCCTCCCGGTACCTGCCGCGCTCGACCCGGGCGCGCATCGAGGTCACGGTCAACGATGGGTTCCACTCGGCCACCGCCCACTCGCGGCTGTTCCGCGCTCCGGGAGCACCGCCGATCGTGACGATCCTGACGCCGTCCTCCGGCGCCCGCCAACCCGCCGACGCCCCGCTGGTGCTCTCCGGACAGGCATTCGCCGATGCCGGCACGGCGCTGCGCGGAAAACAGCTGCGGTGGTACGTGGACCCACCCACCCCGCACCTGCTCGGCACCGGCCCCGAGATCGCGCCCACCGGGCTGCGACCGGGCCCCGACGTGATCGTGCTGCTGGCGCGTGACCGCTTCGGTCGAGAGGGTCAGGCCTCGGTGCGCGTGATGATCGGCGCCGCTCGTCCGCTCTTCCTGGTCCTGACGGCGCCGAAGCGCGCCAAGCCGAGCGCCCGTGCGCTCAGACTGACGGTTGGGAGCTCGGTGGCCGCACGGCTTGTCGTGCGGCTCTCCAAGCGCGCCAAGGTCCAGCGATTCAACGTCTCGCGCCGGATCCGCCGGCTCCGGATCGCGATCCCGCGGGGGTCAAAGGGCCTCGTCCTGCATCTCACGCTCTCGGCCGGTCGCCTGACCCGCACGCAGACGATCCACGTCCTCCGCACCGTCTCCTCCACAGGGCACGCGCAGGACTTCTTCCCGCTGTTCTAAGACGGCTCGCGGCGCGATCGAGGCCGGTCTACGTCCTCCCCCTGGCCCGGCGAACCTCCTCCAGCCGGGCTCGCAAAAGCTCCTCGGCCTGATCTGGCTCGTAGAACCGTTGGCCGATCGCCGGGTTGGGCATCAGCTCCTGCGGGGAGACGCGATCCGGGCGGCGGTGGGGGTTGTCGTACTCGCCATCGCTCCGAGTGGAGGAACGCAGGTGGGCCGGCGGCGGCTGGGCGCCCTGCTCGCGAACGTACTGCCGGGCGGCCCCGAGGGACCGTTTGGCGGCGTCTGACTTTGGCGCCAGGGACAGGTAGATGGCCGCCTGAGCCAGGGCAAACTGACACTCGGGCAGTCCAACGTGCTCTACGGCCTGGGCGGCGGCGGTCGCCACAACCAAGGCCTGAGGATCGGCGTTGCCGACGTCCTCAGAGGCCAGGACGACCATCCGGCGGACGATGAACCGAGGATCCTCCCCACCCTCCAGCATCACGGCCAGGTAGTACAGCGACGCGTCCGGGTCGGACCCCCGGGTGGCCTTGATCCAGGCCGAGATCGTGTCGTAGTGGCGATCCGCCTTCCGGTCGTAGAGCAGCGCCCGCTGCTGAAGCGCGTCCTCGGCCTGGGCCAGCGTGACCCGGCCCCCTGCGCCAGCGGTCTGGCAGGCCAACTCGAGGGCGTTGAGCGCGATCCGGGCGTCGCCACCGGCGCGGTCGGCCAGGAACTCCAGAGCTTGGGGCTCCACCCCACCGGCGGCCGCGCACTCGCCCTGCTCCAGGGCCCGGTCCAGCAGGACTCCGATCTGCACCTCCGTCAGCGGCTCGAGCTCGTAGACCCGGGTCCGCGAGAGCAGGGCCGAGTTGACCTCAAAGTACGGGTTCTCGGTCGTGGCCCCGATCAGCGTGATCAGTCCCTCCTCGACCGCTGGGAGAAGGGCATCCTGCTGGGCCTTGTTGAACCGGTGGATCTCGTCCAGGAACAGGATCGTGCGCCGTCCGTTGGTGGCCAGGCGCTGCCGGGCACGCTCGATCACCGCCCGGACCTCGGCCCGCCCGGCCTGCACGGCGCTCTCCTCCTCAAAGGCGGCGTCCGAAACCGAGGCCAGCAGGCGAGCCAGACTCGTCTTGCCACTGCCGGGCGGGCCGTGGAGGATCATCGACTGGGGCCGGCCCTCCTCGACGGCCGTGCGCAGCGCCGAGCCCGCGGCAAGCAAGCGATCCTGGCCCACGAATTCGTCCAGGGTTCGGGGGCGGAGCCGCGTGGCCAGCGGCGCCCCGGGACCCGCGGGCGAACCCGGGGCGGTGGCGGCCGCGGCCGGGTCCGGCTGCTCATCCTGACCGAATAGACGTTCCATGGAGGAAGTATGGCCGCCGACACCCAGCAGCCGACGCGACCCTGACTCGCCGGGGCGACCCACGCGAGTGGGGGCGGAACGCTCTCGCAGATCACTTGCTCAGATCCAAGTCCTGTGCGAGTAGTTTCGGTCAGCCCCCGCGACAGGCCCGGTTGTGACGCTTGTCCGACACGGGCCCCTCCCGGGGCGGGTGATATGCCGGGTAAGCGTCGGTTTTCGACGCTTAAGCCGACACAGACCCGTCCCCGGGGGAGTGATATGCGCTGGACCGTCGGTTTTCAGGCGGCCACGCCTCCGGCGCCCGGGTTGAAAGCGCCCGAGAGCGCGCCGTTCCCGCATATCACTTACCCAGATCGGTGTGCGGAGCGAGTATGGCGCGAAAAGCGCACCCTGGCTGCCCCGCCCTCGGGTTCTGGGGGGTGATGTGCGAGTAGGGCGCGGTCGCCTCCCTGCCCGCTCCGCGCTGTTCCCCCCCGCCACGAAGTGCCACTCCCCCCGCCGCGAAGTGCCACTCGTCTCCCACGCACTCGCCCCACGCAGGGCCCTCAACCCACCAGCCGCACGATCGCGAAGATGCCCACCCCCACGATCACCAGACGGAGAGCGGGCGCGGGCAGGCGCCGGCCGCCCCGGGCGCCCAGCAGGCCGCCCACGATAGACCCGGCCGCGATCAGGCCGGCCGCTCCCCAGGCCACATGGGCGGCGAACACGAAGATCACCCCAGCCACCAGGTTGACCAACCCGGCCAGCACGACCTTCAGAGCGTTGATTCGCTGGAGGTCGTCGTCGATCGACAGCCCGAGGATCGCCAGCAGCAGGATCCCCTGGGCGGCTCCGAAGTAGCCGCCGTACACCCCGGCGGCGAACACGGCCGCCGTCCCGCCGATCCCGGCGTGGTCACGCGTCTGCGCGCTTCGCCGGACCCCGGCCAGCCACCGGGCAAGCCACGGCTGGGCGACGATCAGGACCAGGGCGATCACGATGAACGCCACCACGATCTTCTTGAAGGCGGACGCCGGGAGCTCCAGCAGGAACACCGGCCCCGGCGATCCCGCCGGAGAGGGTGCCGCGGCCAGTCGCACAAGCCGAGATTCTGGCCCACCAACTCGCGCCGGTAGCCCGCAGCGCCCGCCGCCGAGCCGGGCACCAGGCCGACGGTGTTGGACACGTTGGCCACGACCGGGCTGTACCCGAAGGCCAGCAGCACCGGAAACGTGAACAGCGTTCCGCTTCCCACGACGGCGTTGATGGCTCCGGCCACCGCGCCCGCGGCCAGGATCCCGACGGCGTGAAGCGGGGTCATGTGATGGCTTGGCTAGTGACCCACGAGGGAGAGCGCCGCGTCGTGGAGCAGCCCGTTGGTGGCCAGGCCGCTGCCGCCATCCGGCCTGCTCGCCCCGACAGGTCCGTCTGCCTACCGCCCGCCTCCTCCACGATCACCTGCGAGGCCGCGATGTCCCAGACCGACACGACCGGGTCGACGGCAATCTCGGCCACGCCCTCGGCCACGAGCATGTACGACCAGAAGTCGCCCAGCCCGCGCGCTCTCCAGCACTGACGGGCCAACTCCAGCAGCGAGTCCAGCCGGCCGATCCCCTCCCAGTCCTCCAGGTCCCCATACGACAGCTGGGCGTCGCCGAGCTCCCGCACGCCTGACACCCCGATCCGGCGGGGACCGGGCCCCAGTCCCGTCGCTCACGTAGGCTCCGGTCCCCCGGGCGGCCCACCACCGGCGACGCAACGCCGGCGCCGAGATGATCCCGACCGAGGGTCCATCGCCCTGATCCAGTGCGAGCAACGTGGCCCACACCGGCACGCCGCGGACGTAACCCTTGGTGCCGTCGATCGGGTCGATGATCCACCGCCGCCCACCCGACGAGCGGGCCGGCGCTCCGTCGGAGGAGCCGAATTCCTCACCGATGACGACGTCGCCGGGACGCCGCCGCGCCAGCTGGTCCCGCACGGCCTGCTCCACCTCCCGGTCCGCCTCGCTGACCGGGGTCATGTCGGGCTTGGTCTCAACGACCAGGCTCTCGGAGCGGAAATGGCGCAATGTGATCGAGTCAGCCAGATCGGCCAGCTCTTGAGTCAGCGACAGGTCGTCCTGGAGGGAGGGCACGCCCGGATGCTACGCGGACCCGTCGAGCCATTAGGCTGACCCGATGGCGCTCGACCTCCAACCCACCACGACAGAGGTCCTCCAGCGGCTGGTCCAGTTCAATACCGTGAATCCGCCCGGCAACGAGCGCCCGGCGATCGAGTACCTGGCTGGATATCTGAACGAGGCCGGGTTCGACGTAGAGCTTCTGGCTCCTGAGCCGGATCGTCCCAACCTCGTGGCCGATCTCCGGGGCCACGAGGACGGGCCCACCCTGTGCTACCTGGGGCACGTGGACACGGTCCTGGCCACCCCCGCCGAGTGGGCCCACGACCCGTGGTCGGGAGACGTCGCCGACGGCTTTCTGTGGGGGCGCGGCGCGCTGGACATGAAGTCCCAGGTCGCGGCGGAGGCCGTGGCCGCTGCGGAGCTGGCCCGGAGCGGATGGCGTCCCGGGAAAGGCCACCTCAAGTGTGTGTTCGTGGCCGACGAGGAGACCGGCGGCGAGCTGGGCGCCCAATGGCTGACCTCCACTCACCCCGACAGGGTGCGCTGCGACATGCTGCTCAACGAGGGAGCTGGACATTCGTTCCCGTATTCGGGTCGGCGCGTGTACGGCGTGTGCTGCGGGGAGAAGGGGGTGTTCCGGTTCAAGCTGATCGCCCACGGCGTGGCCGGTCATGCCTCGCTCCCCCGTACGGGTGACAACGCGCTGCTCAAGCTCGGCCCGGCACTGGTCAAGCTGGCCGCAGCCGAGCCCTCGTTGGTGGTCGGGCAAACGACCGCCGAGCTGCTGCGCCGAATGGGGGAGGACCCTCAGGATCCTGGTGGGGCGCTGATTCATATCGAGGGCAGCGAGCCGATCCTGGCCCGACTTGTCCTGGAGCCGATGCTGGGCGTCACGCTGACGCCGACCATGGCGCAGGCCTCGGCGAAGGTCAACGTGATCCCGTCGGAAGCCTTCATCAAGGTGGACTGCCGCGTCCCTCCCGGCCTCGGGGAGGAGGCGGCCCGGACCCGGATCAGCGAGGTCCTGGGCGAGACGATGGACGGCCTGGAGGTGGAATTCACCGAGATGGTGGTGGGCAACGAGTCCTCGATCGACACGCCGCTGATGGACGCCATCACCGGCTGGGTGCAGCGGAGCGATCCCGGAGCGGAGACGGTGCCCGTGCTGCTGCCGGGATTCTCCGACTCCCGGTGGTTCCGGGACGCGTTCCCCGAGTGCGTGGCCTACGGCTTCTTTCCCCACCGTCACATGTCTCTCTATGAGGCGGCTCCGCTGGTCCACAGTGCCAACGAGCGGATCGACGTCCGTGATCTGGGCGTGGCCGCGGACTTTTACACCCAGGTGGCGCGCCAGCTCCTGGGCTGATGACCGCCACCCGCAGCCGTCTGGATCCCGACGTTTTCCGGCTACCCGTGGAGCGGCTCCGGCACGGCTACTACTCGGACGCGTACTTCGTCTACACCAAGCAGGTGCTCGAGGAGCAGGGCTATCACCCCCGGGTGACGATGCAGGTCTTCCAGAAGAAGCGCTCGTTGCTCGGCGGAATCGATGAGGCGATCGCGGTGCTCAAGCTGTGCACCGGCCGTCAGGGTCCGGACGGCGAGTGGGTACTCGGCTGGGACCAGCTGGAGGTGCAGGCGCTGAGAGAGGGGGATCCCATCAGCCCTCGCGAGAGCGTCCTCATGATTGAGGGCGACTACAGCCTGTTCGCTCACCTGGAGACCGTCTATCTGGGCTGTCTGGCCAGGCGGTCGTTGGTCATGCGCAACGTGGCAGAGGTGGTGGCGGCGGCCCGGGGCAAGCAGATCTTCTATTTCCCCGCCCGGCACGATCACTGGCTGGTCCAGACGGGTGACGGCTGGAGTGCCCACGTGGCCGGGGCAATCGGCGTGTCCACCGACGCCCAGGCCTCGTGGTGGGGCGGGCGGGGTATTGGGACGGTGCCCCACGGCCTGATCGCCGCCTACGGCGGCGACACGGTCAGGGCGGCCAAGGTGTTCGCCGAGCGCTTCCACGCGGAGATGAACATCACGGTGCTGGTGGACTTCCACAACGACTCGCTCAAAACCGCCCTCGAGGTGGCGGAGGCCCTCGGACCCCAGCTCTGGGGAGTGAGGCTGGACACGAGCGAGGAGATGGTCGACCGATCGCTTTGGCATGAGCTCGGGGGCTTCCGGCCCACGGGGGTCAACCACCGGCTGGTGGAGAAGGTCCGCAGCGGGCTCGACCGCGCCGGACACGAAGGTGTTCGGATTGTGGCCAGCGGCGGCTTCAACGCTGAGCGGATCACAGAGTTCGAAACCGCGGGCGTCCCGGTGGACGCCTACGGCGTCGGCTCGTCGCTGATTCGTGGCGACAATGACTTCACAGCCGACGTCGTGATGCTGGAGGGGCGGCCGTGCGCGAAGGAGGGCCGGAGGTACGCGCCGAATCCCAGGCTGGAAAGGGTTGAGTAGGAGCCCGCGCGTGCCGATGAACGGTCAGACGCATGCTGCGCCTGGCCACCCTCATCGCGACCCCGGGAAGCTTCACGGCGGGGCACACGCTCCCGCACGGCCCTGCTCCCGTTCCCGGACCCAGCACCTTCCTGGGCTACCCGGACCTGCCGTCGTTCCTCCAGGCGTGGCTGCCCATCATCTTCATGGGGTTGCTGGTGATCGGCGTCTTCGCGCTGATGCGGTTCATGCCCAAGACGCGCCCCGCGAAGCTCAAGCCCGATACCACCCCGCCGATCGTCTGGGGCGATATAGCTGGGGCTGACGAGGCCAAGGATGAGTTGCGGGAGATCGTCGACTACCTGCGCGACCCCAAGCGCTTCAAGGAGATCGGGGCCAAGGTCCCCAAGGGGGTCCTGCTCCACGGTCCTCCGGGCACGGGCAAGACGCTGCTGGCCAAGGCGGTGGCCCACGAGTCAGGCGCGACGTTCTTCTCCCAGTCCGCTGCGTCGTTCGTGGAGATGTTCGTCGGCGTGGGTGCGGCCCGGATCCGGCATCTATTCAGAGCGGCCCGCAAGCACGCGCCGGCGATCGTGTTCATCGACGAGATCGACGCCGTGGGCGGACGGAGAGGGTTTGACGTCTCCGGGGAACGCGACCAGACCCTGAACCAGCTCCTGGTGGAGCTGGACGGGTTCACGGCCCGCAAGGATGTGGTGGTGATCGCGGCCTC
Source organism: uncultured Solirubrobacterales bacterium (assembly GCA_963705785.1). Classification (GTDB taxonomy): domain Bacteria; phylum Actinomycetota; class Thermoleophilia; order Solirubrobacterales; family Solirubrobacteraceae; genus Palsa-465. The sequence goes on along the minus strand of CAVPKV010000057.1, from coordinate 84,769 downwards.
CAACCTCTTGGAGAAGCTCGACCCGGCCCTCCTGCGCCCGGGACGCTTTGACCGCCAGATTTACGTCTCCCCGCCCGACGTGGGAGGCCGCGAGCGGATCATGAGGGTCCACAGCGCCAACAAGCCGGTGGCCGACGGCGTCGACTTCAACCTGCTCGCGCGCCAGACGTCCGGGCTGACCGGAGCCGACCTGGCCAACATCTGCAACGAGGCTGCGATCTTTGCCGGCCGACGCGAGTCGAAGGTCGTCGAGCTGATCGACTTCGACCAGGCCCTCGAGCGCATCGTCGCGGGGATGCAGTCCCGCAAGACGCTGACCGAGCACGAGAAGCGAGTCGTGGCCTACCACGAGGCCGGCCATGCCCTGTGCAGCGAGCTGCTGCCCTCGGTCGACCGCGTGCATCGGATTTCAATAGTGCCCCGCGGTCGCGCGCTGGGCTACACGCTCAACCTCCCCGAGGAGGACCGCTACCTGAAGACGCGCGAGGAGCTGATCGATTTCATGACGATGCTGCTGGGTGGCCGGGCGGCCGAGCAGCTGGTCTTCGGCTCAATCACGACCGGCGCGCAGGACGACCTCAAGCGGGTGGGCGAGATCTCGGACTCGATGATCCGGGAGTACGCCATGGGCACGGGCTCCAGTGCCCTGCCGGGGATGGCCGACGCGGCCGCCGAATCGACCCGCCGCGTGTACGACGCCGAGGTGCGCGAGTTGGCCGACGAGGCCTTCCGGTCGGCCGTCGCGCTGTTGGACTCACACCGGGAGCAGCTCGATGCCCTGGCCAGCACCCTGCTGACCAATGAGGTCCTGGAGCGGGCCGACATCCGGAAGATCATGGGTGACACTCCGCCGGCCGCTTCCAGCCGGATCGGTGAGCTGAGGGTGGCCGCCGCGACGGCGACCAACCCCGCTCCCCGGGCCACGCGTCGGTAAATCAGCTCAGGCGCGAGGCGCGCCTCTCGCTAGCCTAAGCGCGGATGCTGTCCGCGATTGATCACATCGGCGTGGCTGTCGAGGACCTCGACGAGGCCATCGCCCTACACCGGGACAAGCTCGGGATGTCGCTGGTCCATCGGGAGACCGTGAGCGAGCAGGGCGTCGAGGCCGTACTGCTCGACGTCGGCGACAGCCATGTCGAGCTGCTCCGCCCGCTCGGCCCTGACACGGCGGTGGGCAAGTTCCTGTCCAGGCATGGGCCCGGGCTGCATCACGTGGCCTACCGGGTGGACGACGTGGAGGACGAGCTCCGGCAATTGGCCGCGGCCGGTGTCCGCCTGATCGACGAACGACCGCGCAGCGGGATCCGCAATTCCCGGGTGGCCTTCGTTCACCCCGCCGCGACCGGCGGGGTACTCACTGAGATTGTCCAACCGGCGGAGGATCACTGATGGCAGACGACAAGCCGCAGAAGGTGAGCATCGGTTTCATTGGCAGCCAGGTCCTGAGTGGGCGGATCCCGGCAGGGGAGCTGGCCAAGCTACGCGACGCGCTCGGGACGGAGGGCTGGCGGGACGTCCGCTTTGAGGACGGGACGGTGGCCCTGGATTTGAGCCGGGTGGTCTACGTGCTCGTGGAGGACGAGGAGCATCGGGTCGGCTTCGGCGCTTGACGGCGCCGCGCTTCAGTTCGCCCGCCGGCGCGGGCACTGGCCGTTTCTGGAGCGGGTTGTGGCCGCCTACTCGCGAACCGGCGAGCACGGTGCCTGCTGGCTGGTCCTGGGCCTGAGCGGCGCGGCCCTGAGCGACGACGCGGACCAGCGCCGGCGCTGGCTCCGGGGCGTCCGGGTGGTGGCCGGCGCGTACGCGGCCAACTACGCCGTCAAGCTCGCCGTACGTCGCCCGCGGCCGGAGCTCCCGGATCTGCCCCCGCTGACCCCGACGGTCTCCCGCCTGTCCTTCCCCAGCGCCCACGCCACGACCTCATTCGCCGCCTGCCGGGCCTTTCGGGGCCTGGCGCCGGCGAGCGCGCTCTACTGGGCCGCCGGGGTGTTCGCGGTAAGCCGGCCCTATCTGGGGGTCCACTACCCGAGCGATGTCCTGGCCGGGGCGGTGCTGGGGACGGCGATTGGCGAGGCCTGGCCCGGATGAAGATCGGGATCGTCGGATTGCCCAACGCGGGCAAGTCGTCGCTGTTCAGCGCCCTCACGGGCGTGGCCGCCGAGGCGGCCAACTACCCATTCACCACGATTGAGCCGAACGTCGCCGTGGTGCCCGTCGCCGACCCTCGCCTGGATGCGGTGGCCGCAGTGGTGGGCTCGTCCAAGGTCGTCCCGGACACGATCACGTTTCACGACATCGCCGGCCTGGTGGCCGGAGCCCACCGTGGGGAGGGCCTGGGCAACCGCTTCCTGGGCAACATCCGCGAGACGGACGCGATCGTCCACGTCGTTCGAGCCCACCATGACCCGAACGTGATCCATCCCGATGGCCAGGTCGACTCCCTGCGGGACATCGAGACCGTGGAGACCGAGCTGATCTACGCCGATCTGGAGCAGGCCGAGCGGCGCTTGGAGCGCGTTGCGAAGGCGGCCAAGAGCGGCGACCGGAGGTCCGTGGCTGAGGCCCGGTGGCTGGAGCAGCTGATCGCGGCGCTCCAGGCGGGGCGGCCCGCCCGCTCGGTGCCACCCCCCGCCGAGGCACCGGACGGCGCTGTCCTGCTGGGATCGCTGACCGCCAAGCCGGTCCTGTATGTGGCCAACGTCGAGGAGGGTTCGCACGAGGTCCCGCCGGATATCGCCCGCCTGGCCGCCGAGCGGGGAGCGGGCGCCGTGGCCGTGTCGGCTCGGCTGGAGGCCGAGCTGGTCGAGCTGGACCCCGAGGAGGCGACCGCGATGCGCAGCGAGCTGGAGCTCAGCGAGACCGGACTCCAGTCGGTCATCAGAGAGGCGTTCGAGCTGCTGGAGCTGATCGCCTTCTTCACCGCCGGGGAGGACAAACCCGCGCAGTCCTGGCATATCCACCGCGGCCAGACGGCATGGCAGGCGGCAGGCCAGATCCATTCCGACATCCAGCGCGGCTTTGTCCGGGCCGAGGTGATCGCCTGGGATGAGCTCGTTGGGGCTGGCGGCTACGCCGCCGCGCGCGACCGGGGAACGCTGCGGACCGAGGGGCGCGACTACGTCCTGCGGGACGGTGACGTGATCACAATCCGCTTCACGCCGTAGCGAGGCCATATCGGCGTCGCGACCCTGCCCTGTGGGATGTGGCGGTCGGATCCGTCGGGCCGCAGCCCGGCCCGCGGGCCCAGGCTCCGCTCGGAGCTCGATGACGATTCGCATGAGCATTCGTCATGTAATTCGCCATCGACACGTCACCCCACAAGAAGGGCACCCCGTCGATCGTTAGTCAGACAGCAGCCCAGCAAACGATGGAGGTAGGGGTACGTGCGCAATATTCTGAGACCGCCTGTAGGCACGGGACGATCCCGTTGGATGCGACCGGCGGTGGCAGCCGGCGCGCTGGCCGCCCTCTTCGTGCCCACGCAGGCGCTGGGCAGCTCGGCCAGCGCCAGGGAGAGCTCAGCGGGAAAGCCAACGTGCCGCTATCTGTCCTACGACCCCGCGGCGGACGCGCCCGGCCCCAGCGGCACGCAGGCGAATCAGCTCGATCTGGTGGAGGTGAGTCTGGGGCTCAACAAAGCGGACACGAAGCTGCACCTCCTCATGACCGTCAAGAACCTGTCCAAGCGCATTCCCTCCCCCGGAGACTTCATGGAGTACCAGCTCCAGTGGACCAACCCCGCTGGTGACAAGGGCCCGGACGCGATCGACGTGGGCGTTAGCAGTTCAGGCAAGGTCACATACAGCGACGGGTCGGTGTCTGGCAACGTCTACAGCGCGAGCTCGACGAGCTCAGCGACCGGGACGTTCGGCTCTGGCCCCAACGGGAAGATCCAGGTGAACGTACCCCTCGCCGAGCTCAAGCTGAAGGTGGGCCAGGTGCTCAAGAGCCCGATCGCCAACAGCTACGACGGAGTGACTGCGGGCGGCGTGAGCTTCGCCCGCGGCTCGGACAGCGACACCGGCTCGAACTACAAGCTCGATCAGCCAACCTGCGCCGATTCCTGAGCTTCACCGGACTACGACTCACACCCCCAGACGTCAGGCCATCGTGCGGTAGCCCGGCCTACGGTCGCCGCGCCCGGACCATCACGGGCATGCCGTCCTTCGGCCCGATCGTCGGCATCTGCCTGATCCGCAGCTGGTACTCGGGGACCAGTGTGAGGTCGAAGCGGCGAACGAGCTCAGAGGCGATCGCCTTGATCTCAAGCTGACCGAAGCGCATCCCGATGCAGATCCGCGATCCGGCCCCGAACGGGACGTAGGCTCCCTTGGGAAGCGCCGATCTGCTCTCCGGAGAGAAGCGGTCAGGCCGGAATTCGGTCGGGGCCTCAAAACGTGCGGGAGGTGATGCGAGACCCACGAGCTGTAGTTGACGTACGCGCCGGCGGGAACCTTGTGACCGGCGAACTCAAACGTCTGCATCGCTTTGCGGGCGCCGATCCACGCCGGGGGGTACATTCGCAGCGTCTCATCCTGAACCATCTCCAGCAGCTGGAGCTGGCCGCTCATCAAAAGCTTGGCGTCGGCGCGGTCCGCTCCCGCCAGGCGCTCGTGCTCGTCGCGCAGACCGGACACCACGTCGGGATGGTGGGCCAGCTCGTAGAACATGAAGGCGATGGTTGAGGTGGTGGTGTCGTGCCCCGCGAACAGGAGCGTCATCACCTCGTCGCGCACCTGCTGGTCCTCCAGCTGATTACCGTCCTCATCCGAGGCATCCAGGAGCAGGCTGAGCAGGTCCTGACCGCGTTCGCCCGTCCGCCGCCGGCGGCGTATTTCCTTGAAGATCACCCGGTCGAGCGCGGCTCGAGCCTGCTGCATCTGGGTGAACGGCGTGCGGGGCCCGCGCAGCACCTGGAGGAAATAGTCGCGGGACCAGAAGCCCAGGCCGACCTCGAACTGCCGGGCCATGTCGGTCATCCCGCCCGCCGCGTCCGGGTCGAGTCCGAACAGCGCGCGCATCGCGATCCGGAGGGCCAGCCGACGAGTCCAGTGGTAGAGGTCCAGGCGCTGACCGTCGCGCCAGCCGTCCAGGGCGCGGTCTATCTCGGCGTTCATCGTGCCCAGCGCGGCGCCGATCGCCTCCCGGTGGAACGCCGGAAGCATGATCCGCCGCGAGCGGCGGTGGTACTCGCCGTCGATCGTCAGCAGCCCGTCGCCCAGGAAGGGGATCAGGTCGCCCATGTGCCCCTCCCGCCAGCTGAAGTTGGGGGCATGGGAGACGGTCATGTAGTGGTTGGCCTCAGGACCGATCATGAACACGCTGTTGCCGTGGAAGATCCGCATCGTGAACACGGGCCCGTAGCGCTCGTAGCCCTCGAGCAACAGGCTCAGCGGGTCCTGAGCCATTCGCCTGGTGCGACGCAGGCTGAACGAAGTCTCGCCCGGCGGGAACGGCACCTCGGTCCGGCGCTCGTCCAAAAGGTCACGGGTGAGCCGGGAGAACGGGTTGAACGAGATCGGCGGCGGCGCGGTCAGGGCCACGCGTCAAGCGTAACCACCGTCGGCACGGCGAGCCAGCTGGTCAGAGGTCGCTCACGTCGCCAGCCTCCTCCAGGCGCTGGGCGAGGCGGTTTAGACCCAGGCTGCGGGCGGCCGCGGCACCTCCGACCAGATCCGTGGCCCGGTCGGCGGGCCGCTCCAGATCCACGGCCTGGAGCTGGGCGATGTGCCGGAAGGCGAGCAGCTCCTGGCCCTGCTCGGTCAGAGCCTGGGCGATTCGAGGGCGCTGCTCGGAGGCGGCGGCCATCACGGCCTCCAGCGAGCCGTAACGGTTCAGCAGCTCGGATGCCGTCTTGGGACCTATCCCGGCCGCGCCCGGAAGTCCGTCGGAGGGGTCGCCCCGCAGAGCGATGAAGTCGGGCACGAGCTCCGGGGGAATGCCGTAGCGCTTCCTGACCTCGGCCGGATCGATGTCCTCAAACCCGCTCGTCCCCGACTTCAGGTAGAGGACGCTCACCCCCTCGCCCACGCACTGGTACATGTCGCGGTCCCCCGTCAGAAGCAGGGCCTCGCCTCCGGCCTCCCTTTCCGCTGTGGCCAGCGCACCGAGCAGGTCATCGGCCTCCAGGCCCTCGGAGGTCATCGAGAGCCAACCGAACTGGGTGAAGAATCCCGGCGCCTGCTCGAACTGCCAGGCCAGGGCCTCGGGGACCGGCGGGCGGGAGGCGTGGTAGGGCGGATACAGCTCGACCCGGTAGTGAGCCGCCTCGGCGCCGAAGCACAGGATGATGGCTCGTGGCCGGCGGTCGGCGGCCACTCGGAGCAGCGCGTTGGCCGCCCCCAGGAGGGCGTTCACCGGCCGATCGTCCGCCCCGTGGATGGAGTCGGGCAGGGCGAAGAACGAGCGATAGAGGAGAAACGGCGTGTCGACGGCGAGAAGAGGGCCGGGCATGCCGCTGGAGGTTAGGCGGGCCGGGGTCGCCAGGGGCTGCAGCATCACAAAGCGCCGTGCACCCCGGGGGCCGAGTGAGGCTAGCCACGCTATAGGGCCACCAACCTCACCGAGCCCGGACGCTCCGGAGCGCTTTGTTACGCCACATGGCATCCCCGACCTCCCACAGGAACAGGGGGTGGTGCACAGACCCGTTGAGACCGGGGACGTTTCTCGGCCACCCTCCCCGTTTACCCCACCGGAACCGCAGGCCCGTCCAGGCCCCGGTAGACGACGCGGTAGCGGCCCGCTTCCCGCAGTGGGACGTCGTAGGAACCGATGCGGCTCACGCGGACCCCCACAAGCGTCGTCTCCCAGCGCGGTCCGACCAGCCGCTGGACAGCCAGGGTGCCGCCCCGCGCCGGCGCCGGAGAGACCGTGCCGTGGAGGGCCGGATCGGCGGCACCCGGCAGGCCGGCCACGGTGGCGTGGGCCCCCGCGCCGACCAGGCGGCCGCGCGTCGTTCCGGCGCTGGTGGAGATCGTGGAGAACGACATCCACGTCGACATCAGCCCGAAGGCGCCCTGAAGCCGGGAGCCGGTGACCGCGGAGGTGCCCCCACTCCCCACCACCGAGGCTTCCATGACTCGGGGCGACGTCCCGGTCTGAGTGACATTGACCCGGGACAGCGAGCCCTTGACCAGCGAGCCGAGGTCGGCCGCCGCGCTGGACAGGCTGATCGTGACCGACCAGCGGTAGTACGGGTTGCCGCCGGCGTTGTCATACGGGTCGTCCACCCCGCGCAACCAGGAGTCGGCGCTGCTTCCCGGCCAGGCATCCTGGATGCTCTCGGTGTGGCCCCCGGAGCTGGCGAAGTAGTACGTCACGACGGGCTGACCGTTCAGCGTGACGACCTGTCCCTGGGTGGCGGCCACGGCCGCGTCCGTGGATGGGGTTTCTGCGGCCACCCCCCGATACATCTGCGAGCGGGTGTCGGAGTAGAGGCTGTAGCCGTTTCCGTTGACCGACGTGGTGATCGCATACGTACGCGCGGCCACGGCCTGGGCGTCCAGCGCCTGGCTTGACCAGTCGGCAGGCATCTCGGCCGACACCACGCCGCGGACGTAGTCCTCCAGGTCGACCGCGTTGACCGTCTGGACGGCCGGTCCGGAGCTCCAGCGGAACTCCAGAGCGCCACGGTACTGGCCGTGCCCGAGGAAGTCGACCGGCCCGGGACCGCTGACCACAAGCGGCGGGCGGACGCTGGCCAGCTGGTGCCCAGACTGGTCGTAGAGAGCCACGTTGCCCCCGGGCAGCGCCTGCATCGAGTACGTCTGACCGGTTGAGAGCGTCAACGACTGGTTATCGGCGCGCGGAGCCACGGCGGAGGATGCGCCGCTGAACGACGGGTTGCCATACGCGCCCGTCCCCAGGAGCACGCGCACGACTGCGCTCGTGGTGGTCGTGCGCAACCCGGTCCCCTGGTAGTAGTGGCCCAGGATGTGCTGGTAGGTCCAGCCGTGGAGCGCGTCGCCGTAGGCCCCGTACTGGCTCATCCCGATGCCATGGCCGTTGCCGGCCCCGCTGATGTAGAGGTTGGTTGAAGCGTGGGCGCCCGGCGGCAGCCCCAGGCACGCGGTCGTCGTGACCAGAGCCGCTCGGATGGCCCATACGGTTAGATACCTGTTCACCATGGCGCGGAGAGCTTCAGATGTGTTCGTGGAATGCCTGGAGGCGGAGGGCGTTCGCTATGTCTTTGGGATTCCGGGGGAAGAGACGCTTGACCTGAACGAGTCCCTGGCCAACTCTCAGATCCGGTTCGTGCCAGTCCGTCACGAGCAGGGCGGGGCCTACATGGCCGACGCCTACGGACGGCTCACCGGCCGCGCCGGGGTGTGCCTGGGCACCCTCGGCCCGGGGGGCACAAACCTCGTCACAGCGGTGGCTGACGCGTTCCTGGACCGCTCTCCACTCGTCGCACTGACCGGTCAGTCCGACCTCGAGCAGATGCACAAGGAGTCACACCAGTACATCGACCTGATCGGCATCCTGAAACCGGTGGTTAAGTGGAACGCTCGGGTGTCCAGCCCGGAAATCGTTCCCGAGGTGGTCCGCAAGGCCTTCGCGGTGGCCGAATCCGAGAAGCCCGGCGCGACTCACCTGGAGCTCCCCGAGGACGTCATGGGCCGGCCTCTGGACGCCGCGCCCCTGCCCCGTCACGCGCCCGTCCAGCCCGAGCCGGGAGGCAAGGAGCTCGAGCGGGCGGCCGAGCTGATCGACGCCGCGACGCATCCCATCGCGCTGGTGGGCAATGGAGCCCTCCGGGCCAACGCCAGCCGCGCGCTGCGGGCCTGGGTTCACACGACCGGGATCCCCGTGGCGGAGACGTTCATGGCCAAGGGAGCGATCGATTACGAAGATATGCACGCGCTGGGGACGGTTGGGCTCCAGGCGCGCGACTACGAGCTGGCGGGGTTCGACGAAGCGGACCTCGTGGTCACCGTGGGCTACGACCTGGTCGAGCACTCCCCCAAGTACTGGAACCCCCGCCGGGACAAGAAGATCATCGTGATCGACAGCGTGGCCGCGGAGATCGACGAGTTCTACCCGCCGGAGGTCGAGCTGATCGGCGACATCGCCCACGTGCTGGCCAGACTGGCGGGCAGCTCCCACCGGCCGTCGGATGAGCGGTTGCTCGACTGCGAGCTCCACCGCTTGGTCATGCACGCGTTCGACGAGAGCCGGGAGGACGAGCATTTCCCGCTCCGGCCGGCCCGGGTGCTGTGGGAGCTCCGGCAGGTCCTGGGCCGCCAGGACATCCTGGTGTCAGACGTCGGACTGCACAAGCTGTGGATCGGCCGCATGTTCCCGGCTCACGAGCCGGGCACCGTGCTGATCGCCAATGGTCTGGCCGGGATGGGGTTTGCGCTCCCGACGGCGATCGCGGCCAAGCTCGTACATCCAGAGCGCAAGGTCGTCACCGTGTCCGGTGACGGCGGCTTCCTGATGAACTGCCAGGAGCTGGAAACCGCCGTCCGCCTTCGTACGCCCGTAGTCAACCTCGTGTGGGAGAACGGCCAGTTCGGCTCGATCGCCTGGAAGCAGGACCAGAAGTTCGGCCGCCACTTCGACGTGGACTTCGGCAACCCGGACTTCGTCAAGCTGGCCGACGCGTTCGGGATGCCGGCCTGGCGGTGCACGAGTGCCGGCGAGCTCCGCCAGCGGCTGGTGGACGCGCTGGCCCTGGACCTCCCGTCGCTGATCGTCGTCCCGATCGACTACTCAATCGACGTGGCCAAGGGCGTGGCCGAGCTGGGCGTCGAGACCGTGGCCACGTAGTTCCGGCCGCCGCCTCGGGCTCCTAGTCCAGGCGATCGAACACGAACACCTGGGTGATGTGGCGGAGCGGCTGCAGGCCAGGCTCGGCCAACGTCCGGAGCTCAGACTCCACCCGAGCCCGCTCGCCGTCGTCCAGGGCCGAGACGTAGCTGATCGACAGCACGCGGTCCACCAGGCCGTCCGCGTCCAGGGCCTGCTCGGACTCGACCTGGGTCCGGTCGGCCAGGGCGAACAGGGGGCTGTCTTCAAACGCCCCGGCCCACCGATCGCTGTGATAGGCCGGCGTGTCCCGGCGGTGGCGCTCGATGATCTCGTCGATGGCCTGGTGCAGTGGCTGGTCGCGCCGGCGGCGGTTCCAGATCAGCCCCAGGCGCCTATCCGGGCGAAGCACACGGTGGAATTCGGCCAGCGCTCGGGGGCCGTCAAACCAGTGAAACGCCTGTCCGGACACGATCGCATCGACGCTCGCGTCGCCGAGCGGTATCTCTTCGGCCGAGCCGGCCAGAGCCTGGGCATCGGGCACCTCCCGCTCCAGCACGGCCCGCATCTGCGCCACCGGCTCGAGCGCTATCACCCGGGCCCCGGTGGTCGCGAGCGCGCGTGTCAGCTTGCCCGTCCCGGCACCGGCGTCCAGAACCGTTCGGTCCCCACCGAGGTCCAGCTCACCGGCCAGCCACTCGATCGCGGCGCTTGGATACCCGGGCCTGCCGCGTTCGTACTCCTCGGCCGCCCGGCCAAACCCGCGCTCGGCCTGGGGGTGGATGCTCAGCTCGCCCCGTCCAGCGGCCAGGGATTATCGACGTCCTGACGCGGCTCCCGGCGCCAGTCCTCGTACGCTTCGGCCGGAGAGTCGGTGGGCTCCTTGACCGATGCGTCGTACCTGGCGGCGAGCTCGTTGACCGGGTAGTGGACCCGATCCTGACGGCGGGAGCCGACCATCAGGACGGCGCAGGGACCATCGCCCGCCCCCACGAACACGTGCTCAGCACCCGGCGGACAGTGGACGAAATCCCACTGACGCAGTCGCCGCTCCTCGCCCTCCAGGATCACCAGACACTCGCCGTGGAGGACGAGGAAGTCCTCCTGGACGGGCTCCGAGTGGTACCGGCAGTTCGGCTGACCGGGCTGCATTATCTGAACGTTCAGGCCGGTGTCCCCCCACAGGCCCGATTGCGGCTCCAGCAGCAGGACGGTGGCCCGCCGCGAGTGACCCGAGGCCCGCGCCCCGGCCAGGTTGACGATCAGGGGCTCGTCGCCGGCCACGCTACGCAGCTACGTGTTTCCCCGCGCCATCTTGCGCAGGTCCATCGCCTCGTCGTAGGTCTGCTCGTCGACGCCCATCTCGAGCGCGACCTCCCGCAGCGGCCGGCCCGAGTCGGCGGCCTGCTTGACGATCTGCGCTCCCTTGTCGTAGCCGATGTACGGGTTCAGCGCGGTGGCCGCGGCCAGCGTCATCTCGGCCGAGCGCGTCAGCCCCTCATGATTGGGCTCGATCCCATCGACGCACTTCTCGGCGAACACCCGGGAGCTGGAGGAGAGCAGCTTGATCGAGTCCAGCAGGTTCCGGGCCAGCAGGGGCACCCGCACATTGAGCTCGAAGTTCCCCTCCAACCCTCCGATCGTGATCGCCATGTCGTTGCCGATCACCTGGGCGCAGACCTGGAGGACGACCTCGCAGATCACGGGGTTGACCTTGCCGGGCATGATCGAGGAGCCCTTCTGAAGCTCGGGGAGGAACAGCTCTCCGATCCCCGCCCGCGGTCCTGAGCCCATCCAGGCCAGGTCGCCCGCGATCTTGGTCAGTGAAACGGCCAGAACCTTGAGCGCTCCTGAAAGCTCGACCAGAGCGTCCCGGGCGGCCTGGGCCTCAAACGGGTCCTCAGGCGCGCGGATCTCAAGCCCGGAGTCCTTACTCAGCCGGGCCCGGACACCGGCTGCGAACTGTGGGTGGGTGTTCAGACCGGTGCCGGTGGCCGTGCCCCCCAGCGGGATCTGGGCCACATGCGGGAGCGCGCTGGCCACGCGCTCTCGGCCCAGGCGAATCTGCGCCGCGTAGCCCGAGAACTCCTGTCCGAGGGTGACCGGGACGGCGTCCATCAGATGAGTGCGGCCCGCCTTGACCAGGTCCTTGAACTGTCCCGCCTTGGCCTGGAGCGAGGCCTCAAGTTGCGCCAGGGCCGGGAGGAGCTGATTGGTCGCCTGGTCAAGCGCGGCCAGATGGACGGCCGACGGGAACACGTCGTTGGATGACTGGCCCATGTTCACGTGGTCGTTGGGGTGGACACCGTCGCCCGCCAGATTGGCGATCACCTCATTGGCGTTGGTATGCGAGGAGGTTCCGGAGCCCGTTTGAAACACGTCGATCGGGAACTGGTCGTCGAGCTCGCCCGAGGCCACGCGGTCGGCGGCGGCGGCGATCCGCTCGGCCACATCGCTGTCCAGGAGGCCCAGCTCACCGTTGACGTGGGCCGCGGCGGCCTTGATCCGGCCCAGCCAATGAATCACCGCGGGCGGAACGCGCTCCCCTGAGATGGGGAAGTTGGAGACCGCCTTGGTCGTCTCCGCGCCCCAGAGCTGCTCCTGTTCCTGAACGCCCATCGCGATCCTTTCCCAGTCTTTGATTGCCGCCCTAAACGTAGCGCTCGCGGTCAGCCGGGGTGGCTCAGCCGCAGAACGAGATCAGCTCGCGGGCCAGCGACACGGGATCGTCGTAGGCCATCAGGAACCCGGTGGCCGGTAGCGTCCGAAGCTGGGCGTCGGGGAGCAGCTTGAAAGCTTCCTGGGCGACCGACAGCGGGTGGGCCCGGTCCTGCTCAGCCCACAGCAGCAGCACGGGCACGGTCAGCTCGGGGTATGAGCTGAGCAGCTGGCTCTGGGCGCCGGCCGGCCACCGGCGGGCGAACTTGGCCCACGACCGGGCCCGGTTGCCGTTGCCCGGCACGTCGGCGAAGGCGTGGCGGACCAGGTCTCTGGCCGCCGGGTTGTCCTGGACCGTCAGTCGCGGGCCCAGCGATGGCCGGAACACGAGCGGAGCCAGGCGGGACAGGAGGCGATCCAGGCCGGGCAGAGCGGCCGTCCGGCAGGCCGTTCGCCAGGCGGCCCGGCGGACCGCGAACTGGTCGCGGGCATGGAGGCGGCTGGACATCAGGACCAGCCGAGGTATCCGCAGACGGGAATCCTCGGCCACCCGGAGGGCCAGCTCGGCGCCCAGATCGTGCCCTGCGATGATGGGCCTGGGACCGACGACCTCAGAACAGAAACCGGCGATCACGTCGACGAACCAGTCGAGCGTGTAAGGATGCCGGGGCCGGTCCTCGGAGTCGCCGTGGAGCGGCAGATCGGGCAGAACGACCCTGAACCGGCTGGCCAGTGGCGCCACGATCGGCTCCCACTCGCGATGGGAGAGCCCCAGCGAATGCAGCAGGACGACTCCTGGGCCTGTGCCCGTCTCCCGGTAGGCCACGCGGGCGCCGTCGGGGTGGTGGTAGAGCCGGAGCCGCATTCCGAGCCCCATCCTTGCATTACTCGTGAATGGGTTATTGCGCGGTTGGCCAGGGACGGCCCGATGTCGATACAGACCTCAGATGATTCGAACCACCGCGGCCGCCACCATCCTCGGGGTCAGCACGAATACGCTCCGGAGCTGGGAGCGACGCTACGGGTTCCCCGCCCCCGACGGTCATCCGGCGGCCACCGCCGCTACGCCATCGACGAGATTCAGGCTCTGCGCCAGACGCTGAGTGAGACCCACAACATCTCCTCGGCCATCGCATTGGCCTCCAGACGGGGTGCCGGGCCAGCCTCCCCGTCCCGCCTCGCCCCGGCGCTGGCGTCCCTGGACCACCAGCAGGCCGACCGCCTGCTGGAGGAGAGCCTTGTGCTGCGCTCCGTTGAGCGCACGGTGGAGGAACTGCTCCTTCCCGCCGTGGCCGAGCTGGCCGATCCGGGCGGCCCGACGGCGGAGTACGAGCTGGCCTGGCACTACGCGATGCAGTGGCTGTGCGCTCTGAGCCGGCAGGCCCAGGCGACGAGCTCAGCGGCTGACGTGGTGATCTTCGACGCGTCGACCCCGTGTGACCTGGATGCGCTGTACACCCAAGCCCTGGAGCTGATGCTCCGCCGGGCGGGCGTGGCCACCGCCCGACTCACCCCCGGGGTCCAGCGCAGCCGCCTGGGCCGGGCGCTCCGGGCACTGAGCCCCCGGGCCGTGGTCATCACGGGCCGTGGCGCCTCACTGGACACGATCGGGCGGATCGTCTACACGGTCAGGTCGATGCGCGCCGCCCCACCGGTGCTGGATTATCGCGACGCCGTGCCGGAGACCCCGGCCAGCACGCTGGTCAGGCTGGGTGACAGGCCGCTGGCCGCCCGGGACCAGCTGCTCGATCTGCTCCAGCACGGTTCACCCAGCGCGCTGGCGGCGTAGGGCCCAGCGCACTTCGCGCACCGGGGCGGACGGGCGGGCGCTCCTACAATCCCGCGCCCATGGCCGACCCCGCATCGCCGCCGCCGCACAGTCCGGTTGACCCCAAGGCGTCCTTTCCGGAGCTAGAGCTGGAGGTCCTGGAGCGCTGGCGGGAGCGGAAGGTGTTCACGGAGTCGATCCGGCGCCGCGAGGGAGCTGCACCCTGGGGCTTCTACGAGGGGCCTCCGACGGCCAACGGACCGCCGGCCTTCCACCACGTGCTGGCCCGCGTCTTCAAGGACATCTTCCCTCGCTACAAGACGATGTGCGGGTTCTACGTTGAGCGCAAGGGCGGGTGGGACTGTCACGGACTTCCGGTGGAACTGGCCGTCGAGGCCGAGCTGGGGTTCAAGTCCAAGGACGACATCGAGCGCTTCGGGATCGCCGAGTTCAACGCCCGATGCCGCGAGTCGGTGCTCAGCCATGTGGAGGATTGGAACCGCCTGACCGAGCGGATCGGCTTCTGGCTGGACCTGGACGACGCCTACCGGACGATGGATCCCGACTACGTCGAGTCGGTGTGGTGGGCGCTCAAGACGATTCATGACAGGGGCCTGCTGTACGAGAAGCTGAAGGTCGTCCCGTACTGCCCACGGGACCAGGTCACGTTGTCCAGCCACGAGCTGGGACAGCCCGGCGCCTACCGGGACGTGATCGATCCCTCCGTGTACGTCCGCCTGCCGGTGCGTGAGCCGAGCGCCCCGCTCCAAGCCGGCGATGAGCTGCTGGTCTGGACGACGACGCCATGGACGCTGGTCTCCAACGCCGCCGTGGCCGTCGACCCCGATCTGACCTACGCCAGGGCCCGTACGGCGGACGGCACCTTCGTGCTGTCCGAAGCCCTGGTCGGCCGGGTCCTGGGTGAGGAGGCCGAGGTGCTCGATCGCTTCCCGGGCCGGGAGCTCGTGGGCGCAGCCTACGTGCCGCCGTTTGACTTCATCGGAGCGCAGGAGTACGGGGCCAACGGCCACACAGTGCTCCCGGCCGACTTCGTGACGGCCGACGACGGCACCGGCCTGGTGCACACGGCGATCGCCTTCGGCGAGGACGACTTCAGGCTGGGTGAGCAGCAGGGCCTGAACGTGGTCAATCCGGTGCGGCTGGACGGAACCTACGACGAGCGGATCGGGCCGTACGCGGGCCGGTGGGTCAAGGACGCCGACGCCGACCTGGTCGAGGACCTGCGGGCCCGGGGACGCCTGCTCAGGGCGGAGACCTACGAGCACTCCTACCCCCACTGCTGGCGCTGCGGCACCCCGCTGCTCTACTACGCGAAGCCCTCGTGGTACATCGCCACCAGCCAGATCAAGGACCGGCTGTTGGCGTCGAATGAGACGGTCAACTGGTACCCCGCCCACGTCAAGCACGGCCGGTTCGGCAACTGGCTGGAGGGCAACGTCGACTGGGCCCTCTCCCGCGAGCGCTACTGGGGCACTCCGCTGCCGGTGTGGCGCTGCCCGGCCGGGCACGTCCGAGTCGTCGGGTCGCTGGCCGAGCTGCACGAGCTGTCGGGGGTCGAGCTCCGGGATCCCCACCGCCCGTTCGTGGACGAGGTGTCGTTTGAGTGCTCGGAGTGCGGCGAGCCGATGCACCGTGTGGCCGAGGTGATCGACGTTTGGTTTGACTCGGGATCGATGCCGTTCGCCCAGTACCACGCGCCCCATGAGAACGAGGAGCACTTCCGCGAGCGCTTCCCGGCGGACTACATCTGCGAGGCCCTGGACCAGACGCGGGGCTGGTTCTACTCGCTGCTGGCCAACTCAACGCTCCTCTTCGACCGTTCCTCGTACCGGAACGTCCTCTGCCTGGGGCTGATCCTGGACGAGCACGGCCGCAAGATGTCCAAGTCGCTGGGCAACTCCGTCGAGCCCTGGGAGGTCATAAACCGCTTCGGAGCCGATGCCCTGCGCTGGTACTTCTTCACCTCAAAGCAGCCCTGGGACGGCTACCGGTTCTCCCCGGAGATGATCGAGGAGGCGGTCAGGCAGTTTCTGCTCCAGCTCTGGAACACGTACAGCTTCTACGTCCTGTACGCCAACGCCAACGGCGTCGACCGCGCGGCCGCTGCCGAGGCGTTGGCCTCTTCGGAGCTCGACCGCTGGGCTCGTTCGCGCCTGCAGGCGACCGTGGAGGCTGTTCGCAACGGTATGGACGACTTCGATGCCACCAATGCCGGGCGCGCCCTTCAGGAATTCGTGGACGAGCTGTCCAACTGGTACGTGCGGCGGTCGCGCCGCCGCTTCTGGGACGGCGACCCCGCGGCCTTCGGGACGCTGCGGACGTGCCTGATCACGGTGGCAAAGCTGCTGGCCCCGTTCTGCCCGTTCATGGCCGACGAGGTCTACGAGACTCTGGATGGCACCGAGCCGAGCGTCCATCTGTGCGACTTTCCGGTGCCCTCCGAACGCGACACCGAGCTGGAGGAGCAGATGACTGTGGTTCGTGAGGCCGTCCGGCTGGGGCTGGCCGCCCGAGCCCAGGCGAAGCTCAAGGTCCGCCAGCCGCTGCGGGCCGCAGTGGTGGTGGCGGCGGGACCGGAGCAGGTGGCAATCGAGCGCTTCGACGCCCTGATCCGTGAGGAGCTGAACGTCCGCCAGCTGCGCGTGGCCTCGGCCGCCGATGAGCTGAGTGAAGTTGAGATCAAGCCCAATTACCGCACGCTCGGCCCCCGGTTCGGCAAGGAGATGCCGCTGGTGGCCCAGGCCGTGGCCGCACTGGACGCGGCGAGCGTGGCGGCCACGCTGTCCGATGGGGGGACGGTGGGCATCGCCGTGGGCGGCCACGACCACCAGCTCAGCGGCGAGGACCTGCTGGTGGCGATGAAACCGCTGCCGGGCTACCAGGTGGAGCGGGAGGGCTCGCATGCCGTGGCGCTGGAGCTCGAGATCGACGACGAGCTGCGGGCCGAGGGGTGGGCGCGGGACGTCGTCCGTGCCGTCCAGCTGGCCCGGCAGGACGCTGGGCTCGACGTCAGCGACCGGATCGAGCTGATCCTGGCCGGAGACGAAGAGCTGCTCCAAGGCATCCGCCCGCACGCCAAACACATCACGGGCGAGACACTCGCGGTGGCCTTGATGTATCAGGACCTGCCCGACGCAGCTCCCGTGGCCATCGACGGCCACGAGCTCCGGATTGCGGTTAGCCGGGTGAGCGGGCGCTAGGCCAGGGCGGGCTCGAGCTCGGCCTCGAGCTTGCGCTTCGGGTAGGCGCCGATCACGGTCTTGGCCACCTGGCCGTCGCGGAACAGCATCAGCGTGGGGATCGACAGGACGTTGAACTGCATCGCCGTGTCCTGGTTCTCGTCGATGTTCATCTTGACCACCTTAAGCGCCTCGCCCCGCTCCTGGGCGATCTCCTCCACGACCGGAGCCACCATCCGGCACGGACCGCACCACGGCGCCCAGAAGTCAACCAGCACGGGCACCTCAGACTCGATTACCTCGGCCTGGAAGTTGCTGTCGGTTACTTCGGCGATCGTGCCTGCCATGAGGGCTCCTTGACTTGGTCGGTTGCTTTACAAAGTATAGCGAGGCGTGGGTGTCGTGGCCAGCCTGATCGGGGGCTAGGCTGGCGCCAGCCCGGGAAACCTATCCCGATAATTGACCTGATGTCCCAGCACCATCCCACCAACGCGGAGATCGCCGCCGCGCTGGACGAGCTGGGGGACCTGTACGAACTCGACGGGGCGATCATCCACCGGATCGTCGCGTACCGCAACGCGGCCAAGGCGGTGCGTGACGCTTCCGTCTCAGTGTCCGCGCTGGCCCGCGAGGGCCGGGCCACCGAGCTTCCCGGAATCGGCGCGACGATCCAGGAGAAGGTGGTGGCGCTGGGCTCCGAGGGGGTGATTCCGGCCGCGGTCAAGCTGCGGGCAAAATTCCCCGCCGGGCTGATTGAGATGACACGACTGCCGGGGCTGGGGCCCAAGCGAGCCAGGCGACTGTTCGATGAGCTGGGGATCGACTCGCCGGCCGCGCTCCAGGCCGCGGCCCAGGAGCAGCGGATCCGCGCCCTCAAGGGCTTCGGGCCCAAGGCCGAGGAGGCGATCCTGGCCGGGCTGGCCGCCGCCCAGGCCGGATCGCACGGGCGCCGCGTGGTGCTGGACCGCGCCCTGGCCGTCGGCGAGGCGCTGGTGGATGCGCTCCGGGCCCACCCGGCGGCCGACCGGGTGGAGTTGGCCGGATCGGCCAGACGGTGGGCCGACAGCGTCAAGGACCTGGACGTGATCGCCACGACGAGCGACCCGGCGGCGCTGGTGCAGGCCGCGGCGGAGCTGGAGCTCGTGGAGTCGGCGGCGGCCCCCAGCGACAGCGGAGCCAGGCTGAGCACCCATGCCGGCATCGCGGTGGACCTCCGGATCGTGGCGCCCGATCAGTTCGGAAACCTGCTCCAGCACCTGACGGGGTCAAAGGAACACAACATGGCGCTGCGCGACGCGGCCGTCAGGCGCGGGCTGCACGTGTCCGAGTACGGAGTGCTGGACGACTCAACCGGCGAGACACACCGCTGCGCCACCGAGGACGAGGTGTACCACCTGCTCGGCCTGGACTACATCGAGCCCGAGCTGCGGGAGAACCGGGGCGAGCTGGACGCGGCGGCGCGCGGCGCGCTCCCGAACCTGATCACTCCCGGTGAGCTTCGAGGGGACCTGCACTCCCACACCACGGCGTCCGATGGCACGGCCTCGATTGAGGAGATGGCCCGGGCCGCTCGCGACGCCGGCTACGAATACCTGGCCATCACCGATCACTCGGCCAGCTTCGGCTTCGGCCGCCATGTGTCCGCCGAGCAACTCAGGGCCCACGCCGCCAGCATCAGGTCAGCCAAGGTGGACGGCATCCGGCTGCTGGCGGGATCGGAGGTCAACATCCTCCCCGACGGCGCGCCGGACTACCCCGACGCGGAGCTGGAGGAGCTGGACTGGGTGATCGCCAGCGTCCACTCGTCTTTCCGCATGTCCTCGGCCCAGATGACCAAGCGGATGGTGAGGGCGATCCAGAACCCGCTGGTCGACGCGATCGGGCATCCGTCGGGAAGGAAGATCGAGCGCCGGCCGCCCTACGAGTTCGATGCCGACCGCGTGTTCGAGGCCGCGGCCACGACGGGGACGATGCTGGAGATCAACTCAAGTCCGGATCGCCGTGACCTGAACGACGTCCACGCCCGGGCGGCCGCCGCCGTCGGAGTCGGCATCGTCATCAACTGCGACGCCCACCGAACCCGGGGCTTCCGGGTGGCCCGCTACGGGGTGGCCACGGCCCGCCGGGCCTGGCTGGGCCCCGCCCAGGTGGTAAACACCCGGAGCTGGGAGGAGGTCGAGGCCCTGCGGCCCCGTCACCGGCGCTGAGCGGCGACGTTGGAACGTCGCCCAGGCAACGGAATCCGCCACCCGCGCTGGATGGCGAAGAACCACGTCAGCCCGGCCAGGAACCCGATCAGAGCGATCCAGAAGTTGAGCCGCATCCCGAGGATGTAGTTCGAGTAGTCGATGCGGATGGTCTCCTCGAAGATCCGGTAGCCCGAGTACCCGGCGACGTAGAGCGCGAACACGCCCGGCGCGCGGACTCGGCGAGTTTGCGCCAGCCAGACGAGCAGCGCGGCGAAGGCCAGGTTGAAGATGATCTCGTACAGGAACGTGGGCTGGAAGGTGGCGAACTGCGTGTAGTGAGGAGGCCGGTGGGCGGGAGAGATCTCAAGGCCCCAGGGCAGGGACGTCGGCTTGCCGAACAGCTCCTGGTTGAAGTAATTGCCGACCCGCACCGACGCGGTGGCCACCAGAATCGACGGACCGGCCACGTCCAGGAACCGGCGCACCTGGGCCCAGTCCAGGTGCCGTCGCAACCGCCACACGCCGACCAGCACGCCGGCTCCGATCCCACCCCAGCTTCCCAGGCCCCCCTTCCAGATCGCAAACGGACCCCACCAATGGGGAGGTATCTGGCTCGGGGTCGTGATCAGGAAGTAGATCCGCCCCCCGATCAACCCGGCGGGAAACGCCCACAGCGCTACCTCCTGCGGCAGCTTGGAGTCTCCCCCCTCGCGCTTCCAGAGCAACCCGGTCATCACGATGGCCGCCCCCACCCCGACCACGTAGGACAGGCCGTAGACGTGCACAAAGAACGGCCCGATGTGGAAGCCGTCGGCGGAAGGACTGGCGATGTAGCCCGGGGCGATCATGGCCTGGCCCGCAAGGGTGGCAGAACCGACGCCCCAAATGGGCGCACCGGTGGCGCTACGGCCGCGCCACCGCGGAGTCGGCGCGCTGCGCTGGCAGCTCTTCGGGCCGGTCGGGCGCGCGCTCGGCCGGTCCGGTCCCTCCCGGGTGCCGGCCAACGCCCGGGCTCTCCTGCTTGGACGGGACGTCGTACAGCGCCACATCCGGCGGAGTGCGGCGACCCAGCTTCCAGCCGCGCTGGATGGCCACGAACCACAGCAGTCCGCCGACGCACAGCACCCCGGCGATCCAGAAGTTGACCCGCATCCCCAGGAAGTAGTTCGAGTAGTCGATCCTCAGCGTCTCCTCAAACATCCGGAAGGCGGAATAGCCGGCCACGTAAAGGGCGAAGATGCCCGGCGCTCTGATCCGGCGGCGATGGCCCAGCCAGATGAGGAAGGCGGCCAGGCTCAGGTTCCAGACGATTTCGTACAGGAACGTGGGCTGAAAGGTCCCAAACTGGGTGTAGCCGGGCGGGCGGTGGGCGGGCGAGATCTCAAGGCCCCACGGCAGCGACGTGGGTTTCCCGAACAGTTCCTGGTTGAAGTAATTGCCGATCCGGCCGATGGCCTGGGCAGCCAGGAGCCCGGGTGCGGCGGCATCGCAGAACCGTCGCACCTGCGCCCACGAGCCCAATCGGCGATGCACGTACCAGATCCCGACGGCCACGCCCCCGGCGATTCCGCCCCAGATGCCCAGCCCACCCTGCCAGATCGCGAACGGCCCCCACCAGTGGGGCGGGATCTGGCTGGGCGTGGAGATCAGGAAGTAGATCCGCCCCCCAATCAGGCCGGCCGGGAACCCCCACACCGCGGTTTCCTGGGGCAGCCTGGGGTCGCCGCCGGCCTTGGCCCAACGCCATCTGGCCACGAGGATCGCCGCGGCGACGGCGAACACGTACGCCACGCCGTAGGCGTGCACGAACAGCGGGCCGAGGTGAAATCCGTTCTCGGACGGACTCGGGATGTAGGCCGGGATCATGCGCCGAACAATCGTGGCAGACGGCGCTGCCCAGATTGTTGATTCCAAATTGATCTAGACCCGCGGTTGGGCGCGGCGCCGCTCTGAGGAGCCGTTGAGCTCAAACAGATTGGAGCGCAACCACGGCGTTCGGACGAGCTGAATCGGTCGGAATGGGGACGTCCTCACCACGTAGAAGCGCGCCCCGTCCCGCTCTTCGATGGCGGCCACGGCCGATGCCTGCCTGCGCCAGGCCAGCGCCCAGATGATCGCGAATCCGGTGGCCACGGCGGAGACCTGTGGGACCAGGAAGGCCACCGCGCCCGCGCCGATCGTGGAGAACAGCAGCGGCCACAGGCGGTTCACCAAGGTCCGGGCCGGGTTGAGCTCAGGCAGCGAGGACTGCATCCGGGCGCTGGCCAGCAGCGTGGCGATCGGCGGCGAAGTCTCGGCCCGGCGGCCCAACCAGATCCCGACCGCCCCCGCGACGGCCCACCATCCCGCGCCCACGGGAACCACCAGATCGTCTCCGCTCCCCGAGGCACCCGCCACGGTGACCGCGGCCAGCGCGCTGGCCGCGGCCGCGCTGATCAGGACTGTGGTCCGGAGGAAGTCGGTGAAACGCATGGTTCAGGCCTCGACGAGGAGACGGAGGAGATCCTTCACACCTTCCGGACCCTCGACCACGACGTCGGCCTCCGCGATGATCTCCTCCGGAGCCTCGTCGGACTGGACTCCCACCCGGATGGCTGTGGAGATTCGTCCCTCCTCGGCCAGGCGGACGATCGCCCGGAACGCGTCCAGATCGGTTCTGTCATCGCCGGCGTACATCACCACCTCCGCTCCGGTGCCGGCCAGAAACGACGTCACCCCCGAGCCCTTGTCGAACTGAACCGGAGGCCGGACCTCCAGAACCTTGCGGCCCCAGTGGGTGCGCAGCCCGAGCGCAGACGCTCGGGCGGCGACGGCGTCGATGGCCGCCCTGGCCACCTCCTCGTCCGGGGCGCCACGCCAGTGAAAGGCCAGGATCGCCCCCTTGTCCTCCAGCCGGACTCGCAGGTGGCGCAGGTCCTGATTGTCGGCCTGGCGGCCGAACTCGTGGATCCGCTGGACCCAGTCCTCAAGGCGCGGATCAAGCACTGGCTCGGTCCAGCCGGCCCGCAGCAGCTCCGCGCCGTGGGCTCCCAAATAGGAGATCGCCCCGATCGAGACCAGCGCCCGGGCCTCCGAGGCTCGGCGACCACTGACGCAGGCCACAACGCCATACCGACGAGCCACCTCGGCCAAAAGCCGCCTGGAGTCCTCGGGCACCCGCGCGTCGGCCGGTTGGCCCACGATCGGAGCGAGCGTGCCGTCGATGTCCAGAAGGATGCCGGCGCGCTCGGGTTGGCCACGGAGCGGCGCGAGCGCCTCGGGGAGGAGCGCTGACGTCACCACCGTAGTATGCCCCCTCATGCCGGGGCTCAGCACGTCGAAGCTCGCGGCTCCACGCACGGTCAAGCTGGCGGTGATCGGAACCGCGGCGGGGCTGTTCAGCGCTCTCTTTGGCGTCGGCGGGGGAACCGTGATCGTCCCGCTGCTGATCCTCTGGTTGGGCTACGAAGAACGGCCCGCCACGGGCACCTCGCTGGTCGCGATCGTCGTGATCGCCTCCATCGCCACGATCGCCCAGGGCGCGTACGGAAATGTCAGACCGCTGAGCGCCCTGCTGGTCGGCGGCCCGGCGGTGGCGGGGGCGATCATCGGGACATCTCTTCAGCAACGCCTGCGCGGTGACACGATCGTCCTGCTGTTCGCGCTGCTCATGATCGGCGTGGCGATCGACCTGATCGGGTCGTGACCGGGCCCGTGCGGGTGCAGGCCCACTCTTGATCCTGGCCGCGTTCCTCGGCGTGGCTGCCGGCGTGACCAGCGGGCTGCTGGGCGTCGGAGGCGGGATCCTGTTCGTCCCCACCCTGACCCTGGTCCTGTCGCTCAGCCAACTCCGGGCCGATGCGACATCGCTGCTGGCGATCATCCCAGTGGCGCTGATGGGCGCGGCCCGGCAGTGGCGCTACGGGAACGTCCAGGCCCGCGACGGAGTGGTCCTGGGCGTGCTGTCAGCGGTGGGCGTGCTCGGAGGAGTGGCCGCGGCCAACGTCGTGCCGCAGCGCGCCCTCAAGTTGGCCTTCGCCGGCCTGATGCTGCTCGTGGCCAGCCAGTTCCTGCGCCGGTTCTGGCGATCCAGATTCAGCACTCCGGACTAGCATCTGAGGCCATGAGCCAGCCGGTGCCCGAAGATGCCTACGCGGTGTCCACCCTCGACCAGATGGGAGACGGGTACGGCTTTCGCAAGATCCGGCACGAGCTGGGCGTGACGGCGTTCGGTATCAACGCGCTCGTGCTTCCCCCGGGCTACCAGACCGGCGTCCACTACCACGACGAACAGGAGGAGACCTACTTCGTCCACCGGGGCCAGGTGGAGTTCCGCTTCGGAGACGGGACCACCAAGCTGCTCGGGGCGGGCGGCGTGGTCCGGGTCAGCCCCAGCACGCACCGCGGCATGCGCAACGCCGGCCAGGACGACGCAATCGTGGTGGTGGTCGGGGGGAAGGATGGCTATGTGGGACGGGACGGACGGCCCGCCGGGGATCAGGGATCCGCCACCGGTCCGCCCGGCGCACCCCCGGGTCACGAGGACGCTGCCGCCGCGCCAGACCCGGAGTGAGCCCCGCCGGAGTTTCGTTCTGACGGCGAGCAAGCACCCGGTCCTGCTGCTCCACGGGCAACCGGGGAGCCCGCGCGACTGGGACAGGGTGGTGTCCGAGATCGGGCCCCGGGCACAGACGCTGGCCATCGCCCGGCCGGGGTGGGCGCCGGGGACCGTCGCCGTGGACCTGGAGGGCAATGCCGTCGCTGCGCGAGCCGCGCTCGATCGGGCCGATGTGGCGCGAGCCGTCGTTGTCGGGCACAGCTTCGGCGGCGCGGTCGCCGCCTGGCTCGCCGCCACGGACCCCGACCGGGTGGTCAGCCTGGTCCTCGTCGCTCCGGCGGCGGATACCCACTCCATCACCGCGCTTGATCGCCTGCTGGCCGCCCCGATCCTCGGCGGGGCGCTGAGCGCTGCCCTCCTTGGTGCAGCGGGAGGGGCCGCGGCGGCGGGCCCCGTTCGGCGGGCCATCGGATCCCGCCTGGGCATCGACCCCCGATATCTGCGTTCCTCGGCCGCGCTGCTGCGGCGACCGGACGCGTGGCGATCGTTTGTGGCCGAGCAGCGGTCACTGATCCGAGACCTGCCCTCACTGGAGCAGCGCCTGGCCGACATTGCCGCCCCCACCACGGTCGTGGCCGGGACCGCGGATCACGTGGTCCCGATCGCATCGGCGCGGGCCGTGGCTCACCGGATCAGGGGGGCCGCCCTGGTCGAACTGGCGGGTGCACACCACCTGCTGGCGCAGCAGCGGCCCGCCGAGCTGGCTGAGATCATCGTGGCGACGGCCGGGCTCTGACCGCCTCAGCCGGGCTACTCCTCCCCGGGCTGGGGCTCTGGGCTGGAGGGATCGTCCGGACCGGGCTCGGGGACCACCGGAGTGGGCGGTTCCTCGGGAGCGGGCACGGTGGCCGGCTCCTCAGGATCCGCGGGGGTTCCTGGATCTGGGACCGCCGGGGACACAGGAGCGTCCGGAACGATCGGAGTGGGCGGCTCGCCGGGCTGTGGAACAACGGAGAACATGGTCAGGGCATACCCGGTCCGGTGGCGAATTTCACACCGCGTGAGGCAGGTATGAATTTCGTACCCAGACTGACCCGGCTCGGCCCGGGACTGTGTACGGTTTGGCGCGCTCCTTCAGTTCGACATCGGAGGGGGTTCACAAACCGGTCTGGGAGGCACCTACATGCGTCGACACTCGATCCTGCGGGGGAGGCCCACGGTGGCCGTGCTGGTCATCGGTTTGGTCATCGCCGGCCTGGCCGCCTCGGTCAGCGCGCTGGCAGGGAGGCCCGAGCCCATCCGGCTGGCGGCAAATCAGGTGGCGCTGCAATGTCACAACGGCCTGGTCCCGGCGGAAAGCGATCAGGGCGGCGACTCCGGCGCGACGGATTGCTCGCGCCTCGGCGGGATCGAAACCTTCCACGACCTCTTCACCTCCACCACCGAGCTCGGCGCCCGAGAGACCGCGCCGTTTGCCACCCAGGCCGCGGGGGCCTACCTGCACGCGGTCTCCGAGAGCCGCGCGATGCCGGTGGCCACCGTCGCGTCCGGAGCGGGCAACCGCTGGAAGCTGGCGGGACATCCGCCGCTATGCGCGGCGCAGACGTCCGGCAACACGGCTTGTCCGGCCGCGAACGCCGAGAACGGCAACTACAGCAACGTGGGTAGCCTGGGATTCCGGACGCTCTCCGGGCGGGTCAGCAGCATCGCGTACGACCCGGCAAGAAAGGGGCACTACTTTGCCTCGCCTGTCGTGGGAGGCGTGTGGGAGACGCGCAACGGGGGCGGGAGCTGGCGGCCGATTGGCAACAACCTGCCCACCCAGACTGTGGGCGCGATCGCCTACGACTCTCGGCTGCACCGGATCATCGTGGGCACCGGCGATAACTCGTTCGGGGGCTCGGGAATCGCCGGCATCGGCGTCTATTACTCGAGTAACGACGGCGCAACCTGGCACCGCTCCTCCGGGGTGCCCGATCTGATTCTGAGCTTCAAGATGCTCGTCTCCCCGGCGGACCGGAGCGGGAAGACGATCTACGCCGCCACCAGCAAGGGGCTGTTCCGCTCCGTCAACGGTGGAGTCAGCTTCGCCAATGAGGACCTGCCCACCTCACCCAGGGGCTACTCGCCCAATTGCGCCGGCAACGTTTCCAGCCGGCTGTGCTTCTTCGCCAACGACGTCACCGACGTGGTCGTCAAGCCGACCAAGACGGCCAACGGGCCGGCCGGCGCGGTGATCGCGGCCGTGGGTTGGCGGGCCGGCCAGAAGGTCGACGTCGGGGCCGGCGGCAAGCCGGTCGCCGGGTGCAGGTTGAAGGGCGAGCCGACCAACTGCCTCCAGGCGCCCCAGAACGGCCTGTACAGGTCATCGACGGGCAAGCCGAGGTCCTTCTCCTACCTGGGCGGCGGATCGGGCGTGGTCAAGCTTCCGCCCACCGGCATATTCGGCCGCACGGCGCTGGCCATCGCCCACGGCCCGGGCCAGAACTCCGACGCCGTGTATGCGCTCGTCCAGGACGCCCAGAAGTTCAACCACTGCCAGGACGTGCTGGACACGGTCCCCACCAGCTGCAACGCGGTCATCCAGGGCGACGGCGTGGCCACCGTCCTGGACGGGATGTACGCGTCCTACGACTTCGGCAAGACGTGGACCAAGATCATGGACTTCAGCCAGCTGAAGCAGCCCGGGACCAACAGCTCGATCGGCAGCCAGGTGGGGTACGGCCCGGGGATTCAGTCCTGGTACAACCTCTGGGTCGAGGCCGATCCGACGGCTACCGACCCGACCACCCACGATCCAACCCGAGTCCTGTTCGGCCTGGAGGAGATCTGGGAGAACAATCCGGTCCTGGGCCCGACCGTCCTGAAGACGCCGTTCGCCGCCCAGCCCGCCGATTCCTGGGACGTGGTCGGGCGCTACTGGAATGCATGCGCCGTCGGCCCCTTCGGCCTGTCGATCGGGCCGTGCAACCCCAACCCGTTCACCGGCGGTCCGATCCCCGGGTCGACCACCCATCCGGACCAGCACGCCTACGCGATGATTCCCGACGGCAAAGGCGGTGTCACCTTCCTGGCCGGCTCGGACGGCGGTACCTACGCCCAGCACGTGGCCAAGGGCCAGAACTTCAGCAACAACAACTGGGGCAACGGCCTCAACGCCACGATGTCCGCGCTGCAGCCTTACGACGCCGAGATGGCCAAGGACGGGACGATCGTGTCCGGCAACCAGGACAACGGCGAGATGAAGATCGCTCCGAACGGGGCTGAGTCGGAGATCTTCGGCGGCGACGGTTTCTACACCGTGATCAACCCCAACAACAGCAAGCAGATCTGGGAGGAGTACACCGACGCCACGCCCAGCCTCACCCTGGACGGAGGCAATAGCTGGTATGGCATCACCCCGGGGGATTGCGGGTCGGGCACGAACGCCCTGTTCGCCGCCCCGATGGAGCAGGACCCGACCAGGGCCGGTCACATCCTGATCGGCTGCACGCAGATCCAGGAGACCGCCCACGGCTTCGCCGACCCCTCGCCAGCCCGGATGGCGGCAACGCCAACAACTGCTCGACCGCCAACAACCCCTTCGTGACGGTGTACGACCTGTCAAAGCTCCCGGCCCCTAGCGGCGCCACCAACATCCCCTCGGCGCTCGCCGTGCGGGGGGCCAAGGAGTACGTGGGCTACTGCGGGTACTGCGATCCGGCCACACAGGCGATCCCATTCATGAACGGAATCGCCACCAACGTCGGCGGAAGCAAACCACCCAAGATCGGCACCTCGAACGGGTGGCATAAGGCCGCCGCCTTCTGCCGCGGCTGCGGTACGGCCAACGGCAGGCTGCCGGAGCGCTACATCAACTCGATTCAGGAGGATCCGAAGAACCCCAACACGGTGTACGTCACCCTCGGGGGTTACGAGCGCCGGTGGATCCCACCGGGCTCATTCGGAGAGAACGTCAGCAACGTCGGCGTCGGCCACGTGTTCGTCTCACACGACCACGGCCAGCACTTCACCAACATCTCCGGCAACCTGCCCGACATCTCCGCCAACTTCACCGCGCTCCACAACGGGAAGTTGCTCGTGGCCACCGACCTGGGAGTGTTCATCCAGACCTCCGCCGGCCGGACCGGGAGCGCCGGGGGCGGTCGCCGAGGCGGTCCCACCTACGCGGTGCTCGGGCGCGGGCTGCCGGCGGTGCCGGTGTTCACCCTCAGGGTCGACCCGGGCAACCCCAACAAGTTCCTGATCGCCACGTACGGCCGGAGTGACTGGACGTACACGTTCACCCGACGAGCTAGGTAGGAGCCTCCCCGGTAGGAGCTTCCCCGGTAGGAGCTT
Source organism: uncultured Solirubrobacterales bacterium (assembly GCA_963705785.1). Classification (GTDB taxonomy): domain Bacteria; phylum Actinomycetota; class Thermoleophilia; order Solirubrobacterales; family Solirubrobacteraceae; genus Palsa-465. The sequence goes on along the minus strand of CAVPKV010000057.1, from coordinate 56,329 downwards.
TCCCGGTAGGAGCTTTCCCGGTAGGAGCTTCCCCGGTAGGAGCTTCCCCGGGCGCGGTCTCTGAGGGCGCGTCCGGAGCGTCGCGGTCCGGGACCGGCTCGAACGCCGCCGTGACCGTCTCAAAACCCTTGAACTGCTGGGCCTCGGCGTACTGTCGGTAGGCCCTCCGATCGGCCCCGGTCAGCTGGACGTTGTCCGTGAACGGTGTCAGCAAGGACCGAGGCCACAGGCGGTACTCGCGGACCGCGTTGATCTCCGCCGAGAGGACCAGGATCACCGACTGGAGGTAGAGCCAGGCCAGGGTGACCAGCACGATCGCGAACCCACCGTACAGATGTCCCCAGTGGGTGAGCACGTGCGAGATTAGGCTGCTGCCAAACCCCTGGACGAGCATCCACAGGGCGGCGGCGACGACTCCTCCGGGCAGCACCTGGCGGTAGCTCAGGTCCCGGGCCGTGAGGAGCCGGAACGCGGTGCTGAACAGCGACACGTTGACCACATAGCTCACCCCGTAACCGGCCACCTGCACGGCGTCACCAAGATTGTGGGAGATGCCATTGGCCGTGGACAGAATCACGGTCAGCCCGGTGGCTAGAAGAACGCCGGAGCCCAGCAGGGCCAGCAGCCCGAGGCTCCGCAGTCGTGACCTGAACGGGTTGGGCTGGTCGCTGCGCGGTACGCCGTAGATCTGGTTGAAGCTGGTCTGCGCGGCCTGGGTGGCCCCGAGTCCACCGTAAAGGGTGCCCAGGACACCGATCGCCAGACCGACCCCGCTGCCTCGCAACCCCTTGATGTCGCTGTACAGCTGGTGACCGATGACGGGGAAATTCGACAACACCGAATGCTCGAGGTGGTGCTCGGAGCCCGGAGTCCCCCTGGAGGACGAAGCCCAGGATGCTGTACAGGAGCAGCAGCAGCGGGAACAAGGAGACGAAGGCGTAGTACGTGATGAGCGCGGCCAGGTATGGACCCCGGTCATCGAAGTACTTGTAGATCACCGCCAGCGGGAACCCCAGCCGGCTGTGCCGGCGCTGATACTCGTCCACCCGGCCGACGACGCTCACCGGCATGTTCTACCCCGATTGGTCGTAATTGGGGGCGGTATGGGGCCGATCTTCTACCGCATGGCGCGGCCGGACGGCTCCTGAACCGCCTCGGCCCCGAGCGCCTCGAGCCCGCGCAGGAACACCTCGATCATCTTTTCGTACAGCTCGTCGCCGAGGCCCGGCTCAATCATCCGATCGACCAGGAAACCGTCGGCCATGCAGTAGATCATGGCCGCGACCTCCTGCATCGGCAGCGGAGGGTGACCGTCCTGGTCGAGCCCGTGCTTCCAGCTGGCGAAGGTTTCGGCCAGTTTCTCGCGCATGGCCTGCTGCCTGGTGGCCAGCTCCTGTCTGAACTCGTCGTCCCGAGCCGCGTGGGCCACGAACTGGAAGTACAGGTGGGGCCAGTCCTCATCGCCGGCGAAGTGGATGAAATCGGCCGCCGCCGCCCGGGCTTCGGCGTGCGGCTCGCCTGATCCGGCCAGGGCCGCGTCGATGCGCTCGAGCTCGCGGGCGAACCGCTCGTCGAGCATCACCAGGAACAGCTCCTCCTTGGACCTGAAGTTGGCGTAGAACGCGCCCTTCGTGTACCCCGCCGCCTGCGCCACCTGATCCACGGAGGCTCCCTCCAGCCCGTTGCGGCAGAACACCTTGCCGGCCGCCTTGAGCAGTGAGCTGCGCGTGTGCTGCTGCTTTTCCCGCCGGCTCATGTGCGTGCTGCTCATGTCAGCACCACCTGGGCGTCGTCCCGCGGAGTCTCGGTGATGGCTCGCCTGAGCACCGGCTCGGAGGCAGGCCGAGCGGGCTCGATGCCCCATTGCCGAACGAGCTCGGAGAGGACCACACCCATCTCAAACTGGGCGAAGGCCGCGCCCAGGCATCGGCGGATGCCGCCCCCGAACGGAATCCACGTGTAAGTCCCAGGCGAATCGTCCAGGAAGCGCTCAGGCTCAAAGCTCTCGGGGTTGGGATAGATGTCCGGGCGCCTGTGGACGAGGTAGATCGAGGGCACGACGCTGATTCCGGCGGGCAGGTTCCACTCACCGATCTGGACCGGCTCCTTGAGGCGCCGGCCCACGAGTGAGATCACCGGCCGCAGCCGCAGCGTCTCGGCCACCACCGCATCCAGATACGCGGTCTGGCCGGCCTGCACCTCGTCCCTGAGCCGGGCCAACTTGTCCGGATGGCGGGCCAACCGCTCCACGGCCCAGGCCAGCGCCGTGGCCGTCGTCTCGTGCCCGGCTGTCAGAAGCGTGAGCAGCTCATCCCGGAGCTCGACATCGCTCATCGGCTCTCCACTCTCGGGTGCCGGGCCTGAAGCAGGAGCGACATGATGTCTTCGCGTTGGGCCAGATCGGCGCTGTGCCGGCGCTCGGCGATCTCCTCGTAGAGGAGGCCATCGACGCGTCGGAGGAAGCTTTGGAACGGCCTGAAACGGGCCAGCCGGTCGGGACCCATCAGCGCAGGGAGGACGATCGTCCTCGGATTGCTGACCAGGTTCAAGAGGCTCCTGAGCTCACACCGCAGCCGCTCGATCCGCTCCCCTCCGTGAGCCCGAAGACCGCTCGCAGGATGATGTCCAGGGTCAGCGCTTGCATCCGCGGACGCAGCCGATAGGGCTCTCCACGGGGCCAGGTCTCGATCTCGGCCGCCGCCACCTGAGACATGAGCTCCCGGTAGCTCTGCATCCGGCCCCCGTGGAACGGAGGCAGCAGCAGCTTTCGCTGCTGCATGTGCTCCTCCTCGTCGAGCAGCAGGACCGAGTGAGGGCCCAGCACGGGCAGAAGGATCCGGTTGGCCTCGCCGGCGTGGAAAACCTTCGGATTCCCGGTGAAGACCTGCTTGACGTGGTCCGGGTTGGACAGGACCACCCAGGCGCCCTCGTGCAGGATCCGGAGGGTGAACGTCTCGCCAAACCGGGCTGCGCACTGCGACATCATCCACTGGGCCCGGCGAAACCAGATCGCCGTCTGAATCGGCGGGGGCATGCGCGGTCCCGGTGGGAGCGTCGTTGAGGCCGAAGCGCTCATGCCGTGGCCTCTCCGTGCAGCCCGACCGGACACGCGCGGGCCAGCAGCTGGCGTCCCGCGTCGGCGGACACAGCTTTGAACCGCCACCGCGGCGCTCGGACAGACTCGCGGCCGGGGGCGGCACAGTACGCGGCGATCGGTTGGGAGACGTTTCGCAGCCAGTGGAGCTCGCGCGCACCCCACTCGACGCCGTTCAGGCTTCCAGCAGCCGTTCGCGTGTGCTCTGAGACCATCACCTCTCCCCCGGGAGCCGTGGCGCACAGACGGGCGGCCACGTTGACCGCGCGGCCGTACCAGTCACCTCCCGAGGCCAGCGCCGGGCCGGTGTGAATCCCGACCCGGACTGGCGGAAAATCGTCCTCCCCGGCCAGCTCATCCATCAGCCGCAGTCCGAGCCGGACCGCATCCCCGGGTCGCTGCACCGGAGCATGAGCCCATCTCCGATCGCCTTGACCTGCTCGGCCCGGTGCTGGCCCAGCAGCCCGCCCACCCGCCGCTGAAGCGCCAGCGCCACCTCCAACGCCCGGCCGTCGCCCTCGAGCTCGGCCAGCGCCGTGTACCCGACGAGGTCCGCGAACAGAAACGTGTGGATCGATCCCTCCATTTCAGATACCGACGGGTATATAAATCAGATACTTGCGAGTATGTCAAGCGGGAGGCGACACCTTGCCGAGCCGGGGCGCGGAGCTGCGGTTGATCGACCGGGTGTCCGTCAGGCGCCCAAGCGTCAAGGTTGTGACTGACGAAGCCGAAAAAATCGCCTATGCGCGCTGCTGCTCGAGCACGTTCGGACGGGCGCCTGATGTTCGCCATCTTCACCGGCGGGCTGCTCCTCGCGGTGCTCAGCGCGGTCGTCTTCTCAATCACCAGCACCGGTGACTACAACGTGACCGCTCCCGTGGGAGGGGACAACGCGGGCCCCGGCATCCAGGCCCTCCTCTACGGAAACCTCGATCGATACCTCGATCTCCAACCGATCGTCGGGCTCACGTCGATCCTGTTGCGCCTTCCCTTCGTCGCCCTGGCCTCAGCCCTCGGAGCAGGCAGCCTGCTGGGCTATAGGGTCGGCGCGCTGGCCTGCCTCTTCCCGCTCGCCCTGTCCGGTGCCTGGCTCGTATCGAGGCCGGGGCTGTCCCGGCGCCAACGACTGCTCCGGCTGGCCGCCGTTCTGGTTGTGATCCAGAGTCCGATCGTCCGGAACGGGCTGACCGCGGGTCACCCGGAAGGAGCGCTGTCCACGCTGCTGGCCACCGTGGCCGTGCTGGTGGCGATGCGGGGCCGGGCTGGATGGGCGGCAGTACTGCTCGGCCTGTCGATCTCGACCAAGGAGACCGGGGTGATCGCCCTGGTGCCGGTGATGCTCGCGCTGCCCGGTCGTCGGCTAAGGGTGGCGGCGATCGCCGGCGGCGTTGTTCTGGTGCTATGCGGGACCGTGTGGGTGGCCGATCCCGATGCACTGGTTCGCTCCCTGCACGGCGAGGGGGCCACCCGCTACCTGACTCCGTTCAGCCTGCTGTGGCCGGTGTCCTCGGCGCTGCACATCGGCGCTCAACTGTCCGTGGCCCGGGTGATGCCGCTGGGGCTGACCCGTACACCGGCGACCCTGCTGACGGTGGCGTGCACGGCTCCCGCCGGGCTCCTCTGGTACGCCCGGGCCCGGCGGCGTGGGGCAACGCCTCAGCCCCTGGTCATGCTGGTGCTGTTCGGCCTTTTGCGGTGCGTGTTTGACTCGACGCACGAGGCGTATTACTGGGTCTCCCTGCTGATCCCGGTGGCGGCGTGGGAGGCGCTCGAGGACCGCCTCCCGGTCAAGACGCTGGCGCTGAGCGCGGCCGTTCTGGTGCTGTTCTCGGTGGCCGGTCGGATCTCCCCCGCGTACCTGTACGTCCTGAGCGTGGGCGGCGAGGCGCTGCTGGCGATGTACCTGGCCCGTCTGGCCATGGTGACCCCACGGCCTGGACGCGAGCACGAGCTTTCCGCTCTGGGTTCAAGTGCGCCCGGCTCACGGCCGATGCCCGTCCTATGCGACGTGCAATCGACAGGCTGATAGCGGCCCTGAGCGCCGACGTGGTTGAGATGCGGATCGCGGTGGCGGAGATCGTCACCGAGCTCGACCGCCGCTACGTCTAGACCCGGCACCCCTCCACCGGACGCTGACCCGGAGCGGACCCCCGTTCCGCCCGAGGAGGAGTAGCTTCATGCGGTCAAGGGATGGCCGTATACGAGTCCAGTCCGGAGATGGAGGATGACTCTGGCTTCGTCGCCGGAACGCTCGCGCATCTGCTAACCGGCAACCGCGCCCGGCTCCTCGACGCGCGCCGCACCCCGGTCACGGTGGTGGACGTCGACCCAGCCAGGGGCTCGTTCTCGGTTCTGATCGAGGCCTTCGAGGACCGTGGGGCCCGATGGGAACTGGGGCTGGAGGAGCTGGCCCGGTTCCAGTTCCCGCGTGACGCGCCGGTGGCCACGCCGGACGCGGTGACCGACGTGAGGCTGGCCAGCATGCGGTTTGACCGCGAGCTGGTCATCGATGCCGAGCCCGGAGCCCTGGCGACCACGCTTGAGGCGGTCGCGAATGAGGAGGAGATCGCTCGTGAGTTCCTCGTGGGAGCCGGGGTGCTTCGGGGGCTCGATCCGCTGAACAACTACATCGAGCGGCGCCGCGGCGAGCCCCAGCTGGGGACGGTGCTGGAGAGCTACCTGGCCCGGAGGGGGCTGCTCGAGCTGGACCAGGCGTTCGCTCACACCTTCGTGAGCAACCCCCACTCCGGCGAGCTCGTCAAGGGCCACGCGATGGTGCTGGCCGACCTCGGGCTCTGCCCCTACCGGGGCAAGCTGCTCCGTGATCCCGAGGCGCTGCGAGCTCCGTGGTCATATTCCGCCCGCCGGCTGCACATCATCACCCGGCTGGCCTTCATGAGAGCGCTCGCGGCGGCCTGGGGCCTGCCAGCGGTCGAGCTGTACCGGGCCACCGCGGCGGACCGCCCGCTCGAGCTGCGCCGCGGCGGGTCGTTCGTCTCGGCCACGTTCTCCGGCCAGGTCGCCGAAGCCCATTTTCATGGAGGACCGTCCACGGTGGCGGCGGCCATCTGGCGCCATCGCATCCCCGTCGGCCGGCTGTTCATGACCTTCTTGGAGACGGCGGCCCTCAACGAGCGCTTTCTTGAGGCCGAGGCTGTTCTGATCGGCGATCCGGACAGCCCGGCCTTCTGAGCCGGCTCAGCCCCAGCGCAGGCTCAGCCGGTGCTCGCCCGGTCCGAGCTCCAAACGCACGCGGGCGTGTCCCGACCGGTATGACTGCTGGACGGGCACCATCCGGGATCCAGTCTTGGCCGCACGGACCCGGGCCGGCAGTGAGACGATGAGCTCGCCTCCTGCCGGTGAATACAGCTCAAGCTCCACCTCGTGGGCTCCGAGCCGGTAATCCAGGAGCTGCAACGTGGACTGGGTGATGGTCACTCCCCGCCGGAGCTGATAGTCGACCGGCAGGAGCAGGGTCGCCCGAGCGGGCAGGGTGATCATTCCAGTGCTCGGTAGCCGGATCGGGCGCTCACCGGATCGGGTCTGAATCACCGTCCGAACCTCGTCGGGGAACCGGTTGAGCACCGCCAGCGTGGTCGCCCGCGGGCGTTGGCAGTCCAGCACTCGCACCTGGACCCGAGGATCGCTCGCCCTCGCGTGAGGGGGCCTTCCGTGGAGCCGCCTCACTACCCGCAGGTGGGCCGGGGTGAGAGGACGGTAGGGTGGCACGCTGACACCGGCCCCCTCAGGCAACACGCCCTCGCTTACCTGTTGCTCAGCGCTGTTCAACTCCACCACGGGGACGATGTCGTTCCCGTCCCAGTAGGCCACGGTGCCGCCGGTGGCCACCTCGCCGGCGCGACGCTCGTTGGGGTAGTCGTAGACCACAAGGTACTCGGGTCGTCCCGAGCCGACCCGCTGCACGGTCTGCCCGATCCTGGCCGCAGCCGCCGCGCCCAGACGTGTCTGTGCCAGCTCCCGGGCCCGGTCGGCGACCTCGGCCGAGGACGACGACGACGGGAGCTGTTGCAGCTCGAACACGTTCGAGGCCCGTCCTGGAACCGAATCGGCCACGGGCCAGGTCCCGAGCAGCCAGGCCTCGCCCCGCCCGCGCGCCCGACGGTAGCCACACGGCGTGCCGGCGCGGTACGCGAACGGCCGAGCCGACGACGAGAGCGAGAATGTCTGGACACCCCGAAACACGCGCACCTCCTGGCCCAGAACCTGGACCATTTGGTCATCCCCGCTGTAGAACCGGGCCCGGCGCTCGCTGAACAGATAGTCGGCGAGCACCGTGCATGGCTTGAGGTGCTCGCTCAGCGACGGCGGCGAGGGCCAGCAGATCAGCCGACCGCCGGACTCGACGTACGCCACCAGGTCCTCCTGCGCGGCGCGGGGCAAAAGATCGCTGGCCACCAGCCAGATCGTCGGATAGGCCAGGTAGTCGGCCGCGAGGGCGACGTCTGTGTCGAGCAGATCAAAGGCCAGTCCGGATCTGATCATGGCCGTGGCCAGCGCCGGGACGTCTCGCTCGGCCACCCCGCGGACATCACGCTCGAACCCATAACGCTGGGACTGGTAGGGGGCGTAGAGCAGGTTCGGACACCACACGATCGCCGTGTCAACACGGCGCCGGGTCACCGCCAGCCGTTCGCCCCCCGCCCGGATCGTCCTGCCCAGCCGGGCGATCTCTTCGAAGCCGTCCTCGGGCACTCCGTCGGTGTAGGTGAACTGAAGCCCTCCGGCCAGCCCCTCGCCAAGCAGGATCGTGTACAGCAGGAGATCGCTGTTCTGCATCTCCACCGCGATCAGCCTCCGCCGGTGACGCTGGGCCGCGCGAACGGTGCCCGCGTCGAGCTCGTTGAGCGGGATCGACCAGGGGCCGCTGTCGCCGTTATAGAACTCCGGATCAAGAGCGTCCAGGGCGTCGCCGATCTCCGAGAAGCCCGCCGGCCCGGAGAGCTGAAGCTCATGCTCGTGGTAGATCGGCACTCGGACGCCGGCGGCCCTCAGGTCGCCGGCCAGCCGGCCCAGATAGTCGGCTATCTGCTGGGCCTTGAACCGCTGCCAGGTGAACGCGGGACGGAGCGCCGCCGGTCGTCCGCCCGGCGCGGGGTACCCGGTCGGCGGCTCCTGGCCGGTCTGGGCCCGGTACCGGGCCACCATCGCAGGGTGGTAGTCACACTCAAACGGACCGAATCGGTAGAAGAAGCAGCACTCGTCGTCGACCTGAATGCCCTCCACGGGACCCCCGTTGGTGGCCAGCCAGGGTTTGACGAACCGGGCGAACGCCGCCAGCCAGCGGCGAGCCTCGCCCAGGTACAGCTCGGACGCGTAGCTGGGGCTGGGGAAGTAGTACAGCGGGCCGCCGCCCAACAGGATCGACCCGGGCGGAGTGTCGAACGGGGCGCCCGGCGTCAGCGGCGTGCCGTCAGGTCCGCGGATATACATGTCCGGATACCCGGCCTCCAGCAGCCAGTCGGGCAGACCGCCGTTGCGCCACTCGTCCGAGATGAATGGGCCGGGTCGCAGCAGCACACGGAATCCGTACCCGGCCAGCATCTGCAGCCAGCCCTCCAGATCAGTGTTGGCAATCACCTGTGACTGGGCGCCCCCGTGGGAGAACTGATCGTCGGGAGTCTCAATCTGGTACTGGTCGGCGTGGTCGTTGACGATCACCGGATGGGTCTGACCGGTGAAGTCAATCCGACCCCGGGTGTGCTCGTGCACATTCCAGGCCACGTAACTCTGGATCGTCGTGTAACCCGCCTCGGCGCAACGCGCCAGGCGCTCCTTCAGATGCTTGGGGTCGGAGCGGAAATACTGAAGCTCGCCCCCGAGCGCCCACAGATGAGTCGGGCGGCCGGAGCTCAGACGTCCGAGCGCCTGCGCCGACCAGCCGTCGGCCGGCAGGGCCGCCAGGGCCATCCCAGCTCCGGCGCCGATCAGTAGACCGCGGCGCGTGAGGCCGTCTTCAAGCGGCCCTGCCGATCGGCCATCTCTCCCTGGCGCCACGGCGCGGATGCTCCCAGATCACCTGTGTGAGAGAGTCAGTTCATGTTTGACCACGTCACGGTGCGAGCGTCCTCATACGACGAGTCGCTGGCCTTCTACGGCGCGGTTCTCGGGGCGATGGAGATAGAGCCCACCCGCACCTCGGACCGATTCGCGGAGTGGGATGACTTTTCGATCCTTCCCGTCGAGTCGGGGCGTACGCCGACCCGTCATCTCCACGTCGGATTTGCGGCGGCGGCACGCGCCGAGGTGGACCGCTTCTGGCAGGCCGGGATCGACGCCGGATACCAGGACGATGGCCCGCCCGGCGAACGGGACTACACCCCGGGGTACTACGGCGCGTTTCTCTGGACCCCGACGGCAACAGCGCCGAGGCCGTCCACCATCAGGACGTGCGCCGGGGAGGTCACGTGGACCACCTGTGGATAGGCGTCACCGACCTTGACCGCGCTGAGGCCTTCTACACGCTGATCGCCAGGCACACGGGGCTGCGGCCGGGACGGCGCTGGGAGGCGGGTGTCCAGTACCGAGGCGCCTGGGCGACCTTCTCCCTGGTGAGCGATGGACGGCCGCGGACGGAGGGACTGCACCTGGCCTTCCCCGCACCGGACCGACAGACGGTGACAGACTTTCACCACGCGGCGGTACAGGCCGGATACCGTGACAACGGCGCTCCCGGAGAGAGACCGGAGTACCACAGCGGGTATTTCTCGGCCCAGGTCCTGGACCCGGACGGGACGAACGTCGAATCGGTCTTCCACGGCCGAGGTCACGGAGCAAAGGAGGAGCGGTGATTACCAAGAGCGTTGAGATCGATCGCCGACCAGAGGATGTGTTCGCCTACCTGGACCAGCCCGAACGCCACGGCGAATGGCAGCCGGAGATCGTCAGCACGAAGATTGAGACCGAGGGGCCCGTGGGCGTCGGCACTCGGGTGCGGGAGGCTCGCCAGATGGGCGGGCGCGAGCAGGATTCCAGCTATGAGATCACCCAGCACGACCCGCCTCGGAGGAGCTCCTTCCGCGGGACCGCGGGTCCGGTTCGTCCACAGGGAACGGTGACCGTCGAGCCGATCGGCGACGGCTCGAGCAGCCGCGTGACGCTCGACTTCAATCTCGTCGGCTACGGCCTGGGCAAGCTGATAGCCCCGCTGGCCCGCAGGCAGGCGGCCAAGGTAATCGAGGCCAACCAGCAGCTTCTGAAGGAAAAGCTGGAGAGCGGCGCCGACGCGGGGTCTGCGCCAGAACCCACCCCGTAGACCGCTGGCCGGCCCCGCTGCGGAGCCGGCCAGTTCCGCGGGGGCGCGTTAGGAGGTCTGCTTGACGGCGGAGATGTCCAGGGCGAGGTTCACCTTGTCACCCACGAGCATGTTGCCGCTGCCCAGCATCTGGTTGAACTGCATCCCGTAGTCGCCGCGTGACAGCTGGCCCGTGACCTCAAGCCCGACCCGCTCGTTGCCCCATGGATCTATGTCGGTCCCCTGAACCTCGGCGTGAAGGATGATCTCCTTGGTCACGCCGTGAATCGTGAGCTGACCGACGATGCGGAACTCGTCCTCGTCCAGGGGCTCGATCGCAGTGGACTGGAAGCGGATCTCCGGGTGCTCGGCGACGTCGAAGAAGTCGGCTGAGCGAAGGTGGTCGTCGCGCTGCGGCTCGCTCGTATCGACCGACGCGGCCTTCACCGTGCCAAACGCCGTCGCGCTCGACAGGTCCTCGCCGACCTCGAGTGTGCCCTGGAAGTCCCCGAACTGGCCCCGTACGTTCGCGATCCCCATGTGCTTGACGGCGAACCCGACCGTGGAATGGGCGGGGTCAACGCTCCACGTGCCGGTGGGAATAACGGTGGCGCTTGATGACGTTGAGCTCATGTCTGTCCTTCCTCGTTTGGGGCCGCTCGTGGCCCGGGAATATCGTTGCGCCCGCAACCATAGCACCATGTAGTTGTTCGCGCAACTATCCTGCGCCGACAATCGCGGATCAGCGGCTGCCGAACATCCGCTCGTGATAGCCCCGGCGAGTGGCCAGGTCGGCGTCACCGGCAATTCGGCCGGCCCCGAGGGCGAGGAGCACGCGCTCCCGCACCCTGCGGGGCAGCAGGTTGCCGAGCTTGACTGAAACCCACTGGTTGCGGGGGACCCAGACCTCAAACTTGTCTGCCTCAACGGCCTGGATCACCGCATCGGCGACGTCTTCGGGCTCGACCACGGGCAGCAGTCGCGGCCGGGGTTGGCCGTCAATCATCGCCGTGTCAACCTGCGCCGGATGGACGAGCGTGAACCCAATTCCGCTGCCCCGGTACTCCAGGCGCAACGACTCGGTCAATCCCACGACGCCGTGCTTGGTCGCTGAGTAAACGGCGCTCCCGGGCAGCGGCACTCGACCCACGCCCGAGGCCACGTTCACCACGTGGCCTCGTCCGCGGGGCAGCATGCGCTGCAGGGCCAGGCGCGAGCCGTGGATCGGGCCCAGGAGGTTGATGGCCAGCTCGCGCTGGCTCACGTCGTCCGGCTCGTCGTGGAACGGACCCACCCAATCGACCCCGGCGTTGTTGACCAGGATCGCGAGCGGGCCGTGGGCCTTCTCGGCCGCGTCCAGGAACGCGGCGAAGGAGTCGCGGTCACTGACGTCGAGCCGGACGGCGATCGCCTGGTCGCCGAGCCTCGTCGCCAGCGCCTGGGCCGCCTCGGCGTCAACATCGCCGATCGCCACCCGGGCGCCCGCGCCGACGAAGCGCTCAGCGATCGCGGCCCCGATGCCGTGCGCCCCTCCTGTCACGGCGACGGAGGCGCCGCTGATATGAACAGAGCCCATTGCGGGGCACCATGTTAGATCGGGTGCAAGACCTCGCCCATCAACGTGCGGCGGGCGCCGGCCTCCTGGTGCAGCCCGCCCCCTTGACTAAAGCCGGCCCCGTACCGGTAAATTACACCGAGAACTGGTGCGGCGGCGTGGGGAGGAATCTCACCGCGGGGCCGTTCGGAGGCGGTCGATAGGCCGGGGGATCGCTCCTGACACCGGGGCCAAGGAGAACTCGATGATTGCCTCCAAGAAGCGCAAGACTCTGATCGGCGTTGGCGCCGTGCTCGTGATGCTGGCCATCGGAGGCGCCGCCGTGGCCTACTTCGACGCCTCGGGTACGGGGACCGGTTCCGCTTCGGTCGGCACCAGCTCCGCGCTGACGATTCACGGCTCAACCTCGGGCTCGCTGTACCCCGGTGTGTCGACGAGCATCAGCTTCACGGCCGACAACGCGTCATCGGGCCATGAGCAGATCGGGACGATTCACCTGGCCTCAATCGTGGCCTGCGACACCGCGTTCTCTGGTGGGACCTGCCCGAGCGGCCATGAGGTGACCTCTTGCGAGTCGGTTGAGAGCGGCACCTCGGACACCAACACGTCCAACTTCTGGATGGCCGACGTGGTGTCGGGTCAGGACGTCGCCTCGGGCAACGGCCACTCTGTCAGCGCCACCGGCACGCTGAAAATGAACGACCTGAGCGCGAGCCAGGACGCGTGCAAGAACGCCAACCTGCTGCTCAACTTCACCAGCTAGGCGGCCCGGCTGCCTACGCGGGCGAGGTCTCCCAGTCGATCGCGACCTCTCGCGTCGGGTTGGCCGGGTTCACGGCGACGTTCAATTGCTGGCCAAGCCCCAGCTGGCCCACCTTGCCGGTCGGCACGCGGTTCAGACACACCGCTTCCAGCGGAGTACCGCCCGCAATCGGGAGCTCCATCTTGAACACATAGACCGGATCACTGGGATTCTCCGCGGCGGGATTGGACTCGCCGACCGTCTTGCCCGTGGGTGAGAATTCGCGCAGGACCGCGGTCATCCGTTGTCCGCTCGCCAGCAGCTCAGCCGCCGAGCTGCGCTGCACCTGACCCATGTTGGAGCTCGCTGCGGCTGCGATGTCGCCCGCGCTGACGGCGTCCAGGTCCGCCGGAGCCCCAGCCGCCTCGGCGGCGCCGACGATCGCGAAGTTGTCGCGGTCCTCGGGGTCGTACCGGACCATGAACGCGTCGCCCGCCCGCGGGATCGCGACTCGGGAGACGAGGTGTTTGGTGGACACTTCGAACGGCGACGAGCCGTCTGGGGGCGTCACGCTCATGGTGAGCTTGACGCGGGGGTTGTTGTTCACCGTCACCCCGGTGTCCTGCACGGCGAGAACCTGCGCCGGCGCATCCACGCCAGCCTCCTGCAACCTGCGCTTGCGCTTTCCACCGCCAAAAAGCCCCATGATTGGTCCCTCCTTAGCTGTTCGTCCTCGATCCTATCGGCGGATGCCCAAACCTGGAAGCCCTCGCCGAGGCATTGGTTCGCGGGAAGGGTGATCGCCCCGCTGCTGTCGATTGGCGACCTGATCATGGAGCGACGACAGCCGCTCATTCTGGCCGCGCTGGCCGAGCGGACGGCCCCGAGGGATACTTCCGGTTATGCCTAGCCCCGGAAGCGACGCGGGATGACCCCCTCCGCTGACCCCTCGGCCGAGCTCGCCGAGGCGCGCCGCCGGCTGTCAGAACTCGAGGCGGCCGAAGCCGAGCGCACGCATGCCGCCAATGTGCAGGACGCCCTGTACCGGATCGCCGAGCTGGCCAGCGCGGCTCGTGACCTGGAGGAGTTCTATCCGGCGATCCATGGTGTCGTCGCCGAGCTCATGTACGCGCGCAACCTCTATATCGCGCTCTACGACGAGGAGCGCCAGCTGATCAGCTGGCCGTACGCCGTCGACGAGGTCGACACCGACTTCCCCGATCCGAGCAGGTGGGACCACTTCGGTAGCGGCGACGCGCGGGGCACAACCGCCTACCTGCTCCGGACGGGGAAGACACAGCACCTTTCCAGAGAGCGGATCGAGGAGCTCGCCGAACTCGGCGAGATCGAGGTGATCGGCGATATGTCCGAGGACTGGCTGGGGGTGCCCCTCAAGTCCGAGGACGGCCACACCGTCGGCGTCCTGGTCGTGCAGTCGTATGTGCCCAATGTTCTGTTTACCGAGCAGGACGAGGAGCTGCTCGCGTTCGTCGGCCAGCATGTCGGCGTCGCCCTGTCGCGAGCGCGGGCGATCGAGGAGACGCGCCAGCGCAACGCAGAGCTCGCGCTGATCAACAGCGTCCAGGAAGCGCTGGCCGGCGAGCTCGAGCTGCAGGCGATCTACGACGCCGTCGGTGACAGGATCCGCGACGTCTTCGACGCGCAGGTCGTCGACATCGGCATCTACGACGAGGCCTCCGGCCTGGTCCACTTCCCGTACGCGATCGAGCGCGGCGTGCGCTTCCCGGACGAGCCGATCGAGCTCGTCGGCTTCCGCAAGCACGTGATGGGGACGCGCGAGCCACTGATGATTGAGGAGAACTCGCCCGAGATCGCCGATCGCTACGGCAACCCCCAGCTGCTGAGCGGGGAGCCGAGCGAGTCAATGCTCTATGTCCCACTCGTCGTCGGCGGCCGGGCGACAGGCGTGATCTCGCTTCAGAACCTCGACCGCGCGCACGCGTTCAGCGAGTCCGACCAGCAGCTCCTCGAGACCCTCGCGGGCAGCCTGAGCGTCGCGCTTGAGAATGCGCGCCTCGTCCACGAGACGCGCCAGCGGAACGCCGAGCTCGCGCTGATCAACAGCGTCCAGGAGTCGATCGCCGGCGAGCTGGACCCGCAGGCAATCTACGACGTCGTGGGCGACAAGCTGCAGGAGGTCTTCGATGCCCAGGGCCTGGACATCGGCGTCTACGACGAGACGTCTGGCCTATTCCACTTCCCGTACTCGATCGAGCGTGGCATACGCCTCCCAGACGAGCCGATCGAGGTCATGGGCTTCCGCAAGCACGTGACGGAGACGCGCGAGTCACTGATGCTCGAGGAGGTCACGCCGGAGATGCTCGAGCGCTACGGCAACCCCGCGGTGCTGATCGGGGAGCCGGCTAAATCGGCGCTCTTCGTCCCCCTCGTTCTGGGCGGGCGTGCCACCGGCGTCGTATCGCTCCAGAACGTCGACCGGACGCACGCCTTCGGCGAGGACGACCAGCGGCTCCTCGAGACCCTGGCGGGCAGCCTGAGCGTCGCGCTTGAGAACGCGCGCCTCGTGCACGAGACCCGACAACGAAACGCCGAGCTCGCGCTGATCAACAGCGTCCAGGCGGCGATCGCCGGCGAGCTCGATCCGCAGGCCATCTACGACCTCGTGGGCGACAAGCTCCAGGAGGTCTTCGACGCCCAGGTCGTGAGCATCTCGGTCCACGACGAGTCGAGCCGGCTTCTGAGTTTCCCGTACGTGATCGAGAGCGGCGAGCGCTTTGACCAGCAGCCGATCCCCCTGATCGGCTTCCGGAAGCACGTGATGGAGACACTCGAGCCGCTGATGCTCGACGAGGTCACGCCAGAGGTGGCCGACCGTTATGGCAACCCGCACGTGCTGAGCGGGGAGCCGATCAAGTCGGGCCTGTTCGTCCCTCTGGTGCTCGGCGGGCGTGCCACCGGCGTCGTATCGCTCCAGAACATCGACCGCACACATGCGTTCGGCCAGGACGACCAGCGGCTCCTGACCTCGCTCACCGGCAGCCTGAGCGTGGCGCTCCAGAACGCCCGGCTAGTCCAGGAGACGCGCCAGCGCGTGGCCGAGCTCGCGACCGTCAATAGCGTCGGCCAGGCGCTTTCGTCACAGCTTGATCTGGACGCACTGATCGAGCTTGTGGGAGACCAGGTGCGCGAGACCTTCGAGGCAGACATCGCCTACGTCGCCCTCCACGACCGCCCGTCGGGGCGGATCGACTTCCCCTACTACCACGAGAGCGGGGAGCGCAGGCGGGAGGTTCCCCTCACGTATGGCGAGGGCGTGACAACTCGGATCCTCGAGTCGCGCGACCCGCTCATGCTGAACAGCGCAGCGCAGTTCGAGGAGGACGGGGGCGTCGGTACCCCCGTGCGGTCATTCCTGGGCGTGCCGATCCTCGTCGGCGACTCCGCGATCGGCGTGATCAGCGTCCAGAGCATTGAGGACGAGAGCCGGTTCGGCGAGGCTGAGTCGCGCCTCCTGGCGACGATCGCGGCCAATGTGGGAGTGGCGATCCATAACGCGCGCCTCTTCGCCGAGGTGGAACGGCAACGCGGCTACCTCGAATCTCTCCTGTCCATCACTCCCGCGGCAGTCGTCGTCCTGGACGCTGAGGAGCGGGTGACCGACTGGAACCCCGCCGCCGCCGACCTCTTCGGCTATGCCGCGGAGGAAGCTCTTGGCCGACCTATCGACGACCTGGTCTTCGGCGACTCTGGGCGCGAGGAAGGACGAGAGCTCACGCGGGAGGCGATGCAAGAGGGCCGGGCGCAGCGGATCGCCCAGCGCCGACGTAGGGACGGAACCCTGGTCGACGTCGAGCTGATCCTCGTTCCGCTCAGCGTCGACAGCTCCCACGTCGGCTTCCTCGGCGTCTACCACGACGTCACCGAGCTTCAGCACGCCCGCCAGGAGGCCGAGGCGGCGACCCAGGCGAAGAGTGCCTTCCTGGCCACGATGAGCCACGAGATCAGGACGCCTATGAACGCGGTGATCGGGATGACCGATCTCCTGCTCGGCACGCAGCTGACGGGTGAGCAACGCGAGTTCGGCGAGGTCGTCCGGGCCAGCGGAGACGCGCTCCTGCACGTGATCGACGACATCCTCGACTACTCGAAGATTGAGGCCGGCAAGCTTGACCTGGAACGGGAGCCGTTCGGCCTGCGCGAGTGCGTCGAGGGAGCGCTGGACATCGTCGCGCCTCGCGGGTGGGAGAAGGGGATCGAGCTCGGGTGCCTGATCGACGACGCCGTGCCGGCCGGGATTCTCGGCGACCAGGCCCGCCTTCGTCAGGTGCTGTTGAACCTGCTCTCGAACGGCGTCAAGTTCACCGAGGCGGGCGAGGTCATCGTCCTCGTCCACGCCGAGCCGACGGGGTCGGGCTGCCACCAACTCGAGCTTCTCGTGCGCGACACCGGGATCGGGATCCCACCCGACCGGATGGACAGGCTCTTCACGTCGTTCAGCCAGGTCGACGCCTCCACCACGCGCCGCTTCGGCGGGACGGGCCTCGGCCTGGCCATCTCCAAGCGCCTCGTGGATCTGATGGGCGGCACGATCTCCGTCGAGAGCCAACAGGGCAGCGGCTCGACCTTCCGCATCACACTGCCGGTCACGGCGGCCGAGGTACCGAGCCCGATCCACCTCCAGGAGGGCGCGCCGCAGCTCGCGGGCAAGCGGGTCCTCGTCGTCGACGACAACGCGACCAACCGGGAGATCGTGACCCGGCACGCCCGCTCGTGGGGAATGGAGCCGGTCGCGGTCGAACTCCCCTCGGAGGCTCTGGCGCTGGTCCAGGCCGGGGAACCGTTCGACGTGGCCGTGCTGGACATGATGATGCCGGAGATGGACGGGCTCGCCCTGGCGGCAGAGATCCGGAGCCGGCGGAGCCAGCAGGAGCTCCCGCTCCTGCTTTTGACCTCGCTCGGCCGGCTGCCGGAGGCGGAGTTGGCCGGCGTCTTCTCGGCCCAGCTCGCCAAGCCTCTCAAGGCGTCGCAGCTCTACAACACGCTCCTGCATCTGCTGACCGCGGCCGAGGCCAGAGAAGAGACGGTCGAGGTCGCGGCGGACGGCAAGCAGGCGGTGTCGTCCTTGCGGATCCTGCTCGCGGAGGACAACGCGATGAACCAGAAGGTCGCCCTTCGGCTCCTCGAGCGCCTCGGCTACAGCGCGGATGTCGTCTCGAACGGCCTGGAGGCGCTGGCCGCGCTCGAGCGCCGTCCGTACGACGTCGTCCTGATGGACGTGCAGATGCCGGAGCTCGACGGTCTGGACGCTTCGCGCCGGATCTGCGAACGGTGGCCGCCGGAGAGCCGCCCCCACATCGTCGCCATGACCGCGAACGCCCTGCCCGAGGATCGCGAGGCCTGCTTCGCGGCCGGCATGAACGACTATGTGGCCAAGCCGATTCGCCGCGAAGAGCTGGCGGCGGCGCTGAAGCGCACCCGGCCGCTCCCGACCCAGGATGCCGGTTCGGGAGAGAGCGAAATCAGCCTCGAGGCGGCCGCGCTCCAGAACCTGCGAGACCTCGGCGGCGTCGAGTTCCTGGCCGAGGTCGTCGACGTGTTTCTGGCCGATGCGCCGGCGCTGATCGCCAGCCTCCGGAGCTCGCTCGAGCGGCAGGACACTGAGGAGCTGCGCCGCGCGGCGCACACGCTGAAGTCGAACGGCTCGACCCTGGGCGCCGTGGCGTTCGCGAAGCTCTGCCGCACCGCCGAACAGCACGCCAAGGACGGCCGCCTCGACGGCGTCTCGCAACTTGTGGATCAAATCGAACAGGCGTACCGGACGCTCCAGGAAGCCCTCGCCTCCCTTCGCTCGGAACCGGTGTCGTGAACCGTTCCGTTCCCGCGGCCGGCACGATCCTGATCGCCGACGACAACCGGGTGAACCGGCTCCTGCTCGGTCGCGGGCTCGAGCATGATGGACACACGGTCGTCTTCGCCGAACACGGCGCGGAAGCGCTCGATCTGTTGCGAGGCGGGCGCTTCGACCTGATGCTGCTCGACGTCCTGATGCCCGAGCTCGACGGCTACGGAGTCCTGGAGGAGCTTCAGGGCGACCCACGCCTCCGCGACATCCCGGTGATCGTCACGTCGTCGCTCGACGAGCTGGACAGTGTCGTGAGGTGCCTCGAGATGGGTGCGGAGGACTACCTGTCGAAGCCGGTCAACCCCGTGTTGCTCAATGCGCGAATCAACGCGAGCCTGGAGAAGAAGCGCCTGCGCGACCAACAGCGCGAGCTGATCAGCAAGTTCGCCACCGCCGAGGTCGCGGAGGACCTGCTCACGTCGGGGTTCTCGCTCGGCGGCAAGTACGTCGACGCCTCGGCCATGTTCTGCGACATCCGCTCCTTCACGACGATCGCGGAAGGCCAGGACCCCGCGGAGACGATCGAGTTGCTGAACGACTACTACACGCTGATGATGGACGCGATCAACGGTGAGGGCGGGATCGTGAATCACATGGAAGGCGATGGCCTCATGGCGATCTTCGGCGCGCCCGTGCCGCGCGAGGGCCATCGTCGGGCGGCGGTCCTCGCGGCGCGCCAGATGATCGATCTGATTCGCTTATTCAACGAGGAGCAGACGGCGCGGGGCAAGGTGCAGATCCAGGTCGGTGTCGGGATCGCGTCGGGACGGGTGGTGGCCGGCTACACCGGGACGCAGCAGCGCGCGACCTACACGTGCGTGGGCGACACCGTCAACGTGGCGGCGCGGCTCGAGGCGCATACGAAGGTCGTCAACCGGCCGATCCTGATCGACGAGGACACGCGGCGCGGCCTCGGCGACGGGATCGCCGTCGAGCCACAGGGCGAGCTCCTGATGAAGGGCAAGACCGAGCCGACCAACGTCTACGCCGTGCTCGTCGAGTCGCTCGTCGCCGAGAGCGCATAACCGCCCCCGGGCGGGCCGTTACCTGCCGGTGCGGTCGCGGTGCTGGCACCCCGGCCAGCAACAGGGCCGGCGCTGGCCCTCCTCCAGCTCCTCCTGGGTCCGGCGTATGCGGCGTTCTCGGGTGGTCTCCTGCTTGGCATCTTCGACCCAGCAGATGAACTCGTTCCGGGCCAAGGGCGTGATGTCCTTCCAGGCATCGAGGGCCGTGGCGTTGGCGATCAGCGCCGTTCGCAGGTCCGCCGGCAGTTTATGCACCACCCCGCCTGGGACTCGCTGGCCGCGCACCGGCCCATCGTAGTGAGTGGGGAGCGGACCTCGCTAGCGGGCTAGCGGGGTCCGACACCCGTCGCGCCGCACGCTCTCGCCGTCCGCACGAACGCGGCGCCGTGCGCGTTGATGGAGATCGGGATCCCGATCCAGTAATCGCCCTCCCCGTAGAGCGTGCCGTAGTGGGACGAGTGGGTCGGAGGCGGGTTGGGCTTCGGGTCGGGGATGCTCGGGTACCCATGTTCGCGCAGGCAGGTCGCGAGCCGAATCAGCGTTGCGTGCGTATGCGCGGACGGCGCGGCCTGGGGAGGGGCCTTCACCGGGAGCAGGTGCTGGCAGGCCGTCTGGGCGGTCTTGAACGCGGGGGAGGATGGATTTGATCCCGGGATGCTCTGGTAATTGAGGTCGTCGGGGAAGTTCGAGACCCCGTGTGAGCGCATGCAGCGCGCGAAGTTCAGTGTGTCCTGTTGGGCCTGGGCCTGATTCGGGTTGGTCTTGCCGCCAGAGCTAGGCGAACTGGAGCCACACGCGGCGATCGCCGCGGCGACGCCGATCGCCGCGGCGGTTCGCGTTATGAGCGGCCGGGCCCGCACCTGTCCGAATTTCAGTCTCGTGGAGATGTCCCTCACCTTGACAGCAACGCCAGGCAACGTACCGTAGGGAGCCTTGGCATCTCGCCAGGCAGGGTTTCAGCGGCTCGGTCCCGTCGCTCACGGGCCTGGGCTCCAGACGACGGGAGAAGATTGATGACGTGGCTTGACGGTTGCCGACGCGCAGTGGCGGCGTCTCTGTCCACCGGTTGCGTGGTTCTGGCCACCGCTGCCGCCCTCGGAGGGCTTGCTTTGTCGCCCGCTGCCGCCGGCGCCCGGAGCTCCTCGCTGCCGGAGGTCCAGGGTCCTGCCCGTCCGGGGCCAGCGCTGCTCTATGCCCCGCCGGCGAGCTCTCCGGTCCTGGAGAACCGGGGTCCGTGGCAGGCGAAGCCGTTGATGGTCTCGGGGGCAGAGGCCTATGAACGCGGAGAATTCCTCTACCAGGACTTCATCTATGACGACTACGGCGCGGCGGGCACGCCGGACCCCACGGCTCCGTTCAACCCGGCGGCGAACCTATTCAGCCCCAACCACGGGACGCTGAGCTACCCGACCAACACTGCGCTCTACGCGAATAACGCCGCCGATCTGCTCGAATTTCGGGTCAAGCCGCTCGCCGGGGCCACGGCGTTCCGAGTGACGATGAACACGATGATCGACCCGAGCACCGTGGCGTTCACGGTGGCAATCGGCAACTCGTCCGTGAACCAGAGCTGGCCGTTCGGGGCCGGGGTGAGCTCGCCCGCGAGGATGTTCCTGACCGTGCACGGCACCACGGCAGTGCTGACCGATGCTCGGACCGGGAGAGTGATCACACCTGCCCCCACGGCGAGCGTTAGCCTGACCCGTCACCAGTTCCAGGTGCTCGTCCCGCATGCCGCTTGGAACCCGGGGCGCTCAACTGTGCGGATGGAGGTGGGCACAGGCCTGTGGGACAAGAGCGCCGGTACCTACCTCAAGCCTGGACCGGTGGCCAGCGCCACGCAGCCCGGCGGAGCCAGTGAGAACGGCGAGGCGATCTTCAACCTGGCCTTCCGCACGGACGAACCCGTGCCAAAGATCTACAGCCCCGGTATCGCCAACACGATCGTGGAGGGCGGTGTCCTCGTGAAGGAGGACGGGTCCTGGTGGCGCGAGCGAGACCAGGCGGATGCCCTCGCCAACGGCGACGTGTCCCAGTTCGCGGCTGAGATCAGCTTCGCCAAGTTGCTGCGCCGGGTCACGGACACCAGCGGTGTGCCCAGGACCGGCGACATCGATCGGCTGTACGTGAGTCGCTTCAAGCTCGGTCAGGGCGTCGACTACAACGCCACATGCCTGGGCGGGACCGAAATGGAGAAGCCCTGCACGGGGCGTTATCTCGGGCAGATCCAGCCCTATGCGATTTACGTCCCGGACAAGCCGCTACCGCGCAAGGGGTTCGGGTTGGTCATCAGCATGCACGGCCTGTCGGCGAACTACAACGAGTTCCTCGGCAGTCACGAGGCCGAGCAGCTGGCGGACCGCGGCACCGGCTCCATCTTCGCCTCACCCGAGGGTCGGGGGCCTGACGGGAGCTGGCAGAACTACGGAGAGGCAGACGTGTTCGAGATGTGGGCCGACATCGCCCGGAACTACCGGCTCAACCCGGCCATCACGGACGTCACCGGATACTCGATGGGCGGCGAGGGCACGTACGAGCTCGGCAGTGAATGGCCCGACCTGTGGGCCCGGGCATTTCCGATTGTCGGGCCGCCGACTTCGTCAGGCTCGTTTGCCAACTTCCGCAACGTTCCCGTGATGGCGTGGTACGGACAGAACGACGAGCTGGTCGGGCCCGAGATGAGCGAGGAGGCGTTCACCAACGCCCTCCAGGCGGGCATACGGTATGACCATTGGATCTTCACCCCGGCGGGGCACATCACCGAGGGCAACAACGACGAGTACGCCCCCGCCGCCGAGTTCTTCGGCAACGCGACGGTGGACCGCGACGCGGCACACGTCACCTACTACTACGACCCGACCACCGACGATCCCGTTCTGAACCCGGCCAACCACGCCTACTGGTTGTCGGGCATCACGCTGCGCAGCTCGGGCAGTGCCGGCAGGATCGACGTCCGCTCACTCGCCCGTGGCCTCGGTGACCCGCCGGTCAACTCCCCCACGGTGGGCTACCACATCCTCTATGGCGGCTCCCACGGACCGCTGCCCTATCAGGAGCGATCGATCACGTGGGGAGCCGCGCCCAGTCAGAGCCCCACCGACGCGCTCGTCGTCAACGCCACCAACATCAGCGCCGTAACGATCGACGCGGCCCGCGCAGGAGTCACGTGCCGGGCAAAGCTCCAGATCACAAGCGACGGGCCGTTGAACATCAGGATGGTCGACTGCCCGACCCACTAGTTCAGGTCGTGGTGACGCCAGCCGGGTGGGGGTGTAGTGTCGGGCCCGTGGTCTGACGCTCTAGGAGGAGCCTGCGTGGAGGGCACGGAGTCGAGCAGGATTCGGGACGGTGCGGCACCTGTTCGCCGTCCGAATGAGCTGCGGGCACTGAGCGCGCTGGTGTTTGAGGACCTGCGGTCGTTTCCCGGCGCGATCCGGGACATGCACCTGGGGATTGCGGAACGAGCATTCCGGGGGGTGGGCCCGATGGGCCGTCCCGTTCAGATGATTCATGACGGGCTTTCGCGTCGTGGTTACGCTGCGATCGGGTCCGGCGCCGCCCTGCTGGGACGAGCCGCGGATACGGCGATGAAGCGACGAGGGATCGGGGAGACGGTCGTGCTCTCGACCACGCGCCCCGGAAGCGCGGCGCTGGCCGCGCTGAACGGCTTGATCGGCGATCGGCTCGAGCGCTCGGGGAGCGACCTGCACCAGCCGACCTCGGTGCGCGTGCAGGGCGAGAGGGTTGCGATCGATGGCGACCACCTGAGGGCAGCGTTCCCCGACGCCACGTCTCGAGTGGTCGTGTTCCTACATGGCCTGATGGGCAACGAGTTCTATTGGGAATGGGGCGGGGCTAGCGGGGGTCACAGCTACGGCGCGCGCCTGAGCTCTGAGCTCGGGTGGACCCCGGTGTACCTGCGCTACAACAGCGGCCGGCACGTGTCGGAGAACGGACGGTCGGTGGCGGATCTGCTCGAGGCGCTGACCCAAGCTTGGCCGGTGGAGGTGAGCGAGATCGCGCTGGTGGGTCACTCGATGGGAGGTCTCGTGGCGCGCAGCGCGTGCCACCAAGCATCTGAGGGCAGGCTGCGCTGGAGCAACCGGGTCCGCCGGGTCGTGTCACTGGGCACCCCGCATCTCGGCGCGCCGCTGGAGAACGGGGCTCACGTGGCCGCCGCGGCGCTTTACAAGCTGCCCGAGACGCGGATGCTCGCCTCTCTCCTGCGGCGGCGCTCGTCCGGCATTCGGGATCTGCGCTACGGGTCGCTGGTCGACGAGGACTGGCGCGGGTGTGACCCCGATGTCCTGCGCGCGGCTGCGTGTAAGGAGGTGCCCCTGCTCCCCGGAGCGACGCACTTCTTCGTCTCGGCCACGATCACCCGCAGCCCGAGCCATCCGTTGGGACGTCTCCTCGGCGACATCCTCGTACTCGTCCCCAGCGCCACGGGACGTGGCCGCACCAGGCGGATCCCCTTTCAGGCCGAGCACGGCCTACACGTCAGCCCCACCCACCATCTCGCGCTGCTCAACCACCCGCAGGTCTACCAACGCCTCCGCGAGTGGCTGGGTCAGGATTCGGTCGGGTCCTCCCCAGGCTCTGTGCCGGTCTCGTCAGCCTGCGTCGGGTCCTCGTAGGGCTGCTCGCCAACCTCAATCCCCCCAGTCGGGTCCTCCATCGCTGTCGCCCCGCGCTCGGTGCCCTGCGTCTCGTCGTCAGGTGCATCCGGCCCAACAGATCCCTGTGAGGGATCCTCACCCGGACCCGCAGCTCCCTGGGTGGGGTCATCGCCAAAAGACATCGCGGCCCTCCTCTCGGACGTTCACCGCTGCTTCGCGCCCACGACGCGAGCAGCATCCAGTCCCTCGGGTTTACCACCGCCGGCCAGGTTTGGCAACAGCACCGATCGCCGAAACCGCCGGATGGGGTGCTCGGGCGGGGTCGAGTCGTTGATCGGGCGGCGGGCGCGCGCTAGGGTCAAGCGTCCAGCGAGCTGCCGAGGGAGCCGATGATGTCGACGATTAGTGGCGCGCAGCGTGGGGTCACCCACGATGTCCTCAACCAGCCGCCGCCATTGGTTGATTACAACGCGTTCGAGGCAGATGTCGCGCTGCACGAGGCCGTGATTCGCGAGGGCGGCGCGTGGGGCTTGGAGCGGGTCCGGGAGTTCGGCGGGGTGGTGGCCTCCGCGGAGGCACTCGATCATGCTCGGCGCGCGCAGCGCAACATCCCTGTGCTCAAGACACACGATCGCTACGGCAATCGCATTGACGAGGTCGAGTACGACCCGTCGATGCACTGGATGCTGCGGCTGGGGGTCGAGCGCGAGGTGAACTCGCTGCCGTGGCGCGAGCCCCGGCCGGGTGCCCACGTGGTGCGGGCCTGTCTGATGCACCTCTTCGATCAGCTCGACACAGGCCCGTGCTGCCCGATGTCGATCAACTACGCCGCCGTGCCGACTATGCGCCAGGACGCGGCGCTGGCGGCTGAGTGGGAGCCGCGACTCACGCTGCCCGACTACGACGCTTTCGCGCAAGCCGGAATGGTCATGACCGAGAAGCAGGGCGGATCCGATCTGCGCGCGAACTCAACCATCGCCGAGCCGGTCGGCGACGGCTGGTTCGAGCTGACCGGCCACAAGTGGTTCTGCACCCACCCGGTCTTCGACGTCTTCTTCACGCTCGCGCAGACCGAGGTGGGAATCACATGCTTTGTCGCGGAGCGGCCGCATCCCGGGTTCCGTCTGCAGCGGCTGAAGGACAAGCTCGGGGGCCGCTGCCTCGCCTCCTCGGAGGTGGAGTACGACCACCTCCCGGCGCGGATCCTGGGCGAGGAGGGCCGCGGCACGGCGTTCGTGGTCGAACAGCTGATCTGGACGCGACTCGACACGCTCACGGCGGTCGCCGGGATGATGCGCCGCGTCGTCGCGGAGGCGATTTGGCACGCCCGTCACCGTGCTGCCTTCGGCGCGCCGCTCGCCCAGCAGCCGGCGATGGTCAACGTGCTCGCCGACATCGCGCTCGAGTCCGAGGCCGCAACGATCTCCGCACTGCGGATGGCCCGCGCCTTCGACTCGGATGACCGCGGCGAAGCGGCCTTCCGTCGTCTCGCGCTGGCGGTCATGAAGTACTGGGTTTGCAAACGCGGCGCTCCGCTGGCGGCCGAGGCGCTCGAGTGCCTCGGCGGCAACGGCTACGTCGAGGAGGCCCCGATGGCCCAGTTCTACCGCGACATCCAGATCGGCACCGTCTGGGAAGGCTCGGGCAACGTGATCGCCCTTGACGTGCTCCGGGCCCTGAATCGCGAGCCAGAGGCAGCGGCGGCGTTCTTGGCGGAGTGCGAGTTGGCCGCCGGCGCGGATCCTCGCTTTGACGCTCACCTGGCGCAGGTACGTGACGGACTGGCCGGGTTGGCCAGGAGCCCCGCGATAGCCGAGTGGAGCGCTCGCCGCGTCGTGGAGGACATGGCGCTGGCGCTGCAGGCCAGTCTCCTGCTGCGCCACTCGCCCCCCGCTGTATCCGACGCGTTCTGCGCCGGACGTCTCAGCGGGCGCGGCCTGGCCTTCGGCGACCTACCCCAGGGCGTGGACGGCGCAGCGATCATCGAGCGCAGCCTGGCGCTTTAGCGTCCGTTCGGTTAGCCCGTGCTCCCGGGCGTGGATGGGGACGGTGCGTGCTCTTTGGCCCAGGCGATGATGTTCGAGCTGCCGTTGACCGTCGTACCGTCCGGTAGGCGAAGGACCGGGAGCTGCTCTTGCCCGCTGAGCCGTTTGAGCTCTGGCCGGCGTCCGGCGGTGAACAGGCCGAACAGAACACCTCGAGCGGCGACGATCTTGTCGAAATCGTGTCCCGCCGCCCGAAGCGCCCGTTGCGCTCGTTTGCAAGCGTGCGGCGGCGGCCCTCCGTCATCGATGTGACACACCAGTAACGTCAACCCTCCGCCGGCCGGGCTTTCCGGGGCGGGTACAGCGATCTCCCGTCCTAGCGCCACGCGCCTCCCGTCCGAGCGCCTGAGGACCCGGTCGCCCAGCCACGGATGCGCTCGCCAAACGGCACGGGCCTAAGTCTGCCACGGCCAACGATCGCTTACTCGGCGGCGTCGCGAGAGCCACCGGGCTGCGGAGGCACGGCGGTGGCCAGCTGCGAACCCCCCGTGAACGAGTAGCCGATCGTCCCGATGCGGCCGTCCGAGCCGCCCTGCCAGTTCGTGCCAGGCTGCAGGGAGCGCCGTACTCCATTGGGCCACGTGCGGCCGCCCCTTCGTATTGAAAGTGGGCGGCCGCCGGGCGTTCCGAGGTGAGGCGGAGGGGTCCGCCAGCTACCTCAGGTTTCGCTTCGCAACAAGCGGTAGGTCACGAAAGCGGTGCCGGCCCCGACGATCGCCGCGGCCACTTGAGCCCGGAATACCCCGACTCCGGAGCCAGAGACGCGCTTGAACGCGGTCTTGCCAACGGTGCGGATTGCCTTTGAGCTCACAGCGTGAGCCTCCTTTCTTGGACTGCGGTAGGAAGAGCGCGTCAGTCAGCGCGTGGCCTTCTTGACCGCGCTCCGTGCCCTACCTGTCGCGTTCTTCGCCTTCCCCTTGAGCTCCTCTCCGGCTCCCCGAGCCTCGGTGCCAGGGCGCCCGGTGGCTTTTCCAGCCTCCCGCTTGACGCGTCCCTTGGCCTCCTCGGCCTTCCCCTTCACGCGTTGTGTACGGTCACCCATGTCGTCCTCCGTTCGTAGATGGGCCGATTCCAGGGTTCTACCCAGCCGACACTCGGTCAACGCCGATTTTGAAACGCGGGACTACCATCGGCCGGGATGCGGCAGATGCGGGGATTCAGGAGGTTGCTGGGTGCCCTGGTCGGCGCTGGAGCGCTCACCATCGGGTACGGCGCGATGCCGGCAGCGTCCGCGTCACGACCCTCGTTGGAGCCAGTCGATGCGTCTGGCAACCCCGGGGGGCGCTTCCCTGTGCCGCCCGCCGGCCGCCCGGCTAATACCAGCCGCCCCGACCACGTGATCGGGAGCGGCACGCCGGCCAGTTGCACGTCGGCCGCCGTGGTGAGCGATGTTGCCGCTGGCGGCGTCATCACCTTCAACTGCGGGCCCAAGCCGGTCACCATCTTGATGACCAGAACCGCTCGCGTGATCAAGGCCCGGCGCCGGGTCGTGCTCGACGGTGGCAGCCTGGTCACCCTGAGCGGGGGCGGCAAGCGCCGAATCTTGTACTCGGACACCTGCGCCGGCACCTGGTCAACCGATGACTGCGTCGACCAGCCGGATCCGCAGATCGTGGTTCAGAACATCACCTTCAAGGACGGCTACAGCGGCTCTCATGAAGCCACCTGCACGGCGAACATCCCACGGTGCTGGTACGGCGGCGTCGACGGCGGAGGGGCCATCTACGTGGAGGGCGGACAATTCAAGGCGGTCAACTCGAGCTTTGTCGATAACCGCTGCTACGCCTACGGCCCTGACCTCGGCGGGGCAGCGATCCGCGCTTTAGCCCAGTACAGGAACCGCCCCGTATACATCACCCACGACACGTTCCGCGGCGGTCGCTGCTCCAACGGCGGAGCGCTGAGCAGCATCAGCGTCCGGTGGTACGTCCTCAACAGCCGCTTTACGAGCAACAAGGCGATTGGCTGGGGGGCCAACCCGGCCTCACGCGGCACGCGGGGCGGCGGCAGCGGCGGCGCCATCTACCTCGATGGCACGGATGACACTGTGCTGATCGCCGGCACCGTCATGGACAACAACACCGCCAGAGAGGGCGGGGGTGCCGTCTTCGATGTCGTGGACACCGGCCGCGGAGCGCTGACGTTCAACGAGTCGCATCTGCACCACAACATCAGCGGAGAGTTCCAGACCTTCCCCGGCGTCTACTACGACCTCGACGGGCACGACAGAGCCCCAAAGATGGTCAAATCCACCGACGACTGACCCGTTGGACCAGCCCGACGCGGGCGTGGCATGCTGCGGGCCGTGAGTGGTCTCGACCGCGTTCGGCTCCGGATCGATCGGGTCCGCGCTGCCGTCAGCGAGATCGACCCGGCGTTCCTCGACACCCCGGCGCTGCCGTGCGCTCCGCTCGGCCGGGCGCTCGGGTGCTCGGTGACGCTGAAGGTCGAGACGCTCAACCCGGTGCGGAGCTTCAAGGGGCGCGGAACGGAGACGGTGACAGCCATGGCTCGCGAGAAGGGGGCATCACGCGTGGTGTGCGCGAGCGCCGGCAATCTCGGGCAGGCGCTGGCCTACAGCGGCCGGCACCGAGGCCTGGAGGTCATCGTCGTTGCGGCGAGAACTGCGAACCCGCTCAAGCTGCGCCAGATCGCCGCCTTCGGCGCGGATGTGCGGCTCGATGGCGAGGACATCGAAGACGCCCGGCTGCTGGCGCGCGAGATCGCGGAAGCGGGTCGCGCCTATCTGGTTGAGGACAGCTTGGATCTGGCGACCTGCGAGGGCGCCGCCACCATCGGCCTCGAGCTCGTCCGAGACGACCCGGGGCTCGACGTCGTGCTTGTGGCTGTCGGCGGCGGAGCGATGGCCAGCGGCGTGGGGTATGCCGTGCGCTCGCTCGCCGAGCACGTGGAGGTGATCGGAATCCAGCCCGTTGGCGCGCCCGCGATGGCGCTGTCGTGGCGTCAGCGAGCGGTGGTCGAGACCGACCGCATGGAGACGATCGCCGACGGCGTCGCAGGGCGCTGTCCCATCCCCGAGGTGCTGGACGACCTGCTCGTCGTGCTCGACGACGTGATGCTCGTTCGCGAGGATTCGATCAAGGTCGGCATGCGGATGCTCTATGAGCACGCGGGACTCGTCGTCGAGCCGTCCGCAGCGCTTGGGGTCGCCGCCGTTCTCGAGGAACCCGAGCGGTTTGCCGGGCGACGCGTCACCACGATCCTATGCGGCAGCAACGTGGCTCCAGCCGACTTCGCGCGGTGGGTGCTGGAACCGGCCGCACGCTCCCGAAAACGCAATGCCAGCCCAGACTGAACGCACCTCGCGGGCGACCGCAGTGCAAAAGCGGATCCGGCGGGGCGGTGAGGCGCCGACGCTCACCCGCAGCAGCGGCCCTTCCAGCCTGGGCACCCGCCTACGATCCTGATCTCGTATCGGCGGACGACGGAGAACGTATGAGCTCTGCCGCTGGCCGCGGACGCGTGGACGGCAAGGCCCCGCGCTTGGTCCTCGCCGTGCGAACTTAGGCGCGGGGGTGGCCGCTCGGCCGCGGGCCGGGCCGGCATAACGGGATCTACAAAGCGACTGTGGATCCTGGAACAGACTGGGGCCGGTCGAGCGTTACAAGCCTCACCTTGACCTGGAGGCGGCGGCGGACGCGCAGATGAGCGCAGCTGGCGTCCCGGTACTGCGTACAGACGGCCCAAGTCAAGAATCCGACAATGGTGGCGGCGATGCCCGCCATAAGAACCGCGTCGAGCACGATCATGTCGTCCTCCTCCGGGCATCTGCGGCTGACGCCCGCTGGTTGCATGTCCCGCGTAGCGATCGACTTACTCTGCGATTGACCGCTAGGGCCGCTTCGAACTCTGTTGCTCGACATTACGGGCGGTGAAGGGCAGCGACCACGCCATATGACACAGAGCAGACAGGGTGCACTTTGGCGTCTAGCTGACGCCGGCCCACGCGTCGGCGCGATACTCAAGGGCGTGTCTGCGAAAGACCAAGAGGTCGTTCCCTCGCCCGACCACGAGCCGCCGGCTGCCAGCGATCCCGGGTCGATCTCAGACCCTGACTCGACGGTCGCTGTCCCGGTTGAGTCGTGACGACGGACCTCCCAAATCACCGGGGTTTGAGGGGGGGCCATGGGCGCGGTCGACGCGACCGAAGCCATTCGCCTTCAGCACCAAGTGATCCGGGTAGTGCGGCTCGGTGCTCGTATGTCGCGAGATGCAATTAGCGCCGACAGGCGAGGACGTCTGCCGTGAGCTCGGCCAACGCTGGGCCGCGCTGGCCGGCTGCCCGCTCGGTTGCGGCGTCGCTGGTGAGGGACTTGAGGCTGTCAACGGACGTGTAGCCGTCGGCCTGTAGGCGGTTGAGCAGGCACTGACAATCGACGAGCGCTCCGCCTGTGTTCTCGCATCCGGTGACGAACTGCGCCTGCTGCGTACTGGTGAGGGGTTCGTGGCCCGCTCGGAGGATTCCAATCGTGGCGAGGATCGAGAGCGCCACAGCCACCAACGTCGCTATCGGCAGGTACCAACCAGGTGTTCCCGAGGCCGCTGCGCGGCCGGCGACCGCGACCACCTTCGTCTCCGCCGCGACGTCACCGATGCGCTGGCGGCGTTCCGGCCCGGTTCGGACCATGTTGACCAGCCCCGACAGGTACCAGACTGGCAGTGAATCGACGATTCGCAGTACCGAGCGCATGGCAATTGCCTTCGGGCTGGGCGGCTGATCCTCAACTGACACCACACGGATGCCGTAGTGACGCTTGCCGATCGTCTGCCCATCGCGCGACTCCAGCACGAAGTGGTACAGCACATCGAGCAACAGCAGAACGAGTAGATGCTCCAAATTGGCGACCTGCCAGTGCAGAAGCAGACAGACGAGCAGGTAGAGCCCGTAGACGACGAAGTTGTCCACAACTGCAGCCCCGATCCGCCAACGCACCGCCGCATGGGCTGGCGGCTGACCGACGGCAATCTGCGCCGGCGCCAGGGGCGCGGTCAAAGCGCCCGACAGGCGCGGTTCCCAACCGGGCGGCGGAACAGAGCTTCCCTCAACTCCAGACATGCACGCGCTCCATCGGCCGACCCCGGACATTCCATGAACCCCGTGGACGACTAGCGGTCACACGAGGTCAGAACGCTGACACGCTTCCGCGGAAGTCCGAGCCGCTTCAGCCTCCGTGCCGCTGGTTGCTCAACTTGGAAGCCCAAACCGGAGTTGCGACAGCGGATATATTCACCGTACGATCGCGACGGTCGGGTGCCGGCGTTCACGGAGGTGATGGCGATGATCTTCAGCGGGGCTAGTCGGTTTCGCGGGCTGTTGGCGGGCCGGTGGGTGCAGGCTGGTCTGGTGGTGGGGGCCATGGCGCTTGCCTGCGGGGCGGGTGGCGCGGCGGCTCGGCCAGCGCCGTCCGCGCCCGCCGCTGCGCACCTTTATTGGACGATCAGGCAGGGCGGCAAGATCCGCAAGGCGAGCCTCGACGGCACCAGCGTCGCGACGATCGCCACCGGCCAGAACTACCCGACCGGGGTGGCGGTCGATGGCACCAACGTGTACTGGACCAACCAGGGGGCCAGCAACACGATCGTTGAGGCGAACCTGGACGGCACCAACGCCACGACGATCGCCACCGGCCACACACCCTACGGGGTGGCGGTCGGCGGCGGGCACCTCTACTGGGCCAACTACGGCAACGGCGGCAATCCCAAGGACAAGATCGTTGAGGCGAACCTCGACGGGACGAACGCCAAGACGATCGCGATCACGCCATTCCCGGTCGCGGTGGCAGTAGGCGGCGGCCACGTCTACTGGGCCGATGCTGGTGACAAGATCGTCGAGGCTGACCTGAACGGGACGAACGCCAAGACGATCGCCAAAGGCAAGAACTTCTTCCCCGTCGGGATGGCGGTCGCCGGCGGGCACCTGTACTGGGCGACCAGTGCCTACGGCCAAGGTGCTGGCGACGACACGATCGTCGAGGCAAACCTCAACGGGACCGACGCCAAGACGATCGCGACAGAGAACTACAGCCAGCTCCGCGGAGTGGCGGCTGGCGGTGGCCACCTTTACTGGACCTTTGCCGACACGATCGTTGAGGCGAACCTCGACGGCACCGGAGCCAGGACGATCGTCACAAACCAGAACGGCCCACAAGGGGTCGCGGTCGGCCCGTAGAGCCAGAGATCGCGCGTCGAGCCAGGCTCGCTCCTGCCGCGGCTCTTAGTGAAACGGGGCCGACCGGGGGCCCGGGGGGGAGCCGACGTTCCTCGTCCAGTAGAGCCACGAGCCGCCGGCCGCGAGCGAGTGCGGGCCAATCCCAACCCCTGCGTCGACCGTCGCCGTCCCAGTTGAATCGTGACGCTTGACATACCAAATCGACCCGGTTCCGGTTCCGGCTCCCCTGGGCCCGGTTCGCCTGGGCCCGGGCGCGATCCAAGCGACCGAGCCATCCGCCTTCAGCACCAAAGTGGCGGTACTCCCCTGGTTGAAACGAGAAGGCAGTGCAGAGAATGTTGAGCGGCCCGTGACCATGTCAAAGACCTTCACCCAACCGAGGCAGCAGTCGAAGGCGAAGAACGCCACGTAGCGGCCGGACACCTTCGCGCTCGAATCCGATGGGATGGCCGGTCCCGGTCCTCTGGTCCCTCTGTAGCTCAGTGCATACAGTTCTCGGGACGTGCCCCGCTCGAACGCGCAGACGTACCATGAATAGCGGCTCTCAGTGCCGCGCGCTGAAGGATTGAACCGTTCCCAGAACCGTCCCACCTTGTCCTGGGCGATCGTGCGAGACCCCCGCGGGTAGCAGCCGGAGGAGGCACGCGGTCGCGACTCCGACCGATGCCCAGCCTGGCCACCAGCAGAAGCCTGCGCTGCCCCAACTGCGGCGTACGACGTGCCTCCGAGCGCAACGGAAAGCGCCAGG
The DNA here is from genome assembly GCA_963705785.1 of uncultured Solirubrobacterales bacterium. Taxonomy (GTDB): domain Bacteria; phylum Actinomycetota; class Thermoleophilia; order Solirubrobacterales; family Solirubrobacteraceae; genus Palsa-465. Next base: position 23,172 of record CAVPKV010000057.1, on the reverse strand, counting down.
TACGCGATTAGGTTCTTCCGGATGGACATCGCTACTCCCTCTCTGCTCGCAATCGCCTACTCCGGTCCCTCAATTCCCGCCTGTTAAAACACCACCCGCGGTCCAGAATCGCGCCGCCGAAGCCGCACCCTGGCGTTGCTGCTTTGGACTTAACTGCAGCAGCGAGGACGACGGCCCTCCACGGCCATCCGTGGCCGATTTCGCCTGCGCCGCTGCGACGTCACTCAGAACGTCGTGTCGGTCCAGCCGAAGGTGGCCGTCGTCCCGGCCGCCCCGCTGGTACCCGCAGCGTGAAGGGCGATGCTGGCGCCGCGGGGAATCGACACAGCTCCACCCGAGCGGCACGAGCGCGCCGAGCCGGTGATCACACACCTGAGCCCCGTGCGGTCCTTGCCGTCGACATAGAGATCAAACTTCCAGCCGGCCCCGGAGCCAGGCGCCGTTGCCAGGTTCACGAACAGGTGACGGGCCTTCGATCGAACATCTGATGACCCCACCTCTGCCGCTTGTACCTGGGTGCTCGGCGCGTTGATTCCGACGGGGACCATGAAGTCCGAGGGCGGGCTGAGGGTCGCCGTCCCTGTTCCGCCCATCATCTCGGTCACATCCGTGGTATGGCAGGCGACCGTGCCCACCGGGTTGATGGCGTTGACCGCGCGCCCAGGTGGACAGGAGCCCTTCACCCGGGCCTGCACCACCCGCGGATCCACCGCCAAGACCACCGCTCCCGACCTGCCGCCACCCGTCAGCCCGGTTCCTGCGATCACGCCCGCGATCGCACCGACCGACTGGCAGGTCAGCTTCCCCTTCGGGGACACCGTTCGGATCGCGTGGCCAGGTGGACACTTGCCGGCGATGGCGTGCTGGAAGGTGGCAAGTGTCGAGGACTTGATGTTGGCGCTGGTCAGCGTGCGGAGCGCGACCTTCGACCCGGTGACGGCTCGCGGCCTCAACTGGGCGGTGCCGACGGAGTTCCGCGGAAGCGCTGAGGTCGCGGCAAAGGCCGTGCCGCCAAGCGCGACAAAGAGGGCGGTGTAGGCGATGGCGTTGTTTCGAACCTGAGTGAGGAGCCTGTGGACCATGCTCCCAGGTTCGCGCCGCCCGAAACAGATCCTCCCCCGAACGTCGGCCCGATGCCGCCGTCATGCTCGACCCATCTCGGTGGCATCCGAGCGGATGGCACCCTGTGGCTGGCGACCCGGCCGGCGTCCTAGCCGTCGCGCATCCACCCGGCGGTAAACCGAGAGAAGACGGGTCTTTCAAGCTCGCGGCCGATAGCTCCTGCCGAGTGTGGATAGCGATACAGCGAAAACGGGCCCTTTGCCTTATACCCCTGGTTGTACATGAGCAGCCGCACCCGGTGGTGTGACAGCACCCAGTGGAACATCTGGTGGACGAAGGAGGCACTGTCAGTGCCCCAGATGCCCCATTCTCCGAAGGCAAACGGCCGCCCCTTGAAAGTGTTATAGAAGCGGGTCAAGGGACCCCAGTTGGGGTACTTGGAGTAGTAGTCGGTTCCTACCCAGTCAACCCAAGCGTTGCCCGGATAGTAATCAGAAGGCTGGTTACCCTTGACGGCAGGGTCTCCGAACGTGGAAGGGACCCAGAGGAACGCCGCGGGCGCCGCCGGCAGCGTCGCGTGGTGGCTTTTCACCGGAGGCATTCCGAGCATGTGCAACCGGTGATTGATCTGCAGCACCGGTCCGCCTCGCAGAATGAGGACGATCCGCTCCCAGGCCCTGCGAAAGGCCGCCGGGGAGTAGGCCGCGCCGCGGGAGCGCCCGCTGGCCGTGAAGGCGCACGACGGGCTCCAGTAGTCATCCATCTCTCCCATCAGCCGTAGGTAGGTGGGCTGCGCACGCCAGAACAGATAGTCCCCAAGCCATTTGAGCCAAAGATCGCCGTGTCCGTCGGCGATCTGAGCTGAAGAAAGAGCGTGTCGGCCAGAAGCGGCTAGCTGGACCGCCAGCATCAACGTCGAGCCGTTGTTCTGGGCCATATTGGCCGCCCAGTCGATGTTGCTGCCCCAGTTCACGAACTCCTGAAAGACGGCGGCATGAGCCCCCGTCTGCCGCTCATACATCCTGGGATGACCGGCGGTTACTCCGGCGTAGATCCTGCCCGCCGGCGGCAGGTAGGACTGGGCCATGGCGCTCGAGGCTGAGAGAGCCACGAGCAGTGCGGCCACGAGCGCAAGGCGGATCGCGTGGATGCGAGCAATCCCCAAATCGGCCATATGTCCAGATCGGGTGCCACCCGAGCTCCCCTAAGAAGGCAACCCACACCCTGGACACAAAGCAGCTGCGCCCGTCAGGTCGATCGGAGGGGCGGCGGGCCTACGGATGCTGATAGGGCGGGTTTGCGAGGGGCCGGCGGTTCGGTTGGTTGTTGATCGAGACGAGCTTGAGGTTCACGGCTCCGAATCGCAGCTGGGTGGCCAGTTGTTGCGCCGTGTCACGCGTGAAGCCTCCCTGGATGATCGCGCCATTGGGCGTGGCGATCCCGTACGGGTTCGCCGTGTAGTCGATGTATGGGACGCTGATGAGCTGCGTGCCCCAGACGACGGCGAAGTGCTGGAAGTGCTTCTGCCCGGGGCCACTGTCGAGCTCGCCGCGTTTGGCGATCGCCGCGGTGAGGTTCTGGAATGCCTGGGCACCAGGTGCGGTGAAGTCGAACTGGATGTCGGGCTCGCCGACGGCGTCTGTTGAGGGCCGCGGGTTGGTGATGTCGTCGGGGAACAGCGCGACGTTGTCCCTGAGCACGTAGTACTGCGCGGCCGGGTCGCTCCAGGCGGGTCCATGGCCGAATCTGGCCGGGGCAGCTTGGAGTACGACCCACCCCCGTCGGACGGCGACTCGGCGCACTCCATCGGCCCGGCTGCTGATGCCTGGAGGCAACACCAGGTCGAGCTCGCCGATCGTGTCCTGAGGGCCGGCGAGATAGCACGGCTGCCCGGGAATCGGCGCGACGTGGTAATAGCGAGCGGCGGCGGCGCAGGCGGCGCTGTGCGGGGCGGCGAACATGAAGTACTCGGGCCCAGGGCGCGAGTTGCTCCCGCTGGCCCAACTCGGCTGCTTGGCCGCCAGCTCGACGGCGGGGTACAGCCCCATGCTGCCCGCGCCGGGGGTGCCAGCGCCCTCGCTGAGCTTGAGCGCCTGTGGGTCGCGCGTCGCAAGCCGCTGGGCGACCGTGCCGCCGGTGGGCGTGAGCACGTTGGCCTCCCAGTCATAGAACAGAAGCCGGGCACGGTCAAACAACACCAACTTGGCCACCTGACGAAGATTCGCGCCCTTCTTGCCGACGCGCACCAATACCTCGTCGCCCGAGCTCGAGACCCGCGTGCCGGGCAATACGCCGCTTAGCTCCCGGCGGACGATCTGGTCCACGACGCGCATTGCCGCCGGCCCGACGCCCAACAACCGGAGGGTGGGTTCGGTCCGGAATACGAGTTGTCCCCCGCCTCGAGAGGAGCCACTGGTCGGCTCACGCGTGTGGACGCCCAGGACCACGACGGCGACCCCGACCACCACGAGCACGGCCGCGAGCCCGCCGAGCGCCGGGACCAACCACCCCAGCCGGGGTACCGGCGGCACCAACCTCCGTCGACCGCCGGTACGACCAGCGATCGACTGATCGAGCGCTCGCCGAGTCCTTTCGCGGACCTCGAGGGTGGGCGGGCTGACCTCGGGTCGAACGCGCTTTAGAAGTTCAAGCTCATCGATCATCCGTCCATCTCCCGTCTCTCGGAGGCCAGGCCTGCCCGCTCGCCCAACAGTGATCGCAGTGCCGCGCGGCCCCGAGACAGCCGCGACCGGACCGTCCCCACCGGAACGCCGAGCGCTGTCGCGATCTCCTCATAGGACAGCTCCTCCCACGCGTACAGCAGCAACACGTCACGCTGGTCGGGATCGAGCCTGGCCAGCACCTCGCCGACACGCGAGAACTCAGCCGCATTCTCCGGGGGCGAGGCCGGGTCTCCCGGGCTCAGCCGCCCCACCATCTCCAGCGCACGCTGGTCAGCCCGGCGCTCGTTGCGCAGCAAGTTCGTGGCGATCCCCAGCAGCCACGGCCGCGCCGTCGTCGCCTCCCGGCGAAACCGACGCCGACGCTCAAACGCCACCACGAACGTGGACGAGGCCAGATCATCGGCCCGCCCCGCTCCGACCCGCCGCGCCAAATACCCGTACACCGAATCAAAGTGACGATCGAAAATCGCGCCGAACGCCCCAGGTTCTGACCATGACCTCTCGATCACAGCAGCGTCCGAGGTGTCCGCCGAAATCGAGCCTGGATGCCCCATCAATACCTATTGTCATGACACCCGCGATTAGTTCCCGGGACCGCCACAGACGATCTCTCCCATCGTCACCCGCCGGCAGCCACTCGGACGCTCAAGGGCAGGCCCGCCAAGAGGCGCACCTCGCGACCAACGCCCAGGTGAAGGCGACAGACCCGCTCGGTTGGGCGAGCGTCAGCTTCCTGCCGCGCGGGCCCACGCGATGAAGAGAGCCTGGAGCGGCAACCGCGCGATCAGTGCCGCCCGCCCGCCCCGAACCGTTGGGTAGCGGTCGTGATGCAGCGCCATGTGGATGTTGGCGGGAAACACCGCGATCAGCGTCAGGATGCTCCACCAACTGGCCATCCGGCGAGTCCGCGGAGCCAGGGCTCCCACTCCACCGGCGATCTCAGCCACCCCGCTGGCGTATACGAGTGCGCGATGCGCTGGGAGATAGTCCGGAACAATCGACTCGTAAGCACGCGGTATCACGAAATGCATGAGACCCGCGAAGATGAACACCGGTCCGAACAAGCGCCGCACTGGCGAGGAACTCTATAAGGGCCGAGGCGCGCTGATCGTTCAACCCAGAGGAGTGAACGCTTGGGCAGTAGGAGCCGCGGGGCGCCGACGAGAGGTGCTCCTCCGCGAGTTCCGCAATAGCGGCTCTCAGTGGCCAAGTTGAAAGCCGCCGACGACGGTCCGGCTGCCACGTCCGTACCGCCGCCGCGATAACGCGACTACTCGTTGTTGATCACGGCGAGAGGCGAGCCGGCCGCCAGTCCCTAAGGCACGGCGTATTTGAAGCGGACGATCGTGGTCCGTCCCCCGCGAGCCCGGACTGTTTTGTGCTGCATCACCTGACCATGGACCCGCTTGCCATCACCGAGCAGCTCAATCGTGTATCGCCCAGGGACCAGACGGAGCTTGAAGCGCCCGTGATGGAGTTTCTGGGTCGCCACGCGACGCCCCGAACTGTTGATAGCGGCCACACGGTCTGTGGTCACGCAACCCCTTGGAGCCTGACAAAAGCCTGCCTCCCCCTTCCAGCACCGGCCGGGAGCCGGACCGCCGCAAAGCTGGACGTAGCCGGACACAACCGCGGTGTAGCGAGTCGGACGACCCGCCGCTGAGCTGCCGATACCGGGTCCACCTGCGAGAGCCCCTAGAGCCACGGGCAGGAGGGTGATTATCCGGATGATCCGTGCCATCTAGTCCAGACTACGCGCGCCCACCCAGGTTGTCACGCGCGAGGAAACGCTGATGCCGTAGATCTTCAGCGCGCTAGATCGACATCGAGGCCGGGCCAACGCAGGTGCCCAGGCCAGGCCGCTCGACCCGTAGGATCGCCTCGACCGGTGCACGCCCGAACCATGGGAACTGCGCACTGCGCGAGGCAACGAGCATTCCCGCACAGGAGAAGATGCGCCACGACGCGGCGAAGGAATCGAACCTTCCGAGCCGGGGGCTGCCCGGCCCTGCCAGTTTTGAAGGCCGCGCTTTGCAGGTCTTTCCCCGTAGATACGGGCGTCTTAGGCCAGGTTAGGTGAGCCTGGATGGGGTCATTTCTGCTCAGTTCGCGACAAATTTCGTGACAAAGTTTTCGGCTGGAGGTCGGGATCGTGGTGCCGGTCCCCGGTGGTCAATTCACGAGAGCCGCTACTGGCCCAATCAGACAACCTGCGGACTTCCCCATCGAACGCGAGGGAGTCACGAGATCGTCCCGATGGACGTGCTCGCCGCTCGTGACAACGCATTCGCCACCGCGCCGAAAGATCCCCCGATCGGGGGATGTGCAGTCCATCTCGGGGTGTCGATACTCAGACGTGGGTGCATCGCGATTCAAGTCCAAGATTTGCGCCCACACCGCGGTGCGCCCGGTAGGCACGCGGTCTTCCTTATGTGTGCTTTTCGGTCTCCAGGTGAATTGCCGAACGCCAGCGACCGGCTGTGATGCTCCGCTCTCATGACGATGGCGCGATCGCGGTCCGTGACGCCGACTTCGAGCTGATCGCCGATTCGATTCCGCACATCGTTTGGATGGCGGCTCCGGACGGGTCGACCGAGTACTTCAATCAGCGCGGGACGGAGTACACGGGGCTGCCACGCGAGGCGAACGACGGGTGGAACTGGCTCGCCCTGCTTCATCCAGAAGACGCTGAGCGCACGGCGCGAGCCTGGCGGGACGCTGTTGCGCGCGAGGCTTCCTACGCGATCGAGTACCGGCTGCGCCGCTGCGATGGCGAGTTTCGCTGGCACGATTGCCGGGCGCTGCCGGTGCGAAACGAGGATGGCGAGATCGTCAAATGGATTGGGACCGTCACCGACATCGACGACCAGCGGCGCCTCGAGGACAGCTTGCTGGATTCAAAGCGGCAAACTGCGGAGTCACTTTCGCTGCTGGAGACGTTGCAATCGACCGCGCCCGTGGGCCTTGGCTTCGTTGACCGCGAGTTCCGCCAGGTCCGTATCAACGAGACACTTGCGGCGACCAGCGGTATCCCGCTCGAGCGGCAGCTGGGGCGCACCGTTGCCGAGGTCATCCCGGAGCTCTGGCCGGAACTAGAGCCGGTCTACAGGCGGGTGCTGGAGACCGGGGAGGCGGTGGTCAATCGCGAAACGACAGGCGAGCTCCGCGGCGACCCCGGCCGCGTGCACACGTGGCTGACGAGCCTCTACCCAGTCCGGCTGGAAGGGGAGGTGATCGGGATCGGGGTCGTGGTGGTGGACATCACCGTCCGGAAAGCGATGGAGCTGGAGCTCAAGCACCTATCCGAGCACGACCCGATGACCGGCATTCACAACCGCCGCCAATTCTTCGTCGAACTCGACCGCGCGCTGCGCTACGCCGCTCGGTACGGGCGCCCGGGTGCTGTGCTGATGCTCGACCTGGACAACTTCAAATGGATCAACGATTCCTACGGCCACGCGACCGGCGACCAGCAGCTGAGAGCAGTCGCGCAGGTACTCCGCAGCAGGTTGCGAGAAACGGACATCGTCGCGCGGATCGGCGGCGACGAGTTCGCAGTCGTATTGCCCGAGGCCACCGAGGAGCAGGCGCTGATGGTCGCGCGAGACCTACGCTTTCTGCTCTGCGAACGTCCGATCGGTCCACCTGTGTACGTCAGCATCGGCATCGCCATGTTCGACGGGAGCGAGGACCTGAGTTCCGACGACATGCTCGTCTCCGCCGACATGGCGATGTACCAGATCAAGGAGGCCGGCGGCGACCAGGCCGCCGTCTATAACGGACGCTCCGGAGAGCTCATGTCGCGGGTCAAAAACCTGCGGGAAGCTTTGGCCGAGCAGCGCTTTATCCTCCACGCCCAGCCGATCATCGACCTGCGCAGCGGCCGGGTGGCGCGTCGCGAGCTGCTGATCCGGATGGTCTCCGACGACGGAGAAATCGTCCCGCCAGGAGACTTCCTGCCACTCGCCGAGCGCTTCTCGCTCATCGGAGAGCTCGACCGATGGGTGATCGACCAGGCGCTCATTCTCGCCCGACGGCAGCCTGTGAACGTGAACCTCTCGGGTCGATCGGTCGGCGATCCTCGAATCCTGGACGCCGTGCGCGAGTCGATCTCCGACGGCCTCGATCCCCGAAACCTGATCTTCGAGATAACCGAAACGGCGGTGATGACCGACTTCGCCAGAGCGCGCGAGTTTGTCTCGGCGCTGAAAGAGCTTGGGTGCGAGCTGGCGCTCGATGACTTCGGCACGGGTTTCGGATCCTTCACCTATCTCAAGCACCTCCCCGCGCGATACCTCAAGATAGACATGGACTTCGTCCGCGACATCAACGACGATCCCACCGACGCGGAGATCGTCCGATCGATCGTGGGGATAGCGCACACGCTAGGCAAGGAAACGATCGCCGAGGGCGTCGAGAACGCAGACGTGCTGCAGACGCTGCGGGAGCTGGGCGTCGACTACGCCCAAGGCTTCCACCTCGGCTCGCCTGCACCGATTGCATAGCCCTCAAACCACAGGCGCCGTCTCGCACGGCTCCGGATCACCGACCCCGGCCGGCAGCCCAGCGACAGCTGGTGGCTCGAGAGCGGCAGCGGCGTGATGGTGGCGATTGTGTTGGCCGGCGGGGCGCGACTTGAACGGCGTCGCCGACCGGAGCTGTGGGTCTTTGCCTCTACCGTGCTCAACATTCAGCTGATGATCACGCTCGGAGTGGTGATGACCGGCGGGCCTCGCACGGCGCTGAGCTCGATGTTGGTCCCGCCTGTGCTTATGGTCGGTGCGCGGTTCAGTAATCGTGGCCTGAACGTCGGGGCGCCAATCAGCGCGGTGCTCGTGCTGTTCTCGACGATTGGCGTCGACCCCGCGTACGTTTGGCACCGCCCCTACTCGGTGATCGTCCCGCTGACGCTGTTGATCATCGCCACCACCTACCTGAGCCCAGTGGTCGCCTCGGATGTGCGCCACCGCGCCGGAGCACGCGCGATGCGCTGACCGGAGTGCTGGACGTCCGCGCCCTGAAACGAGGCTTGCCGAGGTCACTGATCTGCCGCCCCGATGACGCCCGATAGCGGGCGTACCAGACGGGCCCGCGCTCGCCCTCGCGGCGAAAGACAGATCCGGTCGGCATCGGCATCCGCCGCAGATTCTCGCGACAAATTGGCGACGGACGCGCGAAAGAGGCCACATCGCCCGCCACCAAACGTGGCAGGACTTCACGACGCGGCGAAGGAATCGAACCTTCCAAGCCGGGGGCTGCCCGGCCCTGCCAGTTTTGAAGACTGGATGGGCCACCAGGCCCGTGCCGCGCCGGAAGTGATCCTACGCGCGGGCGGCGGTCACGATGCAGCGAGCGCCACCACGACCCCCACGCCGACCTCCGCTGCTCGGCCCGGCTCTACCGGTGGTGGCTCTTCAGGTAGCGGACGATGTCCTGGGCCAGGTTGTCGACCTCGGGCGAGCCCAGGCCGGTGGCGAAGTCCCACCCGGGCGTGGCCGGGTAGTAGCGGTTGGTTCCGATCGTGATGTCGTGAAACGGGGGCGCCTGCTGCGGGGTCGAGGCGATTCGGTAGAGGATCGGGTCGATGAACCCGAGGTGCCTGACCCCATGTCGGCGGGCGTACTGCTCGATCAGGGCCATCGCCCCGGCCCAGAACGGCGCCGCCGCGCTCGTGCCGGCGGTCGGAGTCAGGGAACCACCCGTGAACAGCGCCCACCCGGAGTTGGGGTCGGCATTGGCTGACACGTCGGGGATCTGGCGCTTGCCGTCCGAGTAGCGGCTGTTGACCCCCGGAGCGCGCTGCCAGGGCGGCCGGGCGAACACGTCGCTCAGGCCGCCACCGCCGCCCGAGGCCTCCAGCACGTCCTCCCAGGCGGTCTCGCCGGAGTACCCGCCGGTGGCCGACACCGCCAGCGAGGTGCCACCGACGGCGATCACCCCGGGGCTTGAGGCGGGCCACTCGACGGACAGCCGGTGGTCGCTGGAGTTGAAGCGCTCACACTGGTAGGCCCCGCTGTCGCCGGTTGACTTGAAGATGTTGATTCCGTGGGAGAGGGCGGCGTCGATCGCCTGCTGATCTCGCTGGATGTCCGCCGCCGGGAAACCGAGCTCGCAATACCCCATGCTGTCGGACACGATGTCCACGCGGCCCTGAGCGACCATGTTGTCGATCATGTCCCCGAGCGTGTCACCGCCAGACAGTGAAACCTCGGGGGCGTTGTAGTCCAGAATCGTGGCCTGGGGCGCGACCTCGTGGATGAGCTCGACGTCGAGCTCGGCCTCCGCCTCACCCACATTGCTCTCATCAGTGGCGGGGCCGTCCTGTGGCGTCGGCACGCTCTGAGCGGTGAACTGACGAAGTCCGAATTGGTTACTGAAGCTGTCCAGATCTGACTGGTTGAACCTGGAGGTCTCAAGCACGGCCACCGTTTCACCCTGACCGCGGATCCCCTGGGAGTAGAGCGGCGTTATGTCATACACCTTGGCGCCGATGGCGGGCGACACACCATCCGACGGCACGTCGTCGGTCCGAGGAAGTACCGCACCGTGCAGGCCAGCCACGCCACTCACCGTTCCGCGCAGCGCCCCGGGGACCACGGGCACGCGCAGCGGAGAGTGAAATCGACGCCCGGTGGAGCTGCGGTAATCGACCAGCCGGACCCCGAAGTACCGGTCGACGACCCCGGCCGGGGCGACCACGTCCAGCGCGGTCCGCTGCGGGAACTGGTCGGTGATCCTGATGCCAGCCCGGCTCAATACCGCCCGCAACCGGGCCAGCTGACGACCTGACACCCCGAAGCGCCGCCCGAACGCCCGCGCGTCAATGAAATGGTGGTAGACCGCAGAGCCCGGGTCATAGAGCCCGGCCAGGAAGCGGTGAAGCCGGTGCTGGCGGAGCCGCAAGACCAGCGAGAAGCTCACGGGCGCGGTGGCCGGGGTCGTCCCGACACGCCCGGTCGTCATCCGGGGCGTGGCGGGCGAGCCCGACGGCGCTGCCGCCACCGCAGCCGCCACGACGGCCATCACGGCCAGAGCCGCCACCCCGGCGGCCATCCGACGCGAGCCGACCGTCACGGCGCCCCATTCCCAGGGTTTGAGCCGCTCTGGCCCGCCGGCCAGCGGATGCTGTTGATGATCTGATCTCCCAGCGCGTACAGGAGCGACCTGGGACCCGTCTGGGAGGAGGGTCCGCCGACGGTCACGCTGACCGTGGTGCTGCCGTCGGACGCGGCCTCTGAGGCCAGGGCGACCTGCTGACCAACGCCCTGTGGAGCGCTGAAATAGCCGATCGACACGCCGCCCTCCCCGGGGCGATAGCCGACGCCACTGCCCAGCAGCTGGTCGGCCTCGTTGGTGTCCCGCGCGAGCTGGGTCACGCCGGTGAGGTTGGCCAGCTGGCGGGAGATGGCGCGGGCCGGGGAGCCCGCATCTCGCGAGTAGCCCTGGATCAGGATCGTGCCCGTGTTCCCGCTCCCCAGATCCGCCCGCAGGATCAGGCCGCCGGCGTCCTGCCCAGCGACGCTCACCACATTGCCCGGGTATTCCAGGCTGAAACCGAACTGCCGGCTTCGCCAGACGGTCTGGTTGATGAGCGGGCGCATCGCCCTGGGAGGCGCGCACGGCCGGTGGGGCCGACACAGCGGCCTGGTCTTGGGCGCGCCCACAGCCGCGCCGAGCGCGGCCAGCCCGACGATGAGCGCAAACCCAGAAGCGAACACGATCAGCAGTCGGTGGCGCAGACGCCCGCGACCCCCGCGCAGCTGCGGATGGACGTAAGCGCCCCGCAGGTCCACCGGGGGGCCGGCCGGCGCCGGGGCGCCAGGAACGCTCACGCGCCCTCCGGCGTTGGGTTGGGCAATGCCCCGTGTCCGGCCGCCGCATCACGGCCTGAGAGCTTCGGCAGCGCCTGGAGTGAGATGCCGCAGTTGGAGCAGAACGTGTGCCGGGCGGTATGGGCCCCACAGTTGGAACAGGTGAACTCGGGCCCGATCGGGATCTCCAGCGACTCCTCCAGCAGACCGACATGGATCGCCCGACGCAGGAGCACGATCACCACCAGATCAAAGGCCGCCAGCCAACCGAGCCACGCTCCGGCGGGCAGGAACGTCTCGCCGACGGCCCCACCCATCACCAACAGCGCGCCCACCGGAAGCGCGACCAGCGGGTGACCGAGCGGGCCGAGCGCCTCGGCGTCGCGAGCCGGTGCGCGGTGGCGCAACCACAGGGCCGCACAGACCGCCGCCGCCGCACCCATGGTCAGGACGGGCATGGCGATTCCCAATGACAGCAGCCTCCAGATCCAGGGCACGACCGCACCCCCGGGGCGCAGGCCGTGCTGGAGCACGTGGAACCCGTACGTGATCGCCTCGGCGCCGCCAAAGGCGGCCGCGGCGCTGGCGCCGAACGTGACACCGTCCAGGACGCTGTTGAAGCGGTGGTAGCGGAGCAGCACGAGCGGCCCACCGAGCAGCGCGAACAGGCCGCAGAAGGGCAGGATCAGCCCCTGGCCGACCAGGTACTGAGAGCCCCCCTGAACGATCAATGACGAGGACGTTGGCGTGATGTCGAGCGCCAGCAGGCCGAATCCAACTCCGATCACCGCGCCCCAGCCGATCGTCAGCGCCATCGCCCACAGCGGCTCGTCCTCATACACGTTTACCTCGACCAGATACAGGACGACGAGCAGGGGGAGGAGGAGCGCGGCGGCGATCAGGGCGACCGGGAATAGGCGGGTCGCAGCCAGAATGACGACCACGACGGACCCCAGCAGCAGCGCCAGGCGGAAGGCCAGGTGGGAGGCCCGCGGAAGATGGGGGAACAGGCTCGAGACCACCATCGGCAGGGCCACGTGCTCATGCGGCGCCGCCGCGAAATGCGAGCGCCCGCTCGAGCGCCCGGCGAAGTCGTGAGCCTGCGGCGCGCCGCAGCGTACGCAGAAATGCCCGTCTGGGGTCTCACCCCCACAGCTCGAGCACGCCCTCATGCGTCGTCGATACTACTCAGCCGCGCCGCAGGTAGAGCCCACGCTCGGTCGGGGTCAGGCTGCGCGTCACCTGGTGACGGGCGTCGGCCATCAGCTCCGCCAGACCCCCGCACAGGTCACACGGGTAGACGCCGAGGACGCCCGCCACGTCGACCACGACCCGCCTGGCATCCGGGCTGGCGGACCCCCCGTCTGAGAACGGTGCGTCGAACTCGATCTGGCCCGTGGAGATTCGCCAGTCGCGGGTGGCAAAGTCGCCGGAGGTGACGAGCGTCCCCGCGGCCTTGGTGAATCCGACCAGCACGCCGGCCGTCCCGCTGAGCTCCGCGGGGATGCCATAGGTCGAGGACGCTCCCTGGCTCACAGTCTGAAGCAGAGACCCCGAGGGGAACTGCCACACGTAAGCACTGGAGGCGTCACCGGCGGCCAGCATCGTCCCGCTGGCGTTGAAGGCCACCGAGACCAGCGGAGTGAACCCGGCGATCAGGGTCCGCCGCCGACCCGTTCTCAGGTTCCACAGATACAGGCTCGCCTGCAGGGGAGGGCCGCCGCCGATCGAGGCCAACCATCGTCCGTCTGGACTCAGCGCCGCCCGGACGGGGACCACGGAGGCGGCCACACCGGGGAAGACCGGCGTCGGGCGGGGCCCGTCAATCGTGAGCGGCCTGCCCCCAGACGGGCTGAGGACGTCGATCGATCCGTCGGGATGCGAGACGGCCAGGCGGCTGCCGTTGGCGCTGTAGGAGATCGTCTGCCCCGCCTCACGAGCCGGTAGGAGGCTCCGCTCGTGTCGCCCCGTGGCCCCCGACCAGGTGTCGACCCGCCCATCGGAGAGGATCGTGGCCACGTCGCCGTGATGTCCGAACGCCGCCGCCGTGACCCGGAGGCCGGCCACCGAGATCGCGGCAGCTTCCCTTCCGGTGCGCCGGTTGTAGATCAGGAGGTCCTGTGAGAGCACACTCCGACCAGCCGGTCGGCCCGTCAACGCCCCGATCCACCGCCCGTCTGGGCTGAAGCCCGCCCCGATGAACACCTGGCCGGGCGGCGGGTTGATGATCGCCCGTCGAGCCAGAGTGTTGCTGTCGAGCACCCAGCCCGCGGAGCTGTCCGGACCCGCGACGACGACCTCAGCCCCATCCTGCGCCATCACCACGTTGCCGAGGCCGAGTTCCAGCGATCGCTGGGCGATCGGGTGGGGCACCGGAGTGGTCCACACCCGCGCGGTCCCATCCTTGCTGGCCGTGGCGATGAAGGTGTCATCGGGACTCCAGGTGGCGTCCGTCACATCCTGGGTGTCCCCGGCCAGCACCTCCAGCTGGTTACCGAACGTTCCGCTGAATACGCGGGCCGTCTGATCGTCGGCGCTGGTGACGACGTAGTTCACGTCGGTATGGCTGAACTGCACAGAGTTGATCGTTCCGGTATTGCCCACCAACGGGATCGTCCGTTTTGTCCTGAACGTGTACACGTAGACGATGTTCCCCGTGATCTCCGCATAGGCGAGTTCGGTGCCGTCGTGGTTGAAGGCCACCGCGCTGGCCGCGTGTCCGCCCAACACGAGCTCTCGGGCCCCCGTGCGGGGGTCGTAGACGAAAGTGCCCGGGGCGTAGAGTCCGTGGGGGGTCACGGCCACGGCGATCCGGCTCCCGTCAGGGCTGAACGCGACCTGGTCGACGATGTTTGGCTCACGGATATCGCTCAGCCGGTGGCCCGCGGAGTTGAACACCGTCACCGTCTCCGGAGTCGGCTGGCCGCTGGCAATCGCCCGCTCGCTGAGCTTCTGCACCGTGCACACCGCGACCTCCGACCCGTCCGGACTCCAGACGACGCACCCAGGAGTGCCCCGGACCCCCGGCTGGGCCTGGGTCAGCTGGCGCCCGCCGGCCACATCCCACAGGTGAAGAACGCCGTTCAGGTCAGCCAGAGCGGCGACCCGTCCATTGGGTGAGATTCCCGACTGGACGGCGCGGGTGGGGAAACGGCGGATCAGCGCCCCCGTGGTCGCGTTCCAGACCGCCGGGGCCGCCGCCCCTGTTAGAAGCACGTCGCGATGGGCGGCCCAGTTGATCTGGTTGTCGAGCCCCGGCGTCTGGAGCACGATCGCCTTCGTGTGCGCCCCGGGGCGGACGATCTCGGTCCGGTTGGTTCCCTCGTCGACGATCGCCAGCCGGGAGCCGTCCGGGCTCCAGAGGGCATCGCCAATTCGCTGGCCGGCTGGGTTGGTGTAGCGGTCGCGCACGTGCGACTGCCCGAGGGCCTGGCGAAGTGCCTCCTCGGTGTCGCCACCCGGCGCGGCCCGAACGGCGTTCATCGCCAGGAGCACCGAGAGCTCGGGATCCGTGGAGTAATTCTTCTGGGCGTCGGCGTCGAGCTGGCGCGAGAAGGCCACCTGGCTCTGGTGAACCGCGTTGGCCCGCTGGATCAGGGCCACGATCGCCAGCGCCACCGCGACCACCAGGGCGAACGCCACTCCGGCGAACATGATCCGTCCGCGCCGCCGCGCCGCCTCCCGGCTGGCCTGGACGAACTGGGTCTGGAGTTCCGTCGGCTGGGGCTGCTTGGCCGCCGCCTCGGTCAGCCACCGCTCGGCATCCTGGAGCTCGGAGCCGCGCAGCAGCCGAGAGCGATCGTGATTCGAGCGCTCCCAGTTGATCGCCTCGGCGGCCAACTGGGTATGGGCCTTGGCGTGCTCGAGGTCCGTGTCGATGGCCCGGACGAGCGCCTCGACCCCCTCGTCGAACGGATCCTGGTCCCTCAGGTAGACCCAGTTGATGGCCGCCGCCTCTGACCTGACCTCGGCCGGATCGACCTCGCGGTGGACGATCGGCACGATCCGCTTGCGCCGCCGCAGCGCGTGGTCCAGCTCCTGACCGCACTCATGCGAGCCCACGGAGTCAGGCGAGATCACAAACAGGAACGCGTCCGTGGCGTCGATGCCGTCCTCGATCTCCCGGCGCCACTGCGAGCTGGCCGGGATGTCCTCCCAGTCCACCCACACGTCCTTGCCCCGAGCCTCCAGTGCGGCGCCCAGGCGCTGCACGAACTGGCGGTCACGACGCGAGTAGGAGATGAAGACGTCAGGCACGGCGGGTGCAAGCTCTCACGCGGCTTGGACGTTCGCACTAGGGAACTCCCCTGAGTCTTTCTCCGAAGCGGTTTCGGTCAACCGAGGACCGCTACGGTACGGCTATGGAGGAGGCGAGTCGGCCCAGGGTGGTGATCGTCGGCGGGGGCTTTGCGGGCATGGGAGCCATCGGAGCGCTACGCCGAGCCGACGTCAAGCTGACGCTGGTGGATCAGCACAACCACCATGTCTTCACCCCCCTGATCTACCAGGTGGCCACGGCGATGCTCGAGCCGTCCGAGATCGCGCACCCGATCCGGAGCATGCTCCGAAAGCTCCCCCACGGCGACTTCCGCCTGGGCCGGGTGACCGAGGTCGACCTGGAGAAGCGGGAGATCAGGACCGACCGGCACTCGATCCCGTATGACTATCTGCTCCTGGCCGCGGGATCCAGCAACAACTACTTCAAGCATCCGGAGATCGCCCAGTGCTCCTTTGGCATCAACGACGTGGGCGAGGCCGTGGCGCTGCGCAACCATCTGCTGAGCTGCTTCGAGCATGCGGCCTGGGAGCCAGACATCGACGTTCGCCGCCGGCTGATGACCTTCGTGGTCGTCGGGGGAGGCCCCGCGGGCGTCGAGTTCGCCGGGTCGCTGGCCGAGCTGGTGTACGGGATCCTGCCCCGTGACTTCCCATGGCTGGCTTCCGAGCAGGCCACGATCCGGCTCGTCGAGGGGTCGGATGCGCCCCTGCCCCCGTTCCACCCCCGCCTCCAGCGGGCAGCCGCCCGGGCGCTGGCCAAGCGCGGCGTCCAGGTGACCCAGGGCCTGGTCGACGGGGTCACGGAGAAGCCGTCGGCCAACGGTGAGGCCGGCGGGCTGCCGCCGACGCTCACCGTCCGGCTGGTCGACGGGACCGAGATCACGACCAGCACCGTCCTGTGGGCAGCCGGGGTGCGAGCTGAGCCGCTGGCCGAGACGGTCGGCGGGACGCTGGGGACGCAGGCCCGCATTCCGGTCGGACCCACGCTGCAGGTACCGGGCCATGACGAGGTGCTGGCGGCCGGTGACATGGCCGAGATCAAGCAGGGAGATGAGGTGTTGCCGATGTTGGCCCCGGTGGCGATGCAGAGCGGGGCCCACGCCGCCAGGGTGATCGGCGACCTGATCGCGGGGCGTCAGCCCAGCGCCTTCCGCTACCACGCGTATCCGACGATGGCCACGATCGGCCGCGGGGACGCGGTCGTTCAGGGCAAGCGCTTCCGGCTCGGCGGGTTTCCGGGCTGGCTGCTGTGGCTGGTCGTCCACCTGGGGCGGATCGCCGGCGTCCGAGCCCGGTTCGACGTGGTCATCGACTGGACCAACGCCTTCGTGCTGCGGGACCGACCGATGCGATTGATCGTCCGGCCCAAGCGACCGGACCTGGACGCGTAAGGCGGGCGAATCCGAAGCTCACCCAGGCCTACGTCGCGATCCCCGGCTCGCCCTCGGCGGGTCCGGCCTCGGCCACCGCAGCCGCCGCCCCGTGCTCCTCGGCCGCGTACCGGGCCGTCGGCCGGCGCTCCCAGTGGAAATAGCGCCAGAAGGCGAATGACAGCAACCCGAAGAGCACGAAGAAAATGAACGGGCGGATCAGCTCGTGGAAGTCGTTCACGTGCTCGGTCTCGCCGTGCAGGACCTGGACGTACACGAAGAACACGGCGGCCACGATCTGGAGCACCAGCCACATCCGGGAGCGCCAGCGCCGCAGAGCCTTGCCGTGCAGGTAGTCCAGCGGAACGAGCCCGAACACGAGCGCTTCGGCCGACAGGATGAAGACCCAGAAGAACGCCGTGGCCAACAGGACGATGGGCCAGGTGCGGTGGCCGCCCTCGGCCTGACTGGCCAGCGCGCCCCAGGCGAACCAGCACCCGATCCCCAGGACGGCCAGGATCACCGCGCTGATCAGCACCGCCTTGCCCGCGTGCTCCTTGGTCAATGACCCGGCCCGGGCGGCGGTGAAGCCGGCGAAGATGCCATACAGATAGGCAGGGTGGAGTTTGAGGCCCCGCGAGAGCAGCGCGCATAGGAGACCCACCAACAGCGCCGTCGGGAGTACGCGGAGCTCCCCGGGGATCTTGCTCCGGCGCCGGCTGTAGAGCTCGACCGGGAGCTCCCAGGCGAAGTTCACCAGCGGGACTGCCACCAGCAACCCGACCGCGACCGCCACCGGGTTGCCGTCGGAGCCCTCGCCCAGGGCCAGCCAGGCGGTCAGCGCCGTGCCGATCAGCGCGAACGTGATCAGGCCGATGACGGGCGGCAGGTGGTACCGGCGTAGCCCGAAGCGCGTGAAAACACCGTGGATCTCGTGCTGGTTCTCCTCGTAGGTCTTGTTGAAGAGCTCGGCCGGGAAGGCCAGCAGCAGGATCAGGAAGCCGCCCGCCACGGCGGCGATCGCCAGGCTGCCCGCCTTGAACTCCAGTGCCGAGGGAGTGGCGACAAAGCGGACGACCTTGACCGGGTTGGGCAGCGAAGAAGCTTCGGGGCCGGTTTGGGCCGCGGAGTGCTCGGCGGCGGCACGACCTGCTGCTTGTGGTGCTTGTGGACGTGGTGGTGCGGGCGTGGATGGCGGTGGACCTTGTGGTGAACCGTGTGGTGAGGTGGCGACACCGGATGGGTCGGAACGATCGGAGCGACCGGCGCCGGAGCGGGCGGCGGGGGCGGAGGTGGCGGGGGCGCGACCGTGGTCGTCGGCGGCGGCGTCGTCACCGTCGTGGTGGTGGTCGTCGTATGCGTGTGGTGGTGGTGGTGGTGGTGCGGCTTGGGCTTCGGCACCACCACGACCGTGGTCGTCGGCAATCCGCCCGCAGGGGTCGTCCCGGCGGGCGCGGACTGTGCTCCCACGAGCCCGCCCAGCGCCAGGCCACCCGCCAGGAGGGCCAGCGTCAACCAGATCAGTCTCCATCGCCTGCCGGTCCGCAGTCCCATCGGCGCGTCAGCTCAGCTCGTCGTCGATTACGTGCTGGACGGCGTTGATCAGCGCCAGGTGCGTGAACGCCTGGGGGAAGTTGCCCAGATGACGACCGGTCTCGGCCTCGATCTCCTCTCCGTACAGGCCCAGGGGGAGGCCAGCGAGAGCATCCGCTCGCACAACGCCGAGCTCGAGTCTTCTCACCGATCTCGCTCAGGGCGGCCACCAGCCAGAACGAGCAGATGGCAAACGTCCCCTCCTTGCCGTGCAGGCCGTCGTCGGTCTCGTCCACCTTGTACCGGAGCACCAGCCCGTGCTCGGTCAGCTCGTCGGCGATCGCCAGGACGCTGGCCCGCAGCCGCTCATCGTCGCGGGGCAGGAACCGGACGATCGGCATCAGCAGGATCGAGGCGTCCAGGGCATCGGTCTCGTAGTGCTGGCGGAACACGCCACGCTCGGAGACACCCTTGGTCAGGATCTCGTCGTGGATCTCTTCGGCGATTCCCTGCCACCGAGCGGCCAGCTCGGGATCGCCGTAGATCTCGGCCAGCCGGGCCCCGCGGTCCATCGCCACCCAGCACATCAGCTTCGAGCTCACGTAGTGCTTGGGCGCGCCGCGAGCCTCCCAGATCCCCTGGTCGGGCTCACGCCAGATTTTGGCCGCGCACTCCACCTGGTCCTGGACCAGCGGCCACAGGTCATGCGGCATGTGGTTGCGTCGCTTGGTGTGCAGGTAGACCGAGTCCACAACGGCTCCGTAGACGTCGTTCTGACGCTGGTTATAGGCGCCGTTTCCGATCCGGACGGGGCGCGAGTGGTCGTAGCCGCGGAGGTTGTCGAGCGTCGTCTCGGTCAGGTCGCGCTCGCCCCCGATGCCATACATGATCTGAAGCGAGCCGTCCTGGTTGCGTTCCAGGTCGACCACGAACTGCATGAAGTCGTCGGCCTCCCAGTCGAGCCCGAGCGCGTGCAACGCGTACAGCGTGAACGTGGCGTCGCGCATCCACGTGTAGCGGTAGTCCCAGTTGCGCTCCCCGCCCGGGGTCTCGGGCAGCGACGTGGTCAGGGCTGCGAGCAGGGCGCCGGTCGGCGTGAACGTCAGTCCCTTCAGGGCCAGCGCCGAGCGCTGTAGGTGCGACGCCCATGGATGGTCCGGGAACTCGCCGTCGGTCAGCCAGCCCCGCCAGTAGTGAAACGTCTCCCGCATCCACTCCTCGGCCTCGTCGACGGTGCGCGGGACGACGAGGTCACCGGCCCACCCGAGGGCGACGAAGCACGTCTCCCCCTCGACCAGCGTGTGTCGGGCGCGTACGCGCGAGGACTCGACGCCCAGCCGGAGATTGCTGGCCATCCGGATCTCCTGCTCCTGACCCTCGGGTCCGTGCCGGCCTCGTCCGTGGGCCATGCCTCCGTGCTCGTCGGATGAGAGCTCCCACACGGCGGGCTCGCGGGCGTAGTCGAACATCGGCTCGCAAACGACCTCCAGCTCGACCTGCCCCTGGACGCACTCGACCACCCGTACGAGCGTTTGTTGTGAGCACTGGTCGGTCGGGGGGCGGGTCCGCAGGCCGTGGTCGATGTCGTCCCGCCACTGGCCGATGGCCAGGGCGTCTCTGACCACCAGCCACCCCCCGCGGGTCACCCAGGTCGTCTCCAGGACATTGGTCCCGGGGAGGTAGCGCCGGGCGAGCGGAACGTAGACGCCGTATGGCCCGACCCGGAACTGCCCGGCACTCCGATCCAGAAGCGCCGTGAACACGCTCGGGGAGTCGAACCGGGGGATGGACATCCAGTCGACGGCGCCATCGGGTCCGACCAGGGCCCCGGTGTGGCAGTCGGACAGGAACGCGTACTCGGCGATCGGGGTGAAGCCCTGTGTGCCACCGGCGGAACCCATCGGGCTGAACCGCGGCATCTCGGACTCGGGCGGCATCCCGGACCTGGCTCCGGCCGGCGCCGGCTGGGGACCGCCGTTGGCCGCCCTCGCCTGATCGTCCGTGAGCGGCTCGCCCGAACTGCTCAACTGCCGCCCGGCTCCTGCGCGCGTCGCTTGGCCGGCGGGCCGAAGTTATGCCACGCGACGTAGCAACACCATAGGATCATGGACCCGCACACGATGCCGACAAGGAGGAAGCCCCAGGCCTTGTCGTGCGTATAGAACGGCTTGGATGCCAGTGCTGCGAGTTCAAGCATTTCCTATCTCGCCTTTGAGTTCGTTGAGTACGGGATCAGACGGCGGGCGCCGGCTTGGTCGTGGGAACCGGGGCCGGGGCGCCCTCGCCCTGGCCGGCCGGATGGTGGGAGGCGTGCTCCAGGTGGTGGAAGGTGTCCTCGTCCATGGCCAGGATCGTCAGCTCCGTCCTGGCCACGATCGTCTTGTCATGGACCGCCCCGGGGGTGGCCAGACCGTGCTCGCCAAAAACCTTGCCGTGGCCGAGCGTGGCGATGACCACCTCCTTGCCGTCCAGCTCGTCGATCACGTTGGCCTCACCCTCGGTGATGATGTACAGCCGGTGGGCCGGATCGCCCGGCGTGACGACCGTCTCACCCGGGACGTACTTGAACGTCTCGCACTGCTTGGCCGCAGCCTCCAGCTCTGACTTGGGCACCGCCGGGAAGGCCTCGTCCAGCGCCTCGTCGTAGGTGCGCTTGAGCTGGTAGACGAGCGCGATCACGAACGGGATCGTGTAGAGCGTGTTGTAGATCCAGTGCAGGTCAGGCCGGTTGAGCCACGACCCGAGCGCGCCGTTGAGCTGCGGATTGCCCATCGCGGCCGGCTTGAAGGCGAAAAGCCCGGGACCACCCGCGGGATAGCCCCACAGGACGTGCTCGAAGAACAGGAAGGTGTGCTCGGCCTGGTGGAAAATCTGGAACGGAGCCGCCACCCACAGCCACGGGTTGCGAGGGAACTTCCACAGGAGGGCCATCGTCCCGATGGACAGGAACGTGTCACCGAAGAAGTGCACGCCCTCCACGTTGAGCTTGGAGAAGATGGCCAGCGCTTGCGGCACGGGCGTGTTGAAGATGTGGACCTGGATGACCTCGATGCAGTGCTCCGAGTAGTGGATCGTCTGCACGATGGCCATCACGAAGAAGATCACGAACCAGCCGTAGTGCTTGTACGTCCACTCGACCTCAATGAAGGCGATCGGGACCCAGGGAATCAGCGAGAGGCCGAAGGCCAGCCAGATCGGCGCCCCACCCAGCCAGGCCAGAGCCACGATCAGGTATGACCCGAAGGCCGTCAGGACGATCTTGCCCGGCGGGACCTTGTGGACGTTGAACTTCTTCCAGATCGTGTCCGGCTTAAGTCCCGAAGGCGACTTCCCAGCCCCGTTGGAGTCCATCGAAACGCTGCTCACGTGCACAACCCCTCGAATAGATTTATGCGTTGCCGCCGCCACGGTAGCCCCGGTTTCTGCACCTCGCCCCAGGGTTCACCCCTAGTCTTTTGCTGCGCCGGGGCTTCCAGCCGACGTTGCGCGAACCCTAACGCCGCGGCACAAAAATACTAGGGTCTCTCCCGGGTGCAAACGGGGTTTGGGTA
Source organism: uncultured Solirubrobacterales bacterium (assembly GCA_963705785.1). Taxonomy (GTDB): domain Bacteria; phylum Actinomycetota; class Thermoleophilia; order Solirubrobacterales; family Solirubrobacteraceae; genus Palsa-465. Next base: position 883 of record CAVPKV010000057.1, on the reverse strand, counting down.
AGTCACCATGAGAACCGATGGGACCAGTCCTGGCTAAGACGGCGGCGCTCGCGCACGTGCTGCCGCTGGCCGCCCACGGCAAGGTGCCGTGGTGGCTCAACAATGAGGAGGCGCCGCCCAACACCTTCGCCCTGTGGTTCGGGATCGGAGCCTGCGTGGTCGCGGTCGTCGTCGTCAGTCTGGCCATCCACTACCACCGCCAGCGCCGGCTGCGCTCCACCGCGGTACTCCCCGATGATCCCTTCGCCGTGGAGGCGATGGAGGCGAGCGCCGGACTCTTTTGCCGGCTGGTCAGGGCCTGGGGCCCGCACGACCACGCCGCGCTGAGCCGCCTGGCCTCGCCCTCGCTGATGGCCGGATGGGAGCCGCGGCTGGCGGCCTCGCCGGGAGCAGAGCTGGTGGTCGACGGGCCGGTGGCATTCGAGTACATGGGGGCGGCCAACCCGGCACCCGGGGCTGATCGGCGGGCCATTATCCGGGTCGAGGGACGCCTGGTCCCCAGTCAAGCAGGTCACGATCTGGGCGGCCCAGCGCAACCGCCTGCTCGGGATCGCCGGGGTGATCCTGGTCGCCGCGTTCGTGGGGATCGCCGTGGCCCCGGCGACCAAGATTCGCAGCGCGCGCCCGACGACGATCGTGGTCCGCGACGGCGTTGCCCTCGGTGGAACCCACCTGCTGAGCTACCGGAGGGGCGCCCTGATCGACCTGACGGTGAGGAGAACGTGGCCGACGAGGTCTACTTCCAGGGCTACATCTCTACCGAGACGTGGCCCCGGGGCAGCCCGTGCACTTCCGGATCCGGGCCACCACCGAGGGCTCATATCCGATCGAGCTCGAGGAGCACAGGAGACGCTCGCCCAGGTGACGGTGCAGCCGTGAAGCG
>CAVPKV010000056.1:0-80475 GCA_963705785.1 uncultured Solirubrobacterales bacterium | reverse complement strand
CGCAATGGAGCGAGATGTTGTTCCTCAACGGCGGACGATCGGCGGGGCGCATGAAGCGTCCCTGGTCCCGAAACGCGGCACGCGGGTTGAAAGCCGGGCGCGCGCGCGACGAGTTGCGGCTGCTGGAGGCGAGTTGGGCTTGGCTGAGTGGGGAGTGGCGAGAATTCGGCTGCACCGACGAGTGGACCGAAACCGCGGGACAGAGCGAGCGGATGGCGATGCTCGTGGCATACGGGTTCGCACCGATGCATGTGGTGGCAGGGCAGACCGCGGACGCCCTTCGGTGGCTCGATCGATCCGCGGAGGCGGCAGCGCGATGGCGCGAGGCGCTCCCGACGGTCGAGCTGACCCTTCGGACCACCCGGGCGTACGCCCTCTGGTCGGCGGGGAAGCTGACAGAGCATCTGGAGTATTGCGACCGCGAGTGGACGGCGGCCGTCGAGGCAGGCGAACTCGAACCGACAGCGGTGTTCGGCTCTCTCGCGGGGGTTGTCTGACGGACATGGGACGGATTGACGCAGCGGCCAGGACGCTCCGCGAAGCACTCGCTCTGTTCGAGGAGCTCGGCACAGCGCTCTACGCGCGCTGGTCCCTTGCATTTCTGTCCCGCGCGCTCGCGCTTCGGGGAGATGCAGCAGGTGCTCGCGAGACGCTCGAGCGCGCGCAGCAGGCGCGTCCAGCCCAGATTGGGCCGATGGATCCGATCTGGGAGAGGCTCAGGTTTGGGTCGCTGTCGCTGAAGGCGATCTCTCACAAGCACGTCGTCTTTCGCTGGACCTGGCCGCCCATAACGACGCTATCGGATCGCGGGCGGCGGCTCGCGCGTTGCACGATGTGGCTCGGCTCGGCGACCCGCAAGCGGTGACTGGACAGCTCGCGAAGCTGGAGGCCTGCACGGACGCGCCCGTGATCGCCGTTTTTGCCGATCATGCAGCCGCGCTTGACGGCCGTGACGCGCCCGGCCTCGCCGCCGCCGGGGAGCGCTTTGAGGCCCTGGGCTGCATCCTATGGGCTGCCGAGGCTTGGGCCCGCGCCGCGGCGGAGTTCGAATCTGCCGGGCGGGAGGCGAGTTCCCGAAGCGCGCGCGCTCGCTGCGGCGCATTGCTTTCCCGCTGCGACGGCGCCCAGACCCCGACGCTCGGCGGCGCACCTCTTGGCGCGACTCTCACGCCGAGGGAGCGCGACGTCGCACTGCTCGCGGCCCGCGGAATCCCGAACCGTGAGATCGCGCAGCGGCTTGTGGTGTCCGTCCGCACAATCGAATCTCATTTGGCCCAGACATATCGAAAGCTCGGCATCAACGACCGCGCCCAGCTGGCAAACATGCTCGGCGTTACACCTCGGCCAGCGAGCAACTCTAGGTAGCGCTCCGGCCGAGGGCCAGTAGTCCTCCACCGATGACGCGCCGCCGGTCGAACCCTAGGGTGCCTAAGCATGGATCGCGTCACTGCGTTCGAACTCCTCCCCGAGGTCTATGCCCGTGCCTTGCGCCTGAAGGAGGGGGGCGTTGACAGCGACGAGATGGCTAGACAGCTTGGCATCGCACCCGAAGCCTCGGCGAGCACACTCGAGCTCGCCGAGGCGAAACTCCGGCGACTCATGCAACACGATGCGGTCGGGCGCGAGCCACGGGAGCGGGTCAAGAGATCCCAGTAGTGACGCCGTCAAAATCCCGTAGCCCTCTACGGATGACGTGCGGTCCCCCTCGACCTACGGTTCGGCGGAATGGGGCGAGAGGAACGCCGCGACCCCCAGCTGGCACGATCAGGCCGATGTGATCTGCGCGATTGCGTGATCCTGGGCTGGTCTGAACCTTCAAGTGGCGGCCGTCACCGAGACGGCTGCCGCCTCCAGAGTCACGTGCTTGAGAGGAGAACCATGTCAACGCCTTGTGAGGCCCATGCAGCCCCGTGTGAACAAAAAAGTACAACCGCCTCGGCTTTAGGATCCGAGTGAGCACCTCCTCGTTCCCTGGATGGCGGAGACTCGCGGGTCGGCAGCGGCGCGGATGTCCGAAGGAGGGATCGATGCCGATAGGAGTTGCTCAATGCACACATCGGCGGGATCTGTGGTCGTGCCGAGCCCGCTCTTTGGTGATCGTCGTAGGAGCGCTGCTCGTGCATGCGTTTGCCAGCAGCCAGACCGCTGCCGCCGCGACCTGGGCCATCCAGCCCACGCCGAACCCAGCGGGCGAGCAGCAGATCAAGCTCAGCGGCGTGTCGTGTGGGTCTCGTACCATCTGCACGGGCGTGGGCGATTTCCAGGACAGCTCGGACTACTGGTCGACACTGGTCGAGCAGTGGAGCGGTACGAGCTGGAGCATCGAGAGCACGCCCGTGCCCCGCGGGTCCTACGAGAGCTACCTGCAGGGAGTCTCCTGCTCTTCGCGCTCGGCCTGCACGGCCGTTGGCTATTACTTTCCCAACCCCGGACCGACGCAGATGCTGGCGGAGCGCTGGCAAGGCCATCGTTGGACGATCGAGCGGCCCCCTCGACCCCGGGGTGCCCGGGACACCTCGCTGGAGGGGGTGTCATGCTCATCGGCCACGGCCTGCATGGCGGTAGGGCACTACACCATCCGGACTGGGGGAGAAAAACCCCTGGTGGAACGCTGGAACGGAACGAGATGGGTGTTGGAGCTGCCGCCCAACCCGCGAGGGGCCTCCCTGGTCGAACTGCTCGCAGTCTCATGCTCCTCGTCCACCGCGTGCACGGCGGTCGGAGACCGCGGCAGCTACACCACGACGACGGTGGCCGAGCGCTGGAATGGCCACCGGTGGAAGATCGAGCGGACCCCGGGGCACGCCGGTGCCCTCCGCGCGGTGTCCTGTCCCACGACCAACTCCTGCATGGCAGTTGGTGACAGCAACATCGGCTACGACACCTACATGCTGGCGGAGCAGTGGAACGGGCACCGATGGACCGTCAATCCGCTGCCGACTGTCACCAACCAGAATCAGACCTACCTGAACGGCGTCTCGTGCGCCAGCCGACAGGTCTGCACCGCCGTGGGGTGGTACACCCCGTCGCTGGAGGAGCCCCTGGCCCTCCGCTGGGATCTCGGCACCTGGACCATGCAAAGCACGCCCGCTCCAGCCGGCAGAAACGGCGAGTTCGACGCCGTCGCATGCACCTCCGCCAGCGTGTGCAGCGCCGTCGGGGAGACCAACCAGGTCCTGGCAGAGCGTTATTCCTAACTGATGAGGTGATTCGATGATCGGCGTTGGACGAACTCTGTCTCCGGTGAGGCGGCTTGGTCCGGGCCTCAGTTCGCGTGGGCTTGTCATGGGCGCGTTGACGTGGATTGGAGTGGCCGCGGCTGGGTGGCCGGCCGGGGCAGTCGCGTCCGCCAACCTCAACTGGCGACTCGGCGTCGATGCTTCGTCCGGGTGGGTGATCGGAACGACCCCATCCGCTGGCGGGGGAATCTTGACGGGCGTGTCGTGCACGGCGATGAGGTGCATGGCCGTCGTCGGGTCCAATGGCGACGCGATGACCGAGCGCTGGAACGGCCGCCGCTGGTCGATCAAGCACGCTCGGAACCCAGCCCGCGGGGTGGCGCCCGTGGCGGACTTCGCGGGCGTGGCGTGCACGTCGGCGAGCGCGTGCACCGCGGTCGGGAACTACGGGCACGTCTCCCAGGAGTTGCCGCTGGCCGAGCGCTGGAACGGCCGTGACTGGTCTGTCGAGCACACTCCGACCCGAGCCCTGGGGCGGAACGCCTTTGCGGTCTTCGCGGGCGTCTCCTGCGTCTCGGCGAGTGCGTGCACCGCGGTTGGTTACCACGGCAGCTACCGCCACTTGGATCAGCAAGGGCCGCTGGCCGAGCGCTGGAACGGCCGCCGCTGGTCTATCGAGCACGCCCCGGTCCCTGCGGGCGCAACGATGAGCAACCTGACCAGCGTGTCATGCTCATCGGCGAGCGCGTGCACCGCGGTCGGTTACTGGGGCCACTACCGCCACCCGTCTCAGCAATGGCCGCTGGCCGAGCGTTGGAACGGGCGCCGCTGGACCGTCGAGCACACGCCGACCCGAGCCCAGGGGCGGGGGGCTTTTGCGGTCTTTGCGAGCGTCGCGTGCATGTCGGCGACTGCGTGCACCGCGGTCGGGCACTCGTACAACAACAGCGTCGGCCCCCAGGTGACGTTGGCCGAGCACTGGGACGGCCGCCGCTGGTCCATCAAGCAGACCCCGGTCCTGGCTGGCGCGACCGTGAGCAACCTGAACGGCGTGTCGTGCTCGTCGGCGAGCGCGTGCACCGCGGTCGGGGATTCGGACAACAGCGTCGGCCCCGAGGTGACATTGGCTGAGCGTTGGAATGGCCGCCGCTGGTCTATCCAGCACACTGCGAACCAGCCCGCTGACGACAGCCTCGCCGGAGTCTCGTGCCCTTCCGCAGGCTCCTGTACTGCCGTGGGCGACTACAGCGTGCAGGCCTACTGCAACAGCACACCATGTTCCACTCCAGACCCGCTGGCGGAGCGCTGGACTCGCGGATAGCTCAGGCGTCGAGGAAGTGACAGCAGCCGAGACAGACCACCCCGGGGAACCGAGCGTGAACGGGGCGGTCTGGCCGGAGGATCACGACGCGCTCGAACTGGACGACCTGCGGGAGCGCCGCGGGGTGAGGCGACCAGCACCCCGCGGCGAGCGCTCCAAGGCCTATCGCAGGGTCACGAGCACATCGATTACGCCGCGAGCGCCGTGCAGCGCCTGCAATGCCTTGCCGAGGATCGCGCCCGTGGGGTAGATCCTTACTCCGTCCACAACCACGGAGGCGGCCTTCATCGCGTAGCCGGGGGTGCGCGCCGTGGTCAGCAGGTCGCCCGCCTTGACCGCGCCGTTCTCCGCGCTGACCTTGGTCGGGACGATGCCCAGCATCGCGACCGGAACAGTTCCGGCCAGACTGGAGTCGATGCCGCGGTTGCCGGTCGCCAGCACCGAGGGCTTGGTGGAGTACACGCCGACGACGAGCTGGGAATCCGGGCTGTCGGACAGCCGGACCTCATCCGCGTGGTTCGGGTCGACCGCCAGCACATCTCCGGGCGCGAGCGCCTTCGGGTTGACGCTCGCCTGCATCGACTCCGCGTAGTCGGCTCCACCGGTTTGCTCACCACCGTCGAAATAGCCCTTGCCGAGCGAGTCGATCCTCGCCACGTGATTGCCGGTGATGTTCTGCCCGATGAAGAGGTCGCCACCGGCCGAGTTGATCGCGTATACCGCGGCCCCCGTGGCGCTATTGGCGGGTTCGCTCGACATCCCGAGCACGCCGTCATGGGGCCCTTCGCCCAGGACACCGGCGGTGCCGCTGGTGCTGGCGCCAACGACGCCGAAGCCGCTGGTGGATGCACCGGCGACTCCGTCCTGGGTCTTCGATATGCCCTGGACGCCATCCTCGCTGGTCGATACCCCCTGGACGCCATCGTTGCTTGTCGCCGTCCCCTGGATGCCAATCCCGCTGCTCGACTTGCCGGTGACCCCGATCCCGCTGGTGGCCGACTCGCCGTCGACTCCGACCGAGTTCGTCGATAGCCCCACCACGCCCCGGGCATTTGTCGAGCTGCCCTCGATCGCGATTTGACCACTGACGGCGTCGACGCGCGCGCCGGGAGTGTTGGTGCCAACCCCGAGGTCCCCATCGGTGTCGATCCGCATCGCCTCGGTGTTGTTCGTCTTGAAGATCAGCGGCTGGGCGTCGCTCGTGCCCAGGAAGTCAGTGCTCGGGTCCGTGCCCGCGTTGCCGGTCAGGTTCCAAGTCCCCGACAGCTCGCTGAAGCACACCACGCTGCCATCGGCATTGACCACGCCGATCGCCGATCCCGCCGCCGTGCAGAGCTGGACGCGTCGCTGGAACGCCGAGCTGTCGATTCCGTCGAGCAGATCGGCGTTCAACCCTCTCACCTTGGTGTTCGAGTTGACGGCGAACGGCGGCTTGCCGCTCAGCACGTGGAAGCTCGCGGCCGGTTTACCACCTGTGTTGGTCAGGGTCAGCGACGGGCCGGCCTTCGAACTCAACGCGGTTCCCCGCGACGCGGTGTTATGTCGGCCCAAGATCAGGCTGCCTCCCGTAGCGGCATATCCGACACCGGTCAGCGCGATAAACAGCGCCAGCAGCGAAACGACGAACGCCGGCGAGCGCCGACACTTCCCGAGTGACTGTCTCATGTCTTCCTTCCGTTTTGGTCCGAAGGCACCATAGGTGCCAGCTGCCTGGGTGTCATCCGTAGAGGAGTACGGATCTTTGCGTTAGCGACTACTGACCTCCGGGGCAGTTCTAGCGCCGGCGAGCCGGCCACGGACGACGAGCTCGATGGGCATCCGCACTGGCTTCTAACGTAGGTCGTTCATGCCTGCGGCCTTTATTGCAACGCTCGTGGAGGGAGAGGCGGTTCTCCGCTTCCCCTACGACGATCGTCTGCGGTTGGCTCTGCGCGCGATTCCTGGACGGCGCTGGGATCCGGAGTCGCGCGTGTGGCGGCTGCCGCTGGATCCAGATCGCGCCTATGCGCTGAGGGCCCTGCTTGGGACGGTGTCGTATCCGCTGGAGGTCTCGGACGCACTGAGTCGGGCACTGGAGCGCCGTTGCGCGAAGCGCTCGCCCGGCGAGTTCGTCGTCGGTCTGACGCGGCCCGACCAGAACTGGTGGTTCAGCTTTGCCACCGACAACGCCGTCGACCTCGTCGTGGCTCTGCTCGAGCATCCGGATTCCTACCGGGTGCCCGAGATCGACCGCGGGCTGGTTCCCGCTGACCACCGGGCCGCGGAGATCCTGTGGTCCTGGCTGGATCGTGACTCGCGGCTGCGCCTGAGTGACGACGCTCGCCACGCGCTGACCGAACTGGCGCGTGGACCGGTGCCGCAGCGGCAGCCCAGGCCGGAGTCGCTTGTCCACGATGTCGAGTTGCGCCGCGACCGAAGGGGCCGGAGCTGGATCGTCATCTCGGCCGAGCACGCCCCGTTGGCCCGGGCATTGGCCGAGGTGGCCAGGCTTGAGCTGCTCGACGGCCCGGCCGGCTCGGTGGCGCTGGCGGCGGTCCAGACTGACGCTGTCCTGGTCGGGGAGCTCCTGGCCGAGCTTGAGCCGGGCTCGGTCGATCCCTATGTCGAGCGCTGGCTCGAGCGCACAGCGAGCTGGCAGGGAACGATCGAGGTCGATGGGCCGCCACAGGCACCGGTGTTCCTGCTGCTGGGCGACAACGAGCGCCTCCCGACGACGCTTCGCAACATGGCTACCGCGTCCCCGGGAGGGGTGATCCTCCCGCTGACGCTTGAGTCGTGGCGGGTGATCGACTCGCAGCCTTTGCAAGGCTGGATCAGCCACGCAGCCAAGCGGTGCGTGGCCGCACTCGAGGCTGGCCTGCCCGCTCCGCCGGCCGTCTTGGAGCTGTCGGTCGTCCACGAGCAGCCGACATTCGTGCTCGCGCCGGGGCACGACCCCGCGATGGTGGAAGAGTTCACCCAGCTGCCGGGCGCGGTGGCTGGCACGACGGGGCGGAGTCACCACGAGCACGACGATTTGCCCGCGATCGCGGCCGATGCGTTCTGGGTGCCAGCCCTTGACGAGTTCATCGCTCAGCGCAGTCCGTGGGTCGCGCCTGAGGCGCTCGGTCGCCTCCAGCAGATCCGTGAGGAGCACGCGCATGCGGCGGGCCTCGTCGCCCTGTCCGCCGCCACCGATGCTCCGCTGGAGCTCTCGGGACTCGGCGGCGAGCTGAAACCGTTCCAGCGCGCGGGCGTGCGGTACCTGTTAGAGCAGCGACGCGCGTTCCTCGCCGATGAGCAGGGCCTCGGCAAGACCATCGAGGCGCTGGCGACGATCGAGGCCGATGGTGCGTACCCGGCGATCGTGGTCTGCCCCGCGAGCCTCAAGCTCAACTGGATGCGAGAGATCCAGCGCTGGCTCCCAGAGCGCTCAGCGCAGATTCTGGAGGGAACCCGCGGAGCGGCGGCGGCGGCCGACGTGACCGTTGTCAACTACGACATCGTCGCCGGCCGGCTCGGGGCGCTCGCGGATCTGGCGCCGCGAGCCGTCGTCCTGGACGAGTCGCATTACTGCAAGAACCCCCGGGCCAAGCGCACGCAAGCGGCTCAAAGGCTCTGCGAGGCCGTCCCCTCGGAGGGCCTGCTGCTCGCGCTCACCGGCACGCCCGTCATGAACCGGCCGCCCGAGCTGATCTCGCAGCTCCGGATCCTGGGACGCCTGGGCGACTTCGGATCCGGCGCACAGTTCGGTCAGCGGTTCCGCGGGCCCGATGCGCACCAGCGGCTGCACTGGCACCTCCGGGCCAGGTGCTTCGCCCGGCGCCTGAAGGCTGACGTACTGCCGCAGCTGCCGGCAAAGACACGCTCCGTGGTCCCAGTCGCCCTTGACAACGAGGCGGAGTACCGCCTCGCCGAGGAGGACGTGATCGCCTGGCTCCGCAGCCAGCCACTCGACCTACGCGTGCTCGACGCCAAGGTCGCCGCCGCGCTGCGCGCCGAGCGGCTCGTACGGCTGAACGCGCTCAAGCGACTGGCCGCCCGCGGCAAGCTCCAGGCCGCACTCCTCTGGATCCACGACTTTCTATCCTCAGGCGAGCCCCTGGTGGTGTTCGCGCGCCACCGCGAGATCCAGCACGCGGTGCTCGAGCGGTTCCCCGGCGCACTCCATGTGCTTGGCCAAGACAGCCAGCACGCCCGCGATCAGACGGTGCGCGCATTCCAGGCCGCCGACGGCCACGGAGATCAGCTGATCGTCTGCTCGATCGAGGTCGCTGGACAGGGGATCACGCTGACTCGAGCCTCGAACGTCGCGTTCCTCGAGCTCGACTGGACGCCCGCCAAGCACGACCAGGCCGAGGACCGCTGTCACCGGATCGGTCAGCAGGACGCCGTCAACGCGACCTACCTGCTCGCGGCGGACACGATCGACGAGACGATCGCGACGCTCCTTGAGCGCAAACGGGCCGTGATCGGCGCGGTCACCGACGGTCGCGATGAAGACGAGCGCGGAGTCGTCGACGCGCTCGTCGCAGAGCTGCACGGCCAGCCCTACCGGCACCTCCGAACGGCGGCCTGAGCGCACGTGGTCGCCGCGCGCGATCATGGCTCAGAAAAACTTGAGTAATCGACCTCGTTCTGCCGATGACTGTCGTACGGGAGCGAATCTCCTAGCGGATCATGCTTGTGCGGGATGAATGGTCCAACCGTTCATCCCGCCTTCGCATGCCATTTCTCCTAGTCGGTACGCGACCCGCGATCGAAGTGCGACCATCGAGCTTCATCAGGAGCTCGTAGCGGAGGGGATGGGCCATGGCCTTCACGAGGTCATGGTCAATCGCGCCAGCTTCGGCCCTAGGCTTGTCGGTCCGGGTGGTCGTGTTGTCGATCAGGCTGGGGAGGGTACTCCGAGGCGCGCGAGCTCCTCCGCCATGCCTGCGCCCACGACCTGCAACGCGGAGCCGGGGCGGAGCATGACCTTTAGCTCGGTGATGCGTCCGTCCTCGTCGAACGTGAGCTTGTCGATGCCCTCGACCTCGCGCCCGTCCACTTCGGTGGCGAACTCCAGGATCGCCACTCGCGCGTCCGCATCCTCCAGTTGGTGGACGTACCTGAAGTGGCCCCCGCGTCCGAGCACGCGCTCGGCCGCCGCCAGAACCTTGAGCACGGTCTCGCGTCCCCCGTAGGGCCGGTAGACGACCGGGCTGCGGAAGACGGCGTCCTCACGGAAGAGTTCAGCAGCGCGGCCGATCTCGGCCGCCTCGACGGCGGCTCGGAAGCGATCGGAGAGCATCGCTGCGCAGCCTACTGGTAGCCGACCACCGTGTCGCCGGCATAACGGTGTTACACCGTGGTTATCCGATGCGACGTACGGTGAGGAGACATGCGGCAGCGAATCGCCAGCATCATCTCGTGCGGGCTGTTGATCGCAGCGTGCGGATCGTCGTCAAAGCCGGGTAAGAGCGCCTCGGCGGGTTACTCGCAGGGGCTGGTGTTCGCGCGTTGCATGCGCTCCCACGGCGTGCCGAACTTCTCCGACCCGACCGTCGTGGGCGGCGGCCTCGTCAACAACATCGGGGGCAATCCCCAGTCCCCTGCGTTCCGGGCAGCCCAGCGGTCCTGCCAACACCTGATTCCGGCTGGCGGCTCTTCATCCGGGCACGCTTCCGCACAGGCCATGGCGCAGGCGCTGAAGGTCTCGCAGTGCATGCGGGCGCACGGCATCTCCGGCTTCCCCGATCCGACGACCTCGCCCCCATCGAACTTCACGGGTTACAGCGCGGTCGTGAGCCAAAACGGAGCCGTTCTGGCGATCCCGAGCTCCATCGACGAGCGGTCGCCGGCGTTCAAACAGGCGGCGGGCGCGTGCAATTTCGGGCCGCGCCTGCCCAAGCGGGGCTAGCGACGATCGGGGGGCGGCATCGATTAGTGTTCGGGCGAGAGATGGCCACCGAGACAGGCACGCGTCTGATCGATGTCGACCAACTCGGCGCGTCTGGTGTCGCAGTTGTCGCGACGGCTCATGGCGACCTGGCCGTCGGCCTCAGCGGGGGCGAGCCTTTCGCCGTCTCCAACCGTTGCCGTCATCTGTTCGCTTCCCTGGGCAAGGGCCGGGTGACAGAGGACGGCTGTCTTGAGTGTCCATGGCACGGCGCCCTCTATGACGTGCACAGCGGCAAGATGACGCGCGGTCCGCAGGGTGCCTTTCGCCCGGTCGCTGGGCTCGTCAAAAACACGACCGGCGCGCGCGCCCTCGCGACCTATCCCGTTGAGCTGCGCGACGGCGCGATCTGGCTTAGCGCGTGACCCGCTTCCTGGGCTCGACGCCAGCGTGAACTAGGGGCGCGCACCCCCCGGCGTCGTGGGGACTTGACCCAAGCGGCGTCCGCCGTTGCCACCGGTTTGGGCTGCCCCCGCGGCGAGGTTTCCCCTCAGCATGCCCTGCTGGACTTCATCCATCAGGGAGCCGACCGCGGACGGCGAGGCGGGGAGCAGGAGAGTGGTCATGTTGCCGTGCTCGCCCACCGACCGGATCGTGTCCATGTACTGGGTCAGAGCGACCAGGGCCATCGCTTCCTTCGGATCGATCCCAGGCTCATCGGCCAGCACGGCCAGCGACTTCTTGAGCCCGTTGGCGATTGCCTCTCGCTCCGCCGCCACGCCCTCACCATGAAGGCGCATGGACTCCGACTCCGCCTCGGCCTTCTTGATCCGCAGGGTCTTGTCACCCTCGCCCTGAGCGGTCGCCGCTTCCTGATTTCGGCGGGCCGCGTTGATGTTGTTCATCGCGTCCTTGACCCGCTGGTCGGGCTCTATGTTCGTGATCAGGGCCTTGATGATCTCGTAGCCGTAGTCGGCCATCTGGGCCTGGAGGGTGTCCTGGATGTGCTTGGCGATCGTGTCTGCGTCGGCGTATGCCTCGTCAAGGTCCATGGTCGGGATGTGTGAGCGGACCACGTCGAACGCATAGGACTTCATCTGCACCTCGGGGTCGTCGAGCTTGTAGAAGGCGTCCTTGACCTTGTCCGGATCGGCACCGACCATGTACTGGATCGCGAGCTGGACCATCACGAAGACGTTGTCCTTCGTCTTGGTCTCGATATCCGCGTTCAGCTGCTCGACCTGCAAGCTCATCCGGCCGGCCACCCTCTCAACGAACGGTGACTTGTGCTGGAGGCCGGGCGGGGCGACGCGCACGAACTTGCCGAACCGCTCGACGATCGCACGTTCCTGCTGCTCCACTGTGAAGAAGAAAACGGGCATGTTTCAGTCCTTTCAGATTGTTCCGCCAGTCCTGGGTGGGACAAGGCGGAGCTCGGCAGCGGAGCGCCGTTGTCGGCGTCCGGCCGTGCTATTGGCGGCGCTTCCGTCGCTGGGGACGAAACTGTCCGTGAGGTCGCCGTTCGGGGGTTCGGCCGACGGTGCTCTGCGCGAAGTCGCTTCGCAGAAGCGGTGAAATGGCCTGCCCCCAATTGTACTCCCGGATCGATGGCCCCCGGGGCGTGTCGACCTGTCCACCGGGGCGTCAACCGAGAGTCTGTTCAGCGGATTACGAACCGAGCGCCAGGCGGCGATAATTCCGAGTAGCTGGGTCGGAATATGGTAAGCTAGTGGTTGCGCTCAGTGAGCCCTTGCTCTTCTCGCTTCCCGGGCGACCTATTCGGTCAGAAGAGCAGAGAGGCGGTAGGCCATGGCCACCGCAACAAAGAAGTCTCGAGCTGCGAAACAGCCGGGGCGCTCTGGTGCAAACGTGCGCCAACCGGCGTCGATGGAGTTCCTCGTCTCCGAGGACAACGGCGGTTCCTATCACTGGACGATCGTCGCCCACGACGGTGTGAGCCTCGCGCGATCGGAAGCCTTTGCTTCCTACGAGGACGCAGAGCGAGCCGGGCGGCGTGTCCGCGACGGCGCTGGCTCGGCGCCGTTCGAGCCCCGCGACGGCCGAGAGCGGCCGGTTGATCTCAGTGCCCGCCGCAACGCCGCCGGCGACGACTCGGACGCCGAGCGCTGGCTGGATGAGGGCGGCAGTGTCAACGGCGAGGCGGCGAGTCGATGGCAAGCGCCACGCTGATCGCCCCGCCAGAGCGGCTCGCGCCCCCGAGCAAGCTTGATCGGAGAGCGACCTACACCTGCCCCGAGTGCGGGCACGTCCTGCGCGTCTCCGGGCTGGGGCGCCACCGGGTGTATTTCGAGCTCGACGACGACCGCTCACGCGACCCCGTGATGAATAGGGTCTGCCCGGTATGCGCGCACGGCCTGCCGGGAAAGAACCGACCGTGATGACACTCCGAGCGACCAACGAAACGCGACCAACTGATGAGCAAGGGTCGGCTATGACGCATGCTTGCTGTCCTGAGTGCCGGATCCGTTTCTCGGCGGTTGCCGGGACATATTTCGCGGCCTGCCCTGAGTGCGGCGACCGGCCTCTAACCCTCGCCAGCCTGGAGGGGGTTGTCGGCTTTCGCCTGTTCCGGCTGGAGGACGCGCCGCTCTCGCTGCCCGAGGCAGTTTCCGCCTTCCTTCCGATTCCGGATCCCGGTCGGGGACGTCCGTGACCGATCGGCATATCCGCATTCTTCGGCTGGTAGCGCAGCACCGACAGCGGGAGCTCGACGAACACGACGCCGCCGATCACGCGGGACAAACCACCTCTGCTCGCCGCCGACGGGACCTCCAGCGGGTGGCCAGGCGGACCAGGGGACGGGTCGCGCAAGCCCAAGAGCGAAGACGCTACAGACGGGGCTAGCCGACCAAAACCCTGGACAGGGCGGTCCACGACTCGCGCGGGATGCCGTCCTCGCCCAACGGCTGCAGGCAAACGTGGTCGGCGCCGGCGTCGAGGTGCGCACGGACAACCTCGGCGATCTGCCCCGCGCTGCCCTGGGGGATGATGGCGTCGATCAGACGATCCGAGCCACCCTCGCCAATGTCGGCCTCGCTGAAGCCGAAGCGGAGCAGGTTCTGGGTGTAATTGCCCAGACGGAGATACAACCTCGCGTAATCACGGGCGACAGCCTTGGCGCGGACCGGATCGGTGTCGATCACGCACGCCAACTCGGGCGCCACGAGCTTGCCCGAACCTAGTCGCTCGCGCGCGAATCGCGTGTGCTCGACCGGGACAAAGTACGTGTGGGTGCCGGCGGTGCGCTCCCCGGCCAGATCGAGCATCTTCGGCCCCAGCGCGGCCAGGCAGCGCTCGTCGGCCGGCGGCGGGCTGGGCGCGGCATCCAGGCCGTCCAGGAACGCGCGCATCGCCGTCAACGGCTGGCGGTAGTCGCTCGTGGCCTCGGGGTGACCGATGCCGATGCCGAGCATGAACCGCCCGGGGAATTCCGCCCGCAGGGACGCGTCCGCGGCGGCGGTCTCGGCCGGGTCGTTGATCCAGACGTTGAGAATGCCTGTCGCGGTGACAAGGGTCGACGTGGCCTCCAGGACCGGACGGAGATCGGGGACATGGGGAGACCCGCCCACCCACAGCGCGGCATATCCCAGCTGCTCGGCCAGCTTGGCCGCCTCGCCCGCGCGTTCGATGCCGAACGACCGGTAGCTGCTCCAGATGCCGATCCGTCCCAATTCCATAGTCAGTCGTTGATGTCCAGGACCGGGGTGATGTCCGGGAGCTGCTGGTCCGGCTCGGAATGCTCGTTCGGCACCACGGCGGTGCCGATGGCGAAGAACTCAATCGTGTGGCTGCCCCAGCCGTGGTTGTTCTGGTGGAGCTTGACTTCCACGATCCCAAGAACGCCGTCTCCGATGTCCTCGGCCTCTTTCTGCATGCGCTCCATCGCCAGCTCGCGCGCGTCATAGAGGGCCTGGGTGTACTGCTCGAGCTCGACGTTCTGACCCGTCTGACGGAGTGATTGCATCATCCCGCGATGAGCCACGTGATAGACGCAGTTGCCCATGACCATCCCCACCGGGCGTTTGCCGGTCTGCATCAGCGTCCAGAACGCCTGACCACTCAGATCGGAGGTGAACGGGCGCCCGTTGGGGGCGCGGTGGACCTTGCCTCCCTTGTGCTTGACGGCGGTGCCGATCGCGATGAACTCCGCCATGTCCGCGCCCCATTCATAGCGTCCGATGTCCAGGCGGACCCCGACGATGCCGTCCGCCCCGAGCTGATCGGCCTCTTCCTCCATCCGCGTCATGGCCAGCCCGCGAGCCGAGTACATGGCCTGGGTGAGGACGGACATCTCCTGGCTCGCCTTCCAGTTGGCCATCTGAAAACCGATGTGGTAAATGCTCGAGCCCACCACCAGGCCCACGGGCTCAAAGCCGGCCTTCTCAACGCACAGGTACTCATTGACTGAGAGGTCGGAGGTGAAGAGGCCTCGGGCGTTCATCGCCAGGCGCTCGCCGGCGTGCTCGGCGAGGCCTTCGGTACTGGTCGGGTCGTATGTCGACATCAGGGATCTCCTGAACGGTTGTGGGCTAGGCGCCGAGGTTGATGGACATCATGGGTGTCCCCAGGGGGGCTGGATGAGGAGCGTGGGCGCCGAGTCGAATCGCGGTGCCGAGCACGTGCATTGAGACGATGAAGAAGTGCTGAGCCAACCCGGGCCGCTCGTACTCGCGGTGATCGATGTTGTGGGTGAGCGTGGAGATGACCATGTTGTTGGCACCGGCCTCCCGCGCCTGGCGAGACACCTCTTCCATCGCCAGATGACGGGCCGCGTAGACCCCTTCGGTGACCTCGGTCATCTCCTGGTTGCCCCACCAGGAGCGCATCATCTGATTGGCCAGCATGCTGAGCGCGACGACCACGACTGAGGTGTGGCCGATGACGGCCACGGTCTCGGCTCCGATCCGGCGCAGCTTGTGGACGTCCTGCGCGTCAAGCGTGCACATCCGGGGCCCGGAGCGCTGGCCGTGAGCGAGCTGCGAGTCGCGCACGGCTGTGCCGAAGACGACGTACTCAACGGTCCCTGGCTCACCGAGAAAACTACCGACTGTCAGCTCGATTCCGATCACGGCATCCGCTCCTGCGAACTGCGCCTCCTGGCGCAGACGATCAAACGAGCGATCACGCGACAGGTTCCACGGCGTGGCGAACGCAGGCATCTCGCTGATGCCCCCTCCGTAGGAGGCCCATCCGTAGTTCTGCCAGCCGTGCTGGACGACCGATGAGCCCATGATCTGGGCGATCGGCTCCAAACCGGAGGCGTGGGCGATCGCGTACTCCTTGGAACTCAGATCGCTGCTGAAGACCGGCGAACTCGCGGCGGCGATCGCCTTCAGCCGCTGTTCCGCTCCGAGCGGAATCCCCCCCCGCTGGATGCGGTCAAGATCAATCGCAGCGGCCTCAAGCTCGCTTTCGCTCAGCGGTGGCGGACGTTTGCGGAATACGGGCAACAGTTGATGTTCTCACATCGCGCTCGGCGCCTTCTCGCGCGTGTAGTAGCCGGCATTCAGGTCATCGAGTAGCCCGGGGTGCACGGGGTGCCAGTCGTAGGTCGCGCGAGTCAGCTCGCTTGAGGCCGGCAGGTCACGACCGAAGAACATGGCCAGGAATCCGAAGTGATTCGGCGCCTCGCTCGGGTCGATTCTCTGCGCCGGTACTCCGAGCGCCCGCCCGATCGCCTCGGCGATCTCCCGCGTCGGGATGCCCTCCTCGGCGACGGAGTTCAGCACCGCCCCGGCCGGCGCCTCGGTGAGCGCCTTCAGGTACAGCGGGGCGGCGTCGAGCACGTGGACCGCCGGCCACCGATTCGAACCGTCGCCGATGTAGCCCGACACGCCGGATTCCCTGGCGATCCGGGTCAGAATCGCCACGAATCCGTGGTCACCGTCGCCGTGAACGGTCGGCGGATGCCGGACCGAGGACACTCTGATTCCCTTGGCGGCCAGCTCTGCTCGGGCGTACTCGGAGGCCGCTCGCGGGTGGGAGTCCTCGGGCGGCATGTCGCTCTCGGTGGCGAGCTGCCCCGGCTTGCTCAATCCGGTTCCCGAGGAGAACACGAGCGGCTTGTCAGTCCCCTCCACGACCTCGGCGAAGGCTTCGATCGCCCGTTGGTTGACCATCGCGGCCTCGGCGAACCGGTTGAAGTCGTCATGGTTGTACGCCGTGTGAACGACGCCGTCGGCGGCCGCGGCCGCTGCCTTCAGTGTGCCGAGATCCTCCACCGTCCCACGGATGACCTCAATTCCTCTTTCGTGCAGCTTCTCTGCCGACTGCTCTGAGCGGGCCAGACCGGTGACGTCGTGGCCGGCTTCCAGAAGCTCGGCGACGGCGGCTGACCCAATCCATCCGGTCGCTCCGGTTACGAATATGCGCATTGCGAATGCCTCCTGTGTGTTGGTGGCTCTCGGGCTGACTGATGTCAGTCGCTGACATGACCCTACCACATTTGATGTCAGGTTCTGACATCAACTAGGATGGGGAGATGGTGCGTTGGGAGCCCGATAGCCCCGGGCGGCTCGAGCAGGCGGCGCTCGCGCTATTCGCCGAGCTCGGCTACGAGGAGACGACGGTCGCGGCCATCGCAGAGCGCGCTGGCGTGACCGAGCGGACGTTCTTTCGCCACTTCGCCGACAAGCGTGAGGTGCTGTTCGGCGGCGGCACCGTGCTGCAGGACTCGATCGTCGCCGGCGTTCAAGGGGCGGGTCCCGGGCTACCCCCGCTGGCGGCGGTCGCCGAGGGCCTAGCCGCCGCCGGGGAGCTGCTCCAGGGACGCCGTCAATTCGCGCTGGCCCGAAGCGCGATCATCGCCGCCAACCCCGCGCTGCAGGAACGCGAGCTGATCAAGCTGGCCTCAATCGCGGACGCCATCAGCGAGACGTTGCGAGGGCGCGGGGTCAGCCAACCGGACGCGGAACTCGCGGCCCAGCTCGGCGTCGCCGCGTTTCACGCCGCGTTCGGCCAATGGGTCGCGACGGCAAAGGCGCCGCCGCTGAAGGAGCTGATCGACGAAGCGTTCAGCCGGATCGCGGCCCTGGCGGGGTGAACGCGCCGGCCGAGTTCATCGCCCGACGAACCTGGCCGCACGTCGCTCGACGAACGAGCGCAGTCCCTCGCGACCATCCTGGGTGTCGAACAGCGCGGCCATGTCGGAATCCAGGCGCTCGAAGGCTGCCGCCTCGCCCTCGATGCGTGCTCGATGCGCCGAGGCCAAGGTCGTCTTCACGCCCAGCGGCGCGGACTTCGCGGCGATCATCTCCGCGAGCTCGATCGCGCGGTCGAGCTGTCGACCGGGTTCGACGACCTCCTGGACCAGCCCGATGCGATGCGCCTCCGCCGCGTCGTACTCCTCGCCGGTCAGCAACCAGCGCATCGCGTTTCCCCAGCCCGCGTCGCGCGGCAGCCGCACGGTCGCGCCGCCGAATGCGTAGATCCCGCGTCTGATCTCAAGCTGTGCGAAGCGCGAGTTCGAGGCCGCGATGCGGATATCGGCGGCCAGCAGGAGTTCGATCGCCAACGTCATCACCCAGCCCTGGACCGCGGCTACGAGCGGTGTGGTCCAGGCGTTGTCCTTGCGCCAAGGGTCGCTGCGGCCCGGTCCGGCGAAGGCCTCGGTCAGACGACCCTCTCTGACGAGCGGGCCCACCTCGGCCAGATCAAGGCCTCCTGTGAAGTGATCGCCGCGGCCAAACAGGACGCCGCACCGGATCGCGTCGTCGTTCTCAAGCTCGTAGTACGCGGCGGCGAGCTGGTCGATCAGCGCAAGGTTGAACGCGTTGCGCTTCTCGGGCCGGTTCAGGCCGATCAGCAGCACGTGTCCGCGGCGATCGACGGTCACCGCGGTCTCGGGCGGCCTTCCCGAGGCTTGTGCGCTCATCCCGACAGGTCGGCGATGGCGCGGCCCAGGTCGAGTTCGAACGGACTCGCCGTGTTGAGGCCGCGCTCGCGCCCCTTGGCCATGAGCTCCGCAGCGGCCGGCGAACCCAGGATTTCGACGAACGCGGCCCCCGTCCCCTGTAGATGACCGGGGTCGGGCAGGAATGTCTGATTGAGTCGTTGCTTGGCGGTCGCCAGCGCATGACCGTCGAACGACAGCACGCGCCTGACGAATCGGTCCACGAAGTTGTCGAGCTCCGTTTCAGGGATGGCGCGGTTGATCCAGCCGTACTTCTCCGCGGTGTCCGCGTCGAAGTCGTCGCCGCCGAGCACGATCTCTATCGCCCGCGAGCGACCGACTAGGAGCGGAAGGCGCTCGGTCGCGCCGCCGCCCGGAATCAGGCCGAACCCAACCTCCGGCTGACCGAAGATGGCCCTTTCTCGGCTCGCGAAACGGAGGTCGCAGCCGAGTGCGAACTCACTACCGCCTCCGCGCGCCCTACCACGGATCACGGCGATGCTGAGGACGTTGCTGTGAGCCAGCTGGATCGCGGCGTCGCGCCAGCGCGGCGCGCCGAACCGGCTCTGGGACTCCCCGACGCCGTAATGGGCGAGGAAGTAGTCGGGATCGGCGCTCTCGAAGGTGACGACCTTCAGACCCGGCTCGGCCTCGATCGCCTGAACCAGGTCGAAGACCTCGTCGTACATCAAATCATCGACGGTGTTGATCGGCGGGTGATTGAGGGTGACCCGCCAACATCCCGGGGAGGTCCTCGTCGACGCTGAGCCTTGTCGTCGCCTCGGCCATCGCGCGCACCTTCTTTCGTTCACCGGTTGTTGAAGTTGGCGTGTCCCGCGCCGTACCGCTGGAGGCTTGCGATGCCTTCCTGCGTGTCCTGGCTGAGCATCACGGCCGGGCCCTCGGCGTGGGTTACCTGGTCGGCCGCGGCCACGCCGCCTGAGCGCCAGGCATGGAGCACGCGTTTGGTGACGGCATGAGCACGGGTGGGCCCGCTCGCGAGGCTTTGGGCGAAGGCACGCCCCTCCCCGTCGAGGCGGTTGGCCGGGAGCACTCGGTTGATGAGGCCCCACGACGCGAGCGTCTCCGGCGGCAGGATGGCCGCTGTGAACACCATCTCCGCTGCGCGTCCCGCGCCGATCCGTGACGCAATTCGCTGGGTCCCGCCGGCGTACGGGATGCTTCCGGCCACTGCCTCGATCTGCCCGATCTGGCTGCCCTCTGAAGCCCAGATCAGATCGCACGAGAGACAGACTTCGAGCGCGCCCGCGTAGCACTGGCCGTGGATGAGCGCGAGAGCCGGGACGGGGAGATCCTCGATCGCTGCGATCAGCGAGACGACTGTCGTCTCCAGCTCAGCGGCCCGGGCCTCGTCAAGCCCGCTGAAGATCGAGACGTCTGCCCCCGCGGAGAAATCATCGCCCTCGGCTCGCAACAGCAGAGCGCCGAATGTCGCCGTCGGCCGCCCGGTCGACGGCGACACGCAGGTCAGCGAGCAGATCCGCGCTGAAGAGGTTCAGCGGAGGGTTGTCGATGACGATCTCGCCGAGCTGACCGGATTGCTGGAAGGTCGCGAGCGCCATCTCAGTGGCCGGAGTAGGTGGGGTAGTTGTTCGAGTTCTCCGATTCGAACCAGTCGCGAGCGTTCTCGGGATTCAGGCCCAGGATCGTCGTCATCGCCAGCTGCGCATCGTCGGACTGCATCACCTCGGTCCAGTTCATGTTCTCGATCTCAAACGCGGCCTGAAGGTGCGTGTTGGCCCCTTGGTAGAGGGCCCGCTTGGCGTTCGCTACGGCCATCGGCGGGAGCAAGGCGATCTCTTTCGCCAGCTCGAGCGCGCGCGTAACAGCGTCATCAACGACCTCGTGGACCAGGCCGAGTTCGAAGGCGACCTCCGGACTGACGATACGTCCCCGGAGCACCCAGTCGAGCGCACGAGCCAACCCGACGAGTCGCGTAATTCGCTGCGTCCCGCCACCACCCGGAATGACCCCGGCGCGGACCTCAGGGTTCCCATACCGGAAGTCGCCGTGCTGGCCGATCCGAAGATCGCAAGCCAGAGTCAGCTCGAAACTGCCCCCGAACGCGTTGCCGTTCAACGCCGCAATCGTGACCTTCGGCAACGCCGTCAACCGGTCGAGATTCGCCTTGAGGCTGCGGCCAAGTTCGCCCGAATAGCGGGAACGCTCCGGGTCGCTGGCGATACCGAAGAGCTCCTCGACGCTGTACGACGAAAACCCTGCCCGGCTCTTGGGGTCGGATCGAACGCACGACCGCCCGGATTGCGGGGTCCTCGCAGCCGGCGACGACCTGCCCAAGCTCGTCGAAGACCTCCCTCGTCACAAAATTGTAGGGCGGGTTCGAGAAGGTGGCGACGGCCACATCGCCGCGCTGCTCCGTAGTCCAGAAATCCATCCTGTGTCCTTCCTAGTTGGTCTGCGGTTGGGTGTAGTCCGTGGCTCTGAAGCAACCATGGAGGTGGTCGTTGACCACGCCGACGTTCTGCATGAATGCATACACGCTCGTGGGTCCAACGAAGCGGTATCCCTGTGACTTCAGCTGCTTGGCAAACTTCTCGGCCGGGGGTGGCGAGGTGGGAAGGTCTGCCAGTGACCGAGGCGAGCGCTTCCGGGTGCGCTCGTACGACCTCGCGAGCTCGGCGAGGCTGGGCGAGGCGGCGCTCATCGCGCGCGCGTTCTCGACGGTCGCCTGGATCTTGGCCCGGTTGCGGATGATCGACGGGTCCTGGAGCAGCCGGTCGACGTCCCGCTCGGTCATCGCGGCGACCCGAGTCGACGTCGAAGCCGTCGAAGGCCCTACGGAAGCCGTCTCGCTTGCCGAACACGACCGACCAGCTGAGGCCGGCCTGGAACACGCCCAGGGTGAGCGCCTCGAACAACGCCGGCGCGTCGTAGGTGCGCGTACCCCAGACGTCATCGTGGTAGCGACCGAGCGGGGTATCACCAACTCCGGCCCAGGCGCAGCGTGGCTTGCCGTCGTAACCGATGATCACGTCGTTGCCCATCAGGCCCTCCAGCGCGCGGTACTCACCGGGTCGGCGGTCGTTGAAGTTTGGGACCAGCCTTCATGCTGTCCCTGCCCCTGGCTGGGGGTTCGCTGCGAGTCTCAGCCCGGGCGGCCTGGGCAAGGTCTGCGGCGGTGTTCGCGTGCCCGCCCACGCCCCAGCCACCCTCGGGCGACTCGGTCAGCAGCACCCAGGTGCGTTCGGCCAGACTCAGGGCCCCCGCAGCGGCCGCGGCCACGATCTCCGTCAGCTCCTTGACGACGCCGAGCTGCTTGTCGCGGTCGAGCACACCAGCCGGCGTCAGCACCTGGACCGCGTACATAGTTGCTCTCACCGACCACGTTGGCGATCGACTCGGCCGGCAGGTCGTGCACAAACGCGGCCGTGTTGTTGCGAAACAGCGCGAGGTCGGGGACCTGCTCCCAGCGCATCACCGCGGCGGCGAGGTCTTGAGCGAGCTGATGCGGGTCGGAGAACGTTCCCGCCGCGGCGTAGACGTCGATCATCGGCATGACGTCGTCCCCGATCAGACGCCCGCGGGGCGGTCGGTCGCGGTCCCGGTTTGAGCAGCCTCGGCGGCGGCCCGGATGAGGCTGACCACGTCGTCGGGATGGGAGACCATGGCGACATGGCTCGAGGCGACCTCAACGGTGGTCGCGCCCATCGCTGCGCGAACATCCGCTCGGCATCGGGCGGAATCGCCTGGTCTTCTGTGGCCACGAGGTACCACGTGGGGTGTGACTTCCAGGCCGGGACAGCCATCACGTCCTCGAACGTGCTCATCGACAGGGCCTGCTGGACCGCGTGCATCACCCGGGCCTTGACGGGATCAACGTCGGAGGCGAAGTGCGCGACGAAGTCCTCCTCGGGGATCCAGGCGAAGCTCTGCTCGTCGATGATCAGATGCGCCAGCGCCGGGGTTGGCGGACCGCCGCTCAGCAGCGCGCCCGAGTGATTCGCCCTCGTCCAGGCCAAAGGCGGCGACGTAGACGAGCCCGACGACATTGGGCGCGTCGGCGCCGAGCGAGGTCATGATCTGGCCTCCGTAAGAGTGGCCGACGACGATCGTCGGGCCGTTCTGACGGCTCAGGACGTGGCGCAGGCGGGCCACGTCATCGGCGAGCGAGGTTTCTGGAAATTGCGGGGCGGTGACGGTATAGCCCGTCCGCTTGGAGGCGCTCGATGACCGCGCTCCAGCTCGACCCGTCCGCCCACGCGCCGTGCACGAGGACGATGTTCGGCAGCTCGCTCATGTTATGGCCCTCCTCCATTGCGGATGTGCCGTCAGCGCGCGATCGTGACCCGAACGCCCAGCGTTGTCTTGAGTCACACGACTGATTGATCAGCTGTCGGCGGCGGCGGTCAAGGCGTCGCGCAGCTGCGCCCGGGACGTGATCCCGAGCTTGGGAAAGATCCGGTACAGGTGAGAGCCGATCGTGCGATGCGAGAGAAACAATCGCTCGCCAATCTCGCGGTTGGACAGACCTTGGGCGGCGAGCCCCGCGATCTGAAGCTCTTGCGCCGTGAGCTGATCGCGCACATCGGGTCGGCGGGGCCCGAGGGTCATCGCCGGTGGCACGCAGCTCCTGCCGGGCGCGATCGCTCCAGCGGGTCGCACCCAGAACGTCGAAGATCTCGATCGCTTCGCGCAACGGCGCCCGCGATTCGATCCCGCGGCGCTGCCGGCGCAACCAACTGCCGAACGAGAACAGTGTTCGCGCGCGCGGGTATACGTATGTGGACCGGTCCTGGGCGAGCGCGGCCTCGAACAGGGGTTGCGCGTCCTCATCGGCAGCGAGCAGCGGTCGAGCGCAGCTCAGCAGGATGAGCAGCAGTGGCGGGCCGCTTCGGGCTGCGATCGCCTCGAGCTCGGCCATCACACCCGTTGCCTCTTCCAGATGGCCGCCACGCGCCCCGGCTTCAACTAGATCGAGGATCGCCGGCCAGCGGATGAAGCGATGAAAGGCCGGATCGTCTTCGTCGAACACCGGCCAGAGGTGGCGGAACGCTTCCTCGTGGCGACCCTCGCCGAGGGCCCCGGCGCCGCGAGCGAGATGGGCTGGCGCCAGCAGTGGCCCGCCCCGCATCGCCCTCAGGGTGCGCTCGGCACCGGCGATGCGCCCGTCCACGTCGGGCTCGTTTCCCGCCAGACCCGCCACCAGCCCGGCGATCAGCTCGCCCGTGAGCCCATACTGCGGCTGATCGGTGTCTCGGGCCAGCCGCGCTGCCTCAGACCCCGCGGCGGCGGCCGCTGACCAGTCGCCCGCGTATGTCGCGGCCCAGGCGTAATGCACGAGCGCCTGCGTGAGTAAGCCCGAGCCTGCCCTGCTCACGCAGGCCGTCGACCGCGCGACCCAGGAACCGCGCCCCGAGGTCGAAGTCACCGGCCTTCTCGGCCGCGATCCCGACATGGATGCCGGCGAGCGGATCGGGCAGGTTGTGCAGCCTGATCTGCGATACCCGCCGCAGGACAGATCGTCCGGTTCTCTCCGGATCCGCGAGCGCCATGACGGCCAGCAAGCGGGGGTCGTCGTCCGGAAATCCCATGTCCTGTGCTGCATCAACGACATACTTCCGGGTCCTCGGCTCAGTCCGCGTCCACCAGCACCGATGGGCGATCGGCACGAGCGAGCCCAGCGCCATCTCAGCATCGCCCGCGGCGCGGGCCTGACGGGCGATGGTTACGAACGTTTTTGCTGCGCCGCGCTCCAACCAGACGTCGCCGCTGATCATGTGCTGTAACCACGCCAGTCGGGCGGCCTCCAGTTCGCCGAGCTCGAGGGGCTCAGCCTGCTGAAGGAGCCGCCGGACCACGTCGATGGCGCCGAGCTCGTGGGCCGCATCCGCGGCCCGCACCAAACGTTCACCCCGCCGCTGGGGATCCGCCGTGAGCGCGGCCGCTCGCTCCAGCGCGGCGGCGGCAACCATAACCGCCCCGCGTCGCCTGGCCTCGTCGGCGTGGCGCTCCAGAGCGGCCGCGACCTCCTCGTCATATCCCACGGTCGCCATCGCCCGATGCCAGACCCGGCGCTCCGGATCGGCCACGACCTCCGCCAGCGCTCCGTAGACCTCCAGAGCCTGAGCCGGCGGTGCCGCCTGACGGATCGCCGAGCGAACGAGCGGGTGACGGAAGCGCACCTGCCGGTCGACGATCGAAACGAGCTCAGCCGCGACAGCCGGGTCCAGCTCCGAGACTCCTAGTGGCCGTGCGGCCGCCATCGATGCCGACCGGACGAGTTCCTCCAGCGACGCCCGACCGTCGAGCGCCGCCGCCAGCAGAAGCACGCGGGTGTTCTCCGGAAGGCCGTCCAGCTGAGCGGCAAACGCCCGCTCCAGGCGAGCGGTAAGCGGCAGAGGCGTGTCGCTGAGCGGCCCATCGGAACTGGCCGTCTCCTGTGCGCGGACAAGCTCCACCAACGCCAACGGGTTGCCAGCGGCCTCAGACAGAACGCGGGCGCGAAGCACTGGGTGGAGATCGGGCGCCCTCCTATCCAGGAGCGCTGAAGCCGCTGATGGCGAGAGCCGCTCGAGCTCGAGCGTGGGCAGCCCGGCGTCACCGAGTGGCGTCGCGAAGCCGGTGCGCACAGCGCCCAGAAGCGCAACCGGCTCGCTCTCCAGACGCCTCGCGATGAACGTCAACACTCCCGAGGTCGACCGATCCAGCCACTGCGCGTCGTCGGCCAAGATCACCAGCGGGGACTCCTCGGCGGCATCGCACACCAGCTGGTAGGCGGCGAGGGCGACCAGGAACGGTTCGGGCTCGGGCCCGCCCGCGATCCCGAACGCCATCTCCAGAGCTCGCCGCTGGGGCGGGGGCAACAGCTCCAGCAAACCCAGGATGGGATACAGAAGCTGATGCAGACCGGCGAAGGCGAGCTCCGCCTCGGACTCGACGCCCACGGCGGTCAGGGTCCGACTCCCGAGAGCCTCCGCTCGAGCCCGGCCGTAGCGCAACAGCGCCGATTTCCCGACCCCGGGTTCGCCCGAGACCACGAGCGCGGCACCGCCGGCAGGCAGGCGCTCGATGATGGCGTCGACGCGCGCCGCCTCGATATCGCGGCCGACCAGCTCGGAATCCGTCGAGCCAAGAGTCGCCCGGGCCATCGCACGAGCATATGCGGCGGAGCCCCAATGCCCATACGGGGGGATCGGTCCGAACGGCGGCCCGTCCGGGCTTACTCGGCGGCTCGCGGCGTCCCGAAGAAGTCCCGATAGTCCGCCGAAGCCGCGAACTGTCCGGACTGGCACATGAGGGGATGGGCCGCGCGAGATCCGTTCAGCACGTGCGGCGGGAGACTCCTGGCGTCGTAGGGACACAGGATCGACGCTGGCGACGGCTCCAGGGCAACGTTGAGTACTCCCTCGTAGCGCAGCCAGTCCTCGGTTTCCGCCTCGGAGCGGCCGCTCCAGGTTGGTTCCCCGATGATCCGGACGCGCGAGCCACCGGCCCGCTCGTCGACGTACTCCCGATACCTCCGGAGCGTCGCGGCAGGGTCGTCGTACCACTGCACGGAGTCCCGGAACTCGAGCTTGGACGCGTCGGCACCCAGCGCGAGGCCCAGAGCTTCCATCTTCTCGGGAGTGGAGACGACGAGCACTGGCTCGCCCCGCTGGAGGCCACCGAGGGCGAACGGCAGCGCCGTGGCGATGAACTCCGACTCTGATCGGTAAAGCAGCGCCCCGTGCTCGAGCCGCGTGTTGCCGACCGGCGGGGGGCTCGTGTGGTGTCCCGAGGTCCGCTGGACTTCCGCCGCGACGCTGGAGACGTGTCGCTCAACGGCCGCCCGGGCTCTCATGGGCGAGCCGGCTCGTAGCGCGTCGACGATGGCGCGCGCCTCTGAGACGGCGCCGGGCCGGATGGCCACACCGATGTCGCGTCGAGCCTCGGCGCGGACCAGGCGCCAGAGCCGGTCGGCCACAAGAGCGTGCGCTGGCAGGCCGGCGCGGATCAGGCTGCTATAGATCTCCGCGCTGAGCCGACGGTAAGCGGGGACATCGTCGCGCTGGGCGGCCGATTCGAGCGCATCGACCAGCTCGTCGATCCGGTCAAGCCACGCTTCGTCCACTCGTCGCGCGGCACGCTCCGCCGCCAGGCTCAGGAGGGCGGTGACGATCGAGAAGACCTCCTCCGTGGCCTCCGCCGTGGACCGCGTCAGGTGGGCGCCCACTCGGGGCACGATCTCAATCAGCCCGTCGGCCTCCAGCCGCTTCAGGGCTTCGACGACCGGAGTTCGACTGACCGCGAGCCGCCGGGACAGGGCGTAGGCGGACACGGTCCCGTCTCCGGCCCAGCGGCCCTCTGAGATGTCGTCCACGAGCTGTTCGTAGACCTCGTCCGCGAGGCTTGTCGGCCCCCGACGGCTAACTTCGTCGATGATCATTGCCGGTAGCATGTTACGGTATGATGGTCGCAATTCCAACTAGCAGGAGTAAAGATGGCCGTAATGACGTCAGTGGGGGCCATATCTGCAGGATCTAGCATGCTAACTGCTCCACAGGGCTCGGGGACACCGCCGACACGGACGGCGAGCGGGGGCGTCGCGTGGGTAGCACGCCGGATGAATGGGGATCGAGGGCGGGCCGAGGAGTTCCGTCGGACGTTTCACAAATGCCAGGTACCGATGGCGATTGTCGATAACCATCGCCGCTACCTGGACGCCAACCGAGCAGCGCGCCTGCTGTTCCGGCTCAACCTGGCCGAGATGCGCCGGCGTCAGATCGACGATTTCACACCCCGCGACGGCCTGGCTCGTCTGGAGATCCTGTGGGCCCGGCTGCTGGCGGACGGGCAGGTGTACGGGGACTACGACGCGCGCTTCGCGGACGGCAGTCGGCTCCAGATCGTGTTCTCGGCTCTGGCGAATGTGCTCCCCGGTCAGCACCTGATCGTGTGTGCACCGGCGGCGTGGTCCGACGATGAGCTGGGAACGCTCGAAGCGTCCGCCTCCGGGCCGCTCCCCGGGCCTCTCTCGGCTCGCGAGCGCGAGGTTCTGGGCCTGATCGCCTACGGGCTCTCTCTGCCCGAGATCGCCGAACGTCTCACGATCTCGCTGTCCACCGTTCGTACGCACGCCGGCAACATCTACCGCAAGCTCGGAGCGCGCAACCGGCCTCACGCCGTCGCCCTGGCGTTGCGGCGGGGCCTGATCGACCCAGCGGACGGACCTCCAGACGACGCGCCGTCATCGTTCTGACGTCATCTGGCAGGCGACCGGGATGGCATGGATCTGGGCCTCCTGCCGGCAGTGGTTAGGATCAGTCGCTCGTGACTGACGCATTCCTACTCGGCGGCGTGCGGACGCCGGTTGGCCGATATGGCGGCTCGCTGTCTCACATCCGCACAGACGACCTGCTGGGCCAGACGATGGTGTGGGCGTGTGAGAAGGCCGGCGTTCCGCTCGATCGAATCGAGGACATTGCCGCGGGGTGTGTGAACGTCGCCCACGAGGGCATGGGAGACGTCGGGCGCTGGGGCGCACTCGCGGCGGGGTTTCCAGATTCCGTTCCGGCCGCGACCGTGAATCGCTTCTGCGCGTCGTCACTCACGTGCGCGATCCAGATCGCACACGCGATCCGCTCGGACGAGCTGGCCGTCGGCCTCGCCGGCGGGGTCGAGTCGATGTCCCGCTCCGGGTGGGCGCTGATGAAGGGCGATGCGCCCTTCATGCCGCGCGGCCCGGTCTTCATGCTGGACACGATGTGGGCTGGAGCGGGCGGTCCGCCAAACCCGAACCTGCTGGCTCGCGATGCGTACATCGAGATGATCCGAACCGCTCAGAACGTGGCCGACCGCTACTCGCTCAGCCGCGAGGAGATCGACGCGTTCGCCCTGCGCTCGCACACCAAGGCGAAGGCGGCCCGCGATTCCGGCCGGCTGGCGCACGAGATCCATCCGGTTGAGATCCCCGGCACCCGCAAGCAGCCGGGACGGACGTTCGAGCACGATGAGAGCATCCGCGACGAGACCACCGCCGAGGGCCTGGCGGCACTGCCGCCGCAGCCGGGCACCACCCAGATGACCGCGGGCAATTCCTCTCCGCTGAACGACGGTGCGAGCGCGGTCGTGCTCGCCAGCGGCGAAGCGGTGAGCGAGCTTGGCGTGCAGCCGCTGGCCCGCGTGGTTGCCTCAGCGACCTACGCGCTGGATCCCCAGGTCATGGGGATCGCGCCGGCATGGGCGATCCCCAAGGCCATCCAGCGGGCGCGGCTCACCCCCCAGGAGATCGACCTGTGGGAGGTCCACGAAGCGTTCTCGGCTCAGGCATTGGGTGTCCTGCGCGAGTTGCCCAACCAGCTCGACGGGTTCGAGGTCCCCGACGAGCGCCTGAACCCCAACGGCGGCGCGGTCGCGATCGGCCATCCGTTCGGGTCCTCGGGGACCCGGTACGTGCTCACGCTGGCGACCGAGCTGGCGCTCCGCGGAGCGCGATATGGCGTGCTTGGCGTGTGCGTCGGCTCCGGCCAGGGCGTCGCGCTCGTACTCGAGAACCCGAACGCTAACTAGCGATCGCCGCGCGGTGGGTGCGGCCCGTTGTCACGACGGGTGGCTCCCCGCACAGCTCGCGGGCGAGGCTCTGGAGGAGCGCGACCAGCTCGGGACGCCGCTCGGCGCTGTCGTCGGCGAGCGCTTGGACGAGCAGCTCGCGGCGGGCGGTGACCACTCGCTCTGCCTGCTCATGACCGCTTGCCGTCAGGTGACTGGCGCCGGTCTCGCCCGCGATCAGGCCCCGCTCACGGAGCTCGTCGACGACGGCCGCGATCCGCTCGGGAGCGATTCCGTCGTCCTCGGCCAACGCCCGGGCGCGGTCAAAGCCGTGCTCGTCTATCCGGACGAGCGCCCAGATCGCCCCGGAACTGAGGTCGAGACCGCTGTGCTCAGCGATGCGCTCCCGGAAGCGCGTTCGCTCGTCGGGCGTCGTCACCTTGGTGAGCGCTCGTTCGATCTCGGCCAGCGAGTCCGACGAGCGAGGCGCGGCGAGGCTGTCCTCCAGGCCGGTGCTCGCCGCGGCCGCATTGCGCAACGGTAGCTCCTGCAGCAGCAGACTGATCGCAAACGCGACCGCGACGACGCCGGCCGCGACGATGAACACCGGCCGGAGCGCCGATACGTAGGCGTGCTGGTATGTGTGGCGAACCGGTGCCGGCAGCCGCACGACCTGAGCGCCGGTGAGCCTTCCCCCGGAGGCGACCTGGTGGGCGATCGCGCCGTGCAGGGAGCTGCGCAGATGCGAGCGCAGCTGGCTCGAGAAGATCGCTCCGAAGATCGCTGTCCCCAACGAGCCGCCGACCCCGCGGGCCAGGGTCACACCCGAGGTCGCCGCGCCGAGGACCGAGTAGTCGACCGCGTTCTGGACCGCGAGCACGAGTACCTGCATGGTCGAGCCGAGCCCTAGGCCCAGGACCAGCAGCGACCCCGCCGACACCAGCGAGCTGGTGCCGATATCAAGCCGCGTGAGCAGTGCGAGCCCGGTTGCCATTAGGGCCGTGCCGATGATCGGGAAAATCTTGTAGCGACCACTGCGCGTGATCAGCTGACCCGAGACGATCGACATCGCCACGAGCCCGGCCATGAGGGGCACGAGCCGCAGTCCCGCTCCGGTCGGGCTGGCGGCGTCGACGGTCTGGAAGTAGAGCGGCAGGAACGTGACCGTGCCGAACAGCGCGAAGCCGACGATCAAAGACAGCGCCCCGCCAACCGCGAACACGCGGTTGCGCAGGAGCGCGAGCGGCACCACCGGCTCGCGGGCGCGCCGCTCGGCCAGCAGGAAGCCAGCCATCAGCGCCACGCCGATCCCGCCCGCCACCACCACCTGCAGCGACCCCCACGCCCATGTCGTCCCGCCGAGGCTCGTGAGGACGACGATCGCGCTGATTGAGGCGGCGAGCAGCGACGCGCCGAGATAGTCAATCGATGGGCGCCCGCGCACCACGGTCGCCGGGAGCGTCACGCCCAGGACGGCAAGTGCCACGAGGCCGACCGGGAGGTTCACGTAGAAGATCCACCGCCACGACACGGCCTGCACGATCACGCCACCGAGCAACGGGCCGCCGACGCTGGCGAGCCCGAACACCCCACCGAAGAGGCCCTGGTAGCGGCCGCGCTGGCGCGGGGGCACGACGTCGCCGATGACCGCCTGGATCAGCACGATCAGGCCACCTGCCCCGAGCCCCTGGACCCCACGGAAGGCGATCAGCTCGGTCATCGAATGCGCCTGGCCGCACAGCGCCGACCCAGCGAGGAACAGCACGATGGCGCTCTGGAGGATGCGCTTGCGCCCGTAGAGGTCGCCGAGCTTGCCGTAGATCGGGATGACCGCGGTCTGAGCGAGCAGGAAGGCGCTGGTGACCCAGGCCAGCTGGTCGAGTCCCCCGAGGTCCGAAACGATCGTCGGCAGCGCCGTGGCGACGATCGTCTGATCGAGCGCCGCCAGCAGCAGCACCAGCATCAGGCCCGTGAAGACAAGCCTCACGTTCACCCGAGCAGCGGGCGCCGGCGCGGCAACGGATACGGTGCTCATCTCCGGCCACGAAGATATAGGTCACGGAGGTGCCGGCGCGACGGCATTAACCCCGGTACCGGTTACGCTCAGCGCTCCGGTCAGCATGATCCGAAGAGTCCGATGACACCACCGGTAAGCATCGGTCAGGGTGCGATCCGCGCCTGGAAGTCGGCGGTGGTGTTCTCGTGAGGGAACGGTTCCTGGGGAACGGCGACTCTCAGGACGGCGCAGATCGGCTCCCAGCCGTCGCCGGGTCGCCAGTCAATCAACCGGTCGGACGGGACACTCCGCCGCACCTCCTCGTTGTGCCGTTCGTATGCGTCGATCGCGTTGGCCTCCTCACGCCAGTCCGGCGTAAGACGGGCCAGCACCGACAGGATCATGGCCCGACGTCGGGCCCAGTCCGGTCGGTCGGCTGGCACCTCGCCGCTCAGCGACTGCAGGATCGTCCGCTGGAAGCTATCCCACCAGACCTGCGCGGACTCACGCGTGGACAGCAGCACGACTGCGTCCGGGTTATCAGCGAAGAGCTCTCGCCAGAACATCGCCGCCGGGAAGTCGACCGTGGCGGCGTAATCCCGGCGCAACCAGTCCCACGTGACGGGCTCACCCGCGGCGGCCAGTTCCCAGTACTCGGTGTCGCCGGGCCGCTCGATCGACTCGAGCATGTGGTAGCAACGACCACCGAGCAGCCGCTCGAGCGCGACCTTGAGCGAGTTGGTGCCGGTCCGCCCGAGCCCGGCGCCGACAACTCTAAGCGCCACTGTCATCCCTTCCGTCGCAGCGAGCCCACGGCTGCGGGTATGGGGCTCAGTGCGACATCGCGTGGGTGGCTACGTCCTGGCCGTTCGCGGTCAACGTGACGTCGATGTTGCCTCGTGTGGCATTCGAGTAAGGGCACACCTCGTGGGCCGCGGCCACGATCCGCACTGCCTGCTCGGGATCGGTCACCTGGGGCAACGTGACGTGCAACTCGACGGCGACGGTGAACCCGCGGCTCTCGGTCGTGATCAGGCTCACCCGGCTGTCGATCGAGACATCTCCGACCTCAACGCGTTCACGCCGGCCGACGACGCCGAGCGCACCCTCGAAACACGCCGCGTAGCCAACCGCGAACAGCTGCTCGGGGTTTGTGCCACCGCCCGAACCGCCCATCTCAGGCGGTGTACGCAGCTGGACATCGAGCGCACCGTCGGATGTCACGCCGTGACCTTCGACCCGTCCCCCGGTGACGGTCGCTTCTGCCGTGTAGATCGCCTTGCTCATCATCGCTCCAGTCGGTCGCATAAAGTTGAGTGCGCAACCAGCATACCAGCCTCGCGAAGGGCTCAGCCAGCGCGTGAACGCTGCGCGGCTGAACGTTGACCTGAACTCGGCTGCTCCCATAGGGTGCACGCCGGCAAAAAGTCCACAAACGAAGGAGCACCATGAGCACAAGATCACTTTCGCGACAGGCGCTGGCCGCGGTCGTTGTCGTGGCCGTCGCGGCGATCGCCGGGACTGCGGCTGCGCTGGCCGCCTCGTCCAGCGGGGCCGGAGGATCGTTCCGAGTGTTCGACGTCTCGAATGGTCTTGGGGCGGGGGGCCGCGTGCTGCTGTCGGGCGCAATTGGCGACCACGGTCGCAGCGAGTCGATCACCAAGTCCGGAAAGGTCAGCCAGAACGGCAGCTACGTCAGGCTGAAGCTGTCGCACGGCACGTTGACCCTCAACAAGTCGTCGCTCGACAGGGCGATCGGCAGGACATTCAAGGGGGCGGTCCCGAACCGGGCAACCTGCTCACTGTCGGCAGCCGCGAGCGGAAGGTTGCCGTTCGTGTCCGGAACCGGCCGCTATACCGGCGTCAAGGGCTCGGTGCACCTGACGGTGGCTGTCGGCTTCATCTTCCGGCGCAAGAGCGGGAAGTGCGACACCCGCGGCGCCCCGACCGCCTCGCAGCAGATCGTGTACGGCACGGGGACGGCCAGCTTCTAGGTGCCTCCAGCGCCCGTGGAGTCCAGGTCGCCGCCGGCCAGCGCTTCGAGCTCGGCGATACCTCGCCCAGCTGCTGCGTCAGCGACGATCTGGGCTCCGAGGCGCGTCGCCGCGGCGCGGAAGCCCGGCTCGCCGATCGCCCGCTGCACAGCGGCGGCGATCGCGGCCGGCTTCGCGCCCGGTCGCAGTCGTATCCCAGCGCCGGCATGAACGACGCGGGCGGCGACGTCGAGCTGATCACGTCCCATCGGCAGGCAGACCAGGGGGACGCCAGCGGCCAGGGCGCGGGTCACCGTGCCCATGCCCGCGTGCGTCACGACGACCGCTGCGTCGCCGAACAGCTGGGCGTGAGGCGCGCTGCGGACCACGGCCGTGTTCTCTGGACTCGGGAGTGAGGCGGGGTCGATCGCCGGGCCGGTGGTCACGATCACGCGCGCATCGAGCCGGCCGAGACCGTCGATCGCGCGCGCCAGCACCCGCTCCTGTGCCATGTAAGTGGAGCTGAGGCTCACGACCACGAGCGGGCGGGGATCGTCCTCCGGCCAGGGAGAGCGCCACCTATCGACCCATTCAGGGTCGGCGAGGACAGGCCCCACATAGCGCACGTGCTCGGGATGGGCGGCACCGTGGAAGTCAAAGCTCTCGCTCACCAGCACCAGCACCAGCTCGACGTTGTTCAGCTGCTCGACGATGTGGCGAAGGGCCGGTAGGCCTTGCTCTGCGCGGGCGCGGTTCACAGCTGGCAGCCCGCGGTTGAACAGCGCCAGGAACGCTCGGTTGGCAGCGCGGTCCCGGGCCCGCCCGAGCGGCCCCCGCGCCGGCAGGAAGCCGGGACCGGGAGCGGGTTTCCCCGGCTCGGGAACCATGTAGATGTTGTGGACGAGCAGCGCCGTCGGCACGCGAGCGCTCTCGCCTGCGATCGGTGGTCCGAACAGCATGTAGTCACTGGCGAGCGCGTCGACTGGCTCGCGCTCGAGCGCGGCGCGCGTGTCGCGGGCATAGGCAGCGGCCGGCCCCATCATCACGCGGTCGCGACCGCGCGCGAACGCGCCGAGCGGCGTGCGCGCCTGCCAGTCGCCAATGAGGTCCTCGTCGCGGGTCGCGCGGTTGGTGGCGTGCACAAACGGCTCGAACCGACAACCTGCGCCCTCGACGTCGGCGGCCAGGCAATCCTCGGTGAGGACACGGACGTCATGGCCGCGCTCGACCAGGCCCCTGGCGAGCCCGAGTTGTATCGGCACGTTGCCGCCCCCCTCCCACAGGACGAACAGGAACCTACGAGGCGAAGAGGCCGGAATTGAGCTCAAGGCGTGACCACGAACCTACTCCTGCGGGGCGACCACGATGCGCTCCTCACCGAGCCAGATCGGCGAGTTCGGCAAATCAATAAACCGCCGCTCGTCCTCCAAGAGCTCACCCGCCGCAGCCTGGCCCGCGTCGCTCGAGAATGTCGCAACGAGCTGCTCGAGGCTGTCCCACCAAAGCTCGGCGACTCCGTCGTAGACGCCGGGCTGGCTGCCACGAGGGGCGGCGAGCGCCCCGTCCAAATCCGTCTGGAGCGAATGCACCTGGACGTAACGGCGGATCTGAAGCGTCTCGGCATGTCGCTTCACCAGCGGGGCGTGCTGCTCACTCCAATAGCGCTGAAACTCCTCCCGTGTCATCCCTTCCCTACGCCGGAGCGCAAATACGAGCTTGATCATCGAGTCCTCCTTGGTCTGATTGTCGCGAGTCGCGGCGCGGGCGACCAGCTCGGCGAGAGTTTGGCGGCCTTCTCATTGACCGGCGTTCCGGCGCGGCGACTCTGCGCTTTACTGGAGGCCGGTGAACGCGATCCCCCAGTCACTTCATGTGCCGCCCGTCGGACTAGCTTCGTGACGGACACGCGCGAGATGTTGGACGCCTCGCCGAGCGGCGTGCCGCTCGGGGTCGACGAGGTCGCCGCCGCGATCGAGGCCTGCCTGAACTGCCTCCAATCGTGCACGTCGTGCGCGGACTCGGACCTCGTGGAGGCTGACGTGGCGGAGATGCGCGCGTGCATCGCCCTGTGCCTGGGCTGCGCCGATGTGTGCGACCTCGTGGCCAGGATGCTCTCCCGACCGGCCCAGTCGGACCACGTCGTCGTTCATCGTTTGCTGCGGGCCTGCGTTCGCGAGTGCACGCTCTGCGCCGAGGAGTGCGCCAGGCACGCGGAGCATCACCGTCATTGCGCGATCTGCGCCACGGCGTGTCGAGCCTGCGAGGCGGCCTGCCGGGCGTTGCTCGACGCCGAGGCGTTCGACGAGCTCGAGAAACTGGCTGGCGCCTGACCGGGCAGGCCCGGTCTGCGAAGCTCAAAGCCATGGCTGTGATCGCGGTCGCCGAAATGTTCGGGATAAGCGGACGACGGGAGGAGCTCACGACGCTGCTCGAGCGCTTCGAGCGCTGGGCCGCGGGGGAGCCGGGGTGCCGGCGTTACGTGTACTCCGCGGCATTGGCAGACCCCAGCCGGTTCGTGCTCTTTAGCGAATGGGACAGCGAGGAGGCGCTCGACACCCACTATCGCTCCGAGGCATTCGCCGACTTTCAGGAATCGCTGGATGGCCTGCTCGCACGTCCGAGTGAGCTGACCGTATATTCGCTTGACGGCGCCGTTCGGCCCACGAACACCCGCCCGATGGATCCGCGCGACGCCGACTAGGCTCGGGCGTTACCGTCCGGGGAATGGCTGAGGTCGATGGCCGCGGGACCGATCGAAGTGCGACCCAGCTGACGTCGGCGGCCTCGACGGATCGCGAACCGAATCGATGGGCGGTCCTGGCGCTGCTCGGCGTGGCCCAGCTGATGGTGGTGCTGGACGCGACGATCGTGACGATCGCGATCCCTTCGGCCCAGACGGCGCTGCATTTCTCCACCCAGAGCCGGCAGTGGATCGTCACCGCCTATGCACTGGCCTTCGGCAGCCTGCTGCTGCTGGGCGGCAAGCTCGGTGACCTGTTCGGGCGCAAGTGGACTCTGGTCGGCGGCCTGGTCGGGTTCTCTATCGCGTCGGCGATCGGCGGGCTGGCCCAGTCATTCGGCGTGCTGGTGGCCGCCCGAACGCTCCAGGGGGCGTTCGGCGCGCTCCTCGCACCATCCGCGCTGGGATTGCTGACCGTGACGTTCGAGGGATCTCCTGACCGCCCGACGGCGTTCGGGATCTTCGGGGCGATCGCCGGCGGTGGCGCCTCGCTGGGGCTGATACTCGGCGGCGCGCTCACTCAGGCCCTGTCCTGGCGCTGGTGCCTGTACGTCAACCTTGTGATCGCCGTGCCCACGACGATCGTGGCATTCCGTCTGCTGGTCAATCACCGTGCGCCGGAGCGGGATCCGATCGACATACCCGGCGTTCTCACTTCGGCGGTGGGGCTGTTCGCGCTGGTCTACGGGTTCTCCAACGCCGAGACCCACTCCTGGAGTGCCACGGCCACGATCGTGGCGCTCGCGGCCAGCCCCGTGCTCCTGACGGCCTTCGTGCTCATCGAGCGCCGGGCCAAGCATCCGCTGCTGCCCCTGCACATCATCTGGGACCGGGCCCGCGGCGGCGCGTACACGACCATCGCGCTGGCCGGCGCGGGCGTCTTCGCCGTATTTCTGTTTCTCACGTACTTCCTGCAGCAGCAGCGCGGCCTTTCGCCGCTCACCACCGGACTGGCCTTCCTCCCCCTGACCGGGGTTCTCGTGGTCACCTCGACCACCGTGCAGACCCGCGTGATCCAACACACCGGGGTCAAGCCGCTGGTACTCGCCGGCACGGCGCTCGGGGCGATCGCGATGTTCGTGTTCACGCGCCTGACGCCCAGCTCTGGCTACGCCAGCAATGTCCTTCCCGGTCTGCTCGTCCTCGGCGTCGGGATGGGGTGCATCTTCGCGCCGGCGTTCTCAACGGCGACTCTGGGCGTGGAGGGACGCGAGGCGGGGGTCGCCTCAGCGATGGTCAACACCTCCCAGCAGGTCGGCGGCTCGGTCGGCACCTCCCTCCTGAGCACGATCTTCGCCAGCGCCCTCGCCAGCTACACCGTCAGCCACCTCCACACCACCGGCCTGACCAACGCCGCGGCCGTCCACGGCGACACCACGGCGTTCTCGTGGTCCGTCGGAATCTTCGTCCTCAGCTTGCTTCTGGCGATGGTGATCCTGCCGGGCCGGGCCAAGCCTCGCGTGCCCACCGTCAGGGCTGCGCTCGCCCGTCACGCGATCGGCAACTGCCACCACTTCGAGGCTGCGGATGGCGCCGGGCGTGAGCTCAGCGCTACGACGGGTGGTGAGGGGCGATGAGTACCGGCCGCTTGGTATGTGCGGCGAGTGCGTGGGACACGCTCCCGAGGAGGGCGCTGGCGATAAGGCCTCGGCCGCGTTGGCCGCAGACAACGAGTCCGGCGTCAATCTCCTCGGCGATCTCATCGATCGTCCTGGCCACTGATTCGTGGGCCTCGGCGACTCGTGCGGACGCGTTGTAGCCGCGCCCGCGCGCACCGGCAGCGCCCTCTTCGGCCAGTCGCCGCGCGGCGGCCTCCTCCTGCTCGTCGATCTCGCCCTCGTTCGGTACGGCCACCACAAACGACCCGGAGCGGGCCAATTGCACCGCTGCCGACATCCATACGACCAGGACCACGGCATCGGCAGGCTTGATCAGTTCGACCGCGGCAGCCAGCGCGGTCTTTGAGCCGTCGGATCCGTCGTAGCAGAACAACACCGGCTTATGCACGGCTCAGCCTCCTGTCGCAAGCGTTACGCGGTTCCGCGTCAGGCTACCTCCCAGGGGGGCTCGAGGCAGGGACGGCGGGAACCGCTAACCGACCAGCTCGCGCACCCGCGGTGCGACGTCCTCTCCGAGCCGGCGTATGAATCCGTCGGCGTCGTCACCGGGGACTCCCACCAGCAGGGTCGAGAAGCGGAGCCGGGTGGCGATCCCGGCGAGCTGATCCGCCCACGAGCCCGGATCGCCAGCCAGTTCCATTACGTTCACCACGCGTTTGATCTGCTCTGGGTCGCGCCCCGCGGCTCGAGCCGCCTCGTCGATCACTGACTGCCGCTCCGGCACGTCCTCCGGGTGCAGATAATGCCCGCCGAGGCTCGGCAGCCAGCCGTCAGCCAGCCGGCCGGTGAGCCGCAGCATTCGCGGACCGTAGGCGCCGACCCAGATCCCCACCGGGTGGGCTGGTGGCGGCCCCGGGTGCGCACCCTTGACCCTGTAATGCTCACCTTCAAAGGTCACCGATCGCTGTCCTGACCAGAAGGCCCGGATGACGGCCAGCGCCTCCTCGAGCGCGTCCACCGATTCCTTTGGCGTGCGGCGCGGCCCGCCCATCGCTTCCACGGCATCCCAGAACGCCCCGGCCCCGATCCCCAGCTCGACCCGGCCGTCGCTGAGGACGTCGAGGGAGGCCACCGACTTGGCGATCAGCGTCGGCAGCCGCAGCGGTAGGTTGAGCACGTCGGTGACAAACCTGACGCGATCCGTCCTCCCGGCGGCGTACGCCAGCAGCGTCCAGGTATCGAAGAAGCGCCACTGGTAGGGATGGTCCTGCAAGCCCACGAGATCGAGTCCGGCTTGGTCGGCCAGCAGGATCTGCCTGACGGTCGCTTCCGCGTCCGTCGCGTCGGGAACCAGAAAGATGCCGAGCTCAATCTCCATCACGCGCGTTCGCCCGTCGTAGAGCGCCATCGTAAACGCGGCTCGCATCTTGGCGCGGCCAGGGTAGGATCGGGTCCGTGCCTGACGTATCCGCGTTCGTCGCAGAGGTGGCCAACGAGCTCGCCACGTGGCCGGGTGTTCGGATCGATCGCCGCTCCGACGGCGCGGCGATCGTCAGGTATGAGCAGTCCGAGCTGGGTCTCCTGTATCCCGAGCGAGGCGTGGCCGAACTACCGGTACCCGACCGCGAGCACGATCTCCTGATTGAGCACGGGGACGCCGAACCGGCCGGGCTCACACCCGACTCCACGGGAGTGAGCCACGCGATCCGCGGTCCCTCGGACATCACCGCGGTGCTCGAGCTCTTCGACCGCCGCTACCGCGACGTTCGCGGCGAAGACGATCCCCGCGACTCAGAGGACCCCGACTATCCCGAGGGACGCCTGGACCAGCTCTAGGCTCGGTCAGAGCGGAGACGAGTGTCCGCTCCGTAAGAAACCGGAGAAGGTTGTCCTCAAGCCCTAGCCGGAGGCCCGGGCCGGGGCCAGCCCGCCCAGCATCAAAGTGAGCGCACGGCTCGCCGCGGCCGCACGAGCGGCGGGCCCGTCGGCCCTCTCGACGGCGCCCTTGATCATTGAGATCATCAGAAACACGTCGTCGGTGGTGAGGTCGCGCCGCACCGTGCCCGCGGCCTTGGCGTCCTTGAGGGGCTCCTTGAGCAGCTCCGCCAATCGCCGTCTGCGCCGATCCAGCGCGGAGCCCAGGCACGCGTCCTCACGGGCCAGTTCTCCGAGGCCATGGAAGCGGGCCATGGTCTCAACCACGTTGCGTATCAGGAGAAAGAACGCGTCGGGATCCCCCGCGTACTCGGCCGCCAGCTCCTCAGTCTGCTCCATTTGCTCAACGATCAGCGCGGCGGCCAGGTCTCGCCGGTCCGGGAAGTTCCGATACAGAGTGGCCTGCCCCACGCCGGCCCGCTTGGCGATTTCGTACATCGGCGGATCGGCGCACTCAGCGAACAGCTCGCGGGCCGCGGCGAGAACCGCGTCCCGGTTGCGTTGGGCGTCTTTGCGAAGCGTGCCCGGACTGGAAGTGCTCATACCGACGAGTGTATAACCGGATCACGCTGTCCGCAAGACGCGTCGGGCGTAGAAAAAAGTGCCTGCTCATGCGATGAAGTGGACAACGCTCTCCGATTGATGTATAACCTTGAGTCAACGAATTCAGCTCGGTCCCCGATCGCCCAACTCAGTGTCCGCCCTCTCACGCGCGCCTTCACCTCTTGGCCCTCCCCGGATCTCGGAGCGGCCACGGCCATCGACGCCCGACCGCCGACTCCTGAGAGTGCCGCGGATCGGACGGCGTATGGCGACGATGTTGTTGCTCGTCGCCCTCGTCGTGGCACTGCTGATCGCCGTGCCCGGGCTGCGTGGGGTGCCGGACCGGATCGCCCACATCGGCCTCGGCTGGACGGCCGTCGCTCTGCTGCTCGAGCTTGGCTCGGCGGTCAGCTTCGTCGTGGTGTTCAGACTTTTCTTCGACCGCCTGCCCGCACGGGAGGCCCGTGCGCTGGCCTGGACCGAGCAGGGCTCGGGAGCGCTTCTGCCCGGCGGGGGCGCCGGCGGTCTGGCGATCGGTGGTTTGCTGATGCACCTGGCTGGGGTGCCCGGCAGGTGGATCGTGCGCCGATCGGCCGGCCTGTTCTTCC
The DNA here is from genome assembly GCA_963705785.1 of uncultured Solirubrobacterales bacterium. Classification (GTDB taxonomy): domain Bacteria; phylum Actinomycetota; class Thermoleophilia; order Solirubrobacterales; family Solirubrobacteraceae; genus Palsa-465. The sequence goes on along the minus strand of CAVPKV010000056.1, from coordinate 40,340 downwards.
TCGGCGCCGCGGTTTCCAGCGCCGCGCTCGTGGGCTCGGGCGTGGCGCTGATCGTCGGCGCTCCCGGACCGCACGACATCCCGCGAGTGGTGCTGCCAACCGCGTTGGCCGCCGTCGCGACGTTGCTGGTCGGCGGGCTTCCGGTCATCGTTCGGTCCCGCCGGGTCCCGCGGTGGCTGGCCGGTCTGACGGCCGGCGTGCGCGAGGCCGAGGAGAGGACCTTCACTCGGCGACCCAGCTGGCGCCTGGTGGGCTCGCTGGGCTACCTGGGCTTCGACATCGCCGTCCTCTGGGTCCTGCTCTACGCCGTGGGGCCGCCCCCGAGCGTGGCGGTGGTGGTCCTGGCCTACTCGATTGGCTACGCAGCCAATTCGCTGCCGGTCCCCGGAGGGATCGGGGTGCTCGATGCCGGCCTGGTCGGAGCGCTGGTCCTGTACGGCGTCTCGCCGGCGCGTGCCGCCGCGGCGGTGATCGTCTATCACGCGATCGCCTTTTGGGTCCCGGGTCTGGGCGGATTGGTGGCCTACTTCCGTCTGCGCCCCCGGCTCCTGCAAGCAGGCAGCGACGACAAAGCCGGCGTTTCCCGAACTGGCCCTTCCCCTGAGACATCCACCCCCGCCTCGAAGGAGGCGCAACATGAACGCAGTTGCCCTGAATCTCAAACCAATCGACCACGGCTGGGCCGTGACTCTTACCGACGGCCGCGAGCTGGCGCGCTTCATCGGGCTGGGCGCCAAGCGCCGAGCGATCCGCTACCTGGCCCGTCTCGACCTCGGTAGGGAACTTCGCCATGTCAATTGAGCAGCCGATTGACCAGGCGCCGACGCGGCGCGAGATGGAACCCACCTATTTCGTGGGCCGGCGGGATTTTGAGGCCGCGGAGGTCTATGTCGTGACCGCGACCGTCGCCGACAGGCTGCGTTCAACGCGCCGCTATGGACAGCTGAGTCTGGACTGGCAGGGCAGCAGCTCCGCGAGGATGGAGCTCAGCCACGTTCTGATCAGTCACGTCGCCGAGCAGCGGCCGGCGTGCGAGCTGGAGGAGCGCTTTGCCCTGTACGTACTCAGCGGGCTCCCCGATGACGGCTTTGTCCTGGACGCGGATGAGATCTGGCGCTGGCTCAAGGTGGCCAGCGACGACCGAGACTTCCTGCCGACCAAGCCCGCATCGCGATCGTGGGTGGGACGGCTACGCACACTGTGGCCGGGTGCCCTGACCCCCAGCCTGCATGTCTGACGGGCCGATCCCCACACTCGGACCGTCAGGCGCGGGCGCGCTCGGAGCCGGTCGGCCCCGGCCGGGCGGGCGGCGCGCCGCTGACCGGCACTATCTGGCCGTGGTGACAGCCGAGGCCCGCCGCCTGGCCCAGCAGTTGCGTCGACCGAGCTCGGCCCGAGATACGGCTCGCGGCTCGGGACACCCCGGGGCCCGGCCGGAGGCGTCGTCGTGATGCGACCCGGGCCACTGGCCGGGCGATATCCCGCCGCGGCGGCGATGGTCGTGTTCGCGCTGATCCCGTACCTGGCGCTGTCAGCGGCGCTTGAACCCCTCACGCCAATCATCGCGCGTGACCTGCACGCGAGCCTGCAAACGCTGAGCCTGGGCGCCGGCCTGGCCAACGCCGGTTATGCCGTTGGGACGGTGCTGGCCGTCGCCCTGGCCCAGCACCTCCACCAGCGGCGGCTCTTGGTTGGGTACGCGGCGGGGCTGGTTGTGGGGTCGATCTTGACGGCGACGGCGCAGAACTCCGCGATGTTCATCACCGGACACGTGCTGCAGGGTCTGTGCACGAGCCTGATGCTGATCGCGGCGGTTCCGCCGCTCGCTCTGGGCTTCGGAACGAGCAAGCTCCGTGAGACCGCGGTGATCATGAATCTCTGCATTTTTGGGGCGGTTGCGCTTGGCCCGACGATCGGCGGCATCCAGGCCAATAGCCATGCCTGGCGGCCGCTGTTCTTCGCCGTCGTCGGCGTCTCGCTGGCCTCCCTCGCCCTCACGGTCCTGACGTTCGAAGACGCACCGCCGGCCAATCGGAGCGCTCCGTTTGACCCACTCGCGATCACGCTGGCGGCCGCGGGGTCGGTGGCGGCCTTCTTCGGCGCCTCGCAGCTGTTGACGCACAGGTTCCTGGACGCCGTGGCTTTCGTGCCGCTGGTCGTGGGGCTGGCCCTGATCGTCGTGCTGATCGTCTACCAGTTCCGCGCCAAACGACCGCTGCTGACGATCCGCAGCATGCTGAGCACCACGATGCCCGTGGCGGGGATCGTCGTCGCCCTATTCGCGGCCGCCGCGTCCGTCTCAGTGACCGCGTTGACCGCGGCTGCACTGGCCCGGCACTACGGCCCGCTTCACCTGGGGCTTCTGTACCTGCCCGAGCTCGGCGGCGCGATCCTCACGGCGTTCGCGCTCGGTGTCGTGATCACCAGACGCGCGATGCACTTTCTCCCGCTGGTGGGAATGTTCTTCCTGGCGGCCGGGGTTGCCGTCTTCCTCGTCCACACACCGTCCTCCCAGGCCCTGACACTGGTCGGCTCAGGGCTGACGGGCATCGGGCTGGGCGCGTCGGTCGCTCCGGCGCTGTTTGTGGCCGGCTTTTCATTGCCTTCCGCGAGCCTCCAGCGCGTGTTCGCGATCGTTGAGCTGATGCGCGCGGTGGCGGCCTTCATGATCGCGCCGGTGTTCGCGCACTTTGCCGCCACGGTGGGCGGAGGTCTGGATTCTGGCACCGAGAGCGCACTGTGGATCGGTCTTGGACTGGCCCTCGGGGCAGCCGTCATCGGAGTCGCGCTGTACGCCCTCGGCGGGGCCCGCCCGCAGACTCCGGACCTGGACCGCTTCATGGACGGCGAGGGTCCCGCGTGGTACTCCCCGCCGCTGCTGGCCCGGGTCCGCCGACAGAGCCTGTCGCGGATGGCTGGAGAACCCGCCCGGCCATGACACTGGCTGGATCAGGCCCGGTGGTGTTCGCGTACGACGGCTCCGACCTGGCCAAGCTGGCGATCACCGAGGCGGGCCAGCAGCTCGCGGCCGGGCGCGATGCCCTGGTGCTCACCGTCTGGCAGCCCTTCGACGTCGGATTCATTCCGACGGCCGGACTCAGCTTCGATGCGGCCCAGGTGGCCGAGGTCAAGCGAGCCGCCGAGGAAACCGCCGCAGACGGGGCCTCGCTGGCCGACGCGGCGGGCTTTCGGGCCCGGGGCCTGGCGCTCGAGGCCAGACCGACGTGGAAGGCGATTGTGGCCTGCGCCGATCAGCACGAGGCCAGCCTAATCGTGCTTGGTTCGCATGGCCGGAGCGGGCTCTCGGATGTGCTCGTCGGCAGCGTCGCCGCGGCCGTCGCGTCGCACTCGCGACGATCGGTGCTGATCGTTCACCGGGGCTCCTGAAACCAGGCCCGAGCTTCACGGCTGGGCAACAACCGCCGCGGCGGGTTGTCGCTTGATCGCCTCGAGCAGCGCTCGGGCTGCCGCGCTGAGCCGGCGGTTCGACGGGGTCGCGATCGCGGTTACGAACTCTGACCGGTGATCACGGATTGGGATGAAGGCGAGGCCGTGGGGGTCGTCCACCAGCGAGCCCGGGATGATGGCGACCGCGAGGCCGTGGCGGATGAACCCGATCAGGCTGGCCGTGTCGTTGACCTCATACGTGATGGCACGGGCGAGGCCCGCCGCCGCGAACGCACGGTCGTTGGCGGTGCGGATGCCCCAGCCGGGAGGGAAGTCCGCCAGGTTCTCATCGCCGAGCAGGGCCAGATGCGTGGTCTTTCGTTTGGCGAGCCGGTGTGCGGTCGGCGTTACGAGCACCATTGGCTCGCGTCCGAGCGGTGTCAGCTGGAGGCCGGGCAGCTCGCCTCCGGGGATGGCGACGAATGCCAGGTCGAGCCTTCCGTCGCGCACCTGCAGCGCCATCTCGCCCGAGCCTCCGGCCGCGTGCCGGATTCGGACCCCGACGGCTGGGTGCTCGGCCCGGAACTCGGCGAGCACTCCCGGGACGTCGATCGCACGCATGCCCTGGGCCTGCATCGTGCCGAGCAGGACGGTGCCCCGCACGCCGCCGCTGACGGCGTTGACGGCGTCGCGGGCCACGGTCGCCGCCTGAAGGGTCGCCCGGGCCTCCGGGAGCAGGGCGCGGCCCGCATCGGTGAGTTCGACCCTGTGGGTGGAGCGGTCGAACAGCCTGGCGTCGAGCTCCCGTTCGAGGTTGCGCACACCGGCTGAGACCGCGGACTGCACGATGTGCAGGCGATCGGACGCGCGGGTGAAGCTGCCCTCCTCGGCGACGGCGACGAACGTGGCCAGCTGCCGCAGCTCCATCCCGGAAAGGTTATCGATTACTGCGATAGCCGTTAGCGCTCTTTTGCGTTGCATGCGATCGCCCATGGGCAGATACTGAACGGGAGATGATTTCCAACTGCCCGACATCACAAGCCCCAGGATTGCGAAGCGGCGACGAGAGGAGCAACGATGGACAAGACAGCACTCAAGACCAAGCAGCTCGGCCAGACAGGCCTTCAGATCACGCGCGTCGGGTTCGGCGCGTGGGCGATCGGCGGCGGAGGGTGGGAGTTCGGCTGGGGACCGCAGGAAGATGATCAGTCGATTGCTGCGATCCACCGCGCGCTCGAGCAGGGCGTGAACTGGATCGACACCGCCGCCGCCTACGGTTTCGGCCACTCCGAGGAGATCGTCGGGCGGGCGCTTGCCGACCTGACCGAGCGCCCCTACGTGTTCACCAAGGCCTCGCTGCTGGAGGGGCCCGACCGGCGGGTGGTTCACAGCCTCAAGCGCGACTCGCTCCTGCGCGAGGCCGAGGCCAGCCTCATGCGGTTGGGGGTCGACGCGATCGATCTGTACCAGATCCACTGGCCGATCCCCCACGCGGACATAGAGGAAGGCTGGTCCGCGCTCGCCGAGCTCAAAGAGCAGGGCCTGGTCCGCCACGTCGGCGTTTCCAACTTCGATGTCGAGCAGCTCGAGCGGATTCAGCGCATCGCCCCGGTGGAGACCCTGCAGCCGCAGTACTCGCTGATCGAGCGCGACGCCGAACAGCAGATCTTCCCGTTCGTCGAGCGCGAAGACATCGGCGTTATCGTCTACTCGCCGATGGGTTCGGGCCTGTTGACCGGAGGAATGACCCGCGAGCGGATCGCCAACATGCCGGACGACGACTGGCGCAAGGACGATCAGCGCTTCCAGGAGCCCGAGCTCTCGCGCAACCTCGAGCTCGTCGACCGTCTGACTGAGATCGCCGACGCGCACGACACCACCCCGGGCGCGGTGGCCGTGGCCTGGACGCTCCGCCACCCGGCGGTCGACGGCGCGATCGTCGGCTTCCGCTCACCCAACCAGGTCGACCCGATCCTCGCCGCCTCGAGCCTCGAGCTGACCGACGAGGAGATCGACCAGATCGAAGGAGGAACACGATGAGCAGCATCGGATTCATCGGCTTGGGAGCGATGGGCAGCCGGATCGCCGCGCGCCTGATCCAGGCCGGCCACCAGGTCTACGGGACGAACCGCACCCCGGAGAAGGCCCAGCCGTTGATCGACCGCGGCCTGCAGTGGCTCGACACTCCGCGCGAGGTCGCGGCGGCGGCCGACGTCGTGTTCACCATGGTCACGGACGACGATGCGCTGAAGGCGATCTCCGACGGGCCGGACGGCCTGCTCGCCGGCCTCGCGCCCGGGAAGGTGTACGTCGACATGAGCACCGTCAGCCCGCAGGCCAGTCGTGTGCTTTCCGCGCGCGTCGCCGAGGGCGGAGCCCAGATGCTCGACGCCCCGGTGTCCGGCAGCATCCCCCAGGCGGAGACCGGGACCCTCGCGATCATGGTCGGCGGTAACCGAGACGCATTCGCCGCCGTCGAACCGGTGCTGCGCGACCTGGGCCAGGCGGTGACCTACATCGGACCGAACGGTCAGGGCTTGGTGATGAAGCTGGCGATCAACATCAGCCTCGCGGTCCAGACGATCGCCTTCAGCGAAGGACTGCTGCTCGCCGAACGCGACGGCATCGATCCGAAGCTGGCGGCCGAGGTGATGAGCACGAGCCCGATCGGCTCGCCGATGCTCAAGGCCCGCGTGCCGCTGCTCCTGGATCTTCCCGATCAGGCCTGGTTCGACGTTGCCATGATGCACAAGGACATCCGCCTCGCCCGCCAGACCGGAGCCGAACTCGCGTCGCTCTCACCCTCGGCGGCGGTCGCGGACGATCTGCTCACCAAGGCCGAGGAGCTCGGCTACACCCACCGGGACATCGCCGGCCTGCACAACGTTCTGGCCACGCTGTCCGACGACGGCGCCCGGCTCGCCGGCTGACCCGCTGGGGCGCGGTCAGTGCGCCGCGAGATGCGCGTGGACGAACTGGACGGCCATCGCGCCTTCGCCCACGGCCGTCGCGCACCGTTTGGTTGACCCGGCGCGGACGTCGCCGCCGGCGAAGATCCCCGGAACGTTGGTCTCGAGCAGGTTGTCGGCGCCCGCAGCCGGGCCGGCCAGGATGAAGCCTCTCTCGTCGCGTCCGACCGCATCATCGAGCCACTCGGTGCAGGGCAACGCCCCGAGGAACAGGAACAGGAAGGAGAACGGGAGCCGATCACCGCTCGTCAGAGTGACCGCCTCGAGCTGCCCATCCGCGCCGTGCAGGTCGGATATCTCGCTTCGGTCTCGAACGGCGACGCCGTAGCGTTCCAGCTCGCGCACGAGATAGTCCGACATCGTCTCGCGCAGGTCTCCCCGCCGATGGAGCAGCGTGACGAGCGCGCCACCGCGGGCGAGCCAGACGGCCGCCTGGCCGGCCGAGTTTCCCCGCCCACCACGGCCACGCGCGAGGCGCCACAGAGCTGCGCCTCGGGCGGCCCGGCGGCGTAGAAGACGCTAATCCCCTCGTACTCGGCGAGGTCATCGACGGGCAGCCGCCGGTACTGCGCGCCGGTGGCCAGGAGCACGGCCCGGGCCACGATCTCGTGATCCTCCTCCAGCCGCACCAAATGCCGTCCGTTTCCCGCTTCGAGTGACAGCGCGCGGTATGGGTCGCGAATCGCGCGTTGAACTTCCGCGCCTGGGTGACGGCGCGGCTGGTCAGCTCGCTGCCCGTGATCCCGGCCGGGAAGCCGAGGTAGTTCTCGATCCTCCGGGATGCGCCCGCCTGTCCACCGAGGCCGGTGCCGTCCACCACCAGTGTCTCCAGGCCCTCCGAAGCGCCATAGACGGCGGCGCCCAGGCCGGCGGGGCCGGCGCCGACAACGAGCAGGTCGACCTCCTCCCGAGGCGCCAGTTCGAGGCCGATCCCCAGCGCGCGCGAGACCTGCCCGGCCGACGGGTGGTGGAACTGCGCACCGCCCGGCAGCGTGACCAGCGGGAGGCTCGCCTCGTCGAGCTCCGCCACCAGCGCCGCCGCGGCTGGATCGTCGGCGCGCTCGGGGTCCCGCCAGCTGAACGGGAGGCGGTTGCTCCGCGCGAACTCCAGCAGCTGCATGGTGGCGGTGGACGAGTGGGGGCCGACGATCTCCAGACCGATCCCCTGGACCGCCTGCAGCGCTTCGCGCCTGGCGATAAAGGCCGCCAGGACCAGATCGCTCAGCGCCGCGTCCTCGAACAGCAGCGACCGCAGCGTCTCTCGCTCGACCGCGATGCAGCGCAGCGGCGCAGTCACGAGCGCGGTTACGAAGACGGTCTGCCCCGAGAGAAGATTGAGCTCACCCAGAAATCCCGACGCACCGTGACGGACGATCTCGTTGTCGGCGGCGTCACGGATCACGACCTCCCCCTCGCGGATCGCGATGAACGGGTAGCGCCGATCGCCGACCTGATACAGCACATCCCCGACATCCGCGGTCCGCTCCTCGCCGACCTCGGCGAGAGTGGCCAACTGCGACGCGGACAACGTCGGACTCAAATTCCCCGGCGTGGTCGAACTCGTGTGGCTGGCCATGAGAACGAGCTTAGCCACCGGCTCCGGACCTGCCGCGGGCGGCGCGCCTGACGCGCCCCGGGCGGCACGGGCTTCTATGGCGCTCAACGTCGGCTCAGCTGGTCGAGCTCAGGAAACGCTCGAGCTCGTCGGCGAAGCCCGGGGCCGCGGCCACGAAGTGCCCCGCACCGGGGGCGATCACGCGTCGGGCGTCCAGGGCAGCGGCGGTCGCGTCGCACATTCGCTCGGCGGCGGGGTGGTGATCGCCGGAGACGACAAGCGACGGGACCCCCGCCTCGCGGAGGATGTGCAGCGCCGGGCGGGCTTCACCTGGATGTCGACTGCCGTGGGAGCGTCGGACGCCGCGGATGACCTCCTCGGGAAGTGGCCCCTCGTCGGGCACCGGTGCGCCGGCGATCTTCAGGAACGCCCGCAGCGTGGCTGGTTCTGTCTGGAGCCCGTAGGTCAGCACCGCCTTGCCCATCCGCTCAAAGCGCTCCACGTCGGGATCGTCAGGAGGCAGGAAGATCGCTGGCTCGATCAGGGTCAGTGACCGCACCTGCGTCGGTCGCTGGGTGGCGGCGATGACGGCCCCGACGGCACCGTAGGAGTGCGCGACGATGTGCGGACGATCGTCGAGCAGCCCGACGAGGTCGGCGGCGTCGAGATCGAAATCCTGGCGGCCAGCCGGAGGTGCTGGGCTCGGGCCAAAGCCGCGGCGGTGGACGAACGCCAGCGTCCAGCGCTCGCTCAGGTGCTCCAGGCCCGACCACGTTCTGGCTGGGCTCGCGCCCCCGTGCACGAGCAGCACCTCCGGGCCGTTGCCCTCGCGCATCACCACAATCGCGGCCTGGTGGCCGCCCTGGTCCGTCCCTCTTTGGCTACTCATCGACCCTCATTAACGCGACCCGCCTAGACTCAGAAGTGCACGTCCACCTCAGAGTGTCGAGCGCTCTCGCATTCTCCCGTGGCTCATTCTGAGAGAGAGCGACAAGGAGGTGGATCGTCAATGGCCGAATCAAGTGGCCCCGCCCCGGGACGCTCGACGGCGGAGGCGGCGTTCAATGAGGTCAAGCGGGAGGTGGCGCGCCGCAACGAAGAGGCGCACAAGGCGGCCCAGAAGAAGCGCGTCGAACGGGACAAAAAGCGGATCGCGGAGCGCCGGAAGTGGGACCGGGACTAACTGGCTGACCCGGGGTGGGCGCGCGCCCCGGTTCGACCGTGGGGCGTCAGCGGGGGGTGCCGAGCAGGACTTCCGACTGGGTGTGAAACCCGGGCTCAGACGGCCGGGCCCTGGCCTGCCGGGGGGGTGCCGGGCGTGGGCAGTCTTCGCCACTGCACGATCTTGCCGTCGCGGATCAGGAACGCGGTCGCGGCGAGTTGGCCGGTGCCCACACCGCAGTCGCCACCGACACGGTCCGTCAGTCGGAAGCTCGCGTACGTGTAGACGCCGTGGCGCGCGGTCGCAACCAGCCGCGCACCGCAGGGAAGCAGCTGGTTGAAGTCGCGCGCCTGCGCGCGACTGGTGATGCGTACGGGCGGTGTGCCGTTGGCGATGACCGCAGGCAGGGCGAAATACGAAGCGGCCTTGTCCAGGTTGCCGGCGGTGAGAGCGTTCGCCCAGTCGCGGATGACGTTGGCATCTGAGGTGGACCCGCAGCCCGAACACGTCAGCCCCGCCACGATCGCGAACGTGGCGAGCAGGCGGTGGCCCCAGCGCATGACCCGATCCTCGCGTCCTACACGCTGCGCCAAACGGGCTCGCGCTTCTGGAGGAATGAGGTCATGCCCTCCTGCGCGTCGGGCGCGAGCGCGTTTTCGGTCATGACGACCTGGCAATGATCGTAGGCCTGTCCCTCGGGCCGATCAATCTGGGAGTAAAACGCCTGCTTTCCGGTGGCCACGGTGAACGGCTCGAGCGGGCGATCGCCTGGACCAGCTCCAGCACCGCGGATTCGAGCTCGTCGGGCGGAGCCACGCGATTGACAAGTCCCCAGGCCAGTGCCGTCGCGGCATCGATCGGCTCACCGGTGAGCAGCATCTGCATCGCTCGCTTGCGTCCTACGGCACGGGACACGGGCACCATCGGGGTCGAGCAGAACAAGCCGATCTTCACGCCCGGGGTCGCGAACAGTGAGCCCTCCGCCGCGACCGCCAGATCGCACGCCGCCACCAGCTGACAGCCAGCCGCGGTGGCAATGCCATGCACCTTCGCGATCACTGGCTGGGGGACCTCGTGGATCGTCTTCATCATCATCGTGCACCGATCGAACAGATCCCGAAAGAACTCTTCCTCGCGACCAATCATCTCCGACAGGTCATGTCCAGCGGAGAAGGCCGGTCCCTCGCCCTCAATGACGATGGCTCGGGTCTCAGGCCGGCTTGAGACATCGCGCAATGCGCCGAGCATCTCCCCCATCAGCTCAAGCGAGAGCGCGTTGCGCTTTTCAGGGCGGTTCAGCACGATTCGGGCCGCTGGGCCTTCGCCTGTGACGCGCAGATTTCGATACTCGGTGTGCAGTGAGGAGCTCATGCGGACAACGTACTCCCGCGCCTGCCACCGCACAAGCACTCCCGCCGCCCCCTCGGATCTGCGGTCCGGGACCCGCGTCTCGCGTCCGCTCAGGTCTTTCCAGGGCGCGAGATAATGGCTCCGATGGGGTCGACCGCGACGCACAGGGTGTTTCACACTGAGCTGAACCCCGTGAACTTCCTCGTGAGGGCAGCCTACGTGTATCCCGAGAAGATCGCGGTCGTGGACGGCGAGCTCCGCCACTCGTACTCGCAGTTGGCCGAGCGCTCGTGGCGACTGGCCAACGCGCTGAGGTCGGCGGGGCTCCGCAAGGGAGATCGCGTGGCCACGCTGCTGTTCAACTCAGCACCGATGCTCGAGGCTCATTTCGGCGTCCCCGCCGCCGGAGGCGTCCTCGTGGCGATCAACCATCGGCTCTCCAGCCCCGAGATCGCCCACATACTCGAGCACAGCGGCGCTCGCTTCGTCGTCATCGATGCCGACCTCGCGCCGCTCATTGCCCCGCTCGCACTGCCGGGAGTTACGGTGATCCGCCGCGCGGACCCGGCCGAGGCCGACGATCAGTACGAAGAATTTCTGGCCGGGGCGTCCGCGGTCAGGCCTGAGAGCTGGCTCGAGCACGAGGAGGAGACGATCTCCATCAATTACACCTCGGGCACGACGGGCCAGCCGAAAGGGGTGCAGTACACATACCGTGGCGCGTATCTCAATGCCCTGAACGAGGTGATCGTCGCTGGAATGAGCACCGCCTCGGTCTACCTGTGGACCCTGCCGATGTTTCACTGCAATGGCTGGTGCTTCCCGTGGGCGGTGACCGCGGTTGGAGCGCGCCACGTGGCGCTGCGGGCGGTCGATCCCGATTTGATCTGGCAGCTGATCGACGACGAGAGAATTACCCACTACAACGGCGCGCCCACCGTTCACCTGATGATCATCAACCATTCCCGCGCGCACCGGTTGGACCAGCCGGTAACCGCTGTGGTTGCGGCCGCCCCACCGTCGCCCACCCTGCTTACGCGCATGGCCCAGTTGAACTTTCATGTCGTGCACGTCTACGGACTGACAGAGACCTACGGCCCGATAACTGTGTGCCCAGCTCAGGAGGGATGGGAGCTGCTCCCGGTCGAACAGCGGGCCAAGCTGCTGGCCCGACAGGGGCAGGCCTACCCCTCGGCCGACCTGGTCCGCGTTGTGGACAAGCAGATGCGCGACGTCCCCCAGGACTCAGAGACGATGGGCGAGGTGGTCATGCGCGGCAACAACGTGATGAGCGGCTATTTCGCCGACGAGGGGGCGACGGAAAAAGCGTTTCGTGGTGGGTGGTTTCACTCCGGTGATCTGGCCGTGTGGCATCCGGACGGCAACATCGAGCTCCGAGACCGGGGCAAGGACATCATCATCTCCGGCGGCGAGAACATCTCGAGCATCGAGGTCGAGCAGACGATCGTCGCTCACTCGGCGGTGCTCGAGTGCGCCGTGATCGGGGTTCCGCATGAACACTGGGGTGAGCGGCCAAAGGCATTCGTCACCCTCAACGCCGAAGCGAGTGTCAGCGGCGACGAGATCGTCGCGTTCTGCCGCGAGCGGCTGGCTCACTACAAATGTCCCGATGCGGTCGAGTTCGGGCCGCTCCCTAAGACCTCGACCGGCAAGGTCCAGAAGTTCGTCCTGCGCGAGCGGGAGTGGGCTGGACGCGAGAGCCGGATCGACGGTACCGGCTGACTAGACTCGCCGGGCGTGACCGAGGTGCCTCCGATCAGGTACGCCGACGCCGGCGGGGTCGAAATCGCCTACCAGGTCGTGGGCGACCGCGGACCTGTACTGATTGGGACGCCGGGGTTTGCCAGCAACATCGAGATCATGTGGGACGAGCCGCGAGCGGCCCGGTGGTTGCGGAGGATGGGCTCGTTCTGCCGGTTGATTCACTATGACAAGCGCGGCTGCGGGCTGTCGGACCGCGGAGCGGATTTGTCGTCGTTCCCCGAGCGCGTCAGCGACATGCTTGCCGTGATGGACGCGGAGGGGGTGGACCGGGCCTTCATCGGTGGCTTTTCCGACGGCGGCACCATGAGCGCATTCTTCGCCGCGACGTACCCGGAGCGGTGCGACGGCGTGCTGCTGATCTCCACGACGCCCAGCTGGGTGCGGCGGGATGACCTGCCTTGGAACCTCGACCTCGAGTCGTGGAGGGCGTTGGCTAAACGGTGGTCAGATCAGTGGGGAACCGGCCTGGTCAGCGCCCGGGTCCTGGCCCCCACGATGATCGACGATCCCGACTACCTGGGCTGGCTCGCGCGGTACGAGCGTCAGGCGACCACGCCGACGATGGTGGTCAAGATCTGGGAGGTGAACTTCGAGATCGACATTCGATCCATTCTCTCGACAATCCGGGTCCCCGCCCTCGTCATCCATCGCACCGACGAGGGGCTGAATGTTGAGAACGGACGCTACCTCGCGGCGAAGATCCCTGGAGCGCGGTTGTTGGAGCTGCCCGGCCAGGATCACCTCCCCTGGCTCGGGGATCAGGACAGCATGCTCGACGCGATCGAGGAGTTCGTAACCGGCCGCCGGACGACGGTGTCAGCCGACCGGGTGCTGGCCACGGTCCTGTTCACCGACGTCGTCGACTCAACCCGCCGCGCGGCCACGGTTGGTGATGGAGCGTGGCGTCGCCTTCTGGATGATCACGACGCGCTCACAGCACGTGTGGTTCAGCGGAGCTCAGGAAAAGTGATCCAGCAGACCGGCGACGGCGTGCTGGCCACGTTTGACAGCCCCAGCCGGGGAGTGGCGGCGGCGGATGAGCTCCACCGGGCCCTGCAGCCACTCGACATACGCATCAGGGCTGGTCTCCATACGGGTGAGATCGAGCGGCGGGGACCTGACATCAGTGGCATCGGCGTCAACATCGCGGCCCGGGTCCAGGCGCTGGCCGGAACCGGTGAGACCCTCGCTTCGTCAACCGTCAAGGATCTTTGCGCGGGCGCCGGCTTCAAGTTCCAGGACCACGGCTGGCACGAACTCAAAGGCGTGGACGGCGCCTGGCGCGTATATCGGGTCTCGGCATAACGCGGGCGCCAGGCCCCGGGCTCACGTCGAGCGACCCGTCCGGCGCGGTCACCCCGGGCGGAAGCAGGCCGAGCACGTGGCCGCCGAAGCCACCACCGGTGATCCGTGCCCCCAGTGCGCCGGCCCCCTTCAGCGTGCGGACCGCGTCCTCGACCTCGCGGGTCGAGACCTCGTAGTCGTCGCGCAGGCTGGCGTGTGACGCGTCGAGCAGCTCACCCAGGGCGGCGAAGTCGCGGCGCTCCAGAGCGGCGATGGCGTCATCGACGCGCGCGTTGGATCGGATCACGTGCCGGACTCGGCGGCCCAATGGCTCGGGCAGCTTCTGCGCCATCTCGACCCCAACCTCGCGGAGGCTCGGAACCCCGAGAAGCTGGCACGCCCGGGCGCACTCGGCCCGGCGCTGGTTGTATCCCGAGGCGGCGTTGACGCGAGCCGAGCCCGAGTGCAGCGCGACCAGCCTGTGTTCCCCGAGCTCGAGCGCCACCGGACGGATCTCCAGCGAGCGGAAATCGATCCGCAGACAGTGACCCCGCTGCCCGTAGAGGCACGAGAGCTGGTCCAGCAGGCCTGTCCGCGCGCCCACCCACTCGTTCTCCACCCTTGAGCACAGCTCGGCCAGCTCGATCCGGCCCGGCGCGGAGGCGCCACTGAGCGCGACCAGGGCCAGCACCAGCGCGACCTCCAGCGCGGCCGAGGAGGAGAGTCCCGCCCCGCGCGGTATGTCCCCCGTGATCGTGAGCCTGGCCCCCACCAGGTCGACGCCGGCTCGGGACAGCTCAGCCACCGCGCCGCGCACGAACGCCGGCCAGCCAGGGACCCGCTCGGGTGCATCCAGATCGAACCCGTCAGCCTGGCCGAGGTCGACCGCGTCGGCCTCGATCCTCCGGACCTGGATCCGCTCGGCTGTGACCGTGACCCCACGGTCGATGGCGAAGGGGAGCGCCAGGCCCTGGTTGTAGTCCGTGTGTTCGCCGATCAGGTTGACGCGGCCGGGGCCGAACGCCGTCACCGCGCGGGGCGCGGTCAATAGACCCCGGGAGCCAGCCGAGCCTGGCGCCGGTCCAGACTCGTGCTCAGCGGCAGGTGCTCTGAGCTGTCCCCCACCCTGATCGTGTAGCGACCGGGGGTGATCGTCCACGTCCCGCGGGCCGTGTTCCAGTGGGCAAAGGACACGGGCGCCAGCGTGACCGTCACCCGCCGTGACGCGCCGGGCCGGAGCGAGACCCGGGCAAAGCCCTTCAACTGCTCGGGCGGCTCCCCGGCCGAGCGGGGGTCTCCCACGTAGACCTGGCCGACGTCCGCGCCCGCCCGGTGTCCGGTGTTGGTGACCGTGAAGCTGACCCGGACCCTGCCTCCCCGGGGCCGGAGGTGGAGTCCGGAGAACCTGAAGGTCGTGTAGGCAAGGCCGAAGCCAAATGGGAACAGCGGCCGGATGTGCTTGGCCTGATACCACCGATAGCCCACCAGCAGCCCCTCGCTGTAGACCGAATGCGGCCCGACGGTGTCGCCGTGGCGCATCACCCCGGGCCACTGGGCCGCGGTCCGCAGCGGGAGCTGTGAAGCCCTGGCCGGGAAGGTCTCGGTCAGGTGGCCCGAGGGGTCGGCGTCGCCGAACAGCAGCGCGGCCAGCGCGCTGCCGTCCTGCTGGCCGGGGTACCAGGCCTCGAGAAGGCCCTTGATCGAATGGAGCCAGGGCATCAGCACCGGTCCCCCGGTGTCCAGCACGACGACTGTGTTGGGGTTGGCCGCGGCCACGTTGGCGATCAGCGCGTTCTGGTTGACCGTCTGCGGGGTGCAGCCGGCGAGCGTGCACGTTCCACCGGTGAGCACCAGGTTCTTGCGGTCGATGCCCTCGCTCTCCGAATCACCCACGACCACCACGGCGATGCTGGCTGTCCGGGCGGCCACTCTGGCCTCCGCCATCGAGGAGCCGTCGGCGTACACGACGGTGTCGCCGTTCTTGGCCGCCCGCGTCGTGATCGCCTGCTGCGGGCTGGCAACGGGCTTCAGGCCGAACTCTGGGATGTGGCCGCTGCCCTGGCCGTTGTACTCATTCTCGGCCCCGGCCTGGCCCGCGGCCGGCCCGATCAGGGCGATCGTCTTTCCGTGGGCCCGGATGGGCAGGATCCCGTGCCGGTTCTTCAGGAGCACGGTTCCCTCCTCCGAGATCCGGCGGGCCAGGGCCACGTGGGCGGAGCTTGAGACCTGCGCCTGGTAGGCCTGCGGTTGGGCGGCAGGCGGATGGTCGAACACGCCCACGGCGAACATCGAGCGGAGGATCCGCAGCACCATTCCGTTGAGCGTGCCGATCGACACCTTCTTGGCCTGGACCGCCCGCTGGAGGGCCGGGCCGTAGTACTTGCCCGGGCTCACGTTCATCTCAATGTCCAGCCCGGCCCTGGCCGAGGCGACCGTGGAATGCGTGGCGCCCCAGTCTGAGACCACGACCCCGCGGAAGCCAAACTGGCGATCCAGCAGCGCGCCCAGGGTCCGCCGGTCCTGGCAGGAGTACACGCCGCCGATCCGGTTGTAGGAGCACATCACGCCCTCGGCGCCGCCCTGATGGATCGCCGTGTCGTATTGCGGGGCGTACATCTCCTCCATCGTCCGCCAGCTCATGTCGGAGGAGTCGGTCATCCGAGCGGTCTCCTGGCTGTTGGCGATGAAGTGCTTGAGCGTGACGATCACGTCCTGGGACTGGACTCCGCGGACCTCGGCGGCCGCCGTCTGCCCGGCCAGAAACGGATCCTCGCTGCCGTACTCCCAGTTGCGGCCGTTCATGGGCACGCGGTCGGTTTCCATCCCGGGAGCGAGCTGGACGTCTATCCCCTTGCGGTGGGCCTCCTGACCGAGGGCCTGCCCGAAGCGGTACTGGAGTGCCGGATCCCAGCTCGCCGCCTGGGAGATCGGGGCCGGGAAGGCGGTCGTGCCCGTCTGTCCATCGCCGACGCCCTGGCCGGCGTCGTTGAACACGAGCTCGGGGATGCACAGCCCGGGGATCGCCGGGATGTAGCCGGCGGCGCCGTAGTGGTAGTCGAGCGGGTAGCGCTGGTAGGTCATGGCCACCTTGTCGGACAGGCTCATGGCATGCAGAAGCATGTGGGCCCGGGCATCGGGGGACAGCGACCGTTTCATCCACCGGCATCGGGTGGCGGCCCCCGCCCCGGCGCCTCCCGCTGCTCCGGCTGCCCCGACCAATGCCGCGAGGACAGCCGTGGCCACAGCTACGGCACAGCGCAGGCGGATTGCTCTTGCTCCCCGGTCGGCGGGCGTCACGTCGAGGCCCCCGGCTCCGTCGCGGTCCCCAGCGGGCGGGCGCGAATGCTGAGCGTCCAGGCGGCCGCGATCAGGGCCAGGCCGAGCGCAAAAATGACCCAGGGGATGAGGTCGGTGGAACCGCCGGGCCCGGCACCGACCCCGGCTGGGACGGGGAGCTGATGACCAGCTGCGGCGGCCAGACGGCGCACGGCGGCCAGCGCATCCGGTCCCAGGGCCCTCCCCGGCGGGCTGAGTGGGGCGATCGCGGAGGCGGAGACCAGGTCCCCGCCCACCCCATAGACGCCGTACCCGTTCGGCATGACGACGAGCAGGGCACCGTGATAGACGAACGACAGCTCCTGCCCCAGGAAGTGGGCATAGAGCTTCGGCGCTCGCCACAGCTCGGTCACGGATCCGAGGTCGGTGGGCGAGGCGATCAGGGCCACACGGAGGCGGAAGCCCGCTCTCTGGGCCGCCTTCACGAGTGAGACCAGCTCGAGCTGCTGCTGGGAGGACAGGCCGGCGTCCTGGGGCAGGAAGACCGTCTGAACGGCCAGCACGTCGCTGGCCGGATCGCCGTCGGCCCGGGAGGTGGCGACCAGCGACAAGGAGGCCAGTCCGGTCGCGACCGCGGCGACCAGCCCGCGGTACAGCGAGCATTTCAGGGCGGTGCGCGTACAGTCCACTACTTGATGTGCCAGGTCGGGAAAGGAGGCTCCAGCGGAGCTGTGAGTGCTGGGGAGTCTAAGCGGGTGACGTGCCGTCGCGTGGCAGTGTTCCTGGCCCTGGGGTTCCTGGCCCCGGCGGTGCTCCCATCGGCTGCGGAGGCCCACACCGGTCCGGCCAATCCGGTGGCGTCCAGCTACGTGGCCCGAACGACCGGCGTCCCGACCGGGCTGGAGGCTCGCGTCGTCGGCGGCGACCTCAGAATGTGGCTTCGAGTGAACTCACCCCGGACGGTGACCGTCCTCGACTACCGCGGCGCGCCCTACTTGCGTTTCTCGCCATCCGGCGTCTCGGTCAACACGAACTCGGCGATGTACTACCTCAACCAGCCGATTCCGCTGAAGCCGCCGGTCGGCCTCAGCCCGCAGGCCCGCCCGAGGTGGGAGCTTCAAAGCCCTGGAAACGTCTACGAGTGGCACGATGGTCGCCTCCACGCATTGGCCACGGTCGCCCTCTCACCGGGCCAGAGTTTCGTGGGCCGGTGGAACATTCCGCTGGTGGTCAACGGCCAGCGGACCAACCTGACCGGAGACCTGTGGCACTCCGATGACCCTTCGATCGTCTGGTTCTGGCCGATCGCGGTCGTGGTTCTGTGTCTGTGGGCCGTCTCGAGGCTGCGGCGACGGGAGTTCGACCGGCTGATGGCGACCGTGCTGGGGGTCGGAGCGCTGGCCGCGGTCGCGGTCCTGGCCGTCGGGCATCAGCTGGAGGGCCAGCCGTTCGTTTCCACGGGACAGGAGATCGTCCTGGGCCTGATCCTGGCCTTCGTGGCGGCGATGGTGGTCTGGATCGTCCTGCGCGGCACCGGACCGATCGCGCTGATCCTGGTCGCGGTGGCCTCGCTCTGGGCTGGGCTCGAGTTTCTGCCCCTGCTTCTCCACGGGTTCGCGCTGGTTGTCGTGCCGGCCTTCCTGGCCCGAGTGGCCACCGTGGTCTGCCTGTCGGCCGGCCTGGGGGTCGTGGTCCTGCTGTTCGGCTTCCGGCTGGTCGACACGCCGGAGCTCGCCGATGCCGCCGCCGGACCACCCGAGTCACACCGCGAGCTGGAGGGGAACGCCGCCTGGGAATCACTGGCCTGAGCCGGCCGATCGCCGTCGGTGCCGCCTGCCTGATGGCTGCCGCGTGCGGCGGCGCTCATCAGTTGGACTCCCGGGCCCAGATCCCGCTCTCTCTGCTGCGTCAGGCTCGACCAATCGGACGAGGTCCGCGCTTTCATCCGCCCCTTCGCGGCCGGGTAGTGGGACGGTGCCAGCGTCGGCTGGGGCCGCGATTCGGGGTCCACGTGGAGGTGTTCGGAGCGAACCGGGTGGTGATCGTGCCCCGGGGCATCGGGGCCCAGCCACCCTGGCGGCTCTCCGCCGGACGGATCTCGGACGCTAGCTGCTTCGGCGACCTGGTCACGCTCGAACCGACCGGCCTGGTGCTCGTCCGGCCGGGACGGACGCTGTCCACGGCCGACCTGTTCCGAGCCTGGGGCCAGCCGCTGTCGGCCCGGCGGGTGGCCGGGTTCGCCGCGGGGCCGGGGCGGGGAGTTCGCGTGTACGTGAACGGACGCCGCCGGTCGGGCTCGCCGGTCACCGTCCCGCTGCTCAGGCACTCGGAGATCGTTCTGGAGGTCGGGCCGTACGTCCCCCCGCACCGCTTCTACACCTTCCCGCCCGGGAGCTGACCGGGGGCACGGCGCTTGGAGGCCGGTATCGTCCCCGTCGCCATGACGGTCCGTCAGCACCGCGGCCTGGCCATCAGACGGATGGCCCAGCTCGGCTTGATGCCCGTGGGGGCGCTGGCCGTCCACCAGCTCCGTTACTGGCTGGCCTTCGGCAACCATGCCGGTGCCGTCCTGGCGGCCCAGGGCCATTCGTACCTGCACTCGCTCGCTCCCTGGATCGTGCTGCTGATGGCGATCTCAATCGGGGTGTTCGTGAGAGCGCTGGGCCGAGCCTTCGGCGGCCACTTCTCGGTGTCCCGGTTCACGATCTCGTTCATCGGCCTGTGGCTGCTGTGCGCGCTCGCGCTGGTGGCCATCTACTGCTCACAGGAGTTCCTGGAGGGGCTGTTCGCCACCGGCCATCCCGCGGGCCTGGTCGGGATCTTCGGTTTCGGAGGGTGGTGGTCAATCCCCTCCGCCCTGGCCGTGGGGTTGGTGCTCGCCGCCGTCTTTCATGGCGCCACCTGGGCCATCCGGGAGGTGGCGGAGCGCTACCGCCCGAGCGCGCCGGACAGACCACACCGGGTTTCGCCCACGCGAGTGCCGGCCAGCACCGTGCTCCTGCGTCCGGCCCCGCTGGCCGGCGGCTGGTCGGGGCGCGGCCCTCCGAGCTGATCCCGGCGCCAGCGCATATCTGAGGACCGCGAGCGCAGTCGCCGGCGGTCGCGGCCGTTGGCCTCGCCGAGTCGGCGCGGCCCCGCCTGGCGCCTCGCGCACCGGGGGCAGGCTCACCGAGCCTGCTCAGATCCCAGTGAAGGAGGCTCACACAATGAACATTGGACCCATGACCCGGCGACTGGTTCTCGCCGCGGTTCTCACCACGGCCACCGGGTTGATGCTGCCGGCCCTGGCCGGCGCGCATGCCCGGGTCAGCCCGGCCGTGTCCGTGGCCGGAAAACTCCAGCTCTACAGCCTGGCCATTCCCACGGAGAAGGCCGGCCTGACCACATCCAAGATCGTCCTGACCGTCCCCCCGGGCTTCGGGATCGACTCGTTCGTCCCCCCGCCGCCGGGGTGGACACAGCACGTCCAGCAGACCGGCTCCGGCGACAGCGCGGTGGTCACCCACGTGACCTGGACGGGCGGGCGCACACCCACGGGTGAGGACTCGCTGTTCCAGTTCCTGGCCCAGCCGGCATCGGCCCAGACCTACACCTTCCACGTCCAGCAGACGTACTCGGACGGATCGATCGTCGACTGGGCCGGACCGGAGTCGTCGGCCGCGCCCGCCCCGACCATCCAGGCGTCCAATTCCCTGGGCGGCGGCGGTGTGTCGGCGCTGACCATCGTGGCGCTGATCCTGGGAGCGCTGGGCCTGTTGGCCGGCGGGTTCGCGCTGATCGGAGGGTCAAGGGGACGCGCGCTGGCGTGATGAGGCGGCTCGGATATGCGCTGGTCGTGGCCGGGGCCGCCTGGCTCCTGGGGGCTGCCCCGGCCTCGGCTCACGCCTATCTGGTCAAGACGCTTCCGGCCGCCAGCCAGGAGCTGGACCACTCGCCCCCCAACATCCAGCTCACCTACGACGAGGCGGTGGAGCCCCGGTTCGCCATCATCTCGGTCACCAACGCCCGCGGCCATCAGGAGACCACCGGCCCGGTCCGCCGCTCGCCCGCCAACCCGGACACGCTGGTCGTGCCGTTGCGCCCCACCTCCAGGAGGGCTGGTACCTGATCTACTGGCGGGCGATCTCGGTCGACGGTCACCCCGTCTCGGGGGCATTCACCTACGCCGTGGGCCCGAACCCGGGGCCGGCCCCGCAGTTCAAGGTCCCCGACATCTCGGCCACGGCGACCACTCCTCAGTTGCTGGTTACGCGGTGGATCATGTTGGTGGCCGTGATGGCGGCGATCGGACTGTTCGTACTCCGTTTCCTGATCATTCGACCAGTCGTCAGACGAGTTCCCGGGACCCGTGTGCGGGCCCTGTCAGTGGCGCTGGTCGTCACCTCGGTCGTGGGCCTGATCGCCATCCCGGTGTACCTGGACTTCGCGACGGCCAATGACTCGCTGCGCTCGGTGTTCGACGTGGGCTCGCTCGTACCCCTGTTCGGGGCGACCGCGTTCGGCCGGGCGATCCTGGACCTGGAGGCGTGCTTCGGCCTGTTCTGCCTGGCCGCCTGGGTGTCGCTGTGGGTGGATCGCCCCGAGCGTCCACATCGCTCAGTGGCCGAGCTGGCCGCGACCCTTGGAGCGCTCCTGGCCGCCGCGGCAGTGCTGATCGTTCCCGGAGCGGCGGGCCACGCGGCCCAGACCTCTCCCCGGGGGCTCACGCTGACCTTCGACTGGCTGCACCTGGCTTCGGGCTCGGTGTGGTTGGGCGGACTGCTGGGTCTGCTCGTGCTGTGGTTCTCGCTCCCGGGCGACACGCGGGTGGCCGCCCTGTCGGTGTCCGTGCCCCGGTTTTCGGCCGTGGCCTTCGGCTCTGTGCTGGTGCTGGCGGGCAGCGGGCTCGGCGAGGCCCTGAATCACCTGCCAACGGTGGACGCTCTGTGGCGGACCGGCTACGGCCAGGCCATCCTGGTCAAGACCGGGCTGTTCGCCGGTGCCCTCCTGATCGCCTCCGGCAACCTGCTCCGGTCCCGTCCCCGCCTGGCCGCCGCCCGGACGCGGCCCGAGCTGGGCGCGCCGGCGGCCCGGCTGCTGCGCGGCCTGGTCAGCGGTGAGACGTTCCTGGTCACCGGCGTCGTGTTCGCCGCCGCGGTTCTGTCCAGCCTGGCCCCGCCGCCGCCGGCATTCGCGCTCCAGGACTCGGCCGCGGCCCGGGTCGGACCCGGCACGGTGGCTCGGACGGTGAGCCGAGCCGGCTACCAGCTCGAGCTGCTCGTCTCCCCCAATCGCGCCGCGGCGCCAGATTCCTTTGCCCTGCGGATAACCAAGGGCGGACAACCCGTCCGCGGGGCTGACGTGACGCTGACGTTCGCGATGACCACGATGCAGATGCCAGACCAGGAGTACCAGCTCACCGAGACCCGGCCCGGGGTGTACTCGCGGGCGGCGCCGGCGCTCGTGATGGTGGGGGTCTGGGGCCTGACCTTCCAGATCACCCCCAGGGGCGCTACGCCCTTCACCGCCCTGATCCTGGATCAGGCCAACGGATGACACGATTGGACACACCGAAGGAGAGCTGACACGTGACCCAGGAGCAACTGACCAACCAGCCGCGATCCCGTCCGAGCCGGCGCCGGCCCGGCGCCGTGGTCGGCGCGGTCAGCCTGGCTCTGGCCCTGACCGCGTGTGGCGGCTCGAGCGGCGGTGTGACCGTCCCCAAGGTCGCCCCCGCCGGGACGTACAGCCTTCAGCACTTCCAGCCCGCGGGACCTGTGGTGGCCGGCCGCGCGACCACCCTGTCTTTCACCATCCAGCAGCCGTCCGGGCATACGCTGGCCGCGTATCGCCCGTGCTGCGAGCCCCACGACGGCGTGGACCTGATCATCGTCCGCTCAGATGACAGCCACATCCAGTACAGCGACTCGGACATCAGCCCGTCCGGCCAGGTGACCCAGCCGATCGTGTTTCCCACGCCCGGGCGCTACCGGGTGATCGTCGACGCCTACCCGGCCCACACCGCCGTCGACGCACCGATCAACTTCCAGCTCTTCACCTGGGTCACGGTCAAGGGCCACTACCGCAAGCAGGCGCTCCCCCCGTATCACGCCACGCGAGGTGGTGGACGGCTACCGCTTCCAGATCCAGCCTCATCCGGTGCTCAGGGCGATCCAGGCCACGTTCCTGACGATCAAGGTCACCGACCCGAATGGCCACAAGGCCGTGTTCGGTACCTGGCGGGGGGCGCTCGCCCATTCGATCTTCATCCACCAGGGCTCGCTGGACTACTTCCACACCCACGTGTGCAGCCCCGGCGCGATATACTGCACCTCGGTGCTGGGCAGCGGCCAAGGTGACCGGGCAGCTCCAGCCAGCCCGGGGTGATCGCACGTGGGCGTGCTCCTGCCCGAGCCGGGTACGTGGCGTCTGTTCCTGCTCACCTACATCAACGGCCACCATCTCGTGACTCCGTTTACGCTGGATGCGCAGCTGCATGAACGCCACCGTCAGCTCCAGCCCACGCCGGACGAGCGCCTGTGCTCGGGCCGTCCGCCTGCGGGTGGCCGCCGGGTGGTGGCCTTGGCCGCGGGCCGGCGGCGCTCCTGATCGCCATCCTGCTGGTGCGCAGCGCGCTGTCCTAGGACCGTGACGCCGTCTCGCGTGATCCGCTGACCGCTGCTGGACAGCGGTCGGGACCCGCGCCGGCCCGCTGCGGCGGATGGCGATCCGGGCAGCGACGTGCTCGTCTACCAGCCGCTGTTCCTGGAAGCCGACGCGGGATCTCGGTCGCGCAGCAGGCCCGCTCGGCTCGCTGCTGAGCGCAGGCCGCGCACGCCGGCTTTCCGATCCGGGTGGCCGTCGTGGCCAGCCCTTCGACCTCGGGGCGCGTCACCGGCTGTGGCGCAAGCCTCGGACCTACGCCCGCTTCCTGGGCCTCGAGCTCTCCCAGGCCTACACCGGGCGTCTGCTCGTGGTGATGCCCGAACGGATTTGGTTTCAACTGGCCCGGTCACGCCGGCCGGGCCGGCCTATCGCACGCTGAGCCAGATCGCGATCCGCCCCGGCGGGCCGGGTCTCGCCCACGCGGCGCAGGCGGCCCTCATCTCGCTGGCCAGCCGCGGCCGGAGTCAAGCTGGCGCGCCCGAGCCGCAGCGGCTCGGGCCAGCCCCGCAGCACCCAGCCTCGCCCGGCCCACACCAGCCGGCGCCGGGTCAACATCGTACGACCGTGGCTGGCCATCGCGGCGGCGGTGGCCGCCTCGCGCGCTGCTGGTCGCGCGGCGCTCCTGGCCAGGCGGCTGAGCCGCTCGATCGCCCGCGCCGCACGAGGCTCATCCGCACGCCGCACTCCGCCCCCGTCTCCCGCTCGCCGGCTGGGCTGGTCGTGCTCCAGTCGGCCTCGATCGGGGGGCTGATTCTGGCCCGGGCTCCAGCCGAGAGCGGCGTCGCCCTGGCCACCAACCCGGACCTCGATCCCGGCACCCCGATTTCGGCCCGGCGCCACATTTCACTCTGACCGACCAGTTCGGCCGCCGGGTCTCGCTCATTCCTTCCGGGGCAAGGTCGTGCTGCTGGCCTTCAACGACTCGGAGTGCACGACGATCTGTCCGCTGACCACGACCGCGATGCTCGACGCCAAGGCGATGCTCGGGCCGGCGGGCCGGCCGTCCAGCTGCTGGGGGTCGATGCCAATCCGAAAGCGACCTCGCTCGAGGACGTGCTGTCCTACTCCGCAGCTCCACGGAATGCTGCATGCCTGGCACTTCCTGACCGGCTCGCTGCCCCAGCTTCGAAAGGTCTGGAAGGACTACGGCATCCAGGCGGCGGTTCAGGGCGGCCAGATCGCCCACACGCCGGCGCTGTTCGTGATCGACACTCACGGCAGGCTGGCACAGGCTGTTCATGACCCAGCAGTCCTACGCCGCCGTCGGCCAGCTCGGCCAGCTTCTGGCCCAGGCGACGTCGAACCTCCTCCCCGGGCACCCGGCGGTGCACTCGGGATACCGGCTACTCGCAGATCACCGGGCATCGAGCCCAGCGGCGCGGCTGACGCTGCCCGGGGCCGGCGGCGGCACGTCGCGCCTGGCGCCCGGGCGCCCGCGCGTGTTGGTGTTCTTCGCCACCTGGGATCGGCAGATCACCGGCCTGGCCGGCGGGCTGGAGGCGGCTCGAGCCGCTACAGCGCGCCTGGCCGCCCGGAAGGGCCTCCCGCCGCTCGATGCGGTCGACGAGGCCAGCGTCGAGCCGCCCGGCGCGCTGGGCCAGCTTCCTGGGCGCCCTGCCCCATCCGCTCCCCTACCCGGTCGCCCTGGACCGCAGCGGGCGCGTCGGCCGACGGCTACGAGGTTCAGGGACTGCCCTGGCTGATGCTCGTCTCGGCCACCGGTCGGATCGCCTGGTACTACTCCGTGGCCGCGCTGGGCTGGCCCCGCCGGCGTATCTTGATGGCCGACGTCAGGGACGCGCTCGCCCACGCGGCCAGCCCCCCCGGCCAACGTGGCCACGGCGGCCGCACAGTTACGCGGATCACCGCCCGCGCTCCCGGCGCTGCACCGGCAGGCCGGCCGGCTCCTGGGCGCCGGCCCGCGCTGGCCGCCCGCCTCGAGGCGCTCCGCGGCCATCCGGTGGTGATCAACTCCTGGGCCTCGTGGTGTCCGGCCGTGCCGGGCTGAGTTCGGCCTGTTCGCCAACGCCTCGGCCCGTTACGGACGCCGGGTCGCGTTCCTGGGCGAGGACACCGGAGACTCCCCCGGCGACGCCCAGGCCTTCCTGAGCCAGCACCCGGTCAGCTATCCCAGCTACCAGACGAGCAACAACGGTGTCAATTGGCTCCTGCCCCAGGGTCTGGCCGGGTTGCCGACGACGGTCTTCCTGGGCCCCGATGGGAAGGTCGTCTACGTCCATATCGGCCAATACGACGTCGCAGGGCACGCTCGACCAAGACATAACGAGCCATGCTCTCGCCCATTGAGCGCATCTCGATTCTGCTCGGCGATCGCTCTCCTGGGGCTGGCCCTGGCCAGCCCCAGGGTTCAGGCCGACGGCGACCCGGCCAGTGACGTGCTCCTGGGCGCCGACGTCTTTTACCCCTACACCCCGCCGGTCACGTCCGGGCTCCAGAAGACGCTGAACGGGGAGGCCGCAGCCGCCGCCAAGGCCCACTTCCACCTGAAGGTGGCCCTGATCGACGGACCTTATGACCTGGGCGTGGTTCCCCAGATGTTCGGCAAGCCACAGGAATACGCCAACTTCCTGGATCAGGAGCTCAAGCTGTTTCTGGGTCCCCATCCCCCACTGCTGGTGGTCATGCCCGGCGGCTTCGGCGCCCAGGGCCTGCCGGCGGCGGCGACATCGGCGGTCGCCTCATTGAGCAAACCCAGCGGGAGGCAGAGCAACGATCTGGCCAGCGCGGCGATCGCGGCCGTACCCAAGCTGGCCGCCGCCGCCGGCCATCCGATCTCCCCCGCCGACGTCTCGGGAAGCGGAGCGGGGGGCGGCGGCAGTCCGTGGCCGATCGTGATCGTCGCCGTGGCCGCGATCGCCCTGGCCGGCGGCGTGCTCCTGGCTCGCCGCAGACTCGCCCCGCGGCGGTGAGCCAGCCCTGATCGGCCCGCCGGCAGCGCTCGCACTGGCCCCCGTCCAGCAGCATTACCTGCTGGAGGCCCGCCAGATGCAGGCGCTGTCCTTCGCCGTCCACATCCCGCTCGTCTGCTTCGGGATCGCGTTCCCGGCCCTGATCCTGTTCGTCGAGTGGCGCTACCTGCGGACCGGAGACCACCTCTACCTGACGCTCGCTCGGCGCTGGAGCAAGGTGCTGATCGCGCTGTTCGCGGTGGGAGTCATCACGGGCACGATCCTCAGCTTTGAGATGGGGCTGCTGTGGCCCAACTTCATGGCCACATTCGGCTCGGTCTTCGGGCTGGGATTTGCCGTCGAGGGCTTCTCCTTCTTCATGGAGGCGATCTTCATCGGGATCTACGTCTACGGCTGGGGGCGGCTGTCCCCTCGGGCCCATTTCGCCAGCGGGATCCCGGTGGCCATCGCCGGCTTCACCGGCTCGCTGATGGTGATCTCGGTCAACGCCTGGATGCAGCACCCCGGAGGCTTCACGCTCCGCCACGGCAAGGTCGTGGACGTTCACCCGCTGGCCGCGCTGTTCGGCAACACGTATCTGTGGCACGAGCTGATCCACATGTACGTGGCCGGCTACATCGTCACGGGCTTCGTGATAGCGGGTGTCTATGCCGTCGGCCGCCTGCGCGGCCGCTGGGGTCGCTACGAGCGCACAGCGCTGGCCATCCCGCTCACCGTCGCCGCGCTGGCCGCGCCGATCCAGGTCCTGGTCGGTGACTGGGCGGCCCGGGACGTGGCCCAGGCCCAGCCGGTCAAGCTGGCCGCGATCGAAGGGCTCTACCGGACCACCCGGGGAGCTCCGGAGCACGTGCTCGGGTGGTACACGGGCAATCAGGTCAAGTACGGGATCGAGATTCCGCACGCCCTGTCGCTGCTGGCCTTCCACAGCTGGAACGCGCGCGTCCGAGGACTCGACACGGTGCCCCCCGACCGCAGGCCGCCGGTCAACGTGGTCAGAGTGTCGCTTCCAGCTGATGGTCGGGCTGGGGACGCTGATGGCCCTGCTCGGGATCGTCTTCATCGTGGTCCGAATCCGCCGCCGCCGGCTCCCCCGCTCGACCTGGTTCTACCGAGCCGTCGCCCTGGCCGGTCCGGCCTCCGTGGTCGCGCTGATCGCCGGCTGGGTGACCACCGAGGTCGGGCGCCAGCCCTGGGTCGTCTACCGGGTCATGCTGACCAACCAGGCCGTCACCGGCGCGAGCGGTCTTCCCGTCGGGTACGGGACGCTGGCTGGTCGCGTACATCGGCGTGGCCGCCGGGGTGGTTTGGATCCTCCGCCGCCTCTCCCGAGACGCCGCTCGCGCTCCCGGCCGGAGAGGCCACCTGAGGCCATGCACCTGTACGCGCTTCCCCTGTGCTTCGCGCTGGCGGGCTTCGCCCTGTACGTGGTCCTGGGCGGAGCCGACTTCGGCGCCGGCATCTGGCAGCTCACCGCCGGGCGGGGACCGCAGGCGGACCGCATTCGCGACCACGCTCATCACTCGATTGGGCCGGTGTGGGAGGCCAACCACGTATGGCTGATCTTCGTTCTGACCGTGGTCTGGACCGCCTACCCCGTGGCGTTCGGCTCGATCGCCTCCACGCTCGCCGTGCCGCTGTTCATCGCCGCCGTCGGAATCGTCCTGCGAGGAGCGACATACGCCCTGCGCTCGGGCGCCCGCACGACCGCTGAGACCAGAGCGATCGATACCGGATTTGCCATCTCCTCGGTGCTCGCGCCGTTCGCGCTCGGCACGGCGGTGGGCGCCATCGCCGCGCGTCGCGTCCCGGTCGGCGACGCCGCCGGGCATCTGTTTTCCAGCTGGACGGGACCGACGTCGATCCTGATCGGCACGCTGGCCGTGTTGTCTCGGCCTATCAGGCGGCCGTCTTCCTGTCCGCCGACGCCGCCCGGATAGGCGACGACTGGCTGGTCCGGCAATTCCGGGTCCGGGCCCTGATCGCCGGCGTGATCGCCGGAGGGGCGGCGCTGGGTGGCCTGGCCGTCCTCCACGGAGAGGCCCACTCGCTCTACCACCGCCTCACCACCGGCGACGCGTTGCCCGCCCTGATCGTGTCGATCGTCGCGGGGCTCGGGACGCTGGCGTTGGTGTTAGCACGGCGCTTCGAGCCCGCCCGCCTGGGCGCGTCCGTGGCGGTGGCGGCGATCATCGCCGGGTGGGCGCTCGGCCAGGAGCCGGTGCTCCTCCCCCACCTGACGATCGCCCAGGCGGCCGCTCCGCACGACACGCTGGTGCTGGTGGTCGTGGTGGTGCTGGGCGGGGCGGCGATCCTGTTCCCCTCACTCGCCCTGCTGTTCAAGCTGGTCCTCGGCGGACGCTTTGACCCGGGAGCCGACTCCGAGCCGGCGCCGCCCCTCACGGCGCACGCGGTGGTGGCGGCTGCCCGCTCCGGCCTGGTCGCCAGGCTGGCCGGCGGGTGCCTGATCGCTGGAATCGGACTGCTCACGATCGCCGATGCCCGCTGGGCCCACGCCGTCGGCGTGGTCAGCCTGCTGGCCTTCGTCGTGCTCGGCTTCGCCGCCGTCGGCCCCACCGAGCTGGCGACGGCCGAAGATGAAAGCCGGCGGTAGGGTTTCCGTCATCGAGGCCAAGCTCTACTGGTTCGCTGCGTCGCACCCGTCCCACGCCGTCCGGCGGATGTTGGAGCTGAAGGGCCTGGACTACAGGTCGGTCAAGACCCTGCCCGGGATGCAGCGTGTCCAGCTCCGCCTGCTCGGCTTCCCAGGGGGCACGGTGCCGGCGCTTAGGCTCGACGGTCACCGCGTCCAGGGATCGCGCCAGATCGCCCGCGCGCTGGAGGAGTTACGACCCGACCCGCCGTTGTTCCCGGCCGACCCGGAACTGCGCCGCCAGGCCGATGAGGCCGAGCGGTGGGGCGATGAGGAGTTTCAGGACTTCCCGCGGCGGTTGTTCCGCTGGGGGCTGGTGCAGCACGTCGAGCTCCGCCGATGGCTATCGGCGGCATCCGGGATCCCGGCCCCCGCACTGGCCGGGCGGCTCAGCGGTCCGAACGCCCGCTACTACGCCCGCCTGGCCCATGCCGATGAGGCCGCCGTGAGACGCGACCTGGCGGCTCTGCCCCGGGCGCTGGACCGGGCCGACGAGCTCCTGGCCCAGGGCGTTCTAGCGGTCGATCCCCCGAACGCCGCGGCGCTCCAGGTCCTGTGCACGGTCGCGGCCCTGGAGGGCTTCTCCGACCTGCACGACCAGGTGGCCGCCCACCCCGCGGCCGCCCCCGCGGCACGGTTGTTCCCGGACTACCCCGGGCCGATCCCCTCGTTCCTGCCCTCGAAATGGCTGGCCGGGGCGTAGGCGCTCGTGGGCCAGCGCTCAGGTGAGCCTGCCCCTCGTCGATCCCCACCGCCGCCGCGGCCGCCTGTACCTGGCCGTGTGCCGCTTCTCCACCACCCGAGCGGGGATCTGGCTGTCCCAAAACGTGGCCTGGAAACTCGATCCAGTGCTGATGAAGCTCACGGGCGGCCGGGTGCGCTCGACCGGTCCGTTGGCCTCGGCGCTGCTGGAGACGCGCGGCGCCCGGACGGGTAAGCCGCGCCGCAACGCCACGCTCTATTTCCACGACGGCGACCGCGTGATCATCATCGCCTCCAAACGCGGCCTGCCCGAGCACCCCTCCTGGTACCACAACCTCCGTGCCCACCCGGAGGTTCGCTTCGGAGGCTCGCCCTTCCGGGCCGCAGTCGTCGATGGCGAGGATGAGCGCCGAAGGCTCTGGGACCTGGCCGACCACGTCTTTCCCCCGTTCGCCGACTACCGCCGGTCGGCCGCCGAGGCCGGCCGGACGATCCCGATCGTGGAGCTGTGGCCTAGTTAGCTGGTCACGTTTCGACTCGCCGCCACGCGGGTCAGCGTCCGGCTGTGGCTGGCTTCGCCATCGCCGTTGGCCGAGGCCGGGCGGTGCCCGCCCAGCGGCGGGTGGACATGCCATGACTCCTCATCCACCAGCAGCTCGGCGACCTCCCGGGGCAGCGAGCGCTGGACGACGTCGGTCAGGGTGACGTGCTCCAGGACCGTGCGCAGGCTGGCTCGGGCCGCCACCCAGACGTCCCGCAGCGCCTCCGCCGACCCCCCGTAGCTGACCTCTTCCGGCGGCATGCCCTGGACGTTGGCCAGCGGGCCTTCGGCCGCGCGGAGCACATCGGCCACGCTGATCTGGTCCGGCGGCAGGGCCAGCCAGAACCCGCCATCGGTACCCCGACGGCTGTGCACCAGGCCCGCCCGGCGCAGAGCGACCAGGATGTTCTCCAGGAACCGCGGGGGAATCTTCTGAAGCGCGGCCAGCTCCCCCACCTTCCGCGTCTCCCCCTCCCGGGCGGCGAGTTCCACAGCTACCCGCACCGCGTAGTCACCTCGTGCCGTGACCTTCATCGGGTCCTTGCGTTAGCCGGGGCGGCGAGCCCGCCGGCCACGGGTGACCCGCAGGCCCTTGGCGAGCCGATAGCTGCACCCGACGAGATGGCTTTCCCCTCCCTCTGAGGTCGGCGACAGAGATTCGCCATAAACATCACTATATCAATTGAGAAACTGAGATAGCGGCCGGCTGCGGGAATTTGGCAGCGGGGCTTTGACCCGGCGCGGCCGTGGCCGGGCGGCGGGGCTTTGACCCGGCGCGGCCGTGGCCGGGCGGCGGGGCTTTGACCCGGCGCGGCCGTGGCCGGGCGGCGGGGCTTTGACCCGGCGCGGCCGTGGGCGGGCGGCGGGGCGACTCGCTTCGATGGCGAATCGAGTAGCGCATGGCGTACCAAATCTCCAAAGTCCGGGGATGGAGCCCCATTGAGGGCCTCGCGCCCCACATCGCGTCCGACGCCCCAGCGCCCCCGCCCGGCCCCCGCCCCGCGCGCCCGCGCCCACGCCCACGCCCACGCCCCCCCCCGCCCCCGCGAGCCCCCCGCCCGCCAATATTCCCCTAACCTTACTTTCTCGACCAAGTGAGTGGGGAATGTGTTACAGTCCCCGCCTTCGACTGTCCACAAAGTCAATCAACTCGATTCTAAATGCGGACCAGCAACCGACCCGAGGCCAGGAACCGACGGGACGACTCGGATGAGCGATGGCCCTTCGCGGACGCGTTCCAGACGGGCGATGGCCCTTCGCGGACGGGTTCCAGACGGGCGATGGCCCTTCGCGGACGGGTTCCAGACGGGCGATGGCCCTTCGCGGACGGGTTCCAGACGGGCGATGGCCCTTCGCGGACGGGTTCAAGAAGGCGCAAGGCGGCGCAGGCGGATCGGCTTGAACACGGAGGATTCATGACCAGACGTTTCAGAAGAAAGTCGACGATGCTCGGCGTGCTGGCCCTGGGGCTGACCGGAGTGCTCTCCGGCTGCGGCGGCTCCTCGGACGTGACCAACGCCTCGTCCACCCCCTCGGGCGGATCGGGGGGCGGCGCGCAGCTATCGCTCGTGGCCTACTCGACGCCGAAGAAGGCCTATGACGCGCTGACGACGGCCTACGCGCAGACCGCGCAGGGCAAGGGCGTCACGTTCTCAACGTCGTTCGGCTCATCGGGCGCCCAGAGCCGCGCCGTAGCCTCCGGCCAGCCCGCCGACGTGGTCAACTTCTCCACCGAATCCGACATCAGTCGGGTGGAGAAGGCCGGACTCATCTCCAGCAACTGGGATGCCAACCCGTACAAGGGGATCGTCAGCGACTCGCTCGTGGTGATGGTCGTCCGCAAGGGCAATCCCAAGCACATCACGGGGTGGAGTGACCTGATCAAGCCGGGGATCTCCGTGGTGACGCCGAACCCGTCGACCTCGGGTAGCGCCCGCTGGAACATCATGGCGGCCTACGGCGCCCAGTTGAAGCTGGGCAAGAGCCCCGCCCAGGCCCTGGCCTACGTCAAGACGCTGATCACCAAGAACGTCAGCGTGGAGGATCCGAGCGGAAGCACCGCGATGGAGACCTTCACCGGCGGCAAGGGCGACGTGCTCCTCTCCTATGAGAGCGAGGCCCTCTCGGCCGAGAAGGCCGGCGAGGCCATCCAGATCGTCCGTCCTGCGCAGACGATCCTGATCCAGACGCCGATCGCCGTCATCAACAAGAGCTCGCACCTCAAGCAGGCGCAGGCCTTCGTCAACTGGCTGTGGACCCCGGCCGCCCAGACGATCTGGGCTCAGCAGGGCTACCGCCCCGTGGTCCCGTCGGTGGCGCAGAAGTTCGCCAGCAAGTTCCCGACGCCGCCGCAGGTATTCACGATTGACTCGCTCGGCGGGTGGAAGAAGGTCAAGGACACCTTCTTCGCCCCGTCGACGGGCTCGATCACCAAGATCGAGCAGTCGGCTGGATTCCCGACGGCGGCCAGCTAGCCGCCGGTGAGCGTCGGTTCGTATTCCGCACCCCGCGCGACCGCCCTCGGGCGGTTGCGCGGCCGTGCGGGGCGGGGTCGTTTGGGCCTGGGCGTGTCCACGCTCTACCTGAGCGTGATCGTCCTGATTCCGCTGGCCGCCGTGGTGGCCAAGGGGTTCTCCTCAGGTGTAGGGACGTTCTTCGACTCGGTCACCAACAGCGTCGAGCTCGGTGCGCTGGGGACCACGCTTCTGGCCTCCCTAATCGTGGCCGCGATCGGCGCGGTGATGGGCACGCTCGTGGCCTGGGTCCAGGTCCGCGACCGCTACCCCGGCCAGCAGCTGGTCAACAGCCTGATCGACCTGCCGTTCGCGCTGCCGACGATCGTGGCCGGACTGACGCTGATCGCCCTGTACGGGCCCCGTAGCCCCTTCGGCCTACATCTGGCCTATGCGCGGGCTGGCGTGCTGCTGGCCATGCTGTTCGTAACCCTCCCCTTCGTCGTCCGGTCAGTCCAGCCGGTCCTGATCGAGCTCGACCCCGAGGTCGAGGAGGCGGCTGCTTCGCTGGGCGCGTCCAACTTCACGACGTTCCGCCGGATCGTGTTTCCGGCTCTCCGTCCGGCCATCGCCTCGGGCGCCGCGCTGAGCTTCGCTCGCGCGGTGGGCGAGTTCGGCGCACTCGTGCTCCTGGCCGGCAAGATCAACATCGCCAGCATCGTCATCTTCGCCGACATTGAGAGCGACGCCACCCAGTCCGCATCGTCGCTGTCGGTCGTGCTGCTGATCATCTCGCTGATCGTGCTGGTCGTCCTCCGTGCCCTCGGGAGCAGAGGTGCGGGTTAGCCGACCGGCCACGCTCTCGCTGCGCGCCGTGGCGCTCCTGTACCTCACGGCGCTGCTGCTCCTCCCGCTCGGGGTGGTATTCGTGCGCACGTTCGAGCACGGCGCCGGCGTGGCCTGGAACTGGATGACCACGCCAGCGGCCATCAGCGCCCTGTGGCTGTCGCTCCTGATCGCGCTGATCGCGGTACCGCTGAACACGATCTTCGGCGTGGGCTGCGCCATGGTCCTGGTCCGCGGGAAGGCCCGAGGGCGGGCGATCCTGGACGCGCTGATCGACCTGCCGTTCGTGGTCTCACCCGTGATCGCAGGGCTGGCCCTGATCCTGGTCTACGGCCAGGACGGGTGGTTTGGGAAGTGGTTCGCCGACCACGGGATCCGGATCATCTACGCGCCGCTGGGCATGATCCTGGCCACCATCTTCGTGTCGCTGCCGTTCGTGGTGCGGGAGGTGGCCCCGGTTCTGCTGGAGGTGGGCACCGAACAGGAGGAGGCCGCGGCCACACTCGGCGCGTCCCGGTGGCAGACGTTCTGGCGGATCACGCTGCCCTCGATTCGGTGGGGAGTGGCCTACGGCGTCGTGCTGACCTCGGCCCGGGCGCTGGGTGAGATCGGCGCGGTGCTGGTCGTGTCCTCGAACGTCGCCGGCTCGACCCTGACCCTGCCGCTGCTGGTTTACCAGCGCGAGTCGCAGATCGGCCCGGGGGCCATCACCAGCGCCTACTCGGCGGCCACCGAGCTGATCGTGCTCTCCCTGATCGTGCTGGTGGCCATGACCATCCTCGGCTCACGGAGGACCACGACCAAATGAGAATCGACGCCATCAACGTAACGAAGAACTTCGGCGAGTTTGCCGCTCTGACCGAGGTATCAATTGAGGTGACCGAGGGGTCTCTGACCGCGTTGCTCGGGCCCAGCGGGTCCGGAAAATCCACCCTGCTGCGCATCATCGCGGGGCTCGAGAGCCCGGACAGCGGTCAGGTGCTGCTGGACGGCCAGGACGTGACGGCGGCCCGCCCCCAGGACCGTGGAATCGGATTTGTGTTCCAGCACTACGCCGCCTTCAACCACATGACGGTGCGGCAGAACGTGGCCTTCGGGCTGCGGATCCGCAAGCGGCCCAAGCCGGAGGTGACAGCCCGCGTGGACGAACTGCTTGAGCTGGTCGGCCTCACCGCCTGGGGAGACCAGCGCCCGGCCCAGCTCTCGGGCGGCCAGCGCCAGCGGATGGCCCTGGCCCGGGCGCTGGCGGTCCAGCCCCAGGTCCTGCTGCTGGACGAGCCCTTCGGCGCCCTGGACGCCAACGTCCGGGCGGAGCTGCGCCAGTGGCTCCGGCGCCTGCACGACGAGCAGGGCGTGACCACGGTCCTGGTCACGCACGATCAGGAGGAGGCGATGGAGGTGGCCGACACGATCGCCGTCATGCACCAGGGCCGGATCGAGCAGACCGGAACGCCCCGAGACGTGTACGACTCACCGGCCAACGACTTCGTGATGGGGTTCCTGGGCCCCGCCGTCCGGATCGACGGAGAGCTGATGCGGCCCCACGACCTCCGCATAGCCCTGGAGCCCGAGGACGGCGCGATCGAGGCGATGGTGACCAGGATCATCCACCTGGGATTCGAGGTCCGCGTCGAGGTCGAGCTGCCGGATCGCACTCCGGCTCGGGCCCAGCTGACCCGGGCCCAGGCCAGCGAGCTGGAGCTGGCCCGGGGCGACATCGTGTACGTGAAGACGCCGGTTGAGACCGGCACTAAGGTCAGCGCGTGACCCAGGCCTCCGGGTCCTCGCTCAACTTGACCACGCTCCGAGGCAGGCGCCCGCTGGCCACATCGGCCACGGTCACCCGCTCCACGACGGCCCGCAGGCTCTTGCGCACGGCAATCCAGACCCGGGCCAATTCCGCCGCCTGGCCCCGATAGCTCAGGTCTTCCGGCGGCCCGCCGCGGACCGTGGCCAGCGGGCCCTCGACGGCCCTGATCACATCGGCGATCGTGATCTGATCCGCCGGTCTGGCCAGTCGGAATCCGCCCTCCGCCCCCCGCTGGCTGCGGACGATTCCCGCGTGGCGGAGCTCGCCCAGGATGTTCTCCAGGAAGTTCAAGCGGGATGTCCTGAGCCTTGGCCACCCGCTCGGCCTTGATCGGCTCGCTGTCGGTCGCGCCCGCGAGCTCAACCACGGCCCGCACCGCGTAGTCCGCCTTGGCTGAGATCCTCATCTGCTGACTCGGAGGCTATCGCCGCGAGGTGGCGCGGGCCACGGCTGCATGGTCCGCGCCCGGCAGTTTTCCGGCTGGCTACGGTGTTGCCCGTGACCACCTACTCGCCCCGTCTTCCCGAGCACATCGAGGCTCAGGGCCTCGTGATCCGGCGCTGGCGGCCCGGCGACGCCGAGGTCCTGGCTCGGGCCGTGGCCGAGAGCGTCGACCATCTCCGCCCCTGGATGGAATCGGATCGCCGAGGAGCCGTTGGATGTGGATCAGCGCCGGACGGGATCGAGCAGCTGGGAGGAGGAGTCAGGCCCGAGGGCGGCGACGTCTTCCTGGGGGTGTTCGAGCGGGGAAGGGTCGCCGGGGCTCTGGTCTTCACCGCCGTGTCGGCCCGTGGGGCTGGAGATCGGCTACTGGATTCATCCAGCGTTCATCGGCCGGGGCCTGGCCACGGCCGCCGCGCGGCTGGTCACGGAGGCCGCCTTCTCCGTACCTGGCATCGACCGCGTGGAGATCCATCACGATCGGGCCAATGAGATCAGCGGCGCCATCCCGCGCAAGCTGGGGTTCACCTTGTCGGCGAGATGCAGATGAGATCTCGGCCCCGGGCGAGGTCGGTGTCGAGTGCGTCTGGCGCATGGAAAGAGCCGAGCTGGACGGCCGCCCGCCCGGCGGGTGGCCTTGGCCGAGGCGGCGCGTTCGCCCGGGTTCGCCCGACGAGCGGCTTCGTCGCCGATCTGCGGCCCGACGCCGCCGCCGGCCGCCGGAGGGCACCAGTCGAGTTGTCACCCGCAGACCCCGGGAACGGCGCACCATGGCGCTCCCGCCCCGGACCGGCCAGGTCGTGCTCCCGCCGGCGGCCGCCGAACTGGCCCCGGCGGACCAGCTTCGGAGCCTTTACCGCCTGAGCGACCCGGCGCTCTCCGAACTCGGTCTGGAGGAGCTCCTGGACGAGCTGCTGGTTCGCATCCAGGAGGTCCTGTCCGTGGACACCGTGGCCATCCTGCTTCACGATCAGGAAACCAACCAGCTCGTGGCCCGCGCGGCCAAGGGAATCGAGGAGGAGGTCGAGCAGGGAGTCCGGATCCCGCTCGGCCGAGGGTTCGCGGGACGGATCGCCGCTGAGCGGGTGGCGATCTTCATCGCTGACGTGGACCACGCCGACATCATGAACCCGATCCTCCGAGAGAAGGGGATCCATTCGCTGCTCGGCGTCCCGCTGATCGTGGAGGGGGAGCTGATCGGTGTGCTCCACGTGGGGTCGCTCAAGCCGAGGACGTTCGGACCGCGGGACCTGGCCGTGCTCCAGGTGGCCGCCGCCCGGCTGCCCCGGGATCGAGCGGGCGCGTCTGTACTCGGCGCTGGAGCACGAGCATAGCGTCGCCATGCTCCTCCAGCGCAGCCTCCTGCCCCAGCAGCTCGTCAATGTCGCCGGCGTCTCTGCCGCCGCCCGGTACATGCCGGCCACCTACGAGGTGGGCGGCGACTGGTACGACTTCTTCGCGCTTCCCGCGGCCGGTTCGGGATCGCGATCGGCGACGTGGTCGGCCACGGGCTCAGGGCGGCGGCACTGATGGGCCAGCTGCGGACCGCGCTTCACTCCTACGCGCTGGAGGACCACTCGCCGGCCCGAACGCTTCAGCTCGTGGACCGATACATGCGGTCGATGGCCGAGAACGCCATGGCCACGGCGGCCTACGCCGTGCTCGACCTGAGACCGGGCGGTTCCGGCTGGCCAGCGCCGGGTCACCTCCCCGCCGATCATGGTGGGCGGCGAAGGGGCGACTCGCTGGACGTCCCACCGGCTCCCCCGCTCGGCGCCTTCCCGTATGCCACGCTGGACCGAGCACGAGACCTCGCTCATCGGCGGCGAGACGCTGCTGCTCTACACCGACGGGCTGGTGGAGCGCCCGGACTCCCGCTGACCGACAGCATCGAGCGCTTGCTCGCGGTCACGCCTCGAGCCTACGTCGGCCGAGGAGGCCTGCCAGCTGGCCGTCGAGCACATGGTTCCCTTCGGCCGTCTGCGCGACGACATCGCGATCGTGGCGATGCACTACGGGACCGTGCCCGAGGAGCTGAACCTGCGCTTGCCGACCGAGCCCCGGTGCTGACCGACGTGCGCAGGGCCCTGCGCCGGTGGCTGCGTCTCCACGTGGCTGACGAGCAGGACAGCCGGGAGATCGTGCTGGCCGTCAGCGAGGCATGCGCCAACGCGGTCGAGCATGCCTATTCACCAGCTCCGGCCCATTTCGAGCTGACGGCCCGGCAGATCGGCGACCGGCTGAGCTTCGTGGTCCGGGACGAGGGTGCCTGGCGGGAGCCTCGAGGCGACCACAGGGGCCGGGGGTTGAAGGTGGTCGCGGCGGCCATGGACGAGCTCGAGATGAAGCCGTCCGATTCGGGGACGGAGGTCGTGATGCGCCGAAGAGTGCAGGCGTGACTCTGGGCGACGTTCAGCTCGAGCTTCAGGACTCCGTGCTGGTGGCCCGTCTGACCGGCGAGGTCGACCTGTCCAACGCCCGCGGAATCGAGGACGCGATCGCCGTGGCCACGCCCAACCACGCGGCAGCTGGTCGTTGGACCTGAGCCAGCTCGGCTACCTGGACAGCGCCGGGATTCAGCTCCTGTACCGCCTGCGGGAACAGCTCCAGGTGCGCGGCCAGGACCTGCGGCTCGTGCTCCCGGCCGGCTCGCCCGCCGGCGACGCACTCAGACTGGCCGGCGTGATCGCACCAGCTCCGCAGCTCGGAGACCCTCGAGGAAGCCGCTGGGATAGCACGCGTGAGAACCGGTGGAGCGGGGCAGGATCAAATAATCTGATTCAAGCGATGACCTCGATACGCAAAAACCTGGGCAAGAAGGCCCTCAGGGCCACCGTCCGGCACTCGTGGCACGGATTCACCGCCAAGGCCCAGCGCAAGCCGCTGCGCAGCGCCAGCCTGCTCACCGCGGGTGGCCTGGTCGGGCTGGTGACGGGCTGGTTCGCCGGACGCAAGACCACCCCGCCCGCCTGACGGTCAGGCGTGTCTGCCGGCTGGCGCCGGCGAGCGCCAGTCACGAGCGGCGCGACGTCGTCGTCGTCGACCTGAGCGTCCTCACCAGACCAGCCGGGCACGAGCCTTGAGCCCAGCGGAGTCAGCTTGGGCCACAGATACGAGGCCTTGACCACCGTCCCGCGCCACGGCGGGATGGACACCATCGGCCGCGGATGGTCGAGTAAGCTGGTACAGCCCATCCGGGCGGATCCCACCCCGCCCGACGCACAGGCAGCTGACGGTCACCGAGTCGACGCCCTCCTGGCGAAGGTCCGCGGCGGTGGCCAGGCTGAAGGCCATCGCGGCCTGGCTCCCGGCGGCCATCAGGGCGTGACCCGGGCTGGGCAGGAGCCCGGCCAGCGGGATCACGTTGACCACGCTGCCGCCCTCCAGCGACCGCAGGTGCTCGACCGCGGCCAGGGTCCCGTTGATGGTCCCCAGCAGATTGACCTCAAGCATCCGCTGACGCGCCCGCTCGTCCAGCTCCCAGGCCGGCTGGGCCGACGGGATCAGCGTCCCGTTCACCCACACATCCAGCGAGCCCACGCGCCGGCGCGTCCTGGCCGCCGCCGCCCGGCACGCGGTTAGGCTGCGGACGTCAAGCCCCGACGCGAAGGCGGACGGCCCCAGCTTGGCAGCCGCGCGCGTGGCCAGTCCGGCGTCGAGGTCGGTGAGGTGGACGGCATGGCCCCGCTCGGCCAGAGCGCGGGCGATCTGAAAGCCGATCCCCTCCCCCGCCCCGGTCACGACCGCGCCGCCCCGGGGACGGGCGCCACTCTGGCTCGGGTGTGGTCTCGGTGTCGTTCATCGGACGGTGGCCTCGCGGGTGCAGATACGCTAACTGTCCACGAATGGAAGCGGCGGCAAGCACCTGCGAACGGATCGGACACGGCGGCGCCAGCGCGCTGGCGCCGGCCAACACGCTGGCCTCGTTCGACGCTGCCCTGGACGTTGGCGTGGACATGGTCGAGTTCGACGTACGCGGCCGCCAGGGCGAGCTCGTGCTGGCTCACACGGTGCTCCGGGCTCAGTTCCCCGGGGGTCTGAGGCTGCGCGAGGCACTGGCGCACCTGTCCAGCCGGCCCTTTGCCGACGTGCAACTGAACGTGGACCTCAAGCGCCCCGGCTGCGAGGCCGCACTGCTGGCGGGGCTCCGGAGCGCTGGCCTGCTGGAGCGGACGCTGATCTCCTCGCAGGTTCCGGCGGTTCTGGACAGCCTTCGGGCGCTGGACCCTCGGGTCCGGCTGGGCATCTCAGTCGGCGGCCGGCTGGCCAGGAACAGCCTGCGCTGGCGCCACTGGAGAGCCCACGTGCTGGCCGGGCTGAGCACGGGACGGTGGGACACGCTGATGGCCCAATACCGGCTCGTGGACGAACGCCTGCTGGCGGAGATCCAGGAACGCGCCGGGCGGCTGTACGCCTGGACGGTCAACGAGCGATCGGTGATCGACCGGCTGCGGAGCATGGGCGTGGACGGGATCACGACCGCCGACCCCCGGTTGTTCGTCTGATCCAGAAATGAGGACGGAGATACCCAGCGAGCTCGTGGGGCCGCCGCCG
>CAVPKV010000055.1:0-61451 GCA_963705785.1 uncultured Solirubrobacterales bacterium | reverse complement strand
CCGACCGACGGGTCGCCGAACAGCCCCGGCCCGGCGCACACGTCCAGGCAGTCCGGGGCCGGACGGCCGTCCGCGTCGATCACCCCGATGACCAGATGGTCGCGGCGCCCGGCCGCGGGCAGCCAGGCCCGCAGCTGCCAGTAGGCGGCGTTCAGCGCGTGTCCCTTCCCGGTGCGGGCGTCGGGGAAGCGCCGGGACACCACGTGCACCATGGGGTCCCACCGGGCCCGGCTGGCCACGATGGCGCCGGTCTGGTCGTCGCTGGTGTTGTCGATGACCCAGACATGCGCCTCGGGCAGCGTCCGCCGCAGGTAGTCGACCGTGTGCCCGATCACCTTCTCTTCGTTCAGCGCGGGGACGAACAGGTGCCAGCCCAGGGTCCGGGCGTCTCCCGGCGGCTGGGAGCGGCGCCGGGTGTACGCCACCGCGATGATCAGCACGTAGATGATGAACGTGGCGCTCATCATCAAGCCGGCCGCCTGGGCGAGCGCGACGGCGACCGGGCCTGCGCCGCTCATGAGCGCCGCCGCCGGTGCCGGGGCAGCAGGGCCGCGCTGAACTCCAGGCTGCGCCGGGAGGCGACGATAGCCGTGAGCAAGACCAGGCTGAGGCCGATGCCGACGATGCTGACCAGGGAGCCCAGCACCAGGTGGCCGACCTGGTAACCGACCCCGAGGCCCCAGAAACGGCAGCACAAGGCGATCACCCCGATCCGGAGCGTGTTGACGACCACCAGGACGGTGGCCGCGACGATCAGGGCCCTGACCACCAGGCCCACGTTGAGCCGCGCGTCATGAGCAAGATGCCGAGCCCGCACAGCGGCACGAGCAGCAGGGACGAACTGCAGTCGGGCGTGATCTCCAGGCCGAACGCGTGCACCGTGCCCAGGCCGAACCAGATGATCGGCGCGCGGGAGGCGGCCAGGACGGGGGTGAAAAAGCGAAAGAAGGCCGCCGCGAGGCCGCTCCGCCACCCGGAACGTGAACTGGAAGATGACCAGGGTCAGCGCGATGACGGCCAGCACGCTCATCGCCGCGATACGCCGCCGCGTGCTGGTGGGCCGTAGCGCCGCGCGCCGCCGGCGGGCGGCGCGGCCGCTGGCATGGGAGGCCGGGACACCCTGCTGGGCCAGACGCGGTCCGGCCGGTTCAGCCGGGGCATGGCCGCCCGGCATCCCCCGGCAGGCGGGGTACCCACCGGGGGCACGGCGGTCTCCGGAGAAGCCGGCAGGCACGCCACCCGGCCACGGCCAGCGGTCGGCCGGCGAGGGGAGACCCAAGGGAATCCCGGCCGTGGCGGCCGCGCCGACGACGACGGGGGGGCGGCTCAGGCTGCCAAACGGTCGCATTCCAGTGGCTGCCGCGTTGTCCCGGCGCTCGGGGTGCCGCATGCCGGCCGGGCGGTCCGGCCGCCGACTGCGCGGCCAGCCTTTCGCGCGGTCTGGGCTGATGTTGCACGCGTGCCGTCCTTTAGTGAAATGAGGAGAAAATGAGCAAAACCGGCGCTGCCGTTCGTCCAACCGGAGGCAGGACCAGGGCGTCGATGCCACCGACGATAAAGACCCGCTTCTCGCTGGCGTATTTCCTTTTCAACTTGGCTCCTTCAGGGCTGACCCTTTGCGCGCGCACGAAGATTCAGCTGAGAAATCGAGAGAAACGCTTAGGTGACGCGGGCCCGGCCCGGCAGGTTTACCCCGCGGATGGCTAAACGATAAAAAAATTTAGCGTTGCTCGAACTCTTTACCATTTAAAGGTCAAAATTAACAACGAGCCGCCCAGATCGTTCTTCGCCCGGACATTCTGCTGGTGTATAGCCGACATTTCCGTAATGACAGGAGGGCAAATCTAGGTACCTTGGGCACGATGGCATATGACGGAAACCAGCTGCTAAACGGCTTGTTCCGGGCATGATCGCGATTTAGCCGCCAAGAGCGGGTGCCTTGGGGCGAGCGCAACGCCCGAGAAGCTTTCCGAAAGCGGAGGAAGGCCGCGAGAAGACATTTCTGACCGTCACGGAGAGTATTCATACGGGCGCACACGGGACCGCCGTCGACCCAGAGGCGCTCCGCGCCCGGATGCCCGGATTGAACCGGCGTGCGGCTAATATTTCGTCGCGAGAGTGAGTCTGCAAACGGAAATTATGCCGCCTCTAATAACATGGCAATAACGATTCCGAGCCGGCCCTAAAGAAATGGCAGACACCGCTGCGGGCCTCTGCTATGCACCTAATTGATTACAGGGAGTAATCAAAAGCGGTCATTATCCGGGCTGGCCGGTGATCTCGCGAGACTTCGAGTTCTGGCGGACGCAAGATCAAGGCTGAAACGTTCACGGAACCGGCCGCGTGCTCCGGCGTCCCGCTGGATGCGCTCCTGCCTGCCACCGACGTGCCGTTGCCGTTCTGGGTCGTGATCCCGGCCGCGCCGCGCCGCCGCCGCGGGCTGCGGACGGGTGAACACGTGCTGCTGGCAGCAGTTCCCGACCACGGCGGCCCGTAACTCATATGAGTTGAACTGTCAAGTCCTAACTTTGGCCGGGACCGGTCCGTGCCTGGCGTAACCTGCTGAAACCTTGACACATACGGCCACAGGCTCGGCACGATTCCTCTGAGTGATGCAGGATGACTTGACTCGTCAAGTCATGGCGAGCTAACGTTCACTTGAATGATCAAGTCAGTATTCCGAGCATCGAGCACGAAGGAGCCTGTCATGCGGAAGTTGCAGCGCGCTGCCGTGGCCGCGGCCCTCACCGCCGCCGGCCTGGGAGTCGCCGGCGCCGCCGCGAACGCGACGACGGCCGCCCCCGGGCACAGCAGCCAGGCGGCGACGGTGTCGTGGAGCGCCGGGAGCGTCAGGGCGAACGAGCGGGTAGTAGAAGCATTCCTCCAGGACGTCATCAACGAGCACCACGGCGACCACGCCGCCAACTACCTGAACCCCGGCATGCAGTGGTCCGGCGGCACCGTGGGCACGATCACGGGCCGGGCCAACGTCGCCGGGCTGTTCGCCGGCGTGGTAGCCGCGTTCCCCGATGCGCACATCACCATCGACGACATCTTCGGCCAGGCCAACCAGGTCGTGGTGCGCGTGGTCGTAAGCGGGACGCAGGAGGGCGCCATTCTCGGCATCCCCGCGAGCGGGCGCCATGTCCAGTGGGACGGCGTCGACGTCTACCGCCTGAGCCACGGCAAGATCAGCAACATCTGGGCCGGCGACGACTGGACCGCGATCCTCAACGACACGGGTACGTACAAGGCACCCTGGATCCCCTAACCCCCGGTCCGCGCGGTGCTGGCGAACCTGGCCAGGAACCGGGCGATCGGCTCGGCGACCGTCCGGTCCCCCGGGATGACGTGGCCGCCGTTGTGCTCCAGGATCAGCGGGTCGGTGAACCGGTCCGCGAGCTTGGAGTGAGTCGGGACCGGGGCACGATCGGGTCGCTGCGGCCGGCCACGTGGACGGAGGGGATCGTGAGCGGACGGGGAACAGGCCGGCATGCTGCGGCAGGAAGCTGGTGAATCCGCCGACCATGATGGCGGAATCCGAAGTCGAGCCCGCGCGGCGCGCGCGGGCTCTCCCGGAGCGCGGCCAGCAGCCCGGCCAGGGCCGCGCCCTGGCTGAAGCCGAAGATCCCGTCGATGCGAGGCCCGGCACTACTCGATCGCCCGCATGATCGATGCCTGCACGTCCGCCGGGATCCTCCCCTTCTACGGCCCCTACGGCGACATCCGGGACACGCTGGGCTGCGAGACCCAGTTCCGGGCGGCCTTCCTGCTTGGCTGCGTGGGCGCGTGGTCGCTGCACCCGGCCCAGATTGAGATCGCCAAGAAGGTGTTCAGCCCCGCGCCCGACGAGGTCCTGTTCGCCAAGAAGGTCCT
Organism: uncultured Solirubrobacterales bacterium; assembly: GCA_963705785.1. Taxonomy (GTDB): domain Bacteria; phylum Actinomycetota; class Thermoleophilia; order Solirubrobacterales; family Solirubrobacteraceae; genus Palsa-465. The sequence goes on along the minus strand of CAVPKV010000055.1, from coordinate 57,575 downwards.
GGAGGCGATCCCCGACGGCGCCGGCGTGCACATGATCGACGGCAAGATGCAGGACGACGCGACCTGGAAGCAGTGCCAGGTGATGGTCTCGCTGGCCGAGATGCTGGCCCGCAAGGACCCCGAGCTGGCCGAGGCGTACGGGTTTCAGCCGGCAGCGGTGTAGGGCTCAGACCGCCGCCGGCGCACCGGCGGCTCGCCCGGCCAGGCCGGGCCCCGGCCGGGTCCGGGCTCGCTCTTGGCCCGCCGGAATCACCCGCTTGCGCAGGTCGTGCTCGTAGACGTAGTAGTCCAGCTGCATCGTGTGCCGGGGGCGGTTCGAGTAGTGGCGCACGTACCGGCGCTCGTCGCGCTTGATCTCCCGCTGCATCTCGGCCGGTGACGGGAGCGCCCAGTCGCCGGCCAGCCACCGTCCGGCCAGCTTGGACTGGCACTCGGCGAACGGGAAGATGGTGGGGATCGCCTGGCCGAACCCGATGAACCCCAGGTCATCGATCCCCGGCTTGAACATCCGCTTGAACAGGGGCAGCACGTTGCCCGGGGCCGAGATGAACTCCGGGTCGAAGAACGGGAAGCTGATCCTGTACCCCGTGGCGTAGACGATCGCGTCGACCTGCTCGACGGTCGAGTCCGTGAATCGCACCCGGTCGCCCTGGAGCTCGGCCACGTCGGGCTTGGCCACGGCGTCGCCCGAGCCCAGGCGGAGCAGGAGCTCGCTGGACACCGTCGGGTGGGCCTCCATGAAGTGGTGGTTGGGCGTGGGCAGGCCGAAGTCCTCCATCCGGCCTGAGATCAGCCGCGGAAGCAGTCGGCCGAAGCGCCGCTGAAGCCACAGCGGCAGGTTCGGGTTGGTCTTGAACACCTGGTCCGCCGGGCGCCCGAACACGTACTTGGGGACAACCCAGGCCCCGCTCCGGGTCGAGATGAAGACGGCGCTGGCCACCCCCTTGCGGGACAGCTCGGAGGTGATGTCGACCGCGCTGTTGCCGATCCCGACGACCAGCACCCGTTTGTCCGCCAGGTCCAGCGGGTCGGTGGGATCGATGTAGTGGTGGGAGTGGATCGTCGGGCCGTCGAAGTGGCCGGGGAATTCGGGATACGAGGGATCCCAGTGGTGCCCGTTGCACACCAAGAGCGCGTCGAAGCTGTGCTCGGCGTCGCCGTCCGGGCCCGAGGTGGAGATCCGCCACCCGCCGCCGGGCAGGCGCTCGGCCCGCTCGACCCGGGTGTTGAAACGGATCCGCTCGCGCAGGCCGAAACGCTCTGAGTACTCGTTCAGGAACTGCTTGATCTCCGAGTGGTGCGGGAAGTCCGGGTAGCGCCCGTCCATCGGAAAGTCCTGGAAGCTGATGGCGTTCTTGGACGTGTCGATGTGCAGCGAGCGGTAGGCCGAGGACCGCCCGTTCGGGTTCTGGAAGTACCAGTTGCCGCCGACGTCGTCGGAGGCCTCGAAGCACGTGTGCGGGATCTCCCAGTCCCCGAGCGACTTGATCGCGGTCAGGCCGCTGACGCCGGCTCCGATCACGCAGGTGTTGGGGCGGTCTGTCATCCGTGGCCGACCCCGGACTGCGCGGGCTCCATGGCGGCCGAGCTGGGGTCGATCAGGATCTTGGCCTGGTCACCCGGGCTGGCCAGGGCGTCGAAGGCGCCGGCCACGCCCCCCAGCCCGACGGTCCCGGTGATCAGCGGCCGCGGATCGACCTTGCCCTCGGCCAGCATGTGCAGCGTGTCGCGGAACTCGAGCGGCGAGTAGCCGAGCACGAACCGGAGGTCGATCTCCTTGTTGATCGCCATCGCGGGCGTGAAGCGGTCCTCGCCCACGCACACCCCGGCCACGACCACCCGGGAGAACAGCGGCGCCCCGTCGAGGATGCTCTCGATGATCCCGGGGACGCCGACACATTCGAAGATGACCGGCCGCTTCGGCGCCGCCCCGAGCGCCTCGCCCAGCCGCCACAGATGCCACCAGCCGACCGGGAGCCGCTCGAGCTTCTCCCGGGTGTCCAGCGCCAGCTCCAGCGCCGAGGGCAGGTCCTGGAGATGGCCGCCCCTGGCGGCCGCGGCCGTGAACGGCGAATCGGCGTGCGGGTCGATGACGATGTCGGCCCCACACCGCCTGGCCAGCTCGCGCCTCCCGGGCGCGTAGTCACTGGCCACGACCGTCCGCACGCCCCGGGCCTTGAGCATCAGGATCACGGCCAGCCCGATCGGGCCACAGCCGATCACGATGGCCACGTCGCGTTTGCGGACCTCGCCTCGCCGGACCGCGTGCCAGGCCACGGCCAGCGGCTCGGTCAGCGCAGCGACGGCCGGATCCAGGCCGTTCGGGACGGCCAGCATCATCGACTCCTGGACCAGCAGCTGGTCCGCGTAGGCCCCGGGCGCGTGGACCGACAGGCCGATCGTGTCGATCACGCCACCGGAGCGGATGATGGGCAGCGCGACGACCGGCGCGCCCGCCGGGATTGCCCGCCGGCACTTCGGCCCGTGCTCGGCCACCCGACCGCTGAACTCGTGGCCGAAGACGATCGACTGATCGGTCCGGGCGAACCGGTCATAACCCACCTTGACGGCCAGGTCGGCCCACTGGTCAGCGCCGTGGCGGGCGTGCAGATCCGACCCGCAGATCCCGCAGCGCAGGACCTCCAAGCGCACCTGTCCGGCCCCCGGCGTGGGCTCTGGAGCTTCGGTCAGGCGGAGCTCCCCGTGCTGACAGGCGACGGCCCTCATGGCGGAAGTGTAGGTTGCGGACGATGGCGGGCACCCCTGCCGAGGACCCGGAGGAACGCGATCGACGCAGGCTGCTGCAGCGCCTATCGGAGATGGGCGCCAGCCGCGAGGAGATCCAGGAGGCGGACCAATCCGGGACGCTCGGGCCGCTGGCCCTCGACCTGGCTCTGCGTGGCGCAGACGTGATCCCCTTTGAAGAGGCCGTCCAGGAGGCCGGAATGACGCTGGAGGACGCCGGCCGCCTGTGGCGGGCGTTGGGATTCCCGGACCCGCTCACGGCACCCCCTCGGATCACCCGCGGGCAGGTGGCGACGCTCCGCATGCTGGCCGGGACGGCAGGCCTGCTCGGCGACGAGGCCGCGCTCCAGCTGGCGCCGCTGATCGGAGGGTCGATGGCCAGGCTGGCGGAGGCGATCGTCGACTCGTTCCGCATCAACGTCGAGATGCCTCGGCGGGACCGCGGGGAGCCCGTCTCTCAGATCGTGGAGGACTACTCGACCACGGCAGCGGCGGTGATCCCGCCTTTCATCGACGCGATCGGAGATCTTCTCGTGGGACACATCCTGGCCGTGGCTCGCGCCACCTGGGCCCTGGATGACCAGCGAGCCGCGGTGACGCGTGACCTGGTGATCGGCTTCGCCGATCTCGTGGGCTACACCCGGGCCACGCAGCAACTCGGACCGGCCGAGCTGGCGGGCGCGATCCGCCGCTTTGAGACGTGCTCGGGCGAAATCATCACCCGTCACGGTGGTCGGGTGGTCAAGCTCATCGGAGACGAGGTGATGTTCGTGATCGGCGACCGCCGCCAGGCGGTGGAGATGGCAATGGATCTACTGGAGGAGGTCGCCCACGATCCTCAACTGCCCGACATCCGGATCGGGTTGGCCGCCGGCCCGGTGGTTTCGCACCACGGCGACTGCTACGGAGACGCGGTCAACCTGGCCGCGCGCCTGGTCAGGGCGGCATCGCCCGGCACGGTGCTGGTGAGCGAGTCCGTGGGCTCGCTGAGCCAGGGCGAACCCGTCGAGCTCGCCGCGCCCAAGGGCTACGACGGTCCCGTGCAGGCGTGGCAACTGGGGCTTCGCTAGCCTCGGCGCCCGCCCCAGAGCGTCGGTGAGGTGACGCTCGTCCTCACACGCAACGCCCCTCGTGTCACGGAGCCTACGTGGCAGCCTGAGCGCGGCCAGCGCCGATGACCTTCTCCAGGCTCATGGTGTGCCCGCGATCATGGCCGACTCTGTAGGCCTCCTCCCCAAGTGCCTCGCGGCAGGCCTCGACGAGCGCCTGGCGCCGCAGGCGCTCGGTCGCCAGTACAGGGAGACCAAGCTCTTCGCGAGCGCGGTCCACCGACCCCAGGAGCTGAGCCGCGTCCTCGTGCCGCCCCTGACCCTCGGCCACGAAGGCGAGCCCGTCCAGCAGGTCTGGCATGAGGCCGGGCAACCAACGCTCCGCGACCAGGACCAGGATCTCCTGGAGCAGCAGTTCCGCCTCGCTCCAGCGCTCGTTGTCCAGGGCCAGCCTGACACCAGGGATCGCCGCCAGGAACAGCGCGTGCGGGGAGTCGAGGCGCCGGGCCACGGCCAGCGCCTGCTGGAAGCTGGAGGTGGCGGCCTTCGGGTCGCCACTCACCCTCTGGGCCTCTGCGAGCAGCCCAAGACCGAAGGCCAGCGTGAAGCCGCGATCCATTCCATTTCTGGTCAGGCGCGCCAGCCGAGCCACCGCCTGCGCGGCGTGGCCGGTTTCCATCTCGGCCCAGGCCAGCCACAGGACCACGTAGGGAAGCGCATATCCGGCCTCCCGCTCCAGGATCCGCTCCAGGATCGGCTCCATGAGGTCGATCGCCCGCTGATAGTTGCCCTCCAGGACATCGATGTACGCCGCCATGTTGAGGGCGATCCCCTCACCGCCCGTGTCGTCCACCTCGCGGGCCGCCTCCAGAGAGGCGGTGTTGGCGGCCCGGAATGACCGGAGATCGCCCTGGAGCATGTGCACGTATCCCAGCTGGTAGAAGCGGTAGGCCACCAGCTCGTGATCGCCCAGCTCCTCGACCAGGCGCTCGTTGTCCCGGAGGATGGCCAGGGCTGCGGGATGGCGCCCCAGGGCGTTGGAGGCTGCGGCCAGATGGATCGTCGCGTAGGCCTCGGCCCACCGGTCGCCGGAAGCTCGCGCCAGCTCAACCGCTTTGGTGAGCAGCGAGCGGCCCTGAGACGGATCGGGCCACATCGCCACCGTTCCGATCGTGGCCATAGCCCGGGCCGCCGTGGCACCGTCCTGACAGTCCCGAGCCAGTCTGTAGGCAGCCTGGGCCAGCTCCGCCACCTGGGCGCTCGCCCCGCGGTGGAAGTAGCTGCTGTAGGCCTGGCACCAGAGCGCGCGGGAACGCAACTCGGGATGCTGGTCACCGACCGCGGCCAGGCTGGCCGAGAGTGCCTGTTCTGCCTGGGCGTGCCGGACCCGGGTCTTCCAGTACGGCGTCAGGGCAATGGCGATCCGCAGAGCTGCGTCTGGCTGGCTCTCCAGCCCGTGATCCAGGGCCGCGGAGAAGTTCGCCGCCTCAAGGTCCAGAGCCGGGAGCCAGGCCGGCTTGCCAGAGGCCTCGAGCTCCCGGAGCCGCCCGCTCGGCCAGCGCCACCATCGCGTGGCGATGCCGGTCCCGGATCTCCTCCCGCTCTGCGGACTCGGACAGGCGCTCGGCCGCGTACTGGCGGACGGTCTCCAGCATCCCGTACCTGATCACTGAACCACTCTCCTCCGCCAGGACGAGCGACTTCTCCACCAGCGCGGTGAGCAGGTCGAACACGGCGTACCGCTCTCCCTCCGAATCGGCGCCCACCTCCTGGCAGTGCTCGAGCGTGAACCCGCCCACGAACACCCCCAAGCGGCGAAACAGTGTCCGTTCCTCGTCTGAGAGCAGGTCATGACTCCAGTCCACGGAGGCCCGCAGGGTCTGCTGGCGAGGCAGCGCGGTCCGGACGCCGCCCGTCAGCAGGCGAAAACGATCCGAGAGGCCGGCGGCAATCTGCTCCACCGACAGCATCCTCACCCGGGCCGCGGCCAGCTCCAGGGCGAGCGGAATCCCGATCAAGATCTTAGCAAATCTGGGCCAGAGCGGGCGCGTTGTCGTTTGTGACGCCGAAGCTCGGCCGGACCTTGACCGCGCGGTCGATGAACAGTCGCACAGCGTCCGACTGCACCAGGGCGTCGACGGGCTGCCGCGCGAGCTCTGTCGGGAGCGAGAGCGGCGGCACGCGCCACTCCGTCTCTCCTCCCAGGTCCAGCGGGGCGCGGCTGGTGGCCAGGACCCTGACGCCCGGCCCTGACTCGAGCAATGCGACCGTGACCTTGGCGCAGTCATCCAGCAGGTGCTCACAGTTGTCCAGGACGACCAAGACCGACTGCCCAGCCACGTGGTCTCGCACCGACTGAAGCGGCGTGGCCCCCGGCAGCGTCCGCACACCCATCGAGGCGGCAATCGCCTCCCCCACCAGCTCTCCGTCGGTCACCGGCGCCAGCTCCACCCACCACACGCCGTCCTGGAAGGAATCAAGTGCGTCGGCGGCCAGCTGAAGGGCGAGCCGGGTCTTGCCGCTGCCGCCGCCCCCGGTGAGCGTGAGCAGCCGTGTCTGGGCCAGCGCGCGGCGCAGCTGCTCAAGCTCATCCTCGCGTCCGATGAAGCTGGTCAGCTGGCTCGGCAGGTTGTTAGGCAGCGCGTCCAGGGACCGCAGCGAGCGGTGATCCACCGGCAGCTCTGGATGAGCCAGCGCGTACAGGTGCTCCGGGCGTCCAAGGTCGCGCAGCCGGTGCTCTCCGCAGTCGAGGAGCTCGACTCCCGGCGGCAGCCGGTCGAGCACCAGGTCGCGGGTGGACTGGGAGAGGAGTGTCTGCCCCCCATGGGCGATGCCCCGGATGCGGGCGCCACGTGATAGCGCCACGCCGAAGTAGTTGCCCTCGTCACGCAGCTGGGCCTCGGCTGTGTGCAGCGACATCCTGACCCGCAGCTCGATCCCATCGAGCCATTGGTGCGAGTTCAGGGCGAGCTGAGCTTCCAGGGCAGCGGTGAGGGCATCGGTGGCCCGGCTGAACGCCGCCAGCACGCTGTCGCCCTCGCCCTGCTCGATCGGGCGCACGCCGCCGTGGCGGTCGAACGTCTCGGCCAGGAGTTGGTAGTGCTCAGGCACCACGATCCGCATTCCCTCAGGGTGTGACTGCCAGAGCCTGGTCGACCCCTCTATGTCCGTGAACAGGAACGTCACCGTCCCCGCCGGAAGCGCGAAGCGAGCCGTCGTGGCCTCTGATCCGGTCACCCCGCTAAGAACACTAACGACCGGGGTGCCAAAAGTCGCGAGTTTTCGAGGGGCCGGGGCGTTCACCGCCGCCCTTCGCTAGCCTCGGCGCCCGTCCCATGCGCTTCTTCGAGTACGAGTCCAGGACGATCGTGGCCAAGGCCGGGATCCCCGTGACCAAGTTCGGGTTCGCCAAGACCCCGGAGGAGGCCGAAGAGATCGCCCGGGACATCGGCGGTCCGGTGGTGATCAAATCCCAGGTGCTCAGCGGCGGCCGGATGAAGGCCGGGGGCGTGCAGTTTGCCGACACCCCGGAGGGGGCGGCAGGGCACGCCCAGACGGTCCTGGAGCTGGAGATCGGGGGCCACATGCCCCGCGGGGTGTTGGTGGACTCGCGGGCCGAGGTCAAGCACGAGTACTACGCCGGAGTGGTCTGGGACGGGATCCGCAAGCAGCCCGTGATGCTGTTCTCAGACATGGGCGGGATCGACATCGAGGAGGTGGCCGAGCAGCACCCAGATCACGTGGCTCGGATGCACTTCTCAACGCTCACTCCGTTCCCGGACTGGAAGGCCAAGCAGCTGATCGCCTCGCTCGGGATAACCGGCTCGGCGCTGAACCGCCTCACCCCCATCCTGGCCCGGCTGGCCCGGCTGTTTCTGGACTACGACATGACCCTGGCCGAGATCAACCCGCTGGGCGAACTCCAGGACGGCTCGTTCGTGGCCCTGGATGCCCACATGGACATGGAGAACGAGGCCCGGCCCAGGCAGAAGGAGATCCTGCGCGAGCTCGGCGTGGGCGACGAGGAGACCCGCCAGGCCCGCGAGCCGACGCCTTTCGAGCTGGCCGGCGAGCAGGTCGACGCCCAGGATCACCGCGGCGTGGCCGGCAACGTGACCGAGTTCGACGGCAACCTCGGGCTGGTGATCGGCGCCGGTGGCGGCTCGCTCACCCTCTTTGACGCCGTCCGCAACGCCGGCGGCCACCCGGCCAACTACTGCGAGATCGGGGGCAACCCCTCGGTCCGCAAGGCGATGGGATTGGCCAAGCTCGTGCTCTCCAAGCCGGGCGTGGACAAGATCGCGGTGATGATGTCGATCGTGTCCAACACCCGGGTGGACATCGTGGCCCGGGGCGTGATCAAGGCGTGCCTGGAGCTGGGCTACGACCCGGCCGAGAAGATCGCCATCTTCCGGATCCCCGGAGCCTGGGAGGAGGAGGGCTTCAAGATCCTGGAGCGCTACGGCGTCGACTACGCCGACCGGAGTGTCTCGCTGCACGAGGCGGCGCGGCGAGCCGTCGAGAGAATTCAGGGGACGGCCGCGGCCGACCGCACGCCCACGAGCGGAGCCCCCACTCCATGAGCATCCTGATCGACGAAAACACCACCTTCATCGTCCAGGGCATCACCGGCCGTGAGGCGGTCAACCTCACTCGGGAGTGCCTGGACTACGGCCACGGGGCCAAGATCGTCGGTGGCGTCACGCCCGGCCGGCTGGGGCGCGACGTCCACGGAGTCCCGGTCTTCGACACGGTCGCCCAGGCGGTCGAGGACCACGGCGGGCCGATCGTCGGCTCGGTGGTCACGGTCCCCCCCGCCTTCACCAAGGACGCCGTGTTCGAGGCGCTGGAGAACGGGGTCAAACTCGTCGTGATCGTGACCGAGCGGATCCCGCGCCGTGACGTGGCCGAGATGGTCGAGCTGGCCGCGCGGGGCGACGCCCGGATCATCGGGCCCAACTGCCTGGGGATCATCGTACCCGACGTGATCAAGATGGGCGGCATCGGCGGGCCGGCCAAGGACGCGGCCAAGTCGTACACGCCTGGCCCAGTGGGCGTGATATCGCGCAGCGGCGGCATGACCACGGAGATGTCCTCCACCCTGACGGCGGCCGGCCTCGGCCAGTCGACGGCAGTGTCGATCGGCGGCGACGCGATCATCGGATCCAGCTACGCCGAGCTGATGCCGCTGTTCGAGGCCGACGAGCAGACCCAGGCGATCGTGATCTACACCGAGCCCGGCGGCCGGATGGAGGCCGAGCTGGCCCGGTGGGTGACCGAGAACGATTCCCGCCTGCCGATCGTGGCCTTCATGGCCGGACGGTTCATGGATGAGATGCCCGGGATGAGCTTTGGCCACGCCGGGACGATCGTCGAGGGCAAGGAGGACACCGCCACGGAGAAGATCGCCCGACTGGCCGACGCGGGGATCGTCGTGGCGGAGGAGATCTCCCAGATCCCGGGCATCGTCAAGGAGCGGATGGGCGCGGCGGCGCCCGCCTCATGAGCGAGGCCGTGTTCATCAACGTCGAGGTCTCGCCGGAGGTGGCGGGCGACGCCACCTTGGCGGCCAAGCTGGCCGAGGTCTGCCCGGTGGACATCTTCGCTGAGAAGGACGGCCGTCTGGAGATCGTGGAGGAGAACCTGGACGAGTGCGTCCTGTGCGAGCTGTGCATCAACGCGGCTCCCGCCGGGTCCGTCAAGGTGATCAAGCTCTACTCGGGCCAGACGCTGCCCGCGTAGCGGAGCGCTCGTGAGCACGGCGTTTGTCACCGGCGGATCCGGCTTCATCGGCGGTCGCCTGATCGAGCGCCTGCGGGCCGACGGCCACGCCGTCCGGGCGTTGGCCAGATCTGAGCAGGCGGGGGAGCGCATCCGCTCCCGGGGCGGCGAGCCGGTGCCCGGGGACCTGTCTGACCGTCCGGCACTGACCGCCGGTGCGGCCGGCTGCGAGCTGGCGTTTCACGCCGCGGCCACGCTCGGGGACTGGGGGACGCGCGAGGAGTTCGAGCGCGGCAACGTGGAGGGCACGGGGAACGTGCTGGCCGCGTGCGCGGAGGCGGGCGTGCGCCGGCTCGTCCACGTGGGGACGGAGGCGGCGCTGATGGCCGGTCAACCGCTGGTCCAGGTGGACGAATCGGCTCCCCTGCGCCCTGACTCACCCGTCCTCTACAGCTCGACCAAGGCCCGGGCAGAGCAGCTCGTCGTGTCCGCCAACCGCGACGGCTTTGAGACCGTGGTGATCCGGCCCCGGTTCGTCTGGGGACGGGGCGACACGACCCTGCTTCCGACGATGGTGGAGCTGGTGCGCGCCGGCCGCTTCGCCTGGATTGCCGGGGGCAATCACCTGACGGCCACCACGCACGTGGACAATACGGTGGAGGGGCTCATGCTGGGCGCCGAGCGCGGCCGGCCGGGTGAGGTCTACTTCGTGACCGACGGCGAGCCGGTGTCGTTCCGGGAGTTCGTATCTGCGCTCCTGCGCACCCAGGACGTCGAGCCGCCCACGCGGTCAATCCCCCGGCCCGTGGCGGCAACCGCGGCCGGGGTGGGCGAGGCGGTCTGGCGGCTGGCCCGGCTCCGGGGACAGCCTCCGCTGACCCGATTTGCCTACTGGGTCAGCTCGCAGGAGTGCACGATCCGGATCGAAAAGGCGCGCCGCGAGCTCGACTACAGGCCGGTGAACGACCGACCCGGGGGGCTCGCCGAGCTCGCGGCGTAGCGCTGCTCAGGCCCGCAGCGCCGTCCGGGGGGCCAGCGGCGGCGGGGGCACGAGCCGCCGCACCCGGACCAGTCCTCGCAACCGAGTCGGTTGGCGCTGCCGGGCGACGGGATCCGCCGCCGGCATCAGATCGGGAGGGGCTTCCCAGACGATCCGCTGGACGATGGCGTCGGCCACGGCCAGCGGGTCGACGTGATACTCGCGGCTGCGAACCAGCTCGCCGATGTCCTGCATCCTGTCTTGGGAGATAACGCTCATGGGACTATCTTCGGCCGGCTCGGAGGGTCGCTAGATCGGGTCAGGACCCCAACCTGCACCCCGACGAGCTCCGACGCGACGCGTTCACGCGATCCGGATCGCCTGTTCCACCGCCTGGGCCAGCAGTGACTGTCCGGCGTAGCTGGGGTGAATCCCGCACACCCCGGGCTTTCCGAGCTGGGTCAGCAGGCCGGCCAGGCACGCGTTGCTCCCAGCATGCCTGTCGGCCCGGTGAAAGACGGCGAAGCCCTCGGCCAACCGTACGTGGAACGGCCTGGCGGCGGCGTCCACGATCGCGTTGAGCTGCTTGCTGCGCGGGTCGTAGGCCTTGAAGGGCGAGTAGTAGTTCACGATCACCAGCTGGCCCTGGTAGTCGGCGTTATGGCGAATCGCGTGCAGGATGATGCGGACGTTGTGGGTGATCCGGTGCTTGAGGGCGGCCATCTCGGACCTGCTCGTGCATCCGTCCTTCGTCGTCTCGGTGCACAGCAGGCCGTCATTGGCTCCGATCATCACCGAGACCAGGCTGACGTCGCGGTGATGGCGCAGATAGTGCACCCCGTAAGGGAGCTGAGAGCCCTTGTAGTGGACGTGGAGGGGAAATGCTGTGCGGTAGCCGGTGTGCGGTGCCCCGGGAGCGCTCTCACACCCGTTGCTGGGTGCTGAGGGGTTGATCAGGCTCGCGCTGGTCTCCCCCGGGCAGGACGCGTTGGCGACGGTGAGATGCAGCTCCCGGCCGAGGATCTCAGGGAACCCGAGGAAGCTCGCCGCGTCCTTGTACTTGGGGGCGGGCACGACCCCTCCCTCTTCGTACCCGAAGCTGACGGAGTCCCCGAGGGCCAGGTAGCGGGACCCGGCGCTCACCGACGGCGCGGGCGCGGCGCCGCCGGTCGCGGCGCCGGCTCCGTCGGGGACGGCCCCATACACCGCGGCGAGCGCGATCAGAAGTGCGGGCGCCATTCGACTCGCGGACGCCATCAGGCGCCTCAAAACTGCCCTGCTCCGATCCGGTCCCATATTCCCTCCTTGGATGAACGTGGGCTCTCACCCGCGCGGCTGAACCACCCCGCTCGCCGGGGCGATTCTAACTCTGCGCCGGAGCGCATAGGATCCCGGCCGTGAGCGAGCTCGTACTGGTCGACCAGCCCAGCCCTGGGGTCAGGGTCCTCACCCTCAACCGGCCGGACGAGCTGAACGCCATGACCGCGGAGCTGTGCGCGGCCCTCCACGACGAGCTGGCCGCCGCCGGCGGAGACCGCAGCTGTCGGGCGGTGGTGCTCACGGGCGCCGGGCGGGCGTTTTGTGCCGGCCTTGACCTGCGCGGCTACGGCTCGGCACCGGGCAACGACGGGACCGATGCCGCCCGGGATCGGCTCGGCAACCAGGAGCACATGTCGCGCCTGGTGCTGGGGCTCAGGGGGCTTCCCCAGCCGGTGATCGCCGCGGTCAACGGCCCGGCTGCCGGCCTCGGCTTCGCGCTCACGCTGGGCTGCGATATCCGCTTTGCCGCCCGGGAGGCCGTCTTCCGGGCCGCGTTCATCAACATCGGCGTGTCCAACTGCGACATGGGCACGAGCTGGCTTCTTCCACGGCTGATCGGGGCCTCCCGCTCGCACGAAATGATGCTCACCGGGCGCCGAGTGAGCGCCGAGGAGGCGCTGGCCATCGGGCTGGTGGCCGATGTGGTGGAGGGCTCGGCCCTGCTGGACCGCTCGGTGGAGGCGGCGAGTCAGATCGCCGCCCTCGCCCCGTGGGGCGTCCGCCTGACCAAGCAGGGGATGTGGACCGCGCTGGAGATCGGGTCCGAGCAGGCCGCGATTGAGTTCGAGGACCGCCAGCAGATTATGGCCACGTTCGGGGCCGCCCCGCCGGAGGCGGTGGGCGCGTTCCTGGAGAAGCGCCCGGCGGAGTTCGCGGACTGATGCGCGACCTGTTCACCCTGAAGGACAAGACGGCGCTGGTCACCGGCGGCTCGCGGGGAATCGGCTTCATGATCGCTCAGGGCCTCGTGCGGGCCGGCGTACGCGTGCTGATCTCCTCCCGCAAGGCCGAGGATCTGGAGGCAGCGGCCGCGGAGCTGAGCCGCGACGGCACATGCACGCCGATCCCGGCCGACCTGTCCACGCCTGAGGGGGCCAGGGCGCTCGGGGACGCGGTGCGCGCCCGGACCGACCGCCTGGACATTCTGGTCAACAACGCCGGAGCCACGTGGGGCGCCCCGCTGGAGGAATTCCCGCCGTCGGGCTGGGACCGGGCGATGCACACGAACCTTGAGGGCGTCTTCCATCTGACGGTCTCGGTGCTGCCGGTGCTCCGGGCCGCGGGCACCGAGGAGGACCCGGCCCGCGTCGTCAACATCGGATCCGTGGACGGCATCCGGGTTCCGGTGATGGAGAGCTACAGCTACAGCGCCAGCAAGGCCGCGGTGCACATGCTGACCAGGCATCTGGCCAAGCGGCTGGCCCCGGAGCACATCACGGTCAACGCGATCGCCCCCGGGCCGTTTGAGAGCAAGATGATGGCCTTCATGCTCCGTGACGACGAGTCCCGGAAGGCCGTCGAGGCGATGGTCCCCCTGGGCCGGATCGGCCGCCCGGACGACGCCGCCGGGCTCACGATCTTCCTCTGCTCACGCGCCGGCTCCTATCTGACCGGCGCCGTGATCCCGCTCGACGGCGGGATCACGGGGTGCGGCTGAGGCCGGCGTTGCCTCAAGCCGGAGCTGAGGCGACCCGCGCCGGACGACACTCAGTGAACAACTTGAGCGCGTAGGCGCCAGCGGGATGCTCCCGGGCCCGCTGGACAAGCGACGCCGTGGCCGCGTCGACCTCACCCTGCTGTGGCAGCCTCACGCCATACACGGGCGGGGCGATCACCGAGGCCGACAGGGCGGCGAAAGTGAGGTCGGCGGCCGTGAAGCGCTCGCCGCACAGGTAGGGCCCGTGCCGCTCGAGCGTGTCGGCGACAAAGTCAAACTCGCGCCACACGATGCGCTCGTCCTCGACCTCGATCCCGGGCCGGATGCCCAGCACGCGGTGCATGAACGGAATCACGAGCGGCCAGCCATGGCGGATCAGACGGTCCTCCCACGCGGGCACACCCTGGTTGTTGAAGCGCAGAACCACCTCGCGCTGGGGCAGCATGTACACGTAGATCAGGCGGCGGCCGCGCGGCCCCAGCTCGGCGTCGAAGCGCCGGCTCAGGCGCAGCACCTCGTCGCGCTTGGAAGGGTCCTCGGGGAACAGGCGATGCTCAGGGGCCGTGCCCTGATCGGTCCAGGCCAGGATGTCCTCTGACTCGCCGAGGACCCGATCGGGCGTGACCAGCACGGGCACCGTGTAGCCGCCTCCGGCGCGTCGCGCCGCCACCCGGTGAGCGCCCTGGACGTGGCGCTCCTCCCGGTAGCTCAGCCCAGCCCGGTCAAGCGCCCACCGAGCCTTTTCGCAGTAGTGACTGATGGGGATCGTGAGCAGCCGGAGCACCGCCCGACTCTACCCTCGCCCGTATGGTTTCCGCTGATGAGCGAAGTGCCGGAGCATGTCGCCCGCAACCGGGTGTACTGGGACGAGCGGGCCCAGGACTACCGGGAGCCCGGGCGCGACAACTGGGCCGCGACGGAGCCCAGGTGGGGCGTATGGCGCATCCCGGAGTCCCAGGCGGGTGTCCTCCCGGATGACGTGGACGGGCTGGACACGATCGAGCTGGGCTGCGGCACGGCGTACGTCTCGGCCTGGCTGGCCCGGCGCGGAGCGCGCCCGGTGGGAATCGACAACTCGCAGGCCCAGCTGGCCACGGCGCGCGAGCTCCAGGCCGCCTTCTCGCTGGAATTCCCGCTCGTGCACGGCAACGCCGAGCGGGTGCCCTGCCCGGACGAGAGCTTTGATCTGGCGATCTCGGAATACGGTGCGAGCATCTGGTGCGATCCCTACCTGTGGATTCCCGAGGCGGCGCGGCTGCTGCGCCCCGGTGGCCGGCTGATCTTCCTGGTCAATGCCCCGCTGCTGATGGTGTGCTCGCCCGACGTGGATGAGCTCCCGGTCAGCGAGCGGCTCCTCCGTCCGTACTTCGGCATGCACCGGTTTGAATGGAGTGACGAAATATCGGTCGAGTTCCACCTCCCCCACGGCGAGATGATCGACCTTCTGAGCCAGACCGGCTTCCAGGTGGAGCGGTTGATCGAGCTCAACCGCCGAGGTGCACCACGCGCTATCCATGGGCGTCGCTGGAGTGGGCGCGGAGGTGGCCGGGCGAGGAGGTCTGGAAGGCCAGCAAGGCCAAATAAGGCCAGTTCTTCGGCGCGCTGACCTTACGCGTTGGTAACGTGCCGCCACATGGCTCGGCGCGGGAGACGGGCTGGTCTGAGAGTTCTGCGCGTCGTCGTGCCCGGGTCAGCCACGCAAGCTGAGATGGGAGGCGAACGACGATGAAGGTGCACAAGCTCCTGCGGGCTCTGGCCCTGGCCGGCGTGACGGCCCTGGCTCTTGCTCCATCCGCCCTGGCCAACGTGCCCAACCCGCTCGTCCAGGGCCCAATCCAGGGCGGGATCCGGGGCTACCCGTGGAACCACAGCCTGTTCGCCCTCAGCGGACCCGGCTACCGCTACACCGAGAAGGAGTACTTCTTCTCCGGGACGGCCCACGACCTCACCACCGGGCTGAGCGCGCCATACGAGAGCCGGATGCTCGGCGCCTGCCCAGCAATCCGCGGAAGTTCAGCGGCACGGTCGTGGTGGAGTGGCTCAACGTGACCGGCCAGATGGACCTGGAAACGGCCTGGCCGGTCGAGGCTCAGTGGTTGATGCGCCACGGCATCGGCTACGTCGGCGTCTCGGCCCAGTACGCCGGCGTGTGCTGTGGCCCGACGACGCTCAAGGGGTGGGATCCGGTCCGCTACGCGCCGCTGTCGGTGCCACCCGGCGACGAGTTCTCCTACGACATCTTCTCCCAGGCGATCCGCGCCCTGGAAGCTCCGCAGGACAACCTGACCGACGCCGGCCAGCCCATCAAGGTGGACCCGATGCGCGGGCATGCACGTGCGCCATCTGATCGCCACCGGCGCGTCGCAGTCGGCCTCATACCTGACCACGTTCGTCAACGACCACTACAACCGGGGTCAGATCAGCGTCTACGTGATCACCCGCGGCGGCGGCCCCTACACCGACTTCTCGACGCCGATCTTCCAGCTCAACGAGGAGAACAACCTGGCCAAACAGCCCGACAACCCGCACTACGTGGTCTGGGAGGAGGCCGGGACCGCCCATGCCCCGGCGATCTGGGAGGACGACTACGTCTGGCCCGAGCAGCAGCGCGACATCTTCGGCCCGGGCGTGCCGAACGCGATCAACGCGGCCTGCTCGGTCAACCACGGTGCTGTCGACTACAGCTCGCGGGCCCTGGCCCACTGGACGATGCGCTATCTGAAGACCGGCCAGCTGCCCCCACCGGCCCCCCGGATCAAGACCAACTCCACCGGAGGCGTCGTCCGGAACGCGAACGGCCTGGCCGAGGGCGGACTGCGCCACGTGTTCGTCCAGGTCCCGGTGGCGTACGAAGCGGCCACCGGGTGCCCCCTGTTCGGCACGTACAAACGGTGGTCCGCGGCCAAGATCCAGTCGCTCTATCGAACCCACGCGATCTACTACTCGAAGGTCGAGGCCTGGAGCGCATATGAGGTGCACAGGGGCTGGCTGCTCCCCGCCGACCGAGCCGCCGTGCTCCGAAAGGCCCGCGCGTTCGCCGGCCCATGGACCGGAGGAAGCACCGCGCCGCCCCAGGGGCTGTGAGGCGCGGAGGCGGGTCGCGGGGCGGGTCCGGGCTCGGCCGACCACTACTCGCGGGTCGCAGGCTGGGCCGACCCCTACGCGTAGGGGGTCGCGATCTCGTGGCCACACGGGCGCGGCCCGCGCCCTACTTGCACATCAGTCACTAAAACACGAGCCCAGGGCAGCAAGGGCGCGTTTTCCGCGCCTACGCTGCCCCGGGCCCGGGTCAGCTGGCAGCGGTATGCGGGAAAGGCGTGCTCCGGGCGGTGAAAACCGACGCTCCAGCGCATATCACTCCCGCGGGGACGGGTGTGTGCCGCAAAAGCGTCGGAAACCGCCGCTTACCCGGATATCGCCCGCCCTCGGGAGGGCCCGTGCCGGATAAGCGTCGGAGCCGACCCTCTCCGGGGCGCTCACCGAAACCTATTCCAATCACGCAGCGTCAACCGCCCGCCCCCGGCCCCCGCGACCCGCCCCGCCCCGCGACCCGCCCCGCCCTCTACCCCGCCACAGCCCAATCCGCCGCCCGACCCGCCTGCGTCCCCAGCGCGAACACGACCAGTCCCCCTTGCAGCGAGTGCGGGACAAGGCGGCCGTCGGCATACGTACGCACACGCGCAGCCCGTCCGTCCGGTGGAACGGACACGTGCATGAGCACGCGCCCGCCCGCCACGGGCCGGATATAGCCCCGGAGTAGCCGCGGCCTCTGGGCCACGCCCACGTTGGGCATCCGGAGGGAAAATGTCGTCATGGGCAGGTGCGGGGTCACGTCATATCCGTTCTGAACCGGCGTCACCCCGGCCAGGCGGATGGCGTCCATGACCATCCAGGTCGGCTGCTCGGTGATCTGGCCCTCATACGTCGTGCCCAGTCCGTTGCCGCAGTAGCTCGGATGGGCTGAGTAGTAGGCATAACAGACGTCGTCCACGGAGATCGTCCCGTCCCAGTGCCGGGGCCAGATCGTGGCGTGGTTGGCCAGCGTGTTGCGGGTGTACTCGCTCCAGGCCAGCTGGCGCGCTCGGGGCACGATCCCGTCGAGCGACCCGTAGGCCCACGTGAGCCAGCCGTTGAGGTCAAACCACACGCCGCCGGGCCACTCGTCGGCCCCCTGGATCGGCGTGTTGGTCACGGCCAGGCTCAGGTCGCTGGCCGGCGGGGTGTCGTGCTCGGTGACACCGGGGTCGCGGTATGCCGGGACCTGTGCGGTGCCGAACCGGGCCGGGGCCCCGAGGCTGCGGGGAGCTCCGACTCCGTCCAGGAAGCGGCGGATGTTGTGCACGAGCGTGTTCGCCTGCGATCGGCTGGGAGCGTGGGCCAGGATGGCCCACGGCTGAGGCTCCTCAAAGATCACGCCCTTACCCAGCTGCTGGGCGCCTGAGTACCCGCGGGAGTACCAGCCTCTCCCGGTCCACTGGCGGCGCATCGTGGCCAGATCCTTGGCTCCGGCCGCCCGGAGCTGGGCGGCGAAGACGTGGTCGCCTCGGAGGTCCGCGAGCTCGGCCAGCTTGGGGTAGGCGTAGGCCAGCTGAGCGGTGACCAGCATCGATTCGGTCATGTGCTCGAACTCGGTCGAGAAGTCATTCCAGTCGCCGGTGGCCTCGCTCAGGTACCCGCCATGCGGGCCCAGCAGCGACTGCTGGTGCGCGAACGCCACCTTCAGGTGCTCCCAGATCGTCGCCCTCTGCTTGCCCTCGGTCCCGTAGTAGGGCATCACCGTGTTGAAGAAACGGGTGTCCCGCGATCCGAGCCCGTACTCGCCGGCCGCCAGCAGGAGCCAGAAGTCCAGGTCGTCCGAGGTCCCCAGATCCACCCGCGTGCACAGCGGGCCGGTTCCGTACGGGTTTTGGGCCGCCGGCGGCGGAGGCTGGAAATGGACCGCGTACTGGATGATCTGCCGGGCCAGCTGCGGGTCGGAGTAGACCATCGGGAGCATGTAGTGCGGCCAGCTGCGGTACCCAAGGTTGGCCCCGTCGGAGTACTGGTAGTACCCGCCCTGCGTGATCGTGTGGTAGCCGCAAACCTCCTCGAAGACGGTGGCCGACCGGAGCAGGTAGGCGTCCCAATCGAGCTCCCTGGCCACCCACCGGTAGCGCGAACCGAAGTTCGCCTTGGGCAGGTAGGCCGCCCAGGTCCGCTCGCTGCGCGCCAGCGGGTTGGGGATCCGGCGGTACTTGTGCACCAGCCCGGGGATCTGCCTAGGGTGGGCCATCCCGTACACGTAGCCCAGCGTCACCGACCGGCCGGGCTTGAGCGTTCCCGGGGCCCGCGTGACGAACAGCGTGTTGCCGGCCGTGCCGTCGGCGGTGGGCGCGGCGATCGTGTGACTCAGCCGGTTGGCCTTCACCTCGGCCGGTCGCGCCCTGGTCCCCGATCCGAAGAACTTGGACACCGAGGTCTCAAAGCCTGCGACCGGTCCCCGAACCGGCGCGGCGAAGATGCTCAGCGGGTCGGTGTCCGCCTCGCTGCTCGTTTCCTGGGCCACGCTCAGAATCCGCGATCCACGGTTCCACCGCGGGCTGGCCAGGCCGATGTTGCGCTGAAAGCCGGTCGTCTGGTCGTACGGGTTGACGTCCCAATACTCAAACCACGACACGCGATGACGCCGGGAGCTTCGGTTGGTCAGCCGGACGGCGTCCAACAGCACAGGGTCGTTCCCGAACGGCGCGTACACCGTCTCCGTCACGGCGATGCCGTCGACGCGCAGCGAGCGCCTGTAGTAGCCGACCCCGAAGGTACGGGTGAAGGCCGAATGCTGGGGGCGGTCCAGGTACAGCGCGCTGGCCGGATGCCCATCGACGTTGAGGTACCCGTACCCACCCCCGAAGTGGCGGCTCGAGGCCTGATAGAGATTGGCCCATTGCGAGAGCCGCGCCTGGCTCCAGAGCTCGGTGTAGCCGTCGTTCCAGGCCATGCCCTTGATGTTGTCGTTGCCGAGCTGGTGCTGGGCCCGGGTCGCGCCGGCCACTTCGGGTTGCGCGGCGATCGGGTTGTGGGCCTCGTCCACGGTGTACCGGTATGCCGGAAGGCCGAAGGGGTCGACGGTCCAGCGGCCGAAGTCGCCGCTGCCGTACGCCGAGTCGATCGGCGTGGGCGCGCGGTCGGCCGATAACGGCGACGGTCCCGCGGCGCGGGCCCCGGACGCTCCAGCCAGCATCAGGGCCGCCACAACCACGGTTGCCCAGCGCGCTCTCATCCGTCCGCCAGGAGCTTGGTGGCCACGAGCACGACGTCATCCTCCAGTGCGGGCAGGCTCTCGGTCCGGCCGGCCCGGACCTCCTCGGCCACGAGCTCGGTGATCGCCAGGACGAGGGCCCGTGGGACCACATCTGCCAGCGGCCCCAGCGCAGGCTGCTCAGCCCGGGCCCGCCGGGCCAGCTCCCGGAACACATCCCGGAAGCGGGCGTACCCGCGCGCCCGCTGGGCGACCGCCGGATCCCCGGCCACGGGCAGGCCGATGAAGTACGCCCGGGCGAACGCCGGCCGCTCGGCCCACCAGGCGAGGTAGGCCCGGGTGCCCCGACGAAGCGCCTCTCTCCAGGACGGCACCGAGGCGAACCGAAGGACCACACCGAGCAGCTCGGATGCCTCCTCGTCACACGCGGCGATAAAGCAGCTCGTCTTGTCGGTGAAGAACTCATAGAACGCATTTCGGGACACCCGGGCCCGAGCCACGACCTCGGGCACGGTCGTGGCCTCGTAGCCCTGCTCGGCCACCGTCTCCAGCATCGCTCGGATCAGCCGCTCCCGCTGTGACGCGCGGACGACGCACGGATCGAGCTTGTGGCGCCCGCGAGGAAGCGGCTGGCCGACCCAGGCCGAGCGTCCATTCCCAGCCCCCGGGACGGAACCGGCGTCGCGCCGATCGCTGTTCCGGCGCCCCTCGACCGACCCGCGGCGCTCGCCGGTGCGCCGATCGATCGCGGCCGTGCCCGCTGGTTCCTGCTTGCGCGCATTTGCAGACACGCGTGTATTCTATTCGACCTCGAGCGGAGAGGCAATGAGTTTGCGGAGGAGAGGCAGTCGTTTGCGGAGAGGCAGTCGTTTGCGGACAGGCAATCGTTTGCGGACACGACGTCTGTGGTTGGGAACATGTTTGGCCGCGGCAGGCCTGGCGACATGTGCCACGGGCCGTCCGGCCGCGGCCACGGCCCAGGGGCGCTGCGGCGCGCATCCGTGGTGCAACACCTCGCTGGCGCCGGCCCAGCGGGCGCGACTCCTGCTGCGGGCGATGTCGCAGTCGGACAAGATCGGAGTGCTCACCGGCCAGGCGGCGAGCGGCGTCGGGATGCCGGCCATCACGTGGACCGATGGCGCCGTCGGCGCCGGTGGCGCGGGCAGCGGCACCTCGGACGCCACGGCCATGCCGGCCGCGATCGCGCTGGCCGCGAACTTCAGCCCAGCGATGGCCTACAGGTACGGTGCCACGGTGGGCGTGGAGGTCAAGCATCGGGGCTTCGACGGCGACTACGGCCCCACGGTCAACATCATGCGCACGCCTTTGGGGGGCCGGACATTCGAGGCCTACGGCGAGGACCCGTTCCTATCTGCCCAAACGGCGGTGGGATGGATCAATGGCTTTCAGGCCCAGGGGGTGATGGCCGATGTCAAGCACTACGCGGAGAACAACCAGGAGGGGCAGTACGGGGTCTCCCCCCTGTTCGGCGCCTACGGCGGGCGCACGTTCGTCAACGTCCACGTGGATCCGCGGACGATGCACGAGATCGAGCTGACGCCCTTTCAGGCGGCGATCCAGCAGGCGCACGCCGCGGCCACGATGTGCTCCTACAACCTGGTCAATGGCGAGTACGCGTGCGCCGACCGCACACTGCTCACAACCGATTCTGCGTCGGAAATGGGGCTTCCGCGGCTTCGTCACCTCCGACGCCGCGTCGTGTCATGAGACCGCGCCGGACCTGGCCGCCGGACTGAACTTCGACATCGCGGACACGTGTTACAACGCGGCCGAGGTCCAGGCGGCGCTGGCCGATCGCACGGTTAGCGAGTCGCTGCTGAATAAGCGGGTCTTCGAGACCCTGCGTGAGCTGTTCGCGTTCGGATTCTTCGATCATCCCACCTGGAAGAAGGACCCGGGGTTGGACGACATCAGGGCTGATGAGACCGTGGCCGACCAGGCCGAGGAGGGCGGCGCCGTCCTGCTCAAGAATCGGGGGCTGCTGCCCATCAACCGGGAGCGCGTCCACTCGATCGCGGTGATCGGGCCGGCGGCCGACCAGTACATCCACGGCAATGGCTCCTCGGAGGTGACTCCGTACCTGAAGACGACCGCCCTGGCCGGGATCACGGCGCGCGCGCGCAGAGATCGAATCAGGGTGACCTACGACAGCGGGAGCAGCGCGTCGAGTGCCGAGGCCCTGGCCCGGCGCTCGGACCTGGCGATCGTGGTCGCGGCTGACACCGAGTCAGAGGGCGTTGACAAGTCCTGCGTGTCGCTCGTGCCCCAGTGCTCGCAGGGCCAGGCGACGCCGCCCAACCCCCAGTCCACCCAGGCCGACTTCGGCAACCAGGATCAGCTGATCGCCGACGTCGCGCGGGCCAACCGGAAGACTGTCGTCGTGCTGGAGACCGGCGCGCCCGTGCTTACCCCCTGGCGACACCAGATCGGCGCCCTGCTGGAGGCCTGGTATCCGGGCGAGGACGGCGGCACCGCGATCGCCCACGTCCTGTTCGGCGACGTTGACCCCGGAGGCCGGCTCCCCGCGACCTTCCCCCGGCACGCGGGCGACATCCCGACCGCCCACGGCGGCGCGGCCGAGTATCCGGGCACGGTCAATCCGGTCAGCGACTGCATCGTCTACACGGCCTCGGTGCCGTGCCCGTACTACCAGGAGTACTACAGCGAGGGCGTGATGGTGGGGTACCGCTGGTACCAGGACAGGCACATCGAACCGGCCTACCCCTTTGGCTTCGGCCTGTCATACACGAGCTTCCGCTTCAGCCACCTGAACCTGACCTCCGGGCCGGCCCAGGGCCATTACCTGGCCCGTGTGACGGTCACCAACACCGGATCGCGCGCCGGGATCGCCGTGCCGGAGCTGTACGTGTCCCTGCCCGCTCGTTCCGGTCTGCCCGAGCCGCCGTGGCAGCTGAAGGGATTTCAGAAGTTGACCCTGCGGCCGGGTCAGAGCGCGCGGGCGACGATCCCCCTGTCGCCGCGCTCGTTTTCGTACTGGTCCGATCGCGCGAGCGGCTGGAGGATCGCCGCCGGCTGCGACACGATCGCCGTGGGACCCTCGTCGAACAGCCTGCCGCTGCGGGCAGTCATAGCCCAGCACCACGCCAACTGCCGGCGACGCTCGCCATGAAGCGGCTGATCGCCTTTGTCGGGCTGATGGCCGGGCTCCTGGCGCCCGGCCTGGCCGAGGCCGGCGCCCCACCGCCCCTCTCCGCGGATCACTCGATCCCGTCAATCGCCTCGGCCTACGGGAGCGGAGCGTTCGGCCGCTGGGCGGTCGACCGGTGGCACCTGCCAGCGTACGACTACACCATCAACGAGCTGACCAGCCCGTTCGCCCCCCAGTCTGAGATCTCCGGTAGCCGCGACGCCTGGAGCCAGCTCGGCAACGACCATATCGTGGCCGACGCGTTCAACCACGGCTACATCCAGCTCTGGAGCCAGGACCGGCTGTACCAGTGGATGAACTATTACGACGCCTCCCAGCGCCACTATTCCGGCGGTTACGGTTACCTCAGGCTGGGCCGGCGAGTGATCTCGACGCTGTACGACGACCGGCCGGCCGGGGCGCGCACCCAGCGGCGGTTCGGGGTGGGCTACTACGCCAAGTCGCTGCGCGTTCGCGGCGTGTCCGAGAAGGACGTCGTGTACGCGCCCTTCGGCGACGATCCCCTGCTCCTCCATGACGTGACGATCACCAACACGTCGCACCAGCGGCTCTCGGGTTCCTACTTCGAGTATTGGGACGTGAACCCGCAGGTCCAGGCCGGCAAGCAGGTGCCCCGGGGCTTCACCTCGCCGGTGTGGAACGCGTCCACCCGGACGCTTTCGGTGGCCCAGCTTGCCGACGACACCGACACCCGGCCGCTGAGCATCTTCGCCGCGGCGCTGCGCGCCCCAGTCAAGGGCTACGACACGGACACCACCTCGTTCTTCGGCTCGGGCACCCGGGCCAGGCCCGCCGCGGTGGCCGCCGGGCACCTGACCGACTCGATCGCGCCGGCTGACGCCAACGGGTCTGAAGGTCAGGCCATGTTCGCCTTCCGGAGCCCGTTCACCCTCGCTCCGGGGAAGAGCGTGACGCTCCGCTACGCCTACGGCTACGGCCACCCGGCGCAGATTCGCCCGCTCCTGGCGCGATACCACAAACAGCACGATCCCCTACGGAGGAGCGAGGCGCGCTGGGCGGCCTGGCTGCCCAAGACCCAGTTCGGCTCCGGGTATCGGTGGCTCTCCCGCGAGCTGGAGTGGGATGCCTACACCCTGCGCTCGGACGCCACGTACGACGCGGCGTGCGGCTACCACATCCTCTCCCAGGGCGGTTACTACCAATACTTCTTCGGCTTCCAGGGCGCGTTCCGCGACCCGCTTCAGCACATCCTGCCGCTGATCTGGTCAGACCCGTGGCTGGCCCGGCAGGTGATCGAGTACTCGGCCCACGAGCAGCCGCAGGTCGGCGGAGCCGTCCCGTATGCGCTGATCTCGATGTGCCGCCGCTACGACCTCGGCACGTCCGACGACCTGGACCAGTGGCTTCTCTGGGCCACGTCGGAGTACGTGCTGGCCACCCGCGATTGGGCGTTTCTCAACCAGAGGGTCCCCTACTACGAGGGGACCGGATCGGGCACGGTCCTCCAGCACCTGGAACTGGCCTTCCGACACCAGGAGCAGATCGTCGGGCTCGGGCCCCACGACGAGTACCGGGCCGGAACAACCGGTGATTGGAACGACTTCTCAACCGAGTTCGAGCACATGACGGAGTCGGATCTGGTCACCGCCCAGGCGGCCTACATCTACCCCCGGATGGCGTTGGTGGCGGACCGAGCCGGCGCGCACGCCTTCGCGGCCCAGCTCAGGGCGGCCGGCGCCCGAGACCTGGCCACCGTCAAGCGTCAGTACGTGCCCGGCGGCTGGTTTGGCCGGGGCTACGCCACCACCACCCAGCTGGGAGTCGGCGCGATCAACGCCGAGCCTCAGCCCTGGGCGCTCCTGGCCGGCGCAGCCACTCGGGGCCAGGCCGTCCGCCTGGTCAAGGCCTACCGGCGCTTCCTGGTCGGAATCGGCGCGCCCAAGGGCCCGACCAAGATCGGAGCCGCGCTGGCGCCGAGCGCGTCGGATCCGGCGGTCACCCAGACGACCGAGCCGGTCATCAACGGCTCAGCCGAATGGCCCGGCGGATCCTGGTATGCAGTCGACGGCTGGATCACCTGGGCGCTGGCCGAGCTCGCCGGCGAGGTGCCGCACGCCGCCGCGTACGCCTGGAACGAGTTTGAGCGCAATACGCTGGCCGCCCACGCGGTCGCGTTCCCCAAGAGCTGGGATGGGGTGATCACCGTGGACGACGAATGCGCCGCCTACTACCAGTCGCCCGACTCGACGTGCGGGATCGGGCTGGCCACCGGCTTCGGAGCCGTCCCCGGCTACGACACGCAGATCATGCACCAACCGGCCTACAGCCTGTTCGATCTACTCAAGCTGGCCGGCCTGGACACGACCAGCAGCGGGTACCGGATCGTGCCCCGCCTGCCCATGCATGACTTCAGCGTCCGCTTCCCCGACGTGGGAATCGCCCAGCGGACCGGGCTGATCCGGGGCTACCTCCGCGTGAGCGGCACCCGCGTCACGCTGGACGTGAAGCCGCCCCCGGGGGTCAGCCCAGGGCGGGCCGTGGCCTACTCGGGCGGCCACAGAGTCCCTTCGAAGGTGGTGGGCGGGCTGGTTCAGTTCAAGCTGGCCACTCGCGCCGGGCAGCCCAGCGACTGGGCCGTAACGGCCCAGCGCGGGCGCGGGCACTGAGACTCATCTGAGACGACCTCGACACTGACCGCGGGGGCAAGCGCACCTAAGGTCGGGCGCGCACCTCACCTCTGTGGGGTTTGTCCATTCAAGGAGGAGTCATGTTCCGAAAGCCGTTCCTGATCCTGATGCTGAGCGCAGCCGCCACCGGCCTCGTGGCCGCGGGCTGCGGCAGCTCGTCGCACACCACCCCCGCGGCGGCCAGCTCGTCAGCCGGGACCACCACCGGCGGTACGTCGTCGACGAGCTCTAGCTCCGGAGGCTCGAGCAGCTCCGGGTCGAGCTCCAGCAGCTCCAGCAACCCGGCCGTGACCCAGGCCGTGGCCGCGTGCAAGGCGAGCATCAACTCGGCCACCACGCTCCCGGCCAGCGACAAGACCAAGCTGACGGGTCTGTGCGACAAGGCCGCCAGCGGGGACGTGGCCGGGGTCAAGAAGATCGCCGCCGAGGTGTGCAAGGACATCGTCAACGCCGACGTGCCCAGCTCGGCGGGGGCGTCGATCAAGGACCAAGCGCTGGCCGCATGTAAGAAGGCGTAATCGGCGATCGCTCCCAGTGTTGCTTCGTGGATCGGGCCGCGCGCAGCGCGGCCCGATCGCGTTCTCAGCGGGCTTCGAAGCTGCCGCCGGGTGTCGGCGAACGCAGCCAGGCCCTGCGTTACCGTTGCCCGGCGTGAACCAACGTCGCATGATCCCGGCCGCCCTCGCAGCCACCCTCGGGCTGGGAGTGGCGCTCGCCGCCTGCGGGGGCGACCCGCGGAGCGCGGACTCGGGCTCGGGGACACACGTCGGCCCGACCGAGCTCGTTCCGACTGGTCCAGCCGGCAGTGCCGGAGGCCAAGGACTCCCGCCCGCGCTCAAGCATCCGCACGTGCCCGGCTCAGGCGCGAACGTACCCACGGCTGGGTCCCCGCGTCGGGGGCAGGAACACGGTCTTCACGCTCTCGTTCCGGCGCCGGAGGAACCTCGGTCCGCACGGTCATACCCGGTCCTATTACGGCGTGGTCGTCTCCCCGCTGGCCGGCCATCCACGCCGCGGCTGCTACGGCTTTGCCCGGTACGTGACGACCGGCAGGAAGGGGCAGATCGCGCGCGTGAGAATCCATCCGCGCGGCCGCCGCTGGTGTCGTGGGAGCTACCAGGCCGGCGTGTACCTGACCGGCAAGCCCTATTGCCCCCCGCGGTCTGGGCACACGCGCCCGTGCTCCACGGCCTCCTTCCCGGCGATTCCTGCGGGCTGGGCCTACTTCAGCGTCCGCTGAGCCCGGGGCCGGCGGCCTCGGTCACGCGGCGATCGGCTCGTGGCCGAGACGTTCCAGCACCCGGTCGAACAATTCGTGCGGCTGGGCTCCGGGGACGAGGGCGCGCTCATCGACCAGCCAGGCGGGAACTCCGGCCGCGCCGAGTTCGAGCGCCGCCGTGGTTTGCTCGGCGATCCGTCCCACGTATTCGGGAGCCTCCAAGGCGGCCCTGATCTCGTCCTCGGCCAGCCCGACGGCCAGGCCCTCGGCCACGAGAACCTGGTCGTCCCCGAGGTCAAGGCCACGAGCCCAGTAGGCATCGAATAACCGCGGATGCAGCTCACCGTGGAGGCCGTGGTCCCGGGCCAGCTCGGCCAGAGCCTGGGCTCGGCGGGAGTTGGGCACCTTGTCAAGCGTCGCTTGGAACGGCAATCCGGCCTCGGCGAACATCGAGCTCAGCCGATCGGACCAGGACGATCCGTAGCGCTGGAGCAGCACGCTTCGAGGTATTCCCTCCGGCGGATACTCCGGGTGGAGGTCGAATGGGCGCCACTCGATCCGCGCGCCGTACCGGCGCTCAAGCCACGCCGCGCGTTCCAGCCCGACGTAGCAGAACGGTCATATGTAGTCGCTCCAGACGACGAACCGGGGAGCGGGGCTTGCGACGTCGTCCATCGCTCCCACGATAGGGCCCTGAGTCGCTCACGCCCCGCCCCACTGGTTCTCTTCCAGGATTTCGCCGTCGCTTTCGTGGTGGGGGCCGAAGACCAGCAGCTCGAGCCCGTCCGGCCCGCCCTCGAAGGCACGGGCCACTGGCGGCGCGACGCGAATCGCGTCCAGGTGGCTCAGCTCGACGATCTCGCCGTCCAGAACGGCCCGACCACTCCCGCCGATGACGACGTAGACCTCCTCGGCCTCGTCGTGACGGTGCGCCGTGCCTCGTTGGCCGGGTTTGACGACGTGGTAGGCCATTCCCGTGTCCTGCGCCTCCAGGTCGCGCCGTGGGAAGCGCGCCTCCTGCACGGAGTCAAAGCCGAAATCGTGGTGCCATGTCGTCGACCTGGCGGAGGTTCTTGATCGTGTAGCTCATGGGGCATCCTACGTCGTGGCAGCCCGGTCCCGCTCAACCCCGAAGTTGTAGGCTCGCCGGAGTCGAGCGAGGAGGTCCTGGTGGGCGCAGTCGAGCTGGATCGGATGTCGTGGCCCGAGGTCCAGGCGGAGCTGGCCGCCGGGCGGGACACGGTGGTGATGGCCTTCGGCGCCACCGAGCAGCACGGTCCCCACATGCCGCTGGCCACCGACGCATTGATCGGAGATCACCTGGCCCGCCTGGTGGCCGACGAGCTGGATGCCTTCGTGGCGCCGACGGTCAGGGTCGGTTGCTCGGAGCATCATCTGGAGTTCCCAGGCACGCTGTCGGTCTCGGCGGAGACCTTTCACGACATCGTGGCCGACCTGGTCCGGTCGCTGGCCCGAGGCGGCTTTCGCCGTGTGGTCCTGCTCCCCACCCACGGGGGCAACTTCGGGCCGCTGGCCGACGCGATCCAGAAGCTCGGGCCGATCGAGGGACTCGAGGTTCGGGCCCTGACCGACCTGGGCGCGCTGATGGCGATCGCCCAGGTGGGAGCCGAGGAGTTCGGCGTGCCCGTGAACGAGGGCGGGCTGCACGCCGGGGAGTGGGAGACGTCGATGCTGGAGGCGATCCATCCCGAGCTCGTCCACCCCGAGCGCGGGGAGCCCGGGTACACCGGCGACCTGGAGACGGCGATCGGCGCGATATTCACCGAAGGCGTGCACCGGCTGGCTCCAAACGGGGTGCTGGGAGACCCGAGCCAGGCCACCCCGGAGCACGGACAGCGCTACTGGGACAAGGTGCTGGCGGTCGCGCTGGCCGAGGTCGGCTGACGGCCTGGCCGGGCCCCGGCACCGGTCTGGCTGGTCGGTAGGCTGGGGAGGCTGCATCCACGGAGACCAAGGAGAGCGATTTGAAGACCCCGGGGCGGACCTGGCTTGTGGTGACCGTGACGATGGCCTGCGTGTGGTTCCTGTGCCTGGCCTCGGGTGCCGCGTCAGCCAAGATGCTGAGCGTCACCTGGATGGCCGGGTCTCCCGCTCCTGGGACCCCGGCCAAGTACGACAAGGTCGGGGTGATCAAGATCGGGCCGTCGAAGGCCAAGAACGTCCTGGTCCTGGAGCCGGGAACCTCTGCCGGGAGCGGATATTTCGTGCCCCTGGCTCGGTGGTTGGTCTCAAAGGTCAAGGGATGGCAGGTGTGGTCGGTGGAGCGCCGGGAGAATCTGCTCGAGGACCAGTCGGTGTTCAACCTGGCCAAGCAGCACCGGGCCTCCAACCAGCGGGTGTTCAACTACTACCTGGGCTGGCTGACCAACAGCAAGATCAAGCACCACATTCAGCCGGTGCCCGACTCAAGTGTCCCGTTCGCCCGTAAGTGGGGCCTGAGCGTGGCCGTGCAGGACCTCCACCGCGTGATCAGTGCGGCGCACAGGCTGGGCGGCAGGGTGGTGTTGGGCGGTCACTCGCTCGGCGGGTCGGTCGTCACCGCCTACGCCACCTGGAACTTCTCCGGCCACCCGGGAGCCGCCGATCTCGCCGGCCTGGTGTACGACGACGGTGCCAGCTTCGGCGCACCAGAGTCGGCCGAGGCGGCCAGGAACGCGCTCAAGACGCTCAACACCGGGACACCGGGCTGGCCTTCAGCGGCGTTCCGGCCCCGTACCTCGGGCTCTTCTCCACCTCCGGCTCGCTGGGCGCGCTCCTGGCCCCCAACCAGCCTTCGATCGGCCAGACGTTCAAGCTCCTACCCGCCGCCCTCAAGCCCCCCATCCCGGTCACCAACCTGGCCATCTTCGGCTACGACGTCGACGTCAAGACATCCAAGCTCGTGTTCGCCGCCCAGGCCCACGTCGGGCACCTCAACCGGGCGGTCACACCGGCTGGCTGGAGCCGGGGGAGCGCCATCACCCCGGTCCAGCGCTACGCCACCATGCTCGCCGGGCTGGACGTCTCGGGCGCCGACGGGAGCGAGTGGTACTTCCCGCAGCGCCTCACGGATGACACGGCTGCGATCGACAACGGGATCGCCAATCCCGCCCAGGGGGTCCTGGGCGTGCACGCGACCATGGGCCGTCACCTGCCCAAGAACCTATTGATGTACGCCTTTGGCGCGTACGGCGGAAAGGTGATCCTCCAGGCCACCGAGGACCTGGCTCGTCAGTCACACATCTCGATGAGGAATCTGACCCTGGTCAACCGCCAAGGAAGTTACGCCCACAACGACCCTGCGGCCGCGTACCCGCACAACGTCTTCTTCAGGCACCTGGTGGCGTTCCTGCGAAAGGTCAGCGCGTGACCTTCGACGACGGGCGGCCGTTGCGGGTCGGTTGACCAACGAGCCGCCTGTAGGCCGCAGCGCTGAGCGGGCGGTATGTCTCACCGGACGCATCCAGGTACCAGACCCGCACACCGTTGGCCGGCGCTGGTATGCCCGCCTGACGAAGCGGGACGGTCAGCGCCCGGTACCAGGTAGTCACGGGAATCTTCTCGACGACGTGCACCACGGTCGGCCGCTGCCCGGGCTCGAGTCCGCCCAGAGCCCGGCTCAGCTCACGTGGGGTCAGCTGGCTTCCCGGCCGGAGCGTGATCGCCGCCACCGCCAAGTCGGGCTGTCCCGGCCGGGGCGTCACCCCGTAGGCGGCAGCCAGATCGACGGCCGGGAGGTCCATCAGGGCATCGCGGATCGGCGTCGTGAACACGGACCCTCGTTCCGACCTGATCACCTCGGCGACGTTGTCCACCCGCCAGAAGTCCCCGTCTCCGTCGCGCCGGAATAGATCCCCGCTGACCAGCCAGGCATCGCCGGCCGCGAACACACCCCGCAGCGGAACCACGCTGAGCGGATCGCCGGGCCGGACGCGAGCCAGGAGCATCCCGACCTCGTCGGTATCGCACTGACGGGCGAATCCACCGTCCCCAACCACCAGGCCCCCGGCCTCGATGTCGTAGCGGGCGATCGTGACCTCGGCGCTGCCCGGGAGCGGCCGACCCATCGCCCCGCGCTTGGCGTCGCGCAGGTTCACCAGGATCGCCCCGGCCTCGGTTGAGGCATAGAACTCCAGCACGCGGGCCGGAGCAAAGCGCTCCTCCACCCGCCGCCACAGCCCGCGCGGCATTCCCGAGCCGATGAACAGCCGCACCGGATGGTGGCGCTCGCCCGGCTGGGCGGGCGCGGCCACCAGGTCGTGGACCATCGTCCACGTGTACGAGGCCACGGTCACGCCGTAGCGCCGGACCTCCTCCCAGAACGTGGCGGCGTCGAACCGCCGGGCCATCGCGAGCCGAGCCCCACCGGCGATCGCTCCCCCCAGAGTGGTCAGCAACCCGGACGGGTGGTACGGAGGGGTGACGCTGTAGACGGTGTCACCGCGTCGGAGCGCGGCCGACGTGGCGGTCCCGAAGGCGGACAGCGCCCAACGCTGGTTGGTGATCCGGTTCATCCGGGTCCGCTCGCCAGCACCGGTGAACATGATGAACGCCAGCTCCGCGGCGCGGCCGGGGTTCGGGCGGTACCAGCGCGGGAGGCGAACAGCCCCGGGGTCGATCTGCTCCATGTCTGTGAGCAACGGTCCGAGGTCTCTCGGACCCCCGCCTCCGCCCAGCACGAAAGCGCTCACGCCCTCCAGGTCCCCGGCCAGGGCCGCGTTCTCCGGGTCGGCGATCACCCGCTCGACCTGGCCCAGTCGGGCCTCACGCTGGGGGTCGCCGTCGGGTCGCATCAGCACGGCCACCGCGCCGAGCCGGCTGATCGCCACCACCACGGCCAGGGCGCTCGGTCGCGTGCCCATCAGCACCCCGACGTGCTCGCCCTGGCGGACCCCGATGTCGATCAGGCCCCGGACCACGTTGTCGATCCGGGCGTTGATGTCCCCCGACGTGTAGGCCCGATCCTCAAACAGGAAGAAGACCTCGTCCGGCGCCCGCCGAGCTCGCTCCTGCACGATCAGCCCCAGCGAGATCTTGGTCCCGGACTGGATCTGCTCCAGGCGAGCCAGGCGGGGGAACTGGCCGGCGGCGTCCCGGGCCAGCTCGGTCAGAGTGCGGGCGGCCCGCTCACCCGTCCCGGCCAGCGAACGCGCGATCCCCTCGCCCACCCCAAGGGCGAGCTCGAGGCCGTAGCCCACCCGGCTCCGGATCGGCTGACCCCCCGCCTGCGACAGCGCTTCGTCCATCGGCAGGATGGTCTCGGGCAGCTCCGTCTGCTCGTCGCGCCAGTGGACCCAACCGGCCACCGAAGGCCACGTCCGGGTCGTGGCCGCGGATCCGACGACCAGGCCGAAGTGCCCGCCCGGAAGGTCAAGCTCGTAGACCTCCGCCCGCGGAGCGGCCAGCTGGATCGCCCGGACTCCGGCCGCCGGCGCCAGCTGGTCGACAGCCCCGACCGCGGCCAGGATCGGGCACCTGATGTCGGCCAACGTGACCAGCCGGTCCTCAATCACGAACCCGCCCTCCAGCATCCGGTTCAGCGCGATGAACTGGCGCAGGAACTCGGCCATCGCCGGTCCCGGCCACGCCACCCAGCCATCCGCCTCCAGGAACCGCCGCTGGCGCTCGTGGGGGAGCAGCGCTTCCCGGTCGTGGAGCTGGAGGATGAACTCGATCCGGTGGCGCAGCGACTTGACCGGGTCGAGCAAACGAAAACCGGTGCGACTGGCCCAGGCCGGGAGGGACCGCCCGCTGAACGTGTCGGCCAGCAGGTCGGCCAGCTCTCCGGCCAGCCCCTCGGGGAGCCCCAGCGGCATGCCCTGCCTGGTGTCGACCGGACTGCCGAAGGTGATCAGCGAAGCCAGCCCGGCGCTCCGCCGGTAGGCAGCGGTCTGATAGCAGAACATCCCGCCCTGCGAGTAGCCGCCCAGGTGGACGTCGCGGCCGGTGGCGTCGCGCACCCGGTCCACCGCGTCGGACACGGCCAGCACGTGGTCGGTGAGCGTTCGCTCCAGTCCGTGTTGCTCCAGCTCGGGGGCCCCGAAATCGACGACCCACGGGTCAACGCCGTGCTCGCGGAGAATCGTCACGCCGCTCGTGTTGGGGGCGACGTCGTACACGTCGGCGGCCAGCATCATCGGGGGCACGAGCACGACCGGCGGGCCTCCGGCCTGCTCGGGGTAGTAGTGCCGCAGCCGGTAGACCCGGTGCTCGGCCGCGACCACGTACGGCGAGGACTCCTCGTCGGTGGACAGCCCGCCGAACCGCGCCACCTCCAGCGCGTTCTGGGCCGCCGCGCCCAGGCGGCTGACGGGACGGGTCAGCGTGTCGGGAATCAGCGCCATCCACGGCACATCTTCCCGGAACGGCGGGCCGGGCGTCAGCGTCGCTATCGTGCTCGCCCCTTGGCCTCAGACCCCGTGATCCGGCCGGCGGAGCCGCCCGACACCGATCTGCTGTTCTCCATGATCGTGGCCCTGGCCACGTACGAGTGCGCTCCGGACCAGGTGGCCGGGTCAAGTGAGCTGCTGGCCCGCGCGCTGTTCGGACCCGACCGGGCCGCGGAGGCGCTGCTGGCCGAGCTGGAGGGGACGCCGGTGGGCTTTGCCATCTTCTACCGCACGTTCTCAACCTGGGAGTGCCGCTCCGGGATCTGGCTGGAGGACCTGTTCGTGCCCGACGAGCACCGCGGGACGGGCGTCGGCTTCGCCCTGCTGCGCGAGCTGGCGGCGATCACCGTCAGCCGCGGCTACACCCGGCTCGAGTGGGCGGCCCTGGATTGGAACGAGCCCGCGCTGCGGTTCTACGCTCGGCTGGACGCCCGGCGCCTTGACGAATGGGTCATGCACCGCCTGGAGGGGCCGGCGCTCCAGAGGCTGGCGGGTTCTTAGCCGGTGAAGCCGGAGGCGCGGTCGGCCTGGCGCCGGCCATGGCCGGGCGCCGGCGCCCCGACCCTGATCGTTATCCCCACCCGCGTGGGATTGTGCACCGCGTTCTGGGACTGGACGATCACGGTGTCGTGATGCACGCCGTTGGCCAGGCCCTGGGCGCTGATCGTCAGCGGCTCGAAGCCGTTGCCTTGGCCGGTGTCCGTGGCTTTCGGGGCCGACCTGGCCGGTGAGGAGCCGACGGTGCCGGACATCAGGTACGGGCTCACCTTGACCCACGGCCGCGTGATCTGGAGGCTGTAGGCGTAGCTGCAGGTTCGCGAGGCGTTGCTCAGCACGAGCTTGACCCGCTTGGTTTGCCCCCGAGTGAGCGCGACCGACAGGGACCGCGGACGCGCGGCGATCATCGGCGTCCGCCGCCCATTGCCCAGGACGAGGGTGACCGGCACCTTGACCAGGACGCGGGGATCGGCCAGGTCGCGGATGTCCACCACGCCTCGGTAGGTCCCCTGATCCAGGTCCGGATAGCCGCCGACGGCGTTCGCATTGCCGATCGAGGCGAGCCTGAAGGCCGCCGAGGCGCCCGCTCTGACCGCGCCGGAGCTGGGGACCAGGGGCGGCGAGGGGCGGGTCTGGAATCCGTGCGGGTTGTTGCGGGGGTTGAAGTCCTGGGTCAACCAGCTGCTCGTGTACGTGTGAAAGGACGCCTCGTAATGCAGGACGCTCCCGTGGGCCCCGCGGTTGATGATGCGCAGGACGTGCCGCGTGCCGCGGTCCACGGCGGTGTGGTCCGATGAGCTGGTCAGCTGGCCCTTGAGCTCGTCGTTCCAGATCGTCGAGCCGCAGGCCGGCCGGGTCGAGGCCCCGCTGGAGCTGATCGCGCGCTCGGCGAAGCGGAGCCTACCCGGAGAAACCCTGATCTTCGCTCGGGGGCCGACCCTGTAGACCACCGTCAGGGTGGAGGTGGATCCATCCCCGCTCGCGACGGTGATCCGGCCCGTCCTGGTGCCACTGTGCAGGCCCCTCGGATCTACTCGCCAGATCAGTGATCCCGGTGTCCGGCCGAACGCCCTCACCCTCAGCCAGGACGCATCGCTCTTGGCCTTGTACGTCCCGGCGGGGAGCCCGCCGGTCACCGACACCGGCTGGGTCGTGCTCGGCCCGTGCACGTACCCGAAGACCCGCGCGGCGCCGGGCGTGACCGAGATCTGTTCCGCCTGCTTGACCAGGTCGGTACCGAGGTGGGCCACGTCGACCGACCCCAGCCCGCTGGCCATGTCATAGCCCCTCGCGGCCCTGTACAGGTGGCGGGGGTTGCACCCCGGCGGACAGTCGGCCGAGTCGTACTGGTCGGAGTTGGTGTCCGTCGTGACGTCGTGGAAGTCCTGGCGGTACCGGCTGGCACTGGAGGCGATCCGGTACAGGGACGGGTTGAGCAGCCCGAGGCGACCGAGTCCGTCCTTCTTGGCAGCCTGATCCCATAGGACCGCGGCGGCCGCGGCGGTGGGTGCGGCCAGGCTGGTGCCGCCGATCGGATACCACGCCCCCACGCCCTGGGTCGGCTGGCCCGTGAATGAGCAGTTGGCCGTGGCGCAATACGTGTCGTCGCCCGGCGAGCCGGTATCCGGGGGGACGCTGGTGGAGAATTGCGGCGGCGTGGGCCCACCGCCGAGCGCGCCCCCCGCCAACGGGTCGGCATTCATCGAGACGTCGGGGACCATCCGGCACAGGCGTCCCGCCGGCGCGCCGCAGTCGTTGGCCGCGCCCGGGACCCGATCGTGAGCCGCGGCCAGGTAACCGGCCTGCCACGACGGCATCGACCAGATGTTGCTCTGCCCTCCGCCACCTGCCCCGCCGTCGTTCCACGTGTCCTCGTCGTGGATGTGCGAGCCGCGCAGGGTGGAGTTGCGGCCCAGATCGGTTCCCCCCACGCTCGTGACCCAGGGGGTGGCACCCTCCTGCTCCACGCTCAGGCTGCCCTTCGTGGGCGCGTCGGAGCTCAGGCAGTCGACCGCGCCGCTGTCGCCGGAGGCGTCGAAGATCTGCTGTCCCTGGGCGGCGGCCTCCTCGGCCACGCGCGCGAACAGCTGGTCATACGACGCGCTCTGCAGGCCCTCGCAGTAACCCCACGAGGCGGAGAGGACGGTGGCCTTGTCGTCGCTGACGAACGCGTTGTACAGGTCGAGTTCGGCCGTGCCCTCGTCGAAGATCGCGGCCCCTCCCGTGATCGGCGCCTCGTAGACGTACAGGTGGGCCAGCTTGGGATCGAGCTCCAGGATCGTCGTGATGTCGGCCATGTCCTCGCCCTCACCGCCCTGCGGCGGGCCGCCCACCCCTCCGTCGACGAGCCGGCGGGTCACGGGCGTCCTGACGCCGTAGCACCGCTCCATCCCCCGGACGTTGGAGTCGTGGTAGTCGTCGAACTCGACCAGCGCGGCCCGCATCCCCTCGCCGTGGAAGCCCCGGGCGTACATCCCGTTGTAGTCGTACGCCTGGGCCAGATCCGGGGCCGTGTAGCCGCCGGAGGCCGTGGCGGCGGCGCATGGCGTCGCCCCGCCGGCGACCCCCTTTCGAGCCCTGGATCGGCCCACGAGGGCCTGGCCGCGGGCCAGCGCCACCGCGGGACCGGGGGCCCGAACCAGGTGCGACACGGGGCGGGCCGTGTTGTCCAGGCCGAGCACCCCGGTCACCAATCCGCGAAGCGAAGCCGGGAGCCGGATGTCGGTCGTGTTGGCATAGAAGGTGTGCCTGGCAGCGGTGCCGAACCGGTCGAGCCTTGTCCCGAAGGTCCGCTCCACGGCCTCCACGGTCCCGGTGGCCGACAGGTAGAGATGGTTGGCTTGGGGCGTCGTAACGCGTAGCCCGAGCCTCCGGAGCACACCGGCCGCCCGCCGGACCTCGGCCACCGGCGCCCCGAAGCGACGCCCGAACTGCCCCGGAGTCAGGAAGTGGTGATAGCCGGGACTACCCGGGCTGTACCGCCCGGCCACGAACCGGTCGAGCGCCGCCGAGCTCGGCAGCACCAGCGGCAGCGCGAGCCTGATCTGGCGACGGGGGTCCAATGCCCCCAGGCTCCGCGAGACCCCGACCAACCGGGACACCGTCCCGCGCAGGACCGCGGCCGAGGCCCGGTAGGGATCCGCGCCGCTGGACCCGGTGAGCACGAGTGACAGGCAGCTGGCGGCCATCACCGTTGTCAGGGCAAGCGCCAGCGCCACCCTACCCGTCCACAAACGCCTCATCTGCGAGCGATTATCTCAGCGTCGATGGCCGCCTGCGCCGGGGCTACCCGTCGCCCTTCGCGTGTCCGGAGAAGCTCAGCACCTGCTGGATCCCGGTCGGCCGGTTCGTGTAGCGCATCCTGTATTTGAGCAGGCCGGGGACGAAGGTGATCTCCTCCGCCGTCGCGCTGGAGTGCCAGTTGGCCGGGTTGGAGCCCTGCTCGGTTGACCAGCTCCATGCCCGCCCGATCGATCGCGTTCCAGAGCAGCTTCTGGCAGCGCTTGAGACTGCCGCCGCCGCAGTAGCGGACGTTGAACTTGCCTCGGACGCGCTCACCCAGGATCGTCCGCAGGTCCTTGTCCATCCACATCCCCCAACCGTGTTCCTGACCGCCCGTCCCGGTGCCGTTGTTGGGGCTGTCATAGATGGTCTGGAACGAGGCCAGCTGGTTGGTCAAGGACGGTCCGAGCACGCTGGACGCCCACGCCCTGGCCAGCAGCGGCCAGGCGGTGTCCATAATCGCCGCGCCGGGTGCCGTGATCTGGCCATTGCCGGTCCGGTCGAGCCGACTGCCGCCCTGCCGATGCCACTCGTTGAGCAGGCTCAGCATCTTGGCGTCCAGGGCGTTGGGGGCGTGTCCGCCGCTCAGCACCTTGTTCAGAATCGGCTCGATCGTCATCTCGCGCACATCCTGGGTGGCGGCCTCGTTCATGGCCGAGACAACCCGGGCCGGGGTCAGGTTCTTGCCGTGGCCGAGGTTATGGAGCAGCAGGTCGACTCGCTGGATCGCCCCGAGATTCCAGTTGTTATCGGCCGCCTCGTATCCCGCCTCGGGTCGATTGTTCCAGTTGACGATCTCCCCGCTGGGCGGGTTGATCCCCTGAGGATGGTTCTTGAACGAGACGAAGCCCCGCCACTCCTCGTGGCCGGTGCCGCTGATGGGCAGATCCTGGTCGACGTTGCGCGGCCGGATCGGGACCAGGCCGCTCGTGAACACGCCGATGTCCTTGTCGTCCATGTAGAACGAGTTGAACGTCTGCGGAGTCAGGCTGGCCGCGCGGAAGAACTGGTGGACGTTGTGGACCTGGCCGTGGCCCAGCCTGTAGTAGAAAAGCTGGTCCAGCACATCCTTGCCGTAGCTGGCCCGCTTGTGGGCCAGGGCGACCAGCTTGCCGTGAACCCGGGCGTAGCCGAACACGGGGCCGTGGATGGTCCGCCAGAAGGTGATTTCCTGGGTGGTGCCACCGTTGGTCAGCTTGCCGGCGTCGAAGAACTGCATGTTGCGGCACCGGCCGTTGTACATGTACCTGTGCTTGCTGCCGCCGCACAGCGTCTCCACGTACGTGTCGATCTGATCCAGCCCGGCCGAGGTCAACGACCAGCCCTGGTCCTGGCTGCGCCCGATGAAGATGTAGCCCGGGAAAGGGGCGGTGGTGACGCCGCGCTGGTGGACGCCCGGAGCGTTCTCGACGACCTCGGTGGTCAGACCGGGGTAGTAATAGTGGATCTGAGGGCCGGCCACCATGATCGGATGATGGGTGGCCGAGCGCGCCCCGGAGATCATCAGCTCGTTGCTGGCCTGGCCCCGGTATCGGATCTGGTTGGCCAGGGCGTCGCTGGCCGCCGGGCTGAGGCTCCCGGGGTCAAGCAGCACGTTGCCGCTCAGGCTCTTGGGCTTGGGCTGGAACTGGACATGGCCCGGCACGCTGGCCGGAGCCTCGGGGTCGTAGGCCTCGCGCAGGTCGTCGAAGACCTTCATCCCCCGATTGGATCCGAGGTGGCGTTCCAGCGCTGACAGGAAGTCGGAGTTCAGCGCCTGGTTGCCCCCTCCCTCTCCGACGAACTGGTCCTTGAGGGCGTTGAGGGCGTAGATGTCCGTGCGGGTCCAATTGGGGGTTCCCCCATGCGCCGCCATGTACGCGTTGATGCCGTCCAGGTACCGGTCGATGTCGCGCAGGACGGCTCGACCCTCCGCGCCGTGAGCCAGGAGGGCGTTGGTCTGCTTGGCCACCTCGTTCTCCGTCTGCTGGGTGGGCTTGAAGCTGGCCAGGTTGCCGATCAGCCCGATGACGCTGAGGCCGGGGGCGTCGATCGCGGCCAGCCGCGTTAGGTAGCGGGCCTCGCCCAGCAGCAGCCCCTGGTCCTCGGCTTCAACCCAGCCGGCGCCCCAGGTCAGGTCGGCATCGGTCTTGGCGTATATGTATGGGACGTTGTAAACGTCACGGTAGATCGTGATCCCGGGGTGGGGCACGCTCTCCTTCGTGATCGGCCCGGGAGCGCCGCTCACGTTGATCGGCTCGGCCTTGAAGTCGGAGTTGACATCCGCCGGCGTGACGTGGCTGAACAGCGGCGTCAGCGCGTTGTACATCACGGCCTGGCGCTCGATCTGGGCCAGCGTGGATGGACTCGGGATCGTCCCGAAGTTCCCCGACGGCACGATGTCCCGGGCGATGTTGGCGTAATCCCTGGCCGCCGGTGCGCTGGCGGGCAGGGCCACGATTGACAGCGCCAGGGCAGCGCTCAGGAACAGGACTCTCGCCCGCATGGGGAACCTCTCAATTTCTGTTCGTCAGGCGCCCCTTCCCCGCGGTCAGCAACCAGCCTAGCCGATTGGCTTTGGGGCTGGGACGGTTCGGACGAGCTCCAGAGCCCGCCGCACCGCCATGGTCTCGGCCGCTACTCACGCAGTCCGCCGCCAGATCGAATAGGGTCGATCTGCTGGTATGACCATGCGCCCTGTTGGGAGCACGCCTGAGACGATAGGGAGAGCCTGATGACTGGCACCAACCACGAACTCGACGGGCTTCGACAGGGACGAAGCCAGCTTGAGAACCACTACATCGACGAGCTGGTGGCGGGTCGCCTGAACCGCCGCGACTTCCTGCGCCGGGGGACCGCGGTCGGGATGTCCGTCCCGCTGTTGGGAGCGATCCTGTCCGCCTGCGGGTCCTCCGGGTCCGGCTCGACGGCTCCACCGGCCGCGGCCAAGCGCGGCGGGACGTTGCGGGTGGCCATCTCAACCCCCGCGGCAGCCGTCAATCCGCTCACCGTGGCCGACGCGGGCGGGCTGTGCATGCTCAACCAGACGGGCGAGTTCCTGATCTTTGACAACAATCAGAAGCTCACGCTGCAGCCGATGCTGGCGCTCAGATGGTCGCCCAACCACGACGGAAGCGTGTGGACGTTCAAGCTCCGGTCGGGGGTCATCTTCGGCGACGGCTCCCCGATGACCGCCGATGACGTCGTCTACACCTTCCAGCAGCTGGCCGAGCCCAAGAACGCCTCCAACGCGCTGTCCACGTTCAAGGGCGTCCTGTCCCCGTCGGGCGTCAGGAAGATCGATTCGACCACGGTCGAATTCCAGCTCGAGGCGCCCAACGGCAACTTCCCCTACCTCGTCTCCTCGGACAATTACAACGCGATCATCGTTCCTAAGGGCACCGACTTCGCCAAGTGGCAGAGCACGTTCATCGGAACCGGGGCGTTCAAGCTAAAGAGCTACACCCAGGGGTCGGGCGCGTCGTTCGTCCCCAACCCCCATTACTGGGGGACCAAGCCGCTGCTGGCCGGCACCGAGTTCAAGTTCTACTCCTCCCAGCAGCCGCAGATTCTGGCCCTCCAGGGTGGGGACGTTGACGTCATCGGCCAGTTCGTGCCAGCCGGTGCGACGGCGCTGCTCAACAGCTCCACCTACCGGATCATCAAGCTCAAGGCGGCCAACCACCGTGAGCTGTCGATGCGCTGCGACCAGGCCCCGTTCACCGACCCGCGGGTCCGCCAGGCGGTGGCCTACTCGCTGGACCGCAAGGGGATGGTGTCGGCGCTTCTGGACGGCTACGGCAGTGAGGCCAACGACTATCCGTTCGGCCCCAGATTCCCCTCCACCGATACGTCGGTCGCGCAACGCAACCAGGACATCCCCAGGGCCAAGCAGCTGCTGGCCGCGGCGGGGCATTCCAGCGGATTCAGCGTGACGCTGGACACCGAGGACTACGAGGAGATCCCGCAGCTGGCCCAGGTGGTCAAGGCCAACGCGGCCAAGGCCGGGATCAACATCAACCTGAATATCGAGTCTCAGAGCAGCTACTACGGCAAGGCCACGTTCGGCAACTCGGACTGGTTGGACGGCACCATGAGCCTGGTCGACTACGGCGACCGGGGCGTGCCCAACGTGTTTCTGAACGCCCCGCTCGTCTCGGGCGGGCCCTGGAACGCCGCCCACTTCAGCAACAAAACCTACGACTCGCTGGTCAAGCAATATGTGGCCGCGCTGGACGTCCAGGCCCAGCGCAAGGTCGCGGGCGAGATCGAGCGGCTGCTGCTGGCCCAGACACCGCTCGTGATTCCGTACTGGATCGACGGGCTGACCGCGTCGACATCCGGCGTCGGCGGCCTGAACCCCACGTCGATCGCCCAGCTGTACCTGAACCAGGCTTACATGACCTGATCAACAGCCGGCGACGGACATGCTCAGATTCGTACTGAAGCGCGTCGGCCTCGCGCTCGTGACGCTGTGGATCCTGAGCGTGATCGTGTTCCTGGCCGCCCAGGTGCTGCCCGGCGACCCGGGCCGGTCGATCCTGGGCAATCTCGCCGCCCCGAGCGCGGTCAGGGCGCTCGACCACCAGCTCGGCGTGGACAAACCCGTCCTATCTCAGTACTGGACCTGGATCAGCCACTTCGTCCAGGGCCACCCTGGGACCTCCTACCAGTACCAGTCGGCCATCGGCCCGATGCTGACCGGGGCGCTGGGCCGGTCGCTCAAACTGGCTGTGCTGGCCTTCATCATCGTCGTACCGCTGGGCATCCTGGGCGGCGTCGTGGCCGCGCTCAACGTCGGGCGCCCGCTGGACCGGATCATCAGCACGTTCGGCCTGTCGGCCACGACGGTCCCCGAGTTCGTCTCGGGGATCATCCTGATTCTGGCCTTTGGCATCGGGCTGAGCCTGCTTCCGATCTCGGCCACCGCTCCGCC
Source organism: uncultured Solirubrobacterales bacterium (assembly GCA_963705785.1). GTDB lineage: Bacteria > Actinomycetota > Thermoleophilia > Solirubrobacterales > Solirubrobacteraceae > Palsa-465. The sequence continues at coordinate 15,728 of CAVPKV010000055.1, read as the reverse complement.
CGGCGCGGGGTTCTTGACCCAGCTCAAGTACCTGATCATGCCGGCCATCCCGCTCACCCTGATCCTGTTCGGCTACATCTCGCGGATGGCCCGGGCGGGCACGATCGAAGGGCTCGAGTCCGACTACGCGCGCACCGCGACGCTCAAGGGTCTGCCCCGGGGGGTGATGATCCGCCGCCACGTCCTGCGCAACTCGCTGCTGCCGACGATCACGGTCGTGGCCACCCAGACTGGCTATCTGATCGGTGGCCTGGTGATCGTGGAGACACTGTTCCGCTACCAGGGCATCGGGTCACTGATCTACAACGCGGCCACGCACAAGGACTTCCCGATGCTCGAGGCGAGCGTGCTGACGATCGGGATCGTCTACATGGTGGCCACGCTGGTGGCGGACATCCTGTTCGCGTTGCTCAATCCGCGCATCCGCCTCCGGGGTGCCGAATGAGCGTCTCCACCGTTCCCGTCGAGTCGGCCGGCGCGATCCAGGCCGGTGGAGCGGCGGCGGCGCGCCGCCGGGAGCTGCTCCGTGAGCTGGCGCGCTCAAAGCTCTTCTGGGCCGGGGCGGCGATCCTGCTGTTCTGGATCGTGTGCGCGATCTTCGGGTCCCTGATTGCGCCCGACAGCCCGCTCGCCCAGAACCTGGAGGCGATCAACAGAGCGCCGTCTGGGTCGCATCTGTTCGGGACCGACTCGCTGGGGCGGGACATGCTCTCGCGGGTGATCGTGGGCTCGCGGGACATCCTCATCGTGGCCCCGCTGGCCACGCTTCTGGGCACGGTCGCGGGTACCGCGATCGGACTTGTCATGGGCTACTTCCGCGGGGTGGTGGATGAGATCCTGAGCCGGTTCGTGGAGGCCTTCCTGGCCCTCCCGCTGGTGGTCACCGCCGTCCTCGCGGTGGTGGCCCTGGGGCACTCCAACGTAACGTTGATCCTGGTCATCGGGATCGTATTCACGCCCCTGATCGCCCGCACGGTCAGGGCGGCCGTGCTGCAGGAGCGCGAGCTCGACTACGTAGCCGCGGCCCGGCTGCGGGGAGAGCGTGCCCCGTACGTGATGTTCGTGGAGATCCTCCCCAACGTGCTGCCGCCGATCCTGGTCGAGTTCACCGTGCGGCTCGGGTACGCCATCTTCACCGTGGCGGCGCTGTCCTTCCTGGGCCTCGGGATCCAGCCGCCGTCGTCGGACTGGGGGCTGGAGATCTCCCAGAACTACGGCCAGGTGGCGGCAGGGTATTGGTGGGAGGTCCTGTTCGATGCGCTGGCCATCGCCTCCCTGATCGTGGGGGTGAACTTCGTGTCGGACGCGGTCGAGGGGGTCCTGGAGCGATGAGCGCCGTGGCGGGCGTGGAGTCGCCGGAGGCAGGAGCGCCGGCCTCCGGACGCCCTCACGATCGAGCACCTGGATGTGGCCTACCGGGTCAGGGGCCGCGACCTGGCGGTCCTGCGCGACGTCTCGTTTCAGATCCGGCGTGGCGAGTCGTTCGGGCTCGTGGGCGAGTCCGGCTCGGGCAAGTCGACCGTGGCCCTGGCGGTCGTGCGCTACCTGGCCCGCAACGGGCGCGTGAGCGGGGGGCGGATAGCCGTGGACGGGCGTGACGTGCTCACCCTCGGCCGGGAGGACCTGCGCCGGACGCGAGCCGGCATCGTGTCCATGGTCTACCAGGAGCCCGGGAAGGCCCTCAACCCGTCGATCCGCGTCGGACGCCAGGTGGCGGAGGTGTTTGAGATCGCCGGCGTGGAGCGCAAGCAGGCGCGGGAGCGGGCCGAGGAGATGCTGGCCACGGTCCGGATCTCCGACCCGGCGGCGGTCATGCGACGGTATCCGCACCAGCTGTCGGGCGGGATGCTCCAGCGGGCTGTGATCGCCATGGCCGTGGCCGCGGAGCCGTCGCTGCTGATCCTGGACGAGCCCACGACCGCCCTGGACGCCACCGTGGAGGCCGAGGTGCTGGACCTGATCGCCTCGTTGCGCCAGGAGCTCGGCACGTCGCTGCTGTTCATCAGCCACAACCTGGCCGTGATCCGCAGGATGTGCGACCGGGTGGGCGTCCTCTATGCCGGCGAGCTCGTCGAGGAGGGCTCGGCCCAGGAGGTGTTCAGCGATCCGCGCCATCCCTACACCGTCGGCCTGCTGCGCTGCATTCCCCGCCGCGAGGCGACCAAGTCCAGGGCCCGGCTGGACACGATCCCGGGCTTCCTGCCCCGTCCCGGCGAGCTCCCACCAGCCTGCATCTTCGCCCCGCGCTGCGGACTGGCCCAGGACCGCTGCCGCACCGAGCCGCCTCCGGTCTATGACGTCGGCCCGGGCCGGGGGTCGCGCTGCCATTTCCACAACCAGGCGCAAACACTTCCCCGGACGCCGGACGCGGTCGGGGATGAGCCCGACCCACGACAGAACGGGCACCGCCGGGGCGAGCCGCTGATCCGGGCCACGGACGTCTCCAAGACCTTCCGCCTGGACGGCCAGGCGGTCCATGCCCTGGCGGGGGTGAGCGTGGAGGTCCGGACCGGGGAGACGCTCGGCCTGGTCGGTGAGTCGGGCAGCGGCAAGACGACGCTCGCCCGCGTGCTGCTGGGTCTGACCGCGCCCGATGCCGGCGCCGAGCTGATCCTCGACGGCCAGCAGCTTCCGCCGGTCTCCACCAAGCGCTCCCAGGCCCAGCACAAGGCGGTCCAGATCGTGTTTCAGAACCCCGACTCGGCGCTCAACCGCCGGCACACGGTCCGACGCCTGCTCAGCCGGACGCTCGTCAAGCTCGGGGGATACCGGGGCCAGGCCATGATGCGGCGGCTGCTGGGCCTGATCTCATCGGTCAGGCTGTCCGAGGATCAACTGCCGATGCGCCCCGCCCAGCTGTCGGGCGGGCTCAAGCAGCGAGTGGCGATCGCCCGGGCGTTCGCCGGTGATCCGCGGCTGGTCGTGTGCGACGAGCCCACCTCGGCGCTGGACGTGTCGGTCCAGGCGGCGATCCTGAACCTGCTCGGCGACCTTCAGCGCCGGGAGAACGTGGCCTATGTGTTCATCAGCCACGATCTGGGCGTCGTGCACTACCTGTCCGACCGGATCGCCGTCCTGTACCTGGGACGGATCATGGAGACGGGGGCGGCCGACCGAGTGTTCAGCGGGCCGCACCACCCGTACACGGAGGCGCTGCTCTCCGCCGTCCCGTCGCTTGAGCCCGCGCCACGAGAGCGGATCCGGCTGGAGGGAGAGATCCCCAGCGCCGCCGACCCACCTTCGGGGTGTGTCTTTCACACCCGCTGCCCGCGCAAGCTCGGTGCCATCTGCGAGACGAGCGAACCGCCGCTGGAGGAGTCGGAGTCGGGGCACGCGATGAGCTGCCACATCCCGCTGGCCGATCTTCGGCGGATGCAGAACGGGAAGGCCGGGGAGTCGACCGACCCCTGACGCGATCCGTGACCCGATGCCACACGGACCCACCAGCGGCCAGCCGATCCGCCTTCATCCACTGAGCAAGAGCGAGTTCGAGCTGCTCGGTCGCTGGCTCTCCGAGCCGGTGGTGGCACGCTGGTGGAACCATGAGACGTCCGCCTGCGCCGTGGAACGGGACTTTGGACCTGCGGTTGACGGGCTCGAGCCGACCTCGGTTTTGATCGCCGAGATCGACGCGACGCCGTTCGGGTTGATCCAGCACTACCCGATTGCGGCGGACCCGGACTATCTGGCGGAGCTCACGACCGTGTGCCAGCTCCCGGGCGGGGCAGTCTGCATCGATTACCTGATCGGAGTCGCGGCCCTACGAGGACGGGGCCTGGGAGCCGCGATGATCGCCGCCGGCCTGGAGGTGATCTGGGCCGAGCGCACCGATGCGTCCGTGGTGATCGTGGCCGTCCACGCGGAGAACCTGGCGTCGTGGCGGGCGCTGGAGCGAGCGGGGTTCACACGGGTGGCCGCGGGTGAGCTCCGGCCCGACGACCCGCGCGACTCACGTGATCACTACGTGTACGGCCTGAATCGCCCGGCGCCGTAAGAGGGCCGTCAGGTGGGGTCCGGGACTGACTCGCGAACGGTCTTGACGACGAAGGCCTGCTCCGGCTCGGCCTTTCCCCTGAGGGTCGAGCGTGCGTGGCCGCGCCTGCGGAAGTCGTGCCTCAGTGACCTCCATCAGGCGGCTGGACAGCACGATCTCGCCGTCGGCGGCGGCGGATTGGAGACGAGCGGCGGTGTTGACTACATCACCGATCGCGGTGAAGTCCTTCACCTCGCCGCTGCCCACGTTTCCCACAAAGGCCCTGCCGTAGTCGAGCCCGACGCCAATGCCGAGCTCCGATGGCGCCGCGGCCAGCAGCGCCATCGCGTCGTCGACCATGTGCTCGACGGCGCCATCACCCAGCAGTTGGGGCAGGTACAGCGCCATCACCTGGTCTCCGACCAGCTTGTTGATGATCGAATGACGGCACAACGCTCCCACCGCGGCCTCGTAGAAGGTGTTCAGGAGCTCGGCCAGGGTCGCCGGATCTTGGCTCTCAGCGAGAGTGGTGAATCCCCGGACGTCAGCAAACAGGATCCCGACGTTCATCTCGCTGCCTCCGACGGGCGCTTTCTCAAAACACTCGGCGCACAGCCTGGGGTTCTTCCGCGATGGCCCGAAGCCGAAGCGCCTCATCACCCGACCCCCGACGCCGCCGAACGGGGCCTGGCAGATGGCGCACCGCGGGTCGCTCGGGAGGCGTCTCATCACCCGGATGAAGGCCCGTAGCCGGTGGGTCTCAATCGCCCGGAAGAAGGCTTCGTCCCCCGGGCGCTGTTGAACCTCCGCTCCCATGGCATAAGCGTAGTCCCAGCCGCTCTGGGTTCCCAGTGTTCGTCGGAGGTCCAGGACGTGTGCGCCGCTGACCGATGACTTTCGCGCTCCGGTCCCGTCTTGGAAACCAAGAACCTCGACATCTATGGCCATGATCCAATCTCCGTACACAGCGCGCCGAGCGCTGGGCCGCCGCCTTGGCACCTCTACCGCCTCGAGCTCAGGGCCGGCTTCGGCGTTGCCGGAGCGGAGCCCTACGGGGCCTCGCGCTGGCGGTTCGACAGCTAACCCGCCGGCGGTGGCACCCAGTCAATAGAAAGCCCCGCCGAGGCGGGGCTTTCCGTAGCAGACCTGTAAGCCGGATTCTGTCGTGAGCAACCATCCATCTCTGCGGCCTACCCGGACCTTGGCGGGTCACCTACAAACGGTCCTGCTTGGCCTAGCATCAGGTGGGGTTTGCCTGGCCGCCGCGTCACCGCGACGCCGGTGCGCTCTTACCGCACCATTTCACCCTTACCGGCCTGAAGCTCTGCAGCGGCTCCAGGCTTAGGCGGTGTCATTTCTGTGGCACTTTCCCGCGGGTTTCCCCGGGTCGGCGTTACCGACCACCTTGCCCTGTGATGTCCGGACTTTCCTCGAAGGGTTTCGCACCTCCGCGACTGCTCAGCCTGCCCGGTGAAGGATACCCCGCCTGAGCCGTCAGGTCAGTGACGCGCCGCAGTCCTCGCAGCGAGCACCCACCGGGAGCGGTCCGGCGCCATAGCGCGGATGCATCGTCCCCCCGCACCATGGGCAGCGGACGTCCCGCGCGCTCATGACCCTTTCCCACACCCGGAGGATCGCCACGTCGAGCGTCGGCTCGTCGAGGTCGTCATCGCACACAGGCGGGATCAGGGTCGAGCTCAGCATCTACGAGAGGCTCCGCATCAGTCCAACCACACGGCCCACGACACGCACGTCCCGACTGCGGATGGGCTGCATGGCTTCGTTCTCGGGTTGCAGGCGAACGTGGTCGGCCTCGCGGTAGAAGCGCTTGACCGTGGCCTCCTCACCCACGAGGGCCACGACAATCTCGCCATCGTCGGCCTCGTCCTGCTGCCTGACAACGACCAGATCGCCGTCCAGGATCCCGACGTTCTTCATCGAGTCGCCGCGGACTCGGAGCAGGTAGCCGCCCTGATCGCCGCCGGCGAACGAGGGAGTCTGGACGTACTCCTCAATGTTCTCCTCGGCCAGCACCGGCTGCCCGGCAGCCACCTGGCCGACCAGCGGCAGTCCAGGGCGAACCAGGTTGCGCACGCCCGACGCGGCGCGATCCAGCAACTCGATCGCCCTCGGCTTGGTGGGGTCCCGCCGCAGGAGCCCGATCCGCTCCAAGTTGGACAGATGAGCGTGGACGGTGGAAGACGACGCCAGCCCCACCGCCTTGCCGATGTCCCGCACCGTGGGCGGGTACCCGTACCGGGCCGAATACCGCTTGATGAAGTCGAAAATCTCCTGTTGACGCTTGGTCAGGTCCATGAGTCAGCTCCTTGCTCGTTTGACTTGTGGGCCGGATACGTCGAACACACGTTCGGAACTGTAGCGGGGTTCGCGGACGGACACAAGGCGGCGGGACCCCCGGCCGGAGGCCTCCCGGCCAGGGCTATACTCCCCCGGCCCATCGCGCCTGTGGCGGAATTGGTAGACGCGCAAGGTTGAGGGCCTTGTGGACTGAATGGTCCGTGGAGGTTCGAGTCCTCTCGGGCGCACTCGAAAAGCCCCGTGTGGCGGGGCTTTCCGACGGTTTGGGGCCGCCAGGTCCTTCTGTCCGACCGTGTGGATGTCGGTCACTGTTCAGTCGCGGTAGGCGCGGCCGCGGGGCAGCACGCGCGTGACCTGGATTGTCCGCGCCTGCGTGTCGAGCAGCACAAGCGCTCGCCAGTCCCCGATCCGCAGTCGCCACTCGGGCGCGCCGGTGAGCTTGCGTAGCATCCCGGCCCGGTGGGGTTCCTGTGCAAGTGCGCGCAGCGACTCTTCGACGCGGCTGCGGACCGGTGGGTCCAGGCGGCGCAGGTCGCGCTGTGCTGTGCGTGTGAGTTCGACGCGCCAGGGCGCGCCGCTCACCCCTGCTCTCGCAGCGCCTCGTCCAGCGGCACGGTGCGCCCGGCGGCGAGATCGGCCCGGCCTTCAGCGGCGGCCGCCTCGTCATCCTCGCTCCAAGGCTCATCATCTAGCGGCGCGTCACGGAACCCAGCGATCACAGGGTCCGAGCGCATGTCGAGCAGCCGCAGCGCCTCGTTGGCCTCCTCCTCGGTGAGCTCTTCGATGCGCTCGCGCAGTTCCTCCTTGGCGGTCATCGTGTGCTCAACGTTAGCGCCCGGCGCGCGCGTCGACCATCGACTCGTGGCGCTGAGAGGATCGGTTGGGGCGCCACGCCGATCGTGAAACTGTGTGCTGTGAGCGGAGCGCAGCGGCGCGAGCGGCAGGAGCCATTATCGCGGTCGTGGTGCAGGTAGCGTCGCGGGCAGATCCGTGCAGCTCAGCACTGCGGCCGTCAAGCGGCGCCGTACCGAGTGGTTGACGTGTCGCGCGCGAGGGTCTCGTCGGCGCAGACCCGAGATTGGCGACGAGCGAGACTGGCGGCCGTCGCGGGTCGAGACCGGCTTTCGTGCTGGCGCGGATATCCATCGACAGCGGCACTCGCGGGCTGCCTTTGTCTCGAGACCAGTCGCGACGAAACCGTTGGCCCGACCAGCGACAGCTGCATTTGCACGATCAGACTCGGCGGACCGCGCCGCCACTGCTATGTCCACTCAATCGCCACTCCGGTTCCCGTCTCGGCCTAGTGATGATTGTGTGACCGGTCGACGGCTCTACGGGCCAAGCACCGACCCGGCTTGAGGACCAGCGCGTGGGGGATGACAGGGTTGTGCACGGGGTCGGTGATTGCTGGATCTCGAGGTTCTTTTGAATCGTGCGACCGGGAAGTTGGTCGGGCCGGTTAACGAGCACTTTGCGACCCAACACCGGCTCCTCGGTCCTCGCCTTTCGGGGGTAGCTACGCTGGACATCCACGGCTGACAGCTCGGATCGCCGACCACAATGGTCGGCACCAGACGGGACGGGCAAAGGAGCTCGTGTGAGCACGACCCCTATAGCTGACTATGCGCTCCTTTCGGATCGGCACAGCGCCGCGCTGGTGAGCCGGGACGGGTCGATCGACTGGTTGTGCTTCCCGCGCTTCGACAGTCCCTCGATCTTCGGTCGCCTCCTCGATGACAAAGCTGGCCACTGGTCAATTCGCGCCATGGCGGCCACACAAGTGACTCGCCGCTATCTGAACCGCACGATGGCGTTGGAGACCACGTTCCGAACGCCTACGGGTACTGTCGCGATCACGGACGCGCTGGCGATGGGCGAGGGCAACCGGGGGCATGAGCTCGGCAAGAATGCACCGCATCTTCTGCTCCGGCGCGCGAAGTGCGTTGAAGGAGAAGTCGAGTTGTCTGTGGAGTACGTCCCGCGCCCCGAGTACGGGGTGATCCATCCCATGATCGATGCCGTCGACGGTGGAGTGGCCGCGTTCGGGGGCGCCGACGTGCTGGTCCTCTCTTCCCCTGTGGCCGTGACCGTCGAGGAGTCGGTGGTCTCAGGCAAGCTCCGGCTCCGCCGCGGCGAGAGCGCGGGCTTCGCCCTCCACCACGCCAAGCGGGCCGACCCGGGCTCAGCCAAGGTCTGGAGCCAATCCGAGATAGGTGCACGGCTCGAAGACACGGTGTCGGCGTGGGAGTCATGGTCGGAGCTCCATCAGGCCTACGTGGGTCCGTGGCGTGACCTGGTGCACCACAGCGGACGGGTGCTCCAGGCACTCTCTTTTGCACCCACCGGCGCGATCTCCGCGGCGGCGACAACGTCGCTGCCTGAGGTGGTGGGCGGCGCCCGAAACTGGGACTACCGCTACACCTGGGTCCGGGACGCTTCCTTCACGATCCAGGCCCTTTGGGTGGCGGCCTGCCCTGACGAAGCCAATCAGTTCTTCGACTACGTGACCTCCTCCGCGGCCGGCTCGCTCGACCGGGGCGGCGACCTGCAGATCATGTTTGGCATCGGCGGCGAACGGGACCTGACCGAGCAGGAGCTGCCGCACTTAGAGGGCTGGCGCCAGTCTGCCCCCGTTCGGGTCGGCAACGGCGCCTGGAACCAGCGCCAGCTTGACGTCTACGGCGAATTGCTCAGCGCCGTTTACCGTCTCTCCGACCACCTGTTCGACAACGCCTCCCGACGGGTTGGGCCAATGGCAGCTCCGGACAAGTGGGGCGCGCCCCCCGATCTGGCACCAGCCACACGACGTTTCTTCGTCGAACTGGCCGAGACGGCCGCCCGGCGCTGGCAGGAAAAGGACCAGGGGATCTGGGAGGTTCGGGGCGAGCCGCGCGACTTCTTGTACTCCAAGCTGATGTGCTGGGTGGCCCTCGACCGGGCGGTGGCCTTAGCCGACCGTCTCGACGCCACCGACCGAGTCGAGTCATGGAAACAGACCCAGGACCAGATTCGTGAGGCGATCCTGACCAGAGGCTGGAGCGATCGGGCGAACGCCTTCACCCAGTCCTTCGGCTCCGACGAGCTTGACGCCTCCAGCCTTATGCTGCCCTTGGTGGGGTTCCTTCCCGCCGACGATCCCAGAGTGCTGGCCACGATCAACGCGACCGAAGAACGCCTTACCGATGATCGCGGACTGGTGTACCGCTACCGCTCCGATGACTCGCTCGAGGGCGATGAAGGCACGTTCCTGTTGTGCACCTTCTGGCTGGCCCAGGCCCTGGCCCGGGCCGGACAGCCGACTCGGGGCCGGGCCGTCTTTGAACGGGCCGCCTCCTTCGTCAACGACGTCGGCCTGCTCGCCGAGGAGGTCGACCCCGTCAACGGAGAGCTCCTGGGCAACTTCCCCCAAGCCTTCAGCCATATCGGGCTCGTCAACGCGGCCTGGGCCATTTCTGAGAGCGAACTGCGAGAGCCCCCCCCCGCCCACTGAAATCGATCAGGCCCCACCGATCAATGACCGCGCCTGTGCGAGGCCGACTACAAGATCGTGAAGGTCGCCGCCCACCTCGAGCCGACTGGACTGTTCGATCCCGCCGACCTTCACCGGCTCGAAGCCGGCCGTTCGGATCAACCGCTCAACCTCCTCGCCAGCACGGTCGTCGTCCGTCGCGTAGAAGAGGACCGCCGGCTCCGGTGATCGGTTGCTGGAGGGCTCCAAGACGTCGGCCGACATGGTTCCAAACGCCATCGCCAAGCGCGCCCCCGCCGGCAACCACCCGGCCAGAACCGCTCCAGAGGATTGTCCTTCCGGCAGCAGACGTACGACGTTGCCTTGTGGGTCGAGGCCGACCGGGTTGCTCGGAACGACCACGAGCTTGTCGGTCAGCGGCTCGGCGATCTCCTCCATGACGCCCTTCAGCACTGTGAACCGCAGCGCGAGGACAACGGCATCGGCGCCCTGCAACGCGTCGCGGTTATCGACGGCGACTATCGCAGCCCGACCGATGGTTGCGGCCAGCGTTCGTGCCGACTCATGGTTGGCACTCGAGAGGCGGAGGGTCTCGCCACCCGAGGCCAGCCGGCGGGCGATGGCCGATCCGATCCCTCCAGTGCCGATGATCGCGGTGGTCATGACTCCTCGGCGGGCGTACTCGATGGCCAGTGAGCCGGCGTCCAGTCGCCGTCCGGGTCGGTGGTCTGCCCCACTTCGATCAGATGACCGTCGGGATCGCGGATGTAGCAACGGATCTCGTACTGGTGGTGCTTCGGCGGCGTCAGGAAATTCGCGCCCCTGGCGCTCCATTCGGCGTACACGGCCTCGATGTCCTTGACCCGGATATTGAGAAAGCTGCTGACCCGGTCGGGATCGCGTGGCGTCTCCAGGGTGACCTCGGGCTTGTCGTCCGTGGGGCCACCGCCGCCATTGATGATGATCCAGCTGTTGGACAGCGCGACATAGGTCAGCCCTCCGGGGCCGGAGAAGGCCACCCTGCCGCCGAGTACTTCGGTGTAGAAGCGCCGAGAACGCTCGACATCGTCTGAAACGATGAAGTGCGCCAAGACCAGCTGCTCATCGATGTTGTTCATCATGACCTCCGTTGTTGGCACGACCGTTGATGCCGGTCACAGATCGAGCACGACGTCGTCGCGGGGCTGTGAGCAGCAGATGAGTGCGCTTCCGTCTGCTGGGGGTTCGACCGGTTCAGGGTTGTATTTGAGATCGCCGGCGATGAGGGTCGTCTCGCAGGTGTGGCAGACGCCGGTCCGGCACGACCAGCGGACGGGCACGTCGCATGCTTCGGCGAGCTCGAGCAGGCTGCCGTAGTCGTTGTCCCATGGGATCGTGAGATCGCTGCGGGCGAACTCGATCGTGGGACCGCTTCCGGGTTTGCCGGCGGGTGCGTGAGGCTCCCTCGTGGGTGTTGCTGCGATGCCTGGGGTCGCACCCGGTGCGGGGCCGAATGGTTCGGTGTGGATGTGGGAGGCCTCGATCCCCAGCGCCGCCAGCGCCGCACTGATGTCGTCCATGAAAGGTGCAGGCCCGCACAGGTATGCCTCGCCATCGCGGGGTGGCTCGAGTTCGGCGAGCTGCGCTCCGGTGAGGCGGCCCGTGGCGTCGAAGTCGCGGCCTTCGACGTCTTCGGGACCTGGACGGCTGTAGTACACGTGGGTGCGCGCGTTCGGGAGCGAGGCGAGAAGAGCCCGGGCCTCGGCGGCAAACGAGTGCTCGCGGCTACTGCGCGCGGAGTGCAGCGCCCAGATCTCGCGATCGGAATGCTGCTCCGCTAGCGCGTGAAGCATGGCGAGGACTGGCGTGGCACCGATCCCGGCGCTGATCAGCAGCACGGGTGCATCCGTCCGGTCAAGGATGAATGTGCCGCGCGGGGCTGCGATCTCGAGTTGGTCGCCGACGGTGAGCCGGGTGTGCAGGTAGCCGCTGGCGGCGCCGTCGGGTTCGCGCTTGACGGCGATCCGGTAGTAGCCGGCGCCGGGTGCTCCGCAGAGGGAGTAGTTGCGGACCACCGACCTCCGCGGCGCGTCGGGCTGGACCCGCACCGTGAGGTACTGACCCGGGCGGGCGGCCGGCAGTGCCGCGCCGTCTGGGTCCTCGACGCGTATGGAGATCACCGAGTCGCTTTCGCGGGCGATTGCGGTGACCGTCAGCTGACGGAAGCCGGGCCAGGCGGGCGGCGGGCTGGTTACCGCGAGACCGGCGTTGCCGCTGCCGGGTTCTTCCTCGAGCAAAGCTCGGAACGAGGACTGCCAGCCAGGGCTGAGCGCAGGGATCCGGAGCGCGCGCAGCAGCTGCTGCCGCGGGTGCCCGGGCAGGTACAGCAGCGCGTCGACCTCCGCGACCCGCATCTGTTCAGCGCCAGAGGCAAGCTTGATGATCTCGTCTCCCGCTTGTACATCCCCCTCTTGGAGCACGCGGAAGTAGAAGCCCGGGCGGTGGTGCGAGACGAGCATCGCGGGGATGCGCGGGTCGTTCATGCGGATCCCGACGCGGTAACAGGTGACCCGGGGTTGCGTGACCTCGAACACGGCACCGCCGATCTGGTAGCGATCGCCGACGCACACCTCGTCATCGGCGAGTCCCTCCACGGTGAAGTTCTCGCCGAACTGGCCATACGCGAAGTCGTTTCGTCCGAGCTCGCGCTCCCAGTACCGATAGGAGTCGATCTGGTAAACGAACACGGCACGCTGCTCTCCGCCGTGCCCCGCCAGATCGCCCTGACCATCACCCTCGACATTGAGCCTGCGTACGCGGCGGGGACCGACGACCGGGTCCTTGAAGACACCGGTGAAGACGGTCTTCCCCTGCCACGACACGTCCTTCGGCATACCAACGTTGACCGACAGCAGGGACCCCGTTGCGCTCGTCGCCGCTGGTTCAGGCGGCTCGCGGGTCATCACTTGGGTTCACGTACTCGAGGCCGAGTGGTCCGATCGCAGTCACCTGAGTGACGTACTCGCCGGACCGCGCCCAGTGAAAGTGAGCGGTTCCGCCGGGCAAAACGATCACACTGCCTGGCGGGTATGACTCCAACTTCTCGCTGTCGAACTGTTCGCCGAGACCGATGTAGAAGACACCGGAGATCACCGTGTAGACGCGATCCTCCGGGTGTACGTGCGGCATCAGCTTGACCCCAGAAGGCAGCTTGACCCTGATCACGTAGGGCCCCGCCTCAGTCGGGTCACCTACCAGGACAGCGAGGCGCGCAGACACCGGGAACGACGGGAACGGCTTCCACTCGATGTCCTCCGGCAGCACCCCCCGGAACACGCCCTGATCGATCTGATGACTCATCGGTCAGCCTCCCGGCTCGGATGTCGATGTCGCCGGCACCATCGCGACCAGTTCGGTCACGATTTCCGCGGCGGGCTGTGACTGTTTGGCGAGCGCAACGCTCTGCCCGGCCCACAGCGACAACGGTTCGATCTCACCGGTCGTTCCAACCATCGGCGGCGCTGGCTCATATCGCACGATCTGTTCGCCGGAAGCGAAGTGCGCGATCACCTCGCCCTCTCGCGGTCGACTACCCGGTGCCGGCCGACCCGCGGCCTCCCACATCGCGGCCGTTGAGTTGTGGATCGCGCGGTGCGAAGTGTCCGGCCATCCAACCTCGTACAGGTTGCGATACCACTCCGCATCCGTTTCGTTCGCAGCGATGAGGCGGCGCCGATACCCCTCGTGGATCGGCATTTCGCTGGCGAGCAGAAAACGCGTGCCGAGCAAAGCCGCCTGCGCGCCGAGGGCGAGCACGGCCGCGACTCCTCGAGCATCGCCGATCCCGCCGGCCGCGATGACCGGTACCGGCGCGACCGCGTCGACGACAGCCGGGACCAGCGGGAGCGTTGCCACGCCACTCCAGACGTGCCCCCCGGCCTCCCAACCCTGCGCCACGATGATGTCCACGCCACATCCGACTGCGCGCCGCGCTTCCTCGACGCTCCCGACCGTGTGCATGACAAGCGCTCCGCCGTCATGCACCAACTCGACATAGTCCTGGGCGTCACCCCAGAAGAGCGACACGACTCGCAGTCCAGCGGTCAGCGCCTGCTCGATCCGATGGTGCTGATCGAAGGCGAGCACGAAGTTGCCGGCAAACGGCCGGTCCGTGAGGGCTTCCGTCTCCCGGACCACGGCTCCGGCGTCATCGGCCCACCCCAGCCCCAGGGTGCCGAGGCCGCCTGCATTCGAGACAGCGGCGGGCAGGCGAGGATCTGGAGACAGCGGTGCCTCGACGATCGGCAACTCGATCCCCAGCAACTCGCACACCGGCGTTCGCTTGCGATCGGTCATGTCACTCTCCGGGCGGTCGAGGACGGCACTCAATATCCATGTGGGACCCCATTCAGTATGCGTCCGGTCGCTCTGCGGTTCGGACGGCCTGCTTGTTCCAGCCGTGGAAGGGCGACAGGTCGCCCGCGTCCCATCGTTCGCGCAGGCCAGGCGTTGCCAGGTCCCAGTCGGGGCGGATCTCGCTCGACACGTCACGGAGGTCGTGCCAGAGGTCCACGAACGACGGTCGTCCCCAGAACCAGTAGCCGTTGTAGATCCTGTAGATCACGAGCCCGGGCTTGAGCACGAACGTGTGCGGGATCATCGGGTCGTGCTCGGTGTCGGTGTACTCCTGAATGTCGAGGTCCTTCTGGACGATCCGATCCGGATCCTCGAGGAACGGCCACTGGGCGCCGACCGACGCGCGGAACTCCTGGCTTGAGTGGTGGGTGTCGGTCGAGATCGTGGCGACCTTGGTGTAGGACACGGCGATCTTCGGATAGTTGGCCGCGAGTTCGAGGTGCTGTTGGTGCTCTTTTGGGCAATAGTTGCCGCGCGCAAGTGTCAGGATCAGCGGATCCTCGCCCTGGATCTCGCTGAGCTTGCGAGTGACGCGATCTTGGTCGGGCAGCTCGTAGTCGGGGAAGGTGCCGTCGGGAGTGATGTCCGAGCGCATGGTTCAAATCCTTCGGTCGGGTGAGGATTGATTGGTGCTAACGGCCGGCCGCCTGGCCGCCGTCAACGTGCAGCGTCTCGCCGGTTACGAACGTCGCCCGCTCGAGGTATAGGATCGCGTCGACGACGTCGCTGACTTCGCCGACGCGCCCCAGCGGGTGGAGGGCCTCGAGCCCGCTGTAGGACGCGGGGTCGTGGTCGGGTGTCTTGATGACCCCGAGCGAGACCGCGTTGACTCGAACGCCGCGCGAGGCGTATTCGATCGCAAGCGAACGGCTGGCCGCGACGAGTCCTCCCTTGGTGAGTGCAGGTAGCGCGGACGGCCTCGTGCTGTCCGGGCTATCGACCAGGCTCGTGGAGACGTTCACGACATGCCCGCTGCTCCTGGCGACCATCTCAGCGATCACCAGCTGGGTGATGCGGAAGAAGCCGGTGAGGTTCACGGCCGTGATCGCCTCGTATTCATCGAACGTGTACTCGGTGAACGCCTTGCCGATGTAGATGCCGGCGTTGTTGATCAGCGTGTCGATCCGTCCGAAGTGGTCGAGAGCCTGGTCGACCGCGCGCCGTGCGGTTTGCGCATCTGCAATGTCGCCGGCGACCGTGACGTAATCGCTCTCGTCTCGATCGGCTGGTGCGAACGACAGCGCAACGCCGACGACCGCATAACCCGCACTGCGGTAGCCCGTCACGAGCCCCGCGCCAATGCCCTGGGAAGCGCCGGTGATGATCGCGACCGGCGAGCTCATTGCAAGGGGTAGATCTCGTACACCACGATCGCGCTCATCGCGCCCCTGCACCGACCTTGCGCCGTGCCGCCGCGATCTGGAGCCGGAGCACTTTCAGCGCCGCTGCGTGAATCTCCGAGAAGCTCGGGAACGGCTGGATCGTGTCACGCAGCACCTCGAGCGGGACGCTGGCGCGGATCGCCAACGTCGCCTGCTGCAGCCACTCCCCGGCGTCCGGACCGAGCGCGTA
>CAVPKV010000054.1:0-152843 GCA_963705785.1 uncultured Solirubrobacterales bacterium | reverse complement strand
CTTTCTATTTCAGCGGAGCGAAGACGGCAGAGACATTCAAACCCCTGGACCACGCCGAGAGCCCGTAGAACGTTGTGCGGTGCAGCAGGTTCCATGCAAGGCTCCGACCCATCCGCGTAGCGCCGCTGAACGATCAGGTTCCTCCATGGACACTAAGGTTTCTGCGAGGTCGCGTAATTCCGGCAGCGGATGATGGGACGGATGGCGCGAACCTCGTTCGTTGAGCTAAACCGCCGGAGGATCTGGTAGGCCCGCGCCTCTGCCAAGCCGGAGCCGATCGGGCGGCCGGTTGAAGTGCCTGGCGAATTTTGCCACAGCATGCACGTAGCAGCGCTGGGTCACCGGCGACAGGTTGCGGATCTTCATGTCCTCGATCATGCGGCGGCGCAGCGGGTTCATCTCGGCCATCGGGGCGACCTCCTGGTTCAGGCTGGTTGACGGCGAGATGGCAACCGAGCGCGGGCATGTATCGCAAGGGTGTACCCGAGCGAAACGGGACGGCGAGACGCAAATCGCGTCTCGTTTGGGTTGATAATCGAAGAGCGAGACGGTATGACGAGGGGTCTGAGAGCTAACGAGACAGTTTCGCCGCCAATGCCTCTTTACGGCTACGCTAGAGTGTCCACCCTCGACCAGGACCTCTCCATTCAGCGCGCTGCGCTCAAGGCGGCGGGCTGCGACGTGATCCGCGCCGAGAAGGCGAGTGGTACGCGTCGCGACGGACGCAGCGAATTGCAGGTGCTCCTCGATTTCTTGCGCACCGGCGACACGCTGGTGGTCACCCGTATCGACCGCCTGGCGCGTTCACTAAAAGACCTGCAAGACATCGTCTACGAGCTGAAGGGCAGGGTGTCGCGCTGAAGGCGACCGAGCAACCGGTCGACACCGGCACTGCGGCGGGCAAGGCGTTCCTCGACATGCTCGGCGTGTTTGCCGAGTTTGAGACCAATCTGCGCCGGGAGCGGCAATTGGAGGGGATCAGCGCCGCCAAGGCGCGCGGCGTCTACAAGGGCCGCAAGCCAAAGATCGACGCCGGCGAAGCGCGGCGGCTGCGCGATGACGAGAAACTCGGCCCGGCGGCGATCGCCCGCCGGCTCGGCATCGGCCGCGCGAGCGTCTATCGCCTGCTCGGCAAAGAAACCGGCCGTATGAACGGGCCCCCCGATGCCGATCAAGCCTGAGCTGCGGAGTTCTACCCAATCGATTGGCCGCAGATCAGCCGGCAGGTGCGGTTCGAGCGCGCCGGCGGCGCTGCCAAACTTGCGGCCGGCCGCATGGCGAAACCGTTCGTTGCCTGCCCGACGGTCGCTGGTATGACGCCGCCGCTAGCACCTGGCGCAACGGTCGCGGTCGGCCGCCCGCAGGCCGGACCTCGAGGAGGCAACCCGCATCCGGAACACGCGTGTCGTTCTTGCCGCGGCGCACCTCGATCACAATCCATCAAACAATCGGCCGCGTAACCTGAAAGGCCTTTGCCAGCGCTGCCACCTGATCCACGACCGCCCGCACCATCTGGCTCGGCGGCGGATCACCTACCTGCTGCGGCGCGCCCTCGGCGACCTGTTCCTCGGCCCTTACCCTGTCTGACCAATCGATCGCAGGCGCACCCATACCGCGGAGCGGTTTAGTTCAACAGATTTTATCAAGAATAGAATGTGGATATGTCTGGCTCGCCATCCGACCCGGAGATCGCCCCCCAGCTGCCGGCTCCGATCGTGCCGGCCGACCGGCTGCTGACCGCCGCCGAGTTCCACCGGCTGGCCGATGTTCCGCCCGAGATCGAGTGGTTCGCCAATATCCGGAACCTCAACACCCGGCGCGCTTACGAAAACGCGATCAGCGACTTCATGCGGTTTGCCGGCATTGTTCGGCCGGACGAATTTCGCACCGTGACCCGGGCCCATGTGATCGCCTGGCGCGATGGTCTCGCGCGAGCGCGATCTCGGCGGCGCCACGATCCGGCATCGCCTGGCGGCGCTGTCGTCGCTGTTCGAATATCTCTGCGAAAAAAACGCCGTCACCCACAACCCGGTCAAAGGCGTCAAGCGGCCGAGGGCCGAAAGCGGCGAAGGCAAGACGCCGGCGCTCGGCGACCATCAGGCACGCGACTTGCTCGCCGCACCGGCGAGGAGACCATCAAGGGCAAGCGCGACCGTGCGATCCTGTCGACCTTGCTCTATCATGCGCTGCGGCGCGAGGAGTTGTGCAAACTCAAAGTCAAAGATTTTAGAAACACGCGGCGGGGCGTCCCGCATCTTACGGTCTCCGGCAAGGGCGAGAAGACGCGCTATCTACCGTTGCATCCCGGCACTAATGCGCTGATCCACGACTACCTCGACGCTGCCGGCCATGGCGAGGACGACAGTGGTGCGCTGTTTCGGCCAATTCGCAACAACCGCACCGGCCTGCTCGAGAAGGCGCTGACGCCCGATATGGTCTACAAGCTGGTGCGGGGATATTCGGCGGATCTCGGCTTCGAGATCGGCGCCCATGCGCTGCGGGCGACCGCCGCCACCAACGCGCTCGACCACCAGGCCGATATCGCCAAGGTCCAGGAATGGCTCGGCCACGCCAACATCGCCACAACCCGCATCTACGATCACCGGAAGACCCGACCCGAGGATAGCCCGACATTCAAGGTGAATTACTGATAATTACCGATACATCACTTTGTGTAACTTAATGTCCTTTATGTTACACTATCTTTGCAAGACACATATGCATCATTTCGTGGCCGCCGTGGCTTTCGAGCCACGCCCCGCGGCAGCCAGTTCGGAAAGCTGCTCAACTCCAGCTTGAAATGTGCCGGACCGTATAAAATATACGTGCGTGCACATTGACGCATGGGCTCTCCACGTTGCTGTCACCGCAAACTCTTGCTGGCGCCATTTCGGCATTCGGAGTGTCGACGAAAGCGAAATTGTCCAACCCGGCGGCCGTCGGTGCCCCCGAGGATCAATTGCGCGGACCGCTCGAGGAACTGTTCCAGACCTTCGCCAAGCTCGCGGCGCTGCCGGACCGGTCCCTAACGCTGGTGGGCGAAAGTAGCCTAGCCGATCTTGCCACGCGGCCCGATTACGCTGTCACCGTCCAGAACGCATTGGTTGGTTATATCGAGCTAAAGGCGCCCGGAAAGGGCGCTGATCCGCGTCGCTTCTCCGACCCGCGAGGGCGAGCAGACCTGCGTAGCGATCGCCGCCTTCCTCGCGGAATTGGCAACCGCCTCTCACCGTTCCGCCCTAGTCTTCGATGACCCAATCAGCTCGCTCGACCACAAATGGCGGGACAGGGTTGCCCAGCGCTTGATCGCCGAGGCAGAGGGTCGCCAGGTGATCGTCTTCACCCACGATCTAATCTTCTTGAACGACCTCGAGGAGGCCGCGGAGCACGCCGAACTCGCCTGTGAGACCCGCCACATCCGCGCCTCTACCACCACGGTCGGCATCGTCAACGCCGATCTGCCTTGGGAAGGCATGAAGCTTCCGGCACGCATCCACAAACTCGAACAGCGCGCTCGTGACCTGGTGTCGTTGCGTGCCCAAGGAGACGAGGACGTCTACAAGCGCGCCGCCCGGCATTTCTACGATGATCTCCGCGCCGCATGGGAGCGCGCGCTCGAAGAGGTCGCGTTCGCCCATGTCATCATGCGTCACCGCGATCAGATCAAGCCTAAGGACCTCCCTCATGTCAGCGCTCTGTCTCCACAGGATTGTCAGATTTGGACCAACAATTTTGACAAATGTTGCGGGCTCATGGCGGGCCATGACCAGTCACGCGGCCGTAATCGCGCCACGCCGGAGCCGGATGAACTGTTGCAGGACGTCCAAGCCCTTGGGTCTTGGGTCCGGAGTCTCCGCGAACGCCAGAAGACCATAGTTCAGTCATCCAGTGGAATACCGACAGCTTCGGAGGCCGTGGTTCAGACCCACCAACGAATAAACATAGCGGCTGAACCCTTCACCCACGATCGGCATTAGCGCCCAAGTAAGCACAGCTCCGCCGCCCGGCTGGGTAGGGGCACTTGCAAAATTCGCTCTGATGGCAGTATAGAACAAACGATGAACACGGCGCAAGCGGCTCCCGTCCAATGGCTGTTCCTCGATCTCAATGCCTTCTTTGCGTCGTGCGAGCAGCAGGAGGCCCCTGCCCTGCGCGGCAAGCCTGTCATCGTCGTGCAGACGCCGACGGACAGCGCCGTCGCCATTGCCGCCAGCTATGCGGCCAAGGCCTTCGGCATCAAGACCGGCACGGTCGTGCGCGAGGCGCGGCGGCTGTGCCCGGATGTGATCGCGGTGCAGGCCAATCACCGGCTCTACAGCGAGTATCACGAGCGAATTTTAAAGGCGGTCGACACCTGCCTGCCGGTCGAGAAGGTCATGTCGATCGACGAGATGGCCTGCCGGCTGATGGGAACCGAGCGCCAGGTCCAAGTCGCGCGCGAATTGGCGCTGAAGGTCAAGCGCGCCTTGTGTGAGCAGGTCGGCGAGTGCCTCACTTGCTCGATTGGCATCGCCCCCAATGTCTTTCTCGGCAAGGTCGGCTCCGATCTGCAAAAGCCGGACGGGCTGGTCGTCATCACCCATGACGATCTACCCGACATTTTGCTGGGCCTCGAATTGCAGGAGGTCTACGGCATCGGCGAGCGCATGGAGCAGCGCCTGCACCGCGCCGGCATCTTCACCGTCGCCGAGCTCTGGCAAGCCTCGCCGATGCGGCTGCGCCGGGTGTGGGGTGGCATCAACGGCTTGCTGTTCCACCAGATGCTGCACGGCGTCGACATCCAGCCGCCCTCCTCCCGCTTCGCCAAAAGCATGGGGCATCAACACGTGCTCGAGCCGGAATTGCGCACCAACGAAGGTGCCGCGAATTTCGCGCGGCACCTGCTGACCAAGGCCGCCGAGCGCCTGCGGCGCGGCGATTATTATTGCCGCCGGTTAGGCCTGCACCTGTCATGGACGGGCGATCTCGGCGGCCACTGGGATGAGATCAGTTTCAACGAAACCCGCGACACCGGCTTCCTGATCGGCTGTCTCGACCAGCTCTGGCCGCGGGTCCCGCGCCACAAGCCGCTCAGTGTCGGCGTCGTGCTGCTCGATCTCGTGCCCGCCAGCGCGCACCAGCCGGATTTATTCGACGCCGGCAACCAGCGGCGCCAGAAACTGTCGCCGATGATCGACCGCATCAACGACCGCTATGGCCGCTGCGCGATCGGCTTCGGCCTGTTGCCGCCCGACGTAACGGCGTTCAAAGGCCATGCCGCCTTTCATCGGGTACCGGAGAGCTGGGAGTTTTGACGTACCTCGATCTATCTCTACCGCCTGCGCCGAAAGCCGCATTTCGAACGCCCGGCGCCACACGCACATGACAAGGCTCGATCAAGGTAGCGGCCCGTTGACGCCGCGAGAGACTGTGCTACTAGGGCGTGCGCTATCATGAACCACAGTTTCTCCCTCCTCCACAGCATCGCTGAATGGCCCATCTGGGAACAATTCCGATTGATTTCAGGCCACCCCTGCGCCATCGGGGAGCATATTCGGCCTCGCTGAGTACCTTGCCTCGCTCGCTTTGTTTCTCGTCATTATGACTACATCAGATTTCCGCTATTCTTACAGACTCTCTCTTACGAAAGCCGATCTACGAAAAGTCGGGTTTTGGGTTGGCCTTACCGTAGGTCTCGCCATATTGGCTACCGACGTTTGGTTTGAGAATAGACTCCCTGTTCCAAAGCTAATTTCAAACCCCAACAACCTGAAGGCCCTATTTGGATTCGTCTTCTTACTTTTGTCTTTCGGGTCATCTCTGTTGCTGTTATCCGCCGGCCCATGATCGAAAAGGGAAACGCGAAGCAGTTCTTCGACACCAATTATCACCTCATTCATCAAGGCAATCCAGATCGACTACAAATCGTGGCCGAGGAACTACGCAATTCCATGGTAGCGATTTTCGAATTTGCGGCCAAATCACCTATTCCGACAAGAAAGGGCCGCATACCGGACCGTCCGGAGCATCAGGCAGTAGCACACGATTTTTTGCTGCTGATCGGTGACCAACGGTTTTGCAGAGTTGTTGCTGATAAAGTCCCCGCATTCGCATTTGTCTGCTTTCTAGAATCGCAAAAATATCCTCACCACCAGTTGCCTATATTTCAGTTTGCTCGCAATATAGGACAGGAATTCATCAGGAACACCGCCTCAGCCTTCTATCAAGAAGACAGCGGGTACCATTCTGGCTTAGTTGGTTATGCCCGACCAGTAACGAAGATTATATTTGGGTCATTCGAGTTCGTCGAGCAGTGTGCGGTAGACGGTGCATCTCCGTTAGACACAGACTATCGAGAATTCCACGAATTTAATCCTACGCAGATGAAGGGTTACTGTAGAGCGTCTCTGGCTTTTCTTGAAAGCTGTCTTCTTGTTACCAAGGGTCGAGCGGGAATTATCCCTTTGACATAGGTCGCGCAAGATGTAGTGTGCTGGTGACAGGCCGGCGCAAGGCCGGTGCGCGATGAGCGCTCCGCCTGAATTTACGGACAAATGCGGATGCCCAGTCTGCCATCGATTAGAGGACGTGCGGATTCGCGACGGCATAGCGGAGGACATGCGCAATAGCGTTGGCCTCGTCATCCGAAAGCACATGATCGAAGGGCCATCGGGTTGCCGTTGTGCTTGGCCCACTGCCGGGCCTTGCGCGCGGTGACCGAGCGCGAGTTGGCGGACATCCCCTGATCAACATCTTGTGCCCAGCGGTGGCAAGTAACGACATGGCAGTGAAGTATTACAGGCCCTCGTCGCGGGCACGAAAGCAAAGTGGGTGATGGCAAGGATTCGTGCCAAATCCTCACACAGGCGTGTGACCTGGACGATAAACCAGGATCTGATGAGACGCCGGCACGCTCTCGATTTTTGGCCGTGCACTTAGTCGTCGGCCGCCGCGGTTGCGGAAGCCGCGGCCGGCGGTCGCCGGCGGCGCGCTTCGCGCAACAGCAGCAGCAGGGGTAGGGCGGCGAGCGCGATAAACATTAGCAATTTGAAATTATCGATATAGGCGACCATCGCGGCCTGCCGCGTCACCTCGGCGTTGAGTGCCGCCATCCCGCCCGGTGTGCTCAGGCTGAACGGCGCCGCCAGATAGGGCGCCTGGGCCAGCGGGTTGTCCGGCCGCAGGCCTTCGACCAGACGCGAGTGAACGATCTGGGTGTTCTCGGCCAAGTTTGCGACCAGAATGCTGATGCCGATGCTGCCGCCGAGGTTGCGCATCAGCTGGCGGAGAGCCGTCCCCTGGGTCATGATGTGGCGCGGCAGAGTCGACAACGCGATGATGTTCAGCGGCACTTGGGTGCAGCCGAGGCCGAAACCCTGCAGCAGCCCCGAGATGACGACCGGCGCCATGCCCATCTGTAACGAGAACAGGCTCATCTGCCACATCGACACCGCGGTCAGCATTAGGCCGAACAGAATGATCAGCCGGTTGTCGACACGGGTGATCAGCGGGGCGACGAGAAACATCGCCGGCATAGCCCCGATGCCGCGCGCTGCAGCCACCAGCCCGGTGGTCAGCGCCGGATAATTCATCAGGTTTTGCAGCATCGTCGGCAATAGCGCCAGGACGCCGGACTGGATCAGCCCGGCACAGAACACCAGCACGGTACCGGCCACGAAATTGGCGTTCCTCAACAAATCGCGGTTGAGAAACGAGCGCTCCTCGGTGGTTACGGTGTGCACGGTAAACAGGTAGAAGCCGAGCCCGGCGACCGTCGCCTCGAGCCAGATTTCGCTCGAATGGAACCAGTCCTTCAACTCGCCGCGGTCGAGCATTAATTGCAACGCGCCGATCCCCAGGCTCAGCGTCAGGAACCCGACGAAATCGAACGGTTCGCGATGCACGTAGCGGGTCTGGCGAATAAAAATCAGGTTCCCCAGGATGCACAGCACGCCGACCGGCAGGTTGATAAAAAAGACCCAGCGCCAACTGTACTCGTAGGTCAACCAGCCGCCGAGCGCCGGCCCCATGATCGGCCCGAGGATCGTGCCGGTGCTGAAGACCGCCATGGCACGCCCGTGGCGCTCCGGCGGGTTGATCTGCAACAGCGTCGCCTGGGACAGCGGGCTCAGCCCGGCCCCCGCCACCCCCTGCAATGCGCGAAAGAGAACGAGTTCGCCAAGGCTCGTGGCGGCGCCGCACAGAGCCGAGGCGAGGGTGAAGCCGATGACCGAGACCAGAAAGATGTATTTGATGCCGAACCGGCCGGCGAGCCAGCCGGTCAGCGGCATCATGATGGCAGCGCAGACGATATAAGAGGTCAACGCCCAGGCAGCCTGATCCTGCGAAGCCGATAGGCTCCCTTGGATGTGCGGCAGGGCGACATTGAGGATCGAGTTGTCGACGCCCTGCATGATATTCGCCATCATGATCGAGAGCGTGATCATGCCGCGGTTGGAGACCGGGACGAACGGGGCGACCGCCTCCCCCCTCACCGCCGGCGCTCCGACGGCAGCATCCATCCCGGCAGGCCCCTTACCAGCTCGCGGCTTCCTCTCCCCCGGCTTGACCTGAGGATCACGGAACGGCGCCGCGCGGCCGATACTTGGGCGCGCTCGCGGCGCAGTTCCTCCATGCGTGCGCGGATTATCGGAAAATCGTCAGCGGCTCGGCGTCGGGTCACGTTTCCTCCGTTTTCTTGTGATCCTGATGTGATTACCCGCCCACGGCAATCGGCGCGATCGGGCAGGGGCGTTATCTCGTCGTTCCGACAGGCGCGCTCACCGTCCGAAAAATCTGGCGCGAGCAGGGTTTGAGCTCGGGCGTCGCGCCGTTCGTCACCGAGCCATGCCGGCCGGGATCCGCGGATTGAGGATCACCGTCATACGGGCCAGAAGTGACGGAAGGCTCGGAATTTACGCATGGGCGGACAAAGAGCGGGCGGAGCCGAAGATCGGAGGAGAACACAAGGGGTTGCCGGTTTCCGGCGACCCGCGGGGGTGGCGAGGCCTGTCGGCAATGACCTGTTTCCCGACAGCCGCCGGCGCGACGACGGCGCGGAATCCCTCAGGTCGCGGTCGGTCTCGTTAGCGTCCGTGGTCGTGGTGGAAAATCGGGGGTGAGCGCGCGCCGTGCGCAATGCCCCATAACATGGAGCTCGGCGCGCGCGTGAGCGAGGGGTGGTCACCGGGAAGGCCGGCTAAGGTGGAGGTGCAAACGCTTCACCCACAGCCCACCGAGGACCCGATGACCGACGAGAGAATGGCGCTGGTCGAGCTGCTGCAGAAGAGCGGCGACGGCGATTTTTTGCGAGCCGTAGCGGAGGCGGTGCTGCAAATTCTGATGGAAGCCGATGTCGAAGGGTTGATCGGCGCCGGCCGGCATGAGCGCTCGGCCGATCGGCTCAATTACCGCAACGGTTATCGCGAGCGCAGCCTCGACACGCGCCTCGGCTCGCTCCAGCTGCGGATCCCCAAGCTGCGCCAGGGGTCGTACTTCCCGCCCTTCCTGGAGCCGCGCAAGACCGCCGAGAAGGCGCTGGTGACGGTGATCCAGGAAGCCTGGATCGGCGGCCTCTCGACCCGGCGGGTCGACGAACTGATCCAGGCGATGGGCCTGTCCGGCATCTCGAAAAGCCAAGTCTCAAAGCTCTGCAAAGACATCGATGACCGGGTCAACGCTTTCCTCGACCGGCCGATCGACGGCGAGTGGCCGTATCTGTGGCTTGATGCCACCTACCTCAAGGTCCGCGATGGCGGCCGCATCGTCTCGGTCGCGGCAATAATCGCCGTGGCGGTCACCACCGAAGGCCGGCGTGAGATCGTCGGCCTGGGTCTCGGCCCGTCCGAAGCCGAACCGTTCTGGTCGGCTTTCCTCAAGGGCCTGGTCAAGCGCGGCCTCAAGGGCGTCAAGCTGGTGATCTCCGACGCCCATGACGGCTTGCGCCACGCGATCACCCGCGGTCTCGGGGCGACCTGGCAACGGTGCCGCGTGCACTGGATGCGCAACGCCCTGGCGCGCGTGCCCAAGGGCCAGCACACGATGGTCGCCGCCGCGATCCGCCAGGCCTTCCTGCAACCCAACGCCGAGGCCGCGCATCAGACTTGGCGGCATGTCGCCGATCAGCTCCGAGCGCGCTGGCCCAAGCTCGCCGCGCTGATGGACGACAGCGAGCACGACGTCCTTGCCTACCTCGCCTTTCCGGCCCAGCACCGCACCAAATTGCACTCAACCAATCCGCTGGAACGCCTCAACAAGATGGGATATCCCGGCCGGCACGCTCGCGGTAGACCCGTCGCCACCGCAGCCTGACGCTAGGCAGGGTAATTCTGCCAGTCAGGGAGGGGTTCCGTGTACTACGCAGGCTTGGACGTATCGATGAAGCGGACGGCGGTGTGCATCGTGGATGCTGCCGGAAAGCGAGTGCATGAGGCCGCCGTGAACAGCACGCCGCAGGCGGTTGCTGCCGTACTCAATACGGCCGGAGTACAGATCGAACGTGTCGGTCTCGAGGCCGGGGTCAGCTCAGCGTGGCTCGCGCGTGGGCTGCTTGCCATGGGACTGCCGGTGATCGTAATCGATGCGACGCATGCGGCGGCGGCGCTTAAGACGGGCTTCCGTAACAAGACCGACCGCAACGACGCGCGCGGGATTGCCGATCTGATGCGCGTCAACAAATTCCGCCCCGTATGGGTCAAGTCGCCGGCAGCTCAGCGTGACCGGGCCCTACTGACAGTACGAGAGCAGCTCCGGCGCCAATCACTTGATGCTCGCAACACGATCTGGTCGATCCTGCAGGGAGAGGGGTTGCAGCCGCCTAAGATCGCCAGTCCCGCATTCGAGGCGCTACTCGGGGAAATGCTTGATGACCCGGATCTCGGACACCTACTGCGACCGATGGCGACCATTGCGGCGCAGATCGACCGGCAAGTTGCTGAACTCGACCGGACCATCGCCGCTCGTGCCAAAGCGAGTGCCACCTGCCGTAGGTTAATGACCGTGCCGGGCGTGGGCCCGCTGGTGGCTTTGACTTTTGTCAGCGGCGTGGATCAGCCTGAACGGTTCCGCAACGCCCGAACGGTGGGTGCACACTTCGGCCTTACGCCGCGACGCCATCAATCCGGCGAAATGGACTGGTCCGGCCGGATTAGCCGTGCCGGAGATGCCGCCGTTCGCCGCGTGCTGTACCAGGCGGCCAACGTGCTCCTCCATCACAGCAAAAGGTGGTGCGCCCTGAAATCCTGGGCAGTTCGCCTGGCCAAGCGCCGGGGCTTGGCAAAGGCCAAGGTTGCCCTCGCTCGCAAACTGGCTGTCGTGCTCCATAAGATGTGGACAGCTGGCGAAGATTACCGGCTCAAAGTCGCCGTTGCGTAGTTGAGACACGGCCGCGGAGTTAAATCGCGACCGACCAGGTCCCTTCGGGGACGGGGTTGGGGCGAGTGCGCTGCACTTCTTTGGCCGCCCGCCTCGCAAATCGGCGGGGTCAAGATGCCGCGAATAAGGAAGCACCCTCCAGCTCCTGCCCATACCCCATCCTGAGCCGGACAGCTGCCGAGCTCGTAGAGAAGGCTGCCTCCGAGGGACCCGGTAGCACCGAGAAGCACTGAACTGGTTAGGAGGATGAAATGAGTCGTTGACTGCACGGGCCGGGATAGAGAAGGAGGTCAAGCGCCGCGCCGACGTGGTCGGTATCTTTCCCAACGAGGCCAGCATCACCCGGCTGATCGGCGCCGTGCTGCTCGAGCAGAACGATGAGTGGCTGCTCCAGTGCCGCTACCTGCAGATCGAGGGAATGGCCGAACTTACACCGCCCCTGCTCGATGCCGAGCCGGGCAAACTTCCACCCTTGGCCGCCTGACCAATGGCCACCTCAAACTCCACCCCAATTTCCACCACCTTGACGGACGTGACCTCGGTCTCGTTCCGATCTGACCGCTTATGCTACAAAAATGCGCGTTTCGTTAGAAGCTATGGGGCGCCCGGCGAGGTTGGCACCATCGCCGCTGGAAGCAATTGATGGAGCGCCCGATGCCGCAGCCAAACGACCTGAGCCGGTCCCTTTTGCCACTGGCGCAGGACCGCACGCTGATTGTCGTCATTGAGTTGAGCCAATCAAGTTGGCTGGTCGCCGGGCTCGTCCCGGGCGTAGAGCGGCGGCCGCTGAAGAAGCTCCGACCCGGACGAGCAAGACGCTGCTTCGTTTCTTGCAGCGATGGCGGGACGAGGCCGCTAAAAGCGGGTCGACAGTGACACGCACTGCCGCCGCCTCCGAAGCCGGCCGGGATGGCTTCTGGCTGGCGCGATGGCTCCAGTCGCGCGGAGTGGAAGCGCATATTATCCATCCGACGAGTGTCGCAGTCTCGCGGGAACACAAGCGGGCAAAGACGGACCGGCTCGATACGGCGATGCTGGGGCGCGTGTTTCTGGGCTGGCTGCGCGGCGAGCGCGGGCACTGCAGCATGGTCGCGGTTCCCTCGATCGATGAAGAGGACGCCAAGCGTCCGAGCCGCGAGCGCGAGAGCCTGGTCGGCGAGCGCACGCGTATCATCAACCGGATGAAGAGCGCCTTGGTCAGGCTCGGTATCCGAGGCTTCAAGCCGGAGTGCGCAGGGCGCCGCAGCGTCTTAAGAGCCTACGTACTCCGGAAGACCTGCCGGTTCCGCCGAACACGCTTGACGAGTTTCGTCGCGATCTGGCGCGGCTGGCACTCGTTCGCGATCAAATCGAGACAATTGAGCGGGATCGTTTGGAGCGTCTGGAGGAAGCGCCGAAGACCGGCGGGAATGCGATGGTTCGTCGCTGGCCAGCATCATCGGAGTTGGCGTCGAGACGGCGGACATGCTGGTGCAAGAGGTTCTTTCACGCAACATGCGCGACCGAAGGGCGGTGGCCCGCTACGCTGGCCTCACCGGCTCGCCCGACGAAAGCGGTGCCAAGAGGCGAGAGAAAGGATTGGCCAAATCCGGCAATGCTCGAGTTCGCCGCGGCCTGATCCAGCTCGCCTGGCGCTTCCTCCGGTTCCAGAAGGACAGCGCGCTCGCGCAGTGGTATCGGGCGCGGACCGGGGGTCCCCAGGGAGCGCGCAAGACGACCATAATTGTCGCCCTCGCCCGTAAACTGCTCATCGCATTGTGGCGCATGGTCACGCTCGGCGAGGTCCCGCAAGGTGTCGTATTACGGCCGACAACCTAATCGGCCCAGAAAAGATGGACGAACATACGGTTTCGGCGCCCAGCCGGGCTCTCGCCAGAAGGGGCTGCCGATGACGATCCGAGGTGGTGGTGACCCGAGCCGGAACATGGTCCAGAGGACCGTCGTTAGAATGGGCCCACCGCCTCGGAGCCTCGCCGCCGAAGCGAATGGCTGCTTCATGGTCGGGATCCGACGCAGGTCCAACCGAATACAAGGTTGCGGCGCGATGCTACGCGCCCCAAGGGCGGGCTCCCCTCGATTCGTACTCCGCACTGGCAATACGAAATACCCGTTCACGATCCGAGGTGGTGGTGACCCGAGCCGGAACATGGTCCAGAGGACCGTCGTTAGAATGGGCCCACTGCCTCGGAGCGTCATCGGCAGCCCCTTCTGGCGAGAGCCCGTCAGAGGAGACCGGCAGCGAGAAATCAGCTTGACATCGAAATCCCCATACAAGTTCTGGCCGAGATGCAGAAGATCGAACAGGAAGAACACCAGCCCGGCGGCGTTGCCCGCGGCCGACGCGGCCTGGATCATGCTGAACGAGGTGATGCCGCCTGGGCCGACGCCGCACAGCTCGCCGTCGAGATAGGACTGGCGGGCGCCGAGCGACGACATGGTCGCCGCGTACTTATGTGTCCAGTCGAGCCGGGTACGCGTCAGCAGCTTCACCGCGCCGCGAGAGGCGTGCATGCGGTAGCCGTCGAACTTGATCTCGTGCAGCCAGTCCGGCCCTTCCGGCGCCGCGTCGATGAGCTCCGTGAGTTGCGGCCGGATCCACTCCGGCAGCGGCCGGACCCGTTCCGCTCGAGCCGATCGCGCCACGCTCAAAAACCGCTCAAGCGAAGACGCGGAGCGCCATCAGCGTCGCCGAGCCGGAGCCATTCTTGTTCGGAACGATCGTGAGACGGAGATGGCTAGCCTGGACGCGGTTGAAGCCTTGTTCTTCACGCTGGTAGGTGGCACCGCGCGGGCTGAAAGTATATTCCTGCACGAATATCTGCCGATAGGTTCGACCGCCGTCTTCCGAGACCTCGGCCGTGACTTGCTGGGTGCGCTCGCGCAGTTCTTCTTCCACCTCGTACGCGAGCCGCGAGATCGCCTGCGGCCGGTCAAATTCGACAACAATGCGCTCGACGGTATCGGGGCGCGCGCTGATCCAGCGCGTGGCTCCCGGGCCGCTGCACCCGTCCATCGCGTGCTCGATCGGGTGAGCCGGTCTTCGGACGAGTAAGCGATCGTCGCGCCGCCGACGATGTCGATCTCGCCGGCAGCCCGTACGCTGGTCGCCGCATCAGCCGCCAGCTGCCGCTTACGGATTCTCGAGGGTTCCGTCATTTCCCTGGATGTGGTGTCTTGACCAGAAGGTCGCTAGCCGGCCCGCCGCGTCGTAGCTCATGAACGTGGTAAGGTCATCCTGCCGGCGGTCTGTTGCTTCGCCAGCACGCGCCCGTGCTGATCGTAAGTCCAGCCGGTATGGCCGCTGAGATCGGTCATCGCGGTCAGATGGCCGATCCCGTAGATGCCCTGATCGTATTGCCAGGCGACCACGCCGCCGTCGGCATAAGTCGCCCGGATCATGCCGTGCCAAGGTATCGGGGTCATCCCTGGCGCCATGCATATCTTTATTCAACGGGGCTGCCGACATAATCGGGTCTCAGCGAGCCTGCGGCGGGAATGGATGATTGCGCATCCGTCTCACGACAGGACGCGCCAATTGGGCGGCGTTTTGTTTCGGCGCGCGGCCGATTCTTAGCGCCACATGAATTGGGGTTTTTTGCGGCGCTTTATCTGCCCGAATTGCTTCCTCCGGTGCGCTCAGCAGCGGGCGGCATGCTGGATCCTTGGCCGACGCCGGGATCAGCGGTGAGCGCTTCCCAGGTTTGCGCATCGAGCGATGCTGTCCGGCCCAGACCGTTGTTCTTTTGGAACTGACCGAGGGCCTGCTTCGTCTCGGGACCCAGGATGCCATCAAGCGACCCTTTGTAGAGTCCCTGACCGCGAAGCTCGACCTGCGCCCAGCGAATGTCGTCTTTCCGGAAAGCGTCGCCAGTCAGCGAACTGTCCGAAGTTTGGGCGGCCGGCGGCATGGCTGCTGCATCCACCGGGTTGCCTGCGTCGGCCGCATAATCCAGAGCGGCGCCGCCGATACCCAAAGCTAGTACCGCAGCCGCACCCAGAAGCAATTTTCGGATCAACTTTCGCATCATTCACCCCACGTCAATTCGTTGGCGAGTGTCACCCCACAGTTTCAAAAACACCTTGGTCAACCTTAGGGTTCCATATCTCATCCAGTCAACTTTAGGGTTCCATAGCATTTAGATGTTCGCGAAAAGGATTTACTCTGATCCTGAAACACTAATCGATCGCGCCGAAACATATACGGTCGGTCAATCATCGGGCATTGTGCGGTTTGTTGCCACTTGATCAGAACACTGGCAAACCGCCGTCCGTCTTGGGATTCCATTCCTTACGCACCTGTTCCTCGACCGAAGCACCGCTATCGGTCGTTGCCGGCTGCTGATGTTTCTCCGTGCTTTTCGGGTCGAACACGTGGTCGACCAGGTGATCGATGATCGCCTTTTCGCGGCGATGTCTCCGACGATCGGGATTGTCAGGAGAGGGTTTGTTCATTGCTCGTTCCTAGTGATCTCATTTTGGGTGATCACTTGCCGTACAATTGACCGCAGTGACCCGTTCCCACTGAGCTGAGGGCTTTATTGTGTCATAGAGAAGCAATTTGATTAATTAATAGGCGCGTGCTCCTAATGGGAACTGCTCTTGGGGGTTGGATTGAAGGCTCGCTCCCCAAGCAAAGAATAATTCTAATCTACGGTCATCAATGTCCCCAGAATTTTTTGGAACCCCGCCTTTTCTAAAAGGTTTTCTTATCGAGTCGTCGCCTAGGTGACGGCGATGACTGAAACCGGTCGGAGCCTCTATCATGGCAGATCGAGAACAATCCCATGCATCGAGCCGCGAGAAGCCGCAGCGTGACATGGCCGGCAGAGTCGGCCAAGCCCACGGCGGACAAGGCGATCTCCAGAAGGAGCGTGAGCGCGGCGTCAAACCCGGCGGCACCGTCGGACGCGACCTACCGGACCTAAGCAAGGAACATAACACCGAAATTGCGGTGGACGCCGGTCGCAAGGGCGGCGCGCCAGGAGGAAAGCAAGCATTAGACTCGCGCTCTCATTGCCAACTTAGGAGACAGAGCATGACATACGATCATAGTGTTGAGTTGGCGCGTAAGGATGGTTCCGCAAGGCGTTTCCGCATTTACGGACGGCCGGCGCCAAACAAGGGCGAGATAATTACTCTGCCGATCGAAGGCCATCTGGTTAGAGCGAGAATCGGTGCAACGAATGGGCAAGATACCGTTAAATCGGAAATGGGTGAATCAGTTGACAATCTGAATGCTAAAGAGATTTAATTAGACGGATCAATTCCACAGATGCGATCTGACGGTACTCACAGG
The DNA here is from genome assembly GCA_963705785.1 of uncultured Solirubrobacterales bacterium. Classification (GTDB taxonomy): domain Bacteria; phylum Actinomycetota; class Thermoleophilia; order Solirubrobacterales; family Solirubrobacteraceae; genus Palsa-465. Next base: position 136,195 of record CAVPKV010000054.1, on the reverse strand, counting down.
CGGTCGGCTCGCCGGTCGTTTACCGAAGGTAGTAGGCGTCAGTTCCCCTGTTCATTTGCGTGAGGAGCCGATTGCGTTCGCGGTTTGGGGCAGGTTGCAGGCGGATGGGGGGACCGACGTTCTAATTCATCATCGAGCTTGGCTCCCACCAGCACGACAATGAGCGACACCCACATCCAAGTCATGAAACCGATGATCGCGCCGAGCGAGCCATAGGTTTTGTTATAGCTGCCGAAATTCGCGACGTACCAGGAAAAGAGAGCGGAGGCGGCGAGCCAGGTGACTGCGGCAAAGGCGCTACCCCAGGTAATCCAGCGCCATTGCAGCGCGCGGCGGCTGGGGCCGTATCTGTAGACGACGGAGAGGGCTGTCGCGACGAGCACCAACAGAATCGGCCATCTTATTATCTTGAGCACCACAGCGGTGCCGCCGGGGTTTGGGATATGGTCGAGGATCAGCGGCAGTACGACCAGCATGGCCAGCAACAGCTGTACGAGCACGACTCCTCCGGCTGTAAACGCCAAAGTAGTAGCATAATATTTGACGAGGCTACGCTTTTCATGCTCTTCGTAGACCGTGGTGAGGGCCTCGAAGAGCGCCGAGACGCCGGCATTGGCGCTCCACATCCCAATGATCAGGCTACCGGCGAAACCGAAGCCGAGCGCGGTTTTGTCCTGGTGGGCGAGACGAGTTAGCTGCTCCCGCAGCACATCGACGGCACCGCCTGGGGCAAACCCCGACAGGGTGTCAAGATGAGCGACGATGCTGCTCGGATCGGCAAATAGGCCATAGATCGAAACAATGGTTCCGATGCCCGGGAAGAGCGCGAGGATCGCGTAGAAAGTGACGCCGGCAGCAACCAGCAGCATCCGGTCGTCTGAAATACCGCGGTAGACCCGCAGGAGGACGTCCGTCCATCTCCTGCCGAGCAGGCGGCAATGGCGTCTGGTTTTGCCCGCTGCCCTTGACATCGGCTGGCACGTGATCGCTTGGCGCGGGGATCGGTCCAGCCCGCTGCCGCCCGAAAACACCAACAGTAACCGGCAAGGCGCTCAGCTGACTGACCCATGAAAGCGAGCGCACATATGATCCTTTGCGTGAATGAGCGGCGCCGATCGACCCCATTTGCTTATTCAAGGTCGCCTCCTTGCGCGCGCCGGCTGCAGTTGCAGTTGCCGACGTGAGCCCGCACTGGTCCGCCTGCATTGAGGAACTCACGGAGCCTCGGAACGGTTCCGACATCCGCGAGCGTCGACCTCCCGTCTCAACCGGGCGCGCTTAGGCCGCTGTCGGCGCTCAATATTCAAGTTGATATTTGAGCCCAAGGCTGGTCCCGGCGGAGTCGGCCGGGGTGGCGCCCGGCGTCGCGTTGGCTCCGGTGCCGACCGTCCCCACCGCCTTAAGGCCTTTCGCGATGTCGATTTCGACCTTGGCCTGACTGCTGTTGCTGCCCCCGCCCTGCTGCGCACCGAGATAGACCCCCCGCGCGACGTACCGCCCGGCCTGCAAGGTAGCGTTGCCGTTGGCCCCGGTGCCGATCGACAGCTGCTCCAAACCAAGCCGCTGGCGCACCCCTTCGAGCGGATCGCCGACCCCCGATGTGGCGCCACTCAGCTCGGCCAGCCCGCTGGCCATCTCAGCCAGCTCGAACGGGCTCAGCGACGAGCTGCTGCGATGGAACAGCAGTTGCCCCAGCACCTCGTCTTGCGGCAGCTCCGGCGTGCTGGTCAGCGTGACCTTTGGATTGCTCGCGGTGCCGGTGATCGTTAGCGATGCGGTCATCGTGCTGGTGGAGCTCGTAGCAACGAAATCCAGGCTCGGATCGGTCAGACTGCCGCCGTTGAAACCGACCTCCCCCTTGTCGAAGCTCAGGGTTTGCCCGGCGATGCTGAGATTGCCGCGGACCATATGGAAACTGCCCAGCGGCTGCGGCGCGGCGGTGCTGCCGGAAACCCTTACAGAGCCGGCAAGCTCGGCGAACAAGCCGCGGCCGCGCACCACGATTTGCCGCGCGGCGACGGTCAGGTCGAGCCCGATCGCTGGCGGTGGCGCGGGTGGTGGCGGAGCAGGCTCCCCGGCGACATGAACATCAAGCACCGGTACCTGAACCGGCATGCGCTTCGGGATGCCGATCTCGGCGTGCAGAACGTCGATCTTTCCGCCGACGGCGAGTTTTCCGACGGCCTCGCCGCGCACGCGGATATCGGCATTGATAGCCGCCGTCAATCGGTCGCTCGTCATCGGGCGCGCGTTGTCTGCGGTGATCTCCAGATTTAGCGGCAGCCCCGGCGCCGAAATATCGACCGAGCCGCTGATCCCGATTGTCCCCGGTCCCGCCCGGCCCTGCATGCGGGTCAGCCGGATCGTGCTTCCGGCGGCTTCGACCAGCCCGGTGATGTCGGTGATGTGCACGCCCAGAGCGAAGTCCTCGATCGCGACGTTGGCCAGTCGGGCTGCACCACTGATCCGCGGCGCGCGCAATGTTCCCCCGACCCGCCCGTCGAGCGTGATCTGCCCTGTCGCGCGCCGCCCATCGGCGGTCAGCAACGGGTTGAGCATTGCCAGGTCGAGCGCGCCGACGGCATGAAGATCAATCGGCGCGGACGGAGCGGTCGCCAGCTGCCCGCTGATCGATAAGGAGGCCATCGGCCCGGCGGTCAATCGGGCTTCGATACGCGCGCCGATGCCGGCGAGTTCGGCCGATGCGATCACGTTGGCGGCGGGCAACGCCCGGCCGGGGCCGCTACGCAGACGCAGACCCGTGGCCGCGAGCTGAATCCTGCCTTCTGGCCGCCCCGGCGTTCCAGTAAACTTGGCGTCGCCGCGCAAAACGCCGTCGGCGGCAAAGCCCGGCGCAAAGACCGCGGTCAGGTCAGCGGGAAGGTTGCGCATCGCCACAGTCAGAGCGAGCATCGGCGACACCCGACCATTCGCCTCGATCACCCCTTGCTCAAGCCCTACGCGCAGATGGTCGAGAGTCACACCATCGCCAAACCCGATCCGGGCCGGTCCCAGCAGATGCAGGTTTTCGCCCTTCCAGGTTGCGTGCAAACTCGATACCGCGGCCACGCGAGTCATGGCGTTGACCGTCCCGGCTGTGGCCAGGCGCACATCGCCGCTTCCCGGATTGCGGATTTCGGCGTCGGCTTTTAGCCCGAATGCGTCTTCCGGGCCGGCGAGCTCGATCTGCACCGAAGCGGCGACGCCGCTTGCCAATTTTCCGCTGGCAACAACACGCGAATTGAGCACGGGATGGGTCAGCGGATCGACGATCATCGTGGTCAGCTCGGCACGGCCCGTCGACGCCGCACCGACGAGCCCGATATTGTGCACTTCGACACGCAAATTTGCGCGCTGATGCCCCTGGGTTTCGTCGGTGACCAAGTTGGCGGTGATGGCCCCGGTAATCGGCTGGCCGATCAGCGGACGCAGATCATCCAGCCGCGCCATCCGCAGGTCGAGCTGTCCCAGCGGGAAGCGCGCCCCGGCTGCCAGGGCAAGCGTCCCTTGGGCATGAGCGCTCTTCCAGTCGGCGTGCTCGATCGCGACCTCCAGCCCGCCGTCGCCGGCGCGGGTTGCGGAGAGCGCCAATTCGAGCGCAGAGCCCATCAGAACGCCTTGCGCGGTGATGTGGCCGGCAGGTTTGCCGGGGAGGCCGTGTAATTGCGCCGTCGCGCTGATCGGGCCCTCGGGCTTGTCGACCGGCCCGAGCGTTCCCGAGAGGTCCGCTGTGGCGGCGAGATCGTCGGTCGGTCCGCTCACCCGGCCTTGTACCTCGACCGCGCCGGCCAAGGTCGGTAGCGCACTCGTCAGATCGGGCAGCGCGAGTTTCCAATCTAACGCCAGCTTGTCGGCGCCCACATTGCCCGCCGCCAATGCCTTGATCTTGCGACCGTCGATTTCAAGCCGCGAGACGGTCACGTTCGATCCGCTTGCGACAGCCGACACCTCAAGATGAGCCGCGTCGCCGATCAGCGCGGGCGCCGGGGCCATCCCGCCGGTGATGGCGACGGTCCCGTTGGCGTCCAACCGGGTGGTCCTGTCCTCGATCGCCGCAGTCAGGTCCAGAACCGCGTGGCCCTGCACATCGAGGCCGGCCAGCGCCGCCACCGGCGCCAGGTTTGCCAGGTCGAGTTTGAGGTTGCCGTGCAGTCTTCCGGCGGTGGCTGCCTCGCCCGCGGCCGTGATCAAGGGATGCACCAACGCAAAGCGGATCGGGCGGTCCGGCCGGTCTAGTCGCATCTCCGCCGTGACCTGAACCGGCGCCGCGGCCAACAGATCGGGCCGGGGCCCAGGAATGTGGATTCCGGCAAGCGCTGCCCGGAGCCGCACCGCGCCGGAATCGCCCTGTACCTTGGCCATAATGCGCGTAACGGCCGCACCCGCAGCCTTTAGCGTGTCGATGTCGAGCGTGCCCGAAACCGCGGGCCGGACGAAGGGTCCATCGACTTTGGCTTCGAGCGCGATCGACTGCCACGCAGATCCGGCCGCGGTGTCATCGCCGGCGCCGTCGCGGTGACGGCAAGATCGGTTGACTGATGCTCGAGATCAACGGTCCCTGCGCCGCCGCGCGACGCACCGGCCGCCAACGCCAGCTCCACGACGATGGCCGTGCGCGGACCGTTGAGAGTCCCGTCCACCGATAGCGGGCCGAGGTCAGGCAAGCCGGCAACCTTGGAAATCAACCCGTGCGACGGCTCTTGCCCGGTCAGCCAGATGAAGGACAGCCGCACTAAAGTGTGCATCCAGACGATAATTACCAGGAGTGCCGACCCCCTCAGCGACCAGCATGATATGCCCCTGCTCGGTCGCGGTGATCGCAGCGGAGCCGTCGAGAGCCAGCGAAGCGGCAGTTCCGGTTACCGCAGGCGCAATGTTCAACCGGTCAACACGCAGCTTCTCTATATCGATCGCGAATTGCGAGCTCGATGAGCTGCCTCCGGAGCTTTCCGGCCGGCGCAGGACAGCGATTTTCGTCGCCGCGATCCGATGGATCGCAATATCGCCAGTGACGAGCCGCAGCGGCGACCAGTCGAGTTCCAGATTGTCGATCGTCGCCCAGATGCCGTCCTTGTCGTGGAGGCTCAGTTGTGCGGCGTTAAGCCAGTCGGGAAACCGGCCCGAAAGCCCATCGATAGTGACGAGCCCTCCGGTCAACCGTGGCGCGAGCCGAGCGATCAGCGCTTGTCCGGGCTCAGTGTTGCCGCCCGCCAGCACAACGAGAACGAGCACCACCGGCATCGCGAGCAGGATCGCAATGCTCCAGCCGATCCATCTGAGGGTCCGTCGCATTAGAAGGCCTGTCCTATGCCGATATAGACCTCGAACGTCCCGCCATTGGGAATCCTTGTCAGCGGGATGGCGACGTCGAGCCGAATCGGCCCAAACGACGTGTAGTAACGGGCGCCGATGCCGGCACCGAGCTTCAGGCCGCCGACAAAAGGCGAGCCGTTGGCTGAGGCCTGGCCACCATCGAGAAATGCGGCAAACCCGTAATCGGACAAGATCCGTTGCCGGAACTCGACGCTGCCCGCGACGACTGAGGTACCGCCTTGTGGATTGCCATCGGCAAACAGCGGACCGATCGATTGATATCTGTAGCCGCGCACGGTGCCGCTGCCGCCCGCATAGAAACGCTGATCGGGCGGCAGCTCGAACTGGCTGGCGCCTTCGGCAGTCCCTGCCAATCCGCGCAACGCGATGACACTGCGCCCGGGATTGTTCCACAAGGACGAGAAGTCCAGATAGGTCGATCCCGAAAGCTGCATCAGCACAAAGGTCGCGTTCGAGCCGCCGAGCGAATGGGTCGGCGTTGCCGAGGCCGTCGCGCGAAATCCGTCGGTGGATCCAAAAGACTGTTGGTGCTGTCGTATTTCACGGTGATCGGAAGCCCGATAAGGGTGTAGTTCCGCGTCACCCCCTCCTGCCCGATGCGTTCGGTTTCGCCGGAAATGCCGATCGAGCCGCTCCAATGCGTGAGAAATGTGCGCTTGAGCAGAAGATCGGCGGTGACCGCGTTTTGATCATAGGCGAGCAGGTTCTGCTTCACCGCACCGAGATCCGCCTGCGACGACTGGTTGCGGGCAAGGAAATCCGGTTTGATGAACTGCGCGTTGGCATTGTAAGCCGGGCCATGCTCTACCGTCCCGCCGCCCTGCACGCCAACCGAAAGGTTAGCTGCTCGGCGTTGCCGAACAGATTGCGGTCCGACCAGCTCGTCGTCAAAACGGCCCCGAGATCGGTCGAATAAGCGGCGCCGAAACTGACAACATGCGCTGGTCGTTCGACCACGTCGAACTCGATCGGGATACGGCCCACGGCATCCAGTTTATCCGAGGTCGTCGCCCGTACCGACGAAAAGACCCCAATCGATGCGAGATCCGCTCGCGCCTTCTCGATCGCCTGCGGGCTGAATTGTTCACCGGGATGGATCAGCAAGCGTCTTTCGACAAAGTCCCGGTTGACGGCGCGCAGCCCCTTTACCGAAACCGTGCCGAAATCCACGCGAGGGCCTGTCTTCACCGAGTAGGTCACGTCGAGGCTGTTGGCGGCGGGATCCTCGACCACCGTGGGCGTCGGCACCTTGGCGAGCGCGTAGCCCTCTGCGCGCAGCGCGTCGAGTAGGCGTGTCTGCGCCGCCAGCACATCCTCGGCGCGGGCCGGCGCACCTGGCGCCAGGCCGAGCTGCGCCTGGGCCTTTGACGGCAGTGCACCCTGAATGTCGACTTTGCGGATATGGAATAGCGGGCCCAGCTTTGGCGAGACCGTCACCGTCACAGGCGGGCTCGCCGGCGCGCGGCTCAATAGATCGGGGAGATTGCTGTCCTGCAGCCCATGACCGGCGATTGTGGTATCGATGCTGCCTTTGTAATAGCCAAAGCTGTGCAACGCCGCCACGAACCGGCCGGTGTCCCCGCGCGCCCGCTCTACCAGGGCAAAAGGTCCGGCTGGCGCGGTTTCGCGCAGGCTCACCAGGTTCGAAGAATCATGCAGCGCTTCATCGAGCGCGGCGTTGCCGGTCTTGTCCAGACTGACGATATAGGGCTGCGGTTCCGCAGCACGCGACTGCGGTGCTGCCAGCGCCAAAGCCGCCGCCGCTAATATTGCCGCGCGGCCAACCCGATGGCGGCGCGCGCAGCATCACAACAGGCGCTTTATTGGTGAGCGCGCGGGGTTGGCAAAGTCCTTCGAGCGCCTCTACCGACAAAAGGCAGGAAGGCTACTTTTGCGAGATCCCACTCCTTGCTTACCTGATCCTCGATCGGAAGTAGAGGTCAAGGGGGCTATAAATAGCGTGCTCCTGATCAGGGGCCTTCGGCTCGTACACGTCCTGAACGAGATGGTCTATGGTGGTCTTCTCGCGCACGTGCCGTCTTTCCGTGCCTTCCGGTGGTGTTGCCATCTGGTTGCTCCGAACAGCGCGCACGTGATCCTAACGCGCTACAGCGGCGGATTATTTCCTCCGGCTGTCCTGTGACCTTATCAGCGCGTCGATCTCATAAGGCTGAAGCGGAATACCAGCCAGCGGCATCTCGAGCACAAGGTCTACCCGTACCTTCTGCGCGGCAAGACGATCGACCAGCCGAACCAGGTGTGGGCGGCTGATGTCACGTACATAATCGATGCGACGGGGTCTTTATACCTGGTCGCGATCATCGACTGGGCGACCCGACGGGTGCTGTCCTGGCGGCTGTCGAACACGCTCACGGCGGGGTTCTGCGTCGAGGCGCTGAGCGAGGCCCTCGGCCGGTTCGCGACGCCGGGCATCTTCAATTCCGACCAGGGTCGCAGTTCACCAGCGAAGAATTCACGAGGGTGCTGCGGGACCACCGGATCGAGATCAGCATGGATGGACGCGGTCGTTGCCACGACAACATCTTTATCGAGCGCCTGTGGTGGACGGTGAAGCACGAGTGGGTCTATCTGCGCCCGGCGGCCAACGGCTTGAGCAGAAGCGCAGCCTTGGCGAGTTCTTCGACTGGTACAACCTGCGGCGCCCGCATCAGGCGCTCGGCTGGCAAACACCGGACGAGGCTTACTTCGGCCGACGGTGTCAGCGATGGCACAGGCGCGTAACTCGATGGCGGAGGTGCCGTGAATTTGTGGACAGTCGGCTGCGCCGATCCCCGCCTGACCGCGCAAGCGCGGTCCCCTATGGACAAGCCGGGGAAAACGCTATGCGTTTCCCCCACCTTGCCCACAGGTCGGCGGCTGCCCACAAGCTTACACCGCCACCGCAACACAAGGATGAATTTGATTTCGGGAAAGGTGAAACCTTCAGCCGGCTACCGGCCTTAGCTTATTCTTCCCGGAACCTGTCCAACGACCGGGACCGTCGCAGTTCAGGGGCCGCGAGAGGGCTGCCGCCGGCAAATCGCGAATGTGCAGCTCGCGTTGGGGGAACGGGAATTCGATCCGGTGCTCGCCAAACGCGTCCCACAGCCCGAGCAGAACGTCACCCCTGATGTTGGTAACCCCGTTTTGCGGGTCTGCAATCCAGAAGCGAAGGATCAGGTTGACCGCGCTGTCGCCAAAGCTGGTCACATGGCAGTCTGGCCGAGGGGAGGCGAGCACGCGCGCGGTCGCTCTCACAACCTCGACGGCGAGGTCGCGCACCTTATCGCTCGCCATGACGACCCCTTCCTCGAGGACGCCCGCCTTAAGCCATTTCTGGATCAGGCGGATCATGCGCGGGTCGCCGACCCGGTGGTTCAGGAACTTGATCAGCCATTCCTGGCTGACTTCGTCGAAGGAAACGGCGGCAGACTACCCATCGCCGCGATCTTCCCAATTCGGTGACGATCACCCGCGAGCGCCACCCTTTCGAGGGGTGTTCGCTTGAGGTGATCGGCAGTATCCGGCGGGGCGGCGTGCTCTTCCTGCTTGCCGGTCTGCCCGACGGCAGCCGCTCGCTCATTCCGGCCGAGTGGACCGACTGGGACGAAGGTCGTGCCGGGGACGTGCAGACCTTGCAGGGCAACGACACGGCTCTTCGCTCTCTCGGCAGTCTCACCGATTTGCTCCAACTGCGTCATCTCGTCGACGCTCTCCGCGGCCGACCCATCGGGTCGACGCCGCAAAGAGCCTCGCCGTGCAATTAAACCTGGCCTTTCTCGACCCGCCCGGTCTGCCGCCGGGCCCGCTTCCGCCAAGCCTTGCGCCAATCCCTTGGGAACAACTCGACGCGGCGGCGCGCAGCGCGGCGCTCGACCTGCTGTTCGAACTCCCTAGTCGAGCGCCGCGCAGGTCGAGCACAATCGCGAATTCGACCGGAACGGCAATACGCGCTCGCCACCAAGGCGCGCGAGCTCGGCTGGCCTGAGGAACGCATTCTCGTCATCGACGAGGATCTCGGACTGTCGGGCTCCGGTGCCGTCGCGCGCTCTGGATTTGCGCGCCTTACGGCCGAGGTCGCGCTCGCCCGCGTCGGCCTGGTGCTCGGCCTCGAGGTGTCACGTTTGGCGCGCAACAACGCCGACTGGCATCGTCTCATCGATCTCGCCGGTCTCACCGACACGCTGATCGGCGACGCCGACGGCATCTATCACCCGGCGCTGTTCAATGACCGCTTGCTGCTCGGGCTCAAGGGCACCATGAGCGAGGCCGAGCTGCATGTGCTGCGCGCACGTCTCAATGGCGGAATCGCAACAAGGCGGCGCGCGGTGAGCTCAGGCGTGGCCTGCCGGTCGGCTTCGTGTGGGGAGAGGCCGACGGCGAGGTGCTGCGTCATCCCGACGAGGCCGTCGTGACTGCCATCCGCACCATCTTCGCCCGCTTCGCCGAGACCGGCTCGGCACGCCGCGTTTGGCTGTGGCTGCGCGATCAAGGTCATAAGCTCCCATTGCAGATGCACGCGCATGCCGAGATCCGTTGGGTCGAGGCGAGCTACCACGCGATTCACCAGGTTCTGGTGAACCCCGTCTATGCGGGCGCCTACGTCTATGGCAAGACACGCACGGAGTTGACGCTCGACGCCGCAGGCGCGCGCAAGAAGCGCATCAGGCATCTGCCGCGCAATGAGTGGCAGGTTCTGATCAAGGAGCATCATCAAGGCTATATCGACTGGCAGACCTATGAAGCCAACCAGCAGCGCATCGCGAAGAACACCCGGCCGGGACCACACAAGGTGGGTGGTGCCGTGAGAGAAGGCGGCGCACTCCTGCAGGGCCTTGCCAGCTGCGGACATTGCGGCCGCCGTCTGCGCACACATTACAGCGGACGCACCTCCTCACCGGGCTATCACTGCTCCGGCGAGCATCTCGTCGAGGGACGCGGCAGCTATTGCCTCAACATCGGCGGCGTGCAAATCGACGATGCCGTGGCTCGCGCCTTCATCGCGGCGCTCGAGCCGGCGACGATCGCAGCAACGCTGGCGGCTGCCGAGCGGCTCGAGATGGATCGCGAGGCCGGGCTCAAGCACTGGCGGCTCAGTGTCGAGCGGGCGAGCTACGCGGCAGGCCTCGCCGAGCGCCGCTATCGTGCCGTCGATCCTGACAACCGGCTCGTCGCGCGTGGCCTCGAGCGCGTGGGAAGAAAGCCTCGGCGCTCGAGGCAGCTAAGGCAGAACTTGCACATCGCGAGCAGGAGCGTCCGCGCGTGCTCTCGCGAGCGAGCGCGATCGCCTCCTCACACTCGGCCCGATCTCGCAACGGTCTGGGCAGCGGCCACAACCACGCCACGCGATAGGAAAGAGCTGCTCGGCACGCTGCTGGAAGAAGTGACCATCATGGTTGAGCGCGACAAGTCCGCAGCCCATCTGACGCTACGCTGGAAAGGCGGCACACTGAACGAGATCGATTTGTCCCTGCCGCGATAGCGCCAGGCCACGGTGCGCACCGATGAGGACACGATAGCGCTGGTGCGCCGGCTGGCCGCGCACTATCCCGACACTGTGATCGCCGGCATCCTCAACCGGCAGGGGCGTAGGACGGCCCGCGGCTTCGTCGAGGGACGCGTGGCGAGCTGCGCCGCCACTGGGGTATCCCATGCTTCGAGCCGAAGGCCGGCACCTCGAAGGCGAGCTGCTGACGATCAAGGATGCCGCTATCGCGTTCGGCGTCGCACCGTCGACCATCCATCGGCAGGACCAAAAAGCCGTTTGAATTTGGCGGTCGTGAGAATCTCACCGTAAGTTCATGGTGTTTGCTAATCAAATGAAAAAACGTACCACATTCCTTTCGAGTGGATGCCAATTCCGCTAAATAGGTCCTAGGACTTTTATCTGCCAATTACCGAAATTTGGTTCGGTACGATTTGAAATCGTCCCCATATATTATTTTCAACAATTCAGAAAGGATGCTGGTCATGGGTATCTGAATGAGTAGTCCTACGAGCGGGTTCAGGAAATGGTCCGAGGCGCATGACCCAAAGATCGCCGGCGCTCGCGCCGTAGCGGGCAAGCCCGCCGTCCGGGTTCCGGCTCTCGATCAAGCACGTGACTCCAGAGGAGCAGCCGCATCGTCCGTGGCGCGTGCCGGGTGCCGGTACGCTCTGAAGCGAATTCCAGACACCGATCGCCGACCTGATTATCAGCTCCGACACGGCCTCGAAGGTCACGTGACGCTGCCCAGACATCATCACCCCGTCATCCCAACGCGAGGAAACCCCCATGATCGTCGAGTTGCGTACCTACACCGTAGCCGGGCTCGGTCGCGCCAGGCCGAGGAGCGTTTCGGCCAGGCCCTGCCGGCGCGGACGAAATTGTCGCCGCTCGCCGCCTTCTGGCACACCGAGGTCGGCCCCTTGAACCGGATCATCCATGTCTGGCCCTACGACAATTTCGAGGAGCGCACCCGCATCCGCGCCGAGTCGCAGAAGCTCGAAGGCTGGCCGCCCAATATCCGCGAATTCGTCGACGAGCAGCAGAGCGAGATTTTCATCCCGGCGCCGTTCTCGCCCAAGCTCGAACCGCGCCAGCTCGGCGGCATCTACGAAATCCGCACCTACACGCTGGCGCCGGGCGCGCATCCCCGGCACATCGACCGCTGGAGCACCCCAGATCGCCGAGCGCATCAAGCTCTCGCCCCTGGCCTTCGCCTGCTACTCCGAGCTCGGCGGGCTCAACCGCTGGCGCCATATCTGGGCCTACAAGGACGCCGCCGAGCGCTTCGCGGTCCGCGAACATGCCCGCAACGAAGGCGTCTGGCCGCCCAAGCGGCGGCCAGCCCGGCCAGACCCTGATGCAGGAGAACATGCTGGTCGTGCCGGCATCCTTCTCGCCGCTGCACTAGCGCCAAACCCGCGGCTGGCGTCCAGATGTTCAATCGGGAGGCCAGCCCCCGCCGGGCCGCGCTTCCGACCGCCGATGGGGGCAGACATCATGTTAATCGAAATCAATCCGGCCCCTGGCCAGGAGCGACTACTGTCCAAACCCCCCGCCAATCACTACGGCTTGAGCCGATGCCCGGCGGCGGCGATCTCAAGTTCAGGAACGACCGCGGCATCCGCGAAATCTGCATCGGGGTGCGGGAATTCAAATGCATCGGGGAATCTCCGTCGCAGGACCACCCGCACGTCTACATTAAATATCGGTCGCGGCGGACGCGATCCTCTGTCCCTACTGCGGGACACAGTTTGGCTTCGATCCTCAATTGACACCGCTCGAAGCCGACCCGCCGGACAGTTTATTTGCTGACCAAAACGCGGCCTGAGCGACGTCGCTCAGACCCGTCCCGCACCTCGCGAGCGGCAGCGCCCCAGGAGGCCAGGACCCGCTCAGCTTTTTCAAATCACCAACTCCGAAAATTGTCTCAACCTCATAGCCGCCGTACCCGGCCGCCATCTCGCGCCAGGGCGCGACCGCCGGAAGCCCAGCCCATTCGGCATCGACACCCCCATTTGCCGAGACCGCAGCCTGCTGGCCGAGCAGGCGATAGACGCTCGCCCGGCCGATGCCGAGCCGGCGTGCGATCGCCGCCGGGCCGAGCTTCCTCCTGGCGCAGACGCACAAGAATTCAACGCTTCGATCGACGGCTTGCGGCCTTTGTAGACGCCGCGCGCCGTGGCAGCGCTGATCCCTTCGAGCTGGCGCTCGCGACGCAGATTGGTTTCGAATTCGGCGAACACGCCGAGCATGCCGAGAAACGCCTTGCCCGCCACAGTGCCGGTGTCCACCGGCTGTTCGGTCGCCTTCAGCGCGTCGCTGGATCGAGAGATCCTGGTCGAGGGTCGAGACCCAGGCGTAGCCATAGAGCGACATCGAGCCGATGCTGGCCAAGCTGAGCGCCTTGCCCGATGTCCTCGGCAAACCCGCAACCCTGCATGCCGATCACGGCTATTTCAGTGCGCGGAGAATGTGACGGCCTGCCGATCGGCGAAGATCGCGCCGCTGATCGCCGCGGGTCGTCATCCCGACGTCGCCACGATCCATGACGTTGATGGCGCCGGCTTCCGGGAGCAACAGGTCGAGAGCGTGGACGTCGTGCAGCTTGCCGTTACGTGCCGCCGCCAGGCATAAAGAATGTTAATCAGGGGATGTCCGCCAACTCGCGCTCGATCACCGCACGCAAGTCTCGGCAGCGGCCTAATTTGCAAGCCGCTCTACGTGAGCGCGCATCGTTTTTAAGAGGTCTTGCATCGTGGCGAGGAGTCCAAGCGCATCATCTGATGGCGCTCCGACTTTTCGAAGGCGCTCAATGAGGGCTTCCTGCTGGGCGATGCGCTTTTCTTGCTCTGCGACATGCCGGACCGCCATCTGCTGTTCTGTCTCACCCGCCCTCATGGCGTCCTCACGATGATGGCCTCGACGCACGATTTGCTCGAATTGTACGCCAGCCTGAAAGCCGCGAAAATCATTGGAGAATTCCTTCTCATAACCCTCTTTCGAAATCGTCCCCAAAGGCAATTGTCATGGGCATGGCCCGTTAATCGTGCGGTGCCCCCTAGCTGGTGGCCAGCTGCAAGCTCGTAACCGTTGTCATCAGTGCCCATATGTAATCATCGCTGCGCCTAATTAAATAAATGGGCATCGGCGACAGAGAGATACGTTTGCCCCCAAGAGAGGTCGCGCGTGCTCCCGCCTGCAATGGCCGAGGAGGTGCGCTTCTAATGTCACTTTATCGATGCCGTATCTTGAACGACACCTTCCATGTATTTCGAACCCAAGGCCTGGCTTGTGAAAACGACGCCGAAGCCATAATGATGGCTCAACGCATGAGTGCGAATAGCGGTGCCGATAGGTTTGAGCTATGGCAGGACGAACGCTGCGTCCATATGGAGCCGCCGCCCATTACCGTGCCAGTTGTCTAGAGGGGAAGAGGTCTAAAAAGTCGCGACGTAACAGGGGAATCATTTTCTGTCGTAAACCTCCAATAATACCCACCTGAATTGATGCTGACTCGCCAAAGGAATTGCATCGGGAGAGGCGGACGATTAGCAGATGTTGTGGTTGGGGGATGGGAGAACCGCAATGTCTGCTCTGGTGATCCGGGACGACATCCGTTCGGGGGAATTGCGCCGGCAGGCCCGGCGGGAGCGCGACGGCCGGGTCAGCGCCCGGCTGATCGCGATCGCCAACGCGCTCGACGGGATGGACCGGGCGAGTGCGGCGCGGCTGGCGGGGATGGATCGGCAGACCTTGCGCGACTGGGTGCACCGCTACAACGCTGAAGGGATCGCCGGGCTGTGCGACCGGCCAAAGCCGGGGCGCCTGCCCAAGCTGAGCGAGGGTCAGATGGCCAGCCTCAAAGCGATTGTCCTGGCCGGTCCCGATCCCGCGAAGCACCAGGTCGGGCGTTGGCGGATCGTCGATTTGTGCCGGTATGTCGAGGAGCGCTGGGCGGTCAGCTACAGCGAGACGGGGATGCTGCGCCTCTTATGGTCGCTCGACCTGAGCCACCGCAAGACCCGGCCACGCCACCCGCAGAGCGACGAGAAGGCCCAGCAAGCCTTCAAAAAGGGGGGTTTGCTGCTTGCCTGAACGAGATTGCCGCGGCGCATCCCGAGGCGCAGCGGTTTGAGATCTGGAGCCAAAGCCTGCCCCGGCGCAGGCCGGGGACGAGGCCCGGGTCGGGCAAAAGGGGCGCACCGGCTATGTCTGGTGGCAGCGCGGCCATACCCCGCGCGGGCGGCGCGATATCGGTTACCAATCGGCCTGGATCATCGGTGCCGTCTGCCCGGCGCGCGACACCGGGGTGGCGCTGGTGCTGACCCGGCTCGACACCGCGGCGATGAACCTGTTTCTCGCCGAACTCTCCCAGGCGGTGGCCCCCGGTGCGCATGGCGTGGTGCTGATGGACAAGGCCGGCTGGCATACCGCCGGCGATCTCGGCGTGCCCGAAAACCTCAGCCTGGTGTTCCTGCCACCCCCTGTTCAAGCCAGGGGCAGGCTCTACTCGCCCGAGCTCAACCCGATCGAGCGGCTGTGGCTGCATCTGCGCGACAATCGTCTGTCGCACCGCGTCTTTCGCACCACCGAGGAGATCGTCGACAGCTGTTGCGCGGCGTGGAATTGGCTGCTCGGCGAGACCGGCCGCATCCGTTCGCTGTGCTCCTATCCCTGGCTCACACGGGTTAGCACTTAATCAGGTCGGTATGAGTTACCGTGAGACCGAGACAGCGGCCATTGCCGCGGCCAAGGCTGGGTTCAGCGCCACCACCGCCTATCGCCTCGAACAGGACCGCCGGCTGCCGTCGCAAAAGCAAGCGCCGCGTGGCCGCCGGCAACGGGATCCGCTGGCCGCAGTTTGGGACAGCGAGGTGGTGCCGCTCTAAAAGGCCTACCGGGTCTGCGTGCGCGTTCCGGTCGATCGTGATCACCGATTCCGGTCGAAGATGATCACTCAATCCGGTGGAACGTGATCACGCATTCCGGTCGAAGGTGATCATCGATTTCGCTGATCGTGATCAGGCCGAGGTGAGGGTGTAGCGGTCCGCGTCGCCGACAGTTCTCAACCGAAGGTAGCCTCGTCCCTTTACCCAACAGAAGGGGGACGGGATGCCAGCCGAGAGACTGTCGATGCGCAAATCCGAGAAGTTTTGCGGCTGCGGTTTGCGAGCAGGCTGTCGCAGCGGGCAATTGCGGAAGAGCCTGGGGCTGAGCCAAGGAGCGGTCAGCACCTATCTGACCCGGGCGCGCGCACGCCGGCTCTACTGGCCGTTGCCGGACGAGCTCGACGACGCGCAACTTGGAAGCGCTGCTGTACCCGCCGGCGCCGACGATCGCCGGCAGACCAGCGGCCGCTGCCCGATTGGGCCTGGGTGCATCGCGAGCTGCGCCGACCGGATGTGACCTTGGCGCTGCTGTGGGAGGAATACCGTGCCGGCCCCACTGACGGGTTCGGCTATTCCTGGTTCTGCGATCTCTACCGGGGCTGGGCCGGCCGGTTGAAGCCGACGATGCGGCAGACGCACATCGCCGGCGAGAAGCTGTTCGTCGATTTCGCCGGTCGCACCGGCGAGGTCATCGACGGCCGCGGCCGGCGAGTTATCGCGGTGCAGATCTTTGTCGCGGTGTTTGGGCGCGTCAAGCTTCACCTATGCCGAGGCGACCTGGAGCCAGAAGCTGCCGGACTGGATCGCCGCGCATGTGCGCGCCCTTCGCACTATTTCGGCGGCGCCGCCCCGGCAGACGGTCAGCGACAATCTGAAGGCCGGCATCACCAAGGCCTGCTTCTACGAGCCGATGGTCAACCGGACCTACGCCGATCTCGCCCGAGCATTACGGCACCGCGATCGTCCCGGCGCGGCCCCTACAAGCCGAGAGACAAAGCCAAGGTAGAGGTCGGCGTTAAGGTGGTCGTGGCGCTCATTCTGGCGCGGCTGCGGCACCGGCGCTTCTTCTCGCTGGCCGAACTCAACACACGCGATCCGCCTCCTGCCTCGATGAAGCTGAACGATCGCCCCGATGCGCGGTTGGGGCATGAGCCGGCGGGCGCTGTTCGAGAGCCCTCGATCAGTCGGCGCTCCGGGCAGCTGCCGCCCTTTCCCTACGAATACGCCGAGTGGAAGCGCTGCCGGGTCAACTTCGATTACCACGTCGAGATCGCCAAGCATTACTACAGCGTACCGCACCAGCTGATCCGCCAGGAGGTCGAGGCGCGGATCACCGCGACGACAGTCGAGATCTTCCACCGCGGCAAGCGCGTCGCCAGCCATCAGCGCAGCCTGCGGCCGCACCGGCCGACCACGGTCACCGAACACATGCCCCAGCTCGCCCGCCGCTATCGCGACTGGACGCACGAACGTATCCGCCGCGAAGCCGCAAGCGTCGGGCCCGACACCGCCGTCCTGGTCGACGTGATCCTGCGTTCGCGGCCGCACCCCGAGCAGGGCTTCCGCTCCTGCATCGGCATTTTGCGCCTGGTCAAGCGCTACGGCGCCGGGCGGGTCGACGCCGCCTGCGCCCGCGCGCTGGCGCTCGGCACCCGCTCCTATACCTCGGTCGCCGCCATCCTGAAAAACCACCGCGAGCACGCCCCGGCGGCGGCGAGCAGAGGCGCCGCTGCCCGTACCGCACGGCGATCGGGTAAATATCCTTTTTCGCGACCCCGTCAAATAGTTCCATCGTGCAGTCTGCGAGCCACTGAGGCATCAAAGACGTAGGACAGTCACGAGAACCCTTTTATATCCAAATGGATAGCTTCGAGCAGGCAGGCTGACAGGATCGAGCCATTTTTGCCTAGGGTGGTGCAATTCCGGAGGCTCGCATCGGCCCACCAGCCGTTTCTCGGCGACATGCGCGAGAATGTTTGCACCGGCGGCGGCAGCGGTAATTTCTATTGGCATTGGGGCTTAGCCTCTTCGAGCGTCAATCAGCGTCCGTGCGCGACCTCACAAACCAGGCGGTCTCCATCGTAGAGGCCAAATCTTTCTAGTGCACTGGTTCATTCAGAAGGTACAGGCAGCGGCTGAGTTTGGCGAGGATGGTGTCGGCTGGTTTGGTCCAGACGAAGGGTTTTGAGGATCGGTTGTGTTCGCGGATGTAGCGGCGGATGGCCTCTTCGAGGTCGGCGACAGATTTGAAGACGCCGCGTCGGATTTGCCTGCGGGTGATGATTGAGAAGAAGCTTTCGACGGCGTTGAGCCAGGAGGCGGAGGTCGGGGTGAAATGGAACACCCAGCGCGGATGGTCGGCGAGCCACTGTTCTGACCTTGGGGTGCTTGTGCGTAGCGTAATTGTCGGCGATGGCATGGATGATCTTGCCGGCTTGGGCGCATTCGTCGGCGTTGAGGAACCTGATGAATTCCTTGTGAGTGTGGCTCGTCAGCCCGGTTGCCCCGTTTTGGGATGACTGCGTTTTGATTCACCCCTAGTTTGCTTTCCGATTGCGTTACCCGCGATCAGCCGTTCGGGCGTGGCCTATCTCACTCACCAGCGGGGCCGGGGTGGCCGCCCGAACTCGCCCCTTGTGCTGCCGCGTCATCGGATTGCGCCAGCATCGTCCTCCATAACGCGGAGGTATTCGGCCGTCCAATCCGGTGCGAGAAAAATCGCCTGGCCTTGGTGTAGGCCCTAGCCGGTGATCGCGGCAGACGAGGGTCCGCACCCGCCATTCGAGCGCATCCTTGCGCGCGGCGTTCCATTCCAAAACGCGGCTCGGGCCACAGGTTCGCGAGGCGCTGGCGGCCGCCGAGGGAAAGCGGCACCCGATGGTCGAAGCCGTAATGCCGGCGATCACGCCACCGGATTGCGTATTCTCGGAAGACGATCTTCGCCGATCGCCAATAGACAGCCAGATCGGTCTGATGCAATCGGTGTTGCGCCTCGTACCGCGGCCTGCACACTGTCGCACGCGTATCGCGGAGACGTCGCCCGGGGTCAAAGCTGGATCGGGCAGGAAAGGCGCGGAGGCTGCAACGGCTGCTGACGCGCAGAAGAGCACGAGAGCCGCGGCGACAATCGTCGCCTGCGCATGGGCTCCGGTTGGAGGTCTCATTCCCCTCCTCTTTTCGATCTGCGAACGAGCGCGGGTGCGCCCCGCCGGGCAAATCGCCAGCGGGAGGCGCGGGCATATCGTCCTCTGCCGCCGGAAAGGCAATTCTACTGTGAATGAGGGCATAGCGTCGGTTGTTATTTAAACAACGGCAAGCAAGAACCAACTGGGAACAACGAGGTCCATGCTGCGGTGTCTCCGGCTGAAATGGAGCGGCCGGAGTTTATCCGCGGTCGCGGCGGCGCGCTCCCACAGAAAATCACGTCTGGTCTGCCGTCAGGCTCGAGCCGGGCTTTCGACCGCTATGCGATGTTCGCGCCGCGTTCCTCCCTCAGGCGGCTAAGCGTGCAGTTTTTAACAAATCGTGCGGCGACCCCTAACCTAAATGGCAGAGATGATGAAAAATCTGTATTCGATGACACATAAAACAAATTGAACATTAGTATTTCCAAATAAAAACATATCAATAGACATAGAATTTCGTTGACATTAATTTTTTTACAGCATTCGACAGCAGAACTTAAGTTATTCTATATTGTCTAATACATGACGAATTTTTGTCGCCAAGTCAGAATACGTAAATGGTTTGAACACGACCTCCACGCCCGGATCGAGCCGGCCCTGATGGACGATGGCGTTTCGGGCATAGCTGGTCGTGTAGAGGACCTTGAGCCGAGGCTGCCGGCGCAGAGCTTGGTCGGCGAGTTGGCGACCATTCATGCCGCCCGGTAGCCCGACATCCGTGAAAAGAAGGCTGACTTCGCGATTTGAATACAAAAGCCTTAGCGCGGTTGCGCCATCCGGGGCGCTCAATACGGAATATCCAAGATCGCTGATCATCTCGACCGAGTAGTCGCGGACGTCTGGATCATCCTCGACCACGAGGACCAATTCCCCGCGACCGCGCGGAACCTCGCGAGTCTCTGAACGCGTATCGGCAACATCGCCGGTGCAGTGATAGCGAGGCAAATAGAGCTTGATCGTCGTTCCCTCGCCGACTTCGCTGTAGATCTTTACGTGCCCACCCGATTGTTTGATGAAGCCGTAGACTTGAGACAGCCCCAACCCGGTCCCTTGACCGATATCTTTGGTGGTGAAAAACGGCTCGAATGCCTGACGGGCAATCTCGGGGGACATTCCGGTGCCGCTATCGGTGACAAAGACCCCGACATACTGACCGGGCTGCACGTCGTCGTTCATTCGTGCATAGCCTTCGTCGAGATACGAGTTGGCAGTTTCAATGGTCAGTTTGCCCCCATCGGGCATTGCGTCACGGGCATTGACCGCGAGGTTTAAGAGCGCGTTTTCAAGCTGATTGGCGTCGGCCAAGGTAGACCACAGACCGCCGGCCAGGACGGTTTCAACCAAGATTGCCTCGCCGATTGTCCGCCGCAGCAGATCGGACATGCCAGCCACCAGCTTGTTCACGGAAAGCACTTCTGGCAAGAGCGGGTGACGGCGAGAGAACACAAGCAGTCGGTCGGTCAGTATGGCCGCGCGCGATGCACCCCTCAGCGCTGCTGCAATAAACCTGTGCGTCGGGTTGCTCGGGTGGCGTCAGGCGTTCAAGATGTTCCAGGTTACCCATGATGACAGTCAACAAGATTGTTGAAATCGTGGGCAACACCGCCGGTCAATTGTCCAATTGCCTCCATCTTCTGAGCTTGACGAAGCTGATCTTCGACCGCCTTTTTTTCAGTGATGTCGCGCGTGATCTTCGCGAAGCCCAACAATCTTCCAGACTGTGATCACGGATAGTGTTGATGACGACATTCGCCATGAAGGTGCTGCCATCTTTGCGGACGCGCCGACCTTCGGCCTCGTATTTTCCTGATCCGTTCTGCCGTAGCGAGCGCGAATTGCGGGACCCCTTGCTGGCGATCGTCTTCGGTGTAGAAGCGGGAGAAGTGCTGGCCGACAATTTCTTCTGACGTGTATCCCTTGATCCGCTCGGCGCCAGGATTCCAACTGATGACATTGCCTGTAGGATCGAGCATGAAGATCGCGTAATCAGTCACCCCATCTATAAGATGTCGGAAGCGAAGTTCGGTTTCCTCCAATTGGGCAGTGGTTGCGGCAAGCCGCCGGGCGCGATCAGCGACCCGTGCTTCCAAGCCTTCATTGAGCGCCAGCAACCGGGCTTCCGAGCGCCTTGCGCTCACTGATGTCAAAATACACGCCGGCTACCCGCTGCGGGCGACCGGTCTCATCCTTGGTGACCTCGCCTTTACCGGCAATCCAATGAAGGCTGCCGTCAGGGTGCGTGACACGGAATTCGACGTAATAGGGGCCAGCCTCACCGGCCTGCTCGGCCGCCGAGCGCAGCTTCGGCACGTCATCGATAAAGAACCCCCCGACGGTTCCTGGCCTGGGCTCACAGTCACGGGCTGTCGATCGCGCTCAACATCCACCCGTCGATCTCCACCAACGACCCGAAGTGGCCCGCGGCCAACGCGGCCGCGGGTGGCCTTGCTATCTCCAACGGCGAGTGCCGGATCCTGATCGCCGATCCCACGGCACAGTGCGGGGTGTTCGACTGGACCAAGCCGCGGCAGATCGCTGCCTACTTCGCGCTGCATAAGGAGTTCGAACGCGATGGCGCGGACCTGTTCTGGTTCGATTGGTGCTGTGATGCGTCGAGCGCCGTCGCCCCCGGGCTGACCGCGGACACGTGGATCAACTCGCTGTACGCGCGTGAGCAGCGGGCCCGTGGCGAACGCTGGCCCGCGTTCGCACGCGTGGGGGCCTCGTACAACGGCGACAGCGTGGACGGCGACGATCAGAACGGTGGTACGGGCATCTTCGCCGAGCACCGGTACACGATCCAGTTCACGGGTGACACGTGCGCGACCTGGTCGATGCTCGCGTTCGAAGCGCGGTTCAGCGCCGAGGAGGCCAACGTCGGCCTGCCGTACGTCAGCGATGACATCGGCAGCTTCAACGGCCAGCCCCAGGATGGACAGTGCTCAGGCCAAACGGGGCTTCTGAACGAGCACCTGCCCGACGACCTGTACGCGCGGTGGGTGGCGTTCGGGACATTCCAGCCGCTTGACCGGCTGCACTCCAACCACGGGGACCGGCTCCCCTGGGAGTACGGCCAAGCGGCGGACGCGGCCGCCGCCGGCTTCCTGCGGCTCCGCGAGGCGCTGAACCCCTACATCTACACACTTGCGCGCCGCGCTTACGACACCGGGCTGCCCCTCACCGGCTCGCTCTACCTCCAGTGGCCCAACCGCGCCGCGGCATATGAACATCCCGCCGAATACACCTTCGGCCAGAACGTTGTCGTACAGCCCGTAACAGCCGACGGCAACCCTGCGCCCGCGACGATCTGGATCCCGCCCGGCAAATGGATCGACTACTTCACCGGCGCTGTCTATCGCGGTCCCAGGATCCGGCGCCTGATGGTGCCCCTGTCGCAGATTCCCCTACTGGTCCGCGCAGGCGCAGTCATCCCCACCGAGCCATATCGGCCCTACACCCCGCCATCGCCCCAGAGGAGGCTGACGCTCACGGTGTTCCCGGACTCCCGCGGATCGTTTGCTCTGTACGACGACCAGGGGCGCGGCTTTGCCTACATGCGTCACGCGTACGCGTTCACCCCGATCTGGCACACCGTCCGGGGACGCCGCTCGACGCTCGAGATCGGACCCGCCCGGGGCTCGTTTGCGGGCATACCCAGCCGACGGTCCTGGAAGGTCCTGTTCGTGGGCGTCCGCCGTCCCGGCGTGGTCCGGGTCGACGGGCGAGCCCGCCCCTTCAGTTACGACCAGGCCACCCGAACCGTGATCTTGCGGACCGACTGGATGCGAACCAGCCGGGTCGTCAGGATCATTCTGAGCTGAACGGTCAACAGCCGCGGAAGCACTTGTCCAGGGTGGGACAGACGGGACGGTTGCTCTTCGGGAGAAAGCAAGGTCCCGTTTCCATGATGGCCGCGAGGTGGGGCCGCTCCGATCTGGCGGGTCTAGATCCACCGGCCGCGGCCTGCGGTTGTCTCACTAACTGAGGCCGGCGTTCGCGCCTAGGCTGTTGAGCCAGTTGCGCATGCTTACCCCGGCGGGTGTGACCTGTCCTTCCTCGTAGCCCGTGGTCGCCACGGCGAGCGTGACGCCGTCGGGTGTCGACCAGCCGAACTCGATGCCAGTGCCGCTCGCGGCGTAGCGAGCGATCGTCTGCCCCTGTTGCAAGATGGCGCCGGGCGGGGCAATGTTGGTGATCTCCTCGGCCACGTACTGCTCCATCCCGGCATCGGGTCCGGCCAGCAGCTCCCAGTACACGAGCGGCTGGCCGGCATACCAATCCGGTTGGATCGCGAGAATCTTGACCCGCGTCGGCGCGAGAATCGGGGCTCCCACCGGCATGTTGGCGTCCACGCCCTGATCCGTGCGCTCCCAACGATCGACGAACTGCAGCGGATCGATGTACGGACCGAGCGTCGTCTTGACCGGGATGCGCTCGGACCGGAACTCGGCAAGCACCGCGATTGAGGCTTGGCGTTGAAGCACGGCTTCCTCGTGTGAAAGCGTCTTTTGGAGCGTAGCCAGCTGGCGCTGCTTGTTCGCGCGGTTTTTCGCCGACGCCAGTTCGCGGTCGACGATCGAGAGCCGGAGCTGGGCGATCCGGTTGCGCTGGGCGAGCACGGTGGCCGTCGACCGGTCTCGCCGCGCCTCGAGCGCGGCCAGTCGCCGACTTTCGGCGGCGACCGCGATCCGCGTCTTGCCGACCAGCCGGATGGTGCGAGCATTGGCGGTTTCGATCGTGTTTACCTGGGTCACTTTCTGCAGAAGATCCTGAAACCCGCTGGACGTGAGGACCACGTCGACCAGGTTCGGCTGCGGCGTCTCATAGTTGGCCACGAGCTGTTTGGCCAGCAGGCGGCGATCGCGCGCGTATTGCACCTTGAGCTCAGCGACACGATTGCGAGCAGCCGTGAGCTCTGTGCGAGCTTGGGCGAGAAGAGCCTCTTGGACGTTCAGCCTGCGTTGCACGCTCCTGAGCCGTGTCTGCAGTGCTGAGATCGATCCCTCGTACCTCTGAATCTCAGTGGTGTCCGTCTTGATCGCCGAGTGCAGCTGGCTGGCCTGCCGCTGATGCTCGGCGTAGCGGGCGGCCAGGTCGCCTCGGCTCGCCGACGCGCCAACCGCGACAACCGCCGCCGCCACGACAAGCGCGGCGGCGAGCGTCCGGCGTCCACGCGCCGACGTCAGCCACGCAAATGTGCAGGAACGAATCACCGCTCGCGGAGCTAACCAACTCGAAGAGTCGTGCGCGACGGCTGCAACCGGCCTTGCGAGAAGCTCAGACCACCCATCCCGGCTGACGATCGCAATCCGGCCTGAGTCAAAATCCAGCCAACGATCACGCCGGCGACAAAGCAGCGCCAGGAATGGCGCGCTCAGAACGACCGCTTTGAGCGCGCCGAGCACCACCGCGACGAGCTAAACCGCCGCGAGGTCCCCCACAGCTTCAGGCAAGAGCTCGACGACGGCTGGACCCTTCGAGTCGGCCCACTCCAAGCTGTCGACGTGGCTGCCGCCCTCGGAGCCTTCGTCTACTGACCGCGAGTGAATCTCGAGGGCGGCGCTTCCCTATCCGGCGCAAGGGAGAAGCGCCGACGCAATTTGATCTCGCGCCCGGTCGTAGCCCTGAGCATTCGTCCGGTCGCAGCGATCAGGGGCGCCGCTCTAGGGAGGAAGCGGCAGCGGGGGCTCAACCCGCTGGGTGCGATTGTTTCCACGGGTGCCCTGTCTGGTAGTAGTCTCGCGTCCCGGTTGGCGCCGGAGCAATTGGAGGGTGTTATGTGGGGCGTCCGAGAGTCCAACGATCCAAGGAGGGGTCCATGCGTAAGGCATTGGTCGCAGCAGTCGGAATGATGGGGCTCGTCATCGTGGCCGGATTCTCGGCCTACGCGTCGGCAGCGCCGAAGGGGCCGACGAAGCGCGCATTTAAGGAGACCCTGGTAGGAGCCGAGATCAAGCAGAACAACACCCCGCCGTTTGAGGTCTTTAAGGTGGTTAGCGCCCTGGACGGCACCTGCGCGGGGCTCGGGTACCCAGTCACCAGAGGCACGACTTTTCCTATCCACGGGACCGACACAGTTACGATCTACTGCGCAGACGGTGTTTCTAAGTCGAAGGCCACATTCGTGCTGAACGCGCCGAACGCACAGGGCATCATCCCGTACACCGGAAGCGGGAAGTGCGTAGGCGGAACCGGTGTGCACAAGAAGGAGAAGTGCGCGTACACCTTGAAGGGCAGCTATAACCCGAAGACGGGCGTCGAGACGGCCAAGGCCACCGGCACCGACACGCGCTAAGCGACGAGACCGCCTCGCAGTAGTTCGCCCGTCCCGCGCTCCCGCAAGCTAGGCAGCCGTCGTGAAGACTGCCGCTCCAGGTCAAAAGGGGCCGCCACGTCGACGGTCTCAGGGACGGCTCCTCGCGCGTGAACGGGGCGGGGTCGGCACCAGGGCCAAGTGAAGAGGGCGCTGGCATCGCGCACTCGATGTCTGCGAGGAGCATCATTCGATCGGCCACCGCCGGCTCGTCCAGCCGGTGTTATCGCGTCCGGCTCGATCTCCGCGGCAGCCTGAGTGTCTTTCGGCCGCACACGACCGCCTGCCGTTTGAGCGGCATCCGGCCGCTCAAAACCGCAGCCACATGGACTGCGGTTCGGGTGAGTCAACATCGCCGCCTTGCGCCCGCACCTGCGCTCGGCGTATGCTCGCCACGGTGGTCCGGAGAGCTTCACTCGGTGGGGTGATCCTGGCGGCGGTTGCGCTGCTGGCCTGGCTCGGGATCGCCTTGGCCGCCGCCAGCGGGGTCAGCATCCCGGCGACTGAGGGCGCCCAGTTCACGGGGAGGGTGGCGAACATCGACTGCACGTTTACCAGCGCGACGATCGACTGGGGCGACGGTACTCCCGCGTCCGCGGGTGAGTCCGACGGGACCCCCCCAGGGGTGAAAGGCACCCACACCTACGCCGAGGAGGGCACCTACCACGGCACAGTGACCTACAACGACGACTGCACCACCAACGGGACGGTCATGTTCACGGCCACGGTCGGCGACGCAGTGCTAAGCGCAACCGGCAACGACTTCTCTGCGGCGGCCGGCCAATCCTCCACCGACCAGGTCTCGCACTTCACCGACGCCGATCCCCAGGTCACAGTCGGCGACTACAACGCAGCGATCGACTGGGGCGACGGCAGCCAATCGGCCGGGACGGTGTCGGCGTCGCCGGGCGGCGGCTTCGACGTCGATGGCACGCACACCTACCAGAGCGCCGGGCAGGCGACCGTCACCGTGACCATCACCGACGTCGGCGGGAGCACCGCACACAGCAGTTCGACGGCGAATATCGCCGCTGCGGCGCCGCGACCCCCGGTGTGTCGGGACGTCTCAGCGTCGACCGGCGCTGGCCGAGGCATCCAGATCACGTTCACCTGCTCGGGAACGGCGGGGTACGCGAATACATACGCGATCCTCGCGCCGCCGTCGCACGGGACGCTGTCGGCGCTTGACAGCGCTGGGGGCACCGTGACCTACGCCCCCGACAGCGGATACGCCGGCACCGACAGCTTCACCTACAGGGCGACAAACGCCGGCGGCGACTCCAATGCCGCGACGGTTACCATCACCGTGGCGCGGGCTGGACCGGTCGCGTTGATCAGCGCGCCGCCGAGCGGCAGCATCTTCGCCCTGCGCCAGAACGTGTCGATGAGATTCGCCTGCCGCGAGGGTGTCGGGGGGCCGGGTCTTCGGTCGTGCGTCGCCTGCCCATCGACGGCTCGTGCGTCCGGGGCGGCAAGGTGCGTTCCGTCCGCCAGGGCATTTGCCGGCACCGTCCGACTCGACACCTCGGCGCTCGGCCACTACAGCTACACGGCGACGGCGCTCAGCAGCGACGGCCAGCGTGCGAGCGCCACGCTCCGGTACATCGTGGCGCGTCACCGGCCGCTCGTGTTCGCACCGCCGAGCCTGGTCCATCTCGCCCACCTTCCGTGCGTCGTTTACAGCTGTCGCCACAACCCGGCGCCGCATGGCGCATGGGAGAACGGGCTGGTCGGACTCCAGACCAACTGGTGCGCCGACTACGGCTGCAACAAGCCGATGGACCTGGTGCCCGCCAACGGCTTCGACGACAACATGTTCCCGTTCAACCCGGATTGGGCGTATTTCCTCCAGTACCACCAGCCGCCAAACGCCGACCGACTGTGCCGCCAGTTTGTGCTGCCGCTGTCGTGCACGTCCCAGCCCACCAGCTACGACGAGGCGGGCGCCGATCCGTCCTACTTCATATGCCAGCACGGCAGGTCAGCGGCCCCGGGCTCCTTCACCGGACACGTCAACTGGGAGCCCGCAACGTACGAGGGGACGCTTCAGTGGGAGGAGCACGCGCCGCCCGGGACAGACGACGAATACAGCCTCCAGCTCTATCCGTTCAACCTGGACGGGGCAACGGCCGGAAACAACGGCGGCGACTCGCTGCATATCGAGTTCGACTCCGACGAGACGATCGATCACTTCGACGACGACTTCTGGTGGCACGAATTCCACGCGAGCGTGGACGACTCGGACGGGGCTGCGCACGGGTTCATCGACGGAACGCTCGCCGAGGTCACGGGGCTGGTCGGGATCGACACGGTGCACACACCCGCCGCCGAGCTGCATCCCGTTTACGGGATCGCGATCGAGGACAAGGGGTACGCCAAGGACGTGAAGCGCACCGGCAACGACCTATGGGCGTTCTTCGCTCGCAACTGGGGCAACGAGGGCTACTGCTCCCGCCTTGACCACGGGATTCACGTGAGCAAGCTGACCGTGCGCATACCGTGGTTGTACGGCACCCGAGGCAGGTCGCTCGAGCAGCAGTCTCGACCGGCGACCGACGTCAAGGTGCTCGGCGGTTCCGCCGACTACATGAACATCGACGCCAGTCAAGCCGGCGTCTCGGTGCGAAAGCTCCCGGGCGAGGGCGTGTTGCTCACGTTCAACCTCGCCGCCCCAGAGCGTCAGAGCGAGTACTGGGGCACGATATATCTCAAGTGGATCTTCGGCCCACCGAATAACGCGCCCGCGGGGCTGCCCGCTGGAGCGCCCGGGAACCGAGTCCCCGTACGGGATCTGCCGCACCCCTTTGTCGGCGCCGAGGGCCACGACGTTGAAGTGCTGGTGGGGAACCTGTGGCGGCGGCTCCCGACAGCCACGCGAAGGCACGCCCTCGCGCAGATTCCCAAGCTCGCTATTAGATCCGGACACGTGGGGAAGGTGCGAGCCGTCCACCGGCCCCCGCCGAGAGCACCGTTGGTCGCCGACGCGCTCTTCTTTGCGTCGCCGTTCGATAAGGCAGTGCTCGCGCGCGGACACGCCGAGGAGAGCGCCCTCTGCCACGCCTTCAAAAACCACGTGCCAGGGTTTCCCACGCTGTGCCGCGGGCGCCGCCGCGGGTAGTTCGCGGCCTCCATCTCCGAGCGAGCGCGGGACGGAGGCTACGCGTGCACCTCGCACGGTTATGTGATGCCAATTGATGCCCAATTTGTCAAGTCAGAATTCCGAGCCTCGACCCGCCCATCAAAAAGCCCCGCCTGAGCGGGGCTTTCCTCAAAGCGGCTGAAGGGGCTCGAACCCTCGACCTTCTGCATGGCAAGGTCGCCATCACGACGGCGTTGATCCGTCGGCGTCGCCCGATACACCCTCAGGGGTGCCAGAGGAAATTCGCGAACTGCTGCTGACCGAAACAGCGCTCGAGAAGCTCGGCGCCAGAGACATCTCTGCCGAGGAGGCTGAACAGCTGTTGCGCAATGAGCACGTGACAGTTCGGAATCCACGAGCTCCGGAGCCTGGTACGCGACGGCTGCTCATTGGTCGGACGAGCGGCGGCCGGAGCCTTACTCTGGTGGTTGAGCAAACCATCGATCCGGCGAGCTGGCTAATCGTGACCGGTTGGGCATCAACCGAGGTCGAGCGTAAGCTTCTGAGGGACTAGCGATGAGCGAATCTCCTTGGACAGGCCTCGAACCGCAACCCGGCGACTTTGACGGAGACCTCAACACGATCGACTCGCGCTACGTGAAATCGCACCGCGCAGACCCGAACGCACGAGTGCGGATCGTGGTCAGCATCGAGGGCGAGGACGCCAAGCGTCTCCAGCGAGTTTCGGCCGCCCGCGGGGAGAGTCCCAGCGAACTGATCGCAGAACTTCTGCGCGACGTCGACCCATCGACTGTCTGACGAGCACCTGCGAACTCGCGTGCGACGCGAGTCTGCTCGAATTCTCTCGGCCGACTAAGGGGCATCGCGTATGGGTGTACCGCTTGGCGGTACAAATCTGTACCGCTGGCGGTACAGGATGCGTCTGCCCGTAGGCCATCTCGTTCCTGCCCTGCGAATGAGAGGTGGTGTGCATCCAGCGCTGTTGCTCGGATAGCGCCAGGATCCCCGCCGCTGCAGATACGCGACGAGTCGCCTCGCCCGTGAGTTAGCGGACGGCTGCTTCGACGACACAGCACGAGCCGCGAGCCCTCGCTTTTGGCGATTTGCGAGACCGGCGTCGGTGAGCGAGGCGGGACCTGCATTCGTGCTCGCGCGCGTACGGGAAGGCGCCTTTCGTGGCCCCTGTTGTCCGGAAGCGGCCGCTGTCCACAGCCCTGACGGCGTCGAGATCATGGCTGATTCGCACCAGCAGCGGCAGCGCGGCGACCGTCGGTGAGACGACCGGTCTGTCGCGAAAAGGGGCAGCCGACCGACATCGGCCGCGGCGCTGTCGCACCCTCGTCCACAGCGGGCACGCTGCGGACCGGGACTCAGGACGCTCGTGTTCGGCCTCGTTCGCTGAGCCGGCAGGTGTCCTCACCGGAGCTACGGTCCGTTCCGGAGTGCTCCAAGAGGCCGTCGTCGAATGCCTGCAACCAGGCCTCCTCGACGGCCCCCGGGTCCGTGCCGAGCTCGCTTGCGACGAGTTCGAGGCTGGCTCCGCCCAACGGCTCAAAATCCGCGAGCACGCGGAGCACGTTCTCGACCGTGACGATGTCGGTCGCATCGGCTCGCCGACGCGCGCTCGCGCTCGAACTCGTCTCCTGCTGCGAAGCACTGCGGTCCGTGTCCGGGGGCAGGTCGCTCGCTTTGATTACCGTTCCGTGGCCCGCTGCCTTGGCGGCGTGGAGCGCTTCATCGGCGTCGGCGAGCAGCGCTTCGGCGGTAGCGCCTGGCCTGCGCTGAGCGACTCCGACCGAGGCGTCAAGCCGATCGTCGGGAAAGTTGACCATGATGCTGGTGACCGTTGTGCGCAGCCGTTGTGCGAGCTCGACAGCAGCGGTTTCGCCGGTGTCCGGCAGCAGCAACACGAACTCGTCGCCGCCGTAGCGGCCGAGCGTGTCGAAGCTGCGTACCGCCCCGCGCAGAGCGCTCGCGATGCTCGCGAGCACGCGACTTCCGTGTAGATGACCGTGGCGGTCGTTGACAAGCTTGAAGTCGTCAAGATCGATGAAGCAGCACGACACGCTCGTGCCGTGACGGTCAGAGCGGTGGATCTCGCGGGCCACTTCGTGAAGGATCGCCGCATAGTTCAAACAGCCGGTCAGCGCGTCCCGCTGCGTTCCGCCGAGCAGCCCATCGAGCGCTTCAGGGTCGAGCAGACGTAGCGACGCGAGCCGCGCGTAGGCCTCCACGATCCACAGCGTCATCGCAGGGTGGGCTTGTGGTGCCAGGGCGAATCCGGCGCATAAGGCCCCGCGTGGCCCGCCTGGCGGGCGAACCGCAACGCCCGCGGCGTAGGTGAGCCGGGTGCCCGAGGCGGAGATCCCGAGGCTGTTGTCCCGGTCGGGGTCGAGCGGCTCGATGGCCGCGTGCCCGGACGAGAGCACGCGCCCGACGAAACCATCTGCCGCAGACAGCGCCAAGCCGTCGCGGCCCGACACGCCGCCCCACGCGGCGACCACCTCAACGTTGTCGCCCGTGTCATCCAAGATCGCGATCAGAGCGATCTCGGCGCCGACTCTGCGAGCGAGATCCCGTGCGATCAGGCCGAGCTCGCCCGCCCCAAGCTCATCAAACTCCGCAAAGTCATCGACCGCCTCGAACGGTCGGCCTTGCCCCCGTGCGCCCCGCCAATCCGGTCGAGACGGTCGATCACCTTGCGATTCGTGCATCCAGTTCCTAGCCGAAGGAACGCATCAGGTTGCTAAAGCGCGGATCGCACGGACCGAAAGGCGCTTTGATTCCAGTGTCGCCCGCTTGCTGAAGGTTCACGCTGCGATCAGCATCGATCGCCGGTGAGAGCCGTCGCGAGCCGCGGTCAAGATCGAGATCACGTCGCAGGCGCGCCGCCCAGTCCTGCGAGTTGTGGGCTGTGGTCATCAAACCTTCCCCCGGTCGAAGATCCGTGCGCAGCGCGCGACGCGAGACCGCGGTGCAATGATGCGCGAAGGCGATCGGACACTTCAGGGAAGCAGACGATGGCGGGGCTCCTGACGCGTTGCGTTGTGACGCGCAGCCATTCAGGCCAACGCGAGAACGCCGGCCAATTGATGGAGCCGGTACAGGTCGCCCGCCAAGGTATGCAGCGAGGCGAATATTTACGATACTGCACGACGTGACCTCGGGGGAACACGAGCATCTGCGCGTCCTAATCGCGGACGAAGACAGTGATCGTCTGGCTCCCCTCGCCGCGATCATGGTCGCGCTGGGTCATGAGGTGATCGCGCGCGAGATCGAAGTCGAAGGCGTGGGTCACGTGACCGCGCGGGAGCTACCCGATGTCGCGATCGTCAGGCTCGGTGACAGCTCCGAGCATGCGCTCGAACTGATCGACAAGATCGTGAACGAAGCTGCCTGCCCGGTAATCGCCCTAACCGACGCGCAGGATCCTGACTTCATCAAGGAAGCATCCAAGCGCGGCGTGTTCGCCTACATCAGCGACGCCGTCGCTGAAGACTTCCAGAGCTCGATCGACGTCGCCCTGCGCCGCTTCGCCGAATACCAGACCCTCCAAGGCGCGTTCCAGCGGCGAGCGTCGATCGAGCAGGCCAAGGGAATTCTGATGGAGCGCCACGGCATCGCGGAGGACGCCGCCTTCGCGATGCTGCGCGAGCAGTCACATACGAGCAACGAAAAAATCATCGACCTCGCCTGCGCGGTCATTGACGCACATCGCCTGCTGCGCCAGCAGACCCAAGCTCCACCGTAACTCCAATTACATCGCCAGGAGACAACTGCTTCCGCGACAGACCGGTCGTCTCGCCGACGGTCGCCGCGCTGCCGCTGCTGGTGCGAAGCGGCCAGCACGCCGGCGTGACCCGAATAGGCGTGAAGGAGCCATACTCGGCGGGCTCGCGACGGCCGACGCAGACCTGCCTTCGTTGTCGTACGGGCATCTCGTCGGCTACTCGGAGAGCCCCGCAACGCGCGGATAGCGAGACCAGCGCTCGCGAGCGACAACGACGGAACAGCGTGAGCGAAACCGGACCGGGGCTTCGTGGTCGAAGATCCGAACCATCCCGCCGATCCGGTGACAGATCTCTGTGACAAAAACGGCTTCCGCCCTGTCTCGACCGCCCTTGCCCATCAAAAAGCCCCCCGCCTTGGAGGGCTTTTCTGAGAGCGGCTGAAGGGGCTCGAACCCTCGACCTTCTGCATGGCAATCGGAATGGCTGCGGGTGTGTCTTGCCTTTTCTGCCTGCAAATCAGTTGTATTTGGGTGGTCGGCAAGTTCAGTCGTCGGAATTGGATACCCGCAAATTAGGCACATTCCGTGCGGGTTCCCGGAACCAATCCGGAACGAGATGGCCGGGTCTCGATGCGCCGGGCCTGGACGGGAGCGTGGAGTAACGGGAGAAGGGGGATACGGAGGATGCTCGGATGGTGACAGGCTAGTCGTGCAGGGCGCTGGTGAGCGACGCCTGCGCCTCGTTCGACGTCCGGGCCGGCGGAGGCGAGGGACGGGATCGCGTATCGGATGAGCTGTCTCAGGCCGCCGAGGCCGAAAGCGGCGAGGATCCGCGGATGGGCGGTCGGTCGCAGTTCGGTGCCTACTGATATCACAGTGGCCTTGTGATATCATTCTGAGTGTGTTGAAGCAGTTGTTGCTACGTGTTCCGGAGGATGTTCATCGGCGGTTGGCCGCGCGCGCCAGGCGAGAGGGCCGCAGCGTCAACGCGGTCGCGACTGAGATTCTCGATGCGGCGGCGGCCGGTGATCAGGGCGATCGCCGCGCGCGCCTTTGCGCCGCCGCAGCCGCCGCGGGCACGCTGCGTAGCGTGGACGCTGGGTGGTTAGCGCTGCCCGGCGGCGGAGGATCGTTGGCTCGACGCGTGGTCTTGGTGCGCAGGTGGATCGACTGCTCACCGAAGAGCGCGACCGGGTGTGATCGCGTATCTGGATTCGTCGGTCCTCGCGCGCGCGTACCTCGTCGACGAGGACGGTCACGACGAGGCGATCCAGCTGCTCGCCGATCCGCAGATCGCGACGGTCACCGGACATGGACAAGGATCGAGGTCTCGGGCGCGCTGATCAGGGCCGCTCGATCAGGTCGGGGGGACGCTGAGGGGCTGCTGGCGCTGCTAGACGCGGACCTTTCGCCAGACGGACCGGTCGCGGTCCTCAGCGCAGCGCAGGATCAGGTCGAGGACACAGCGCTCCGGCTCGTGCGCGATCACGCGATCCGAGCGATGGACGCATGGCACCTTGCTGTCGCGTCGCTTGTGCTGCCCGGCCTCGCGGAGCCCGGCGAGGAGCTCGCGTTCGTCTCACGCGACCAGGCGCAGAGGACGGTCGCGACGCTACTCGGCTTCACCCAGATCTGACCGAGAAGACGCTCCGGGAACGCTACGGCAGTTCGCCACCCCTGCCCAGACCGACCGGTCGCCGCCCGCCCGTCGGCGACCGGACCGGGACCGGCTGGTCGCTCCCGCTCAGCCCAGCGTCCGCTCTTGCTTCGAGCCGAGTGCTTGCGAGAGGCCAGCAAGCACCTGATGCCCGACTTTGGCGACGAGGAGGGCGCTGGATGTCTAGCGGGTCGCGTCCCGCTTTGCCTCAGGCACGAGTCATTGCTCGTGAGTAGGAAGCCCCGGATCCAGCCTGTCGTCGGCTTGGGTCCCGAGGACGGTCACAATCTGTGTGCCTATCGCAAAGTACAGTGATGCCTGCGGCGAGTTCCCGCACTGATGCCGAGCTTCTGGCTGTGTCGTTGTCGGAGCCGGATGCGTTCGCGGTTTTCTATCGACGGTATGTACATCTCGTCGCAGGGGTCGTGGGTCGGAGGGTCCCGTCGGGTGATGTCGCCGATGTGGTCGCAGAGGTGTTCGCCGCCGCGCTTGTTCATCGTCGCCGCTTTGACCCTGGACGTGGGTCGGCGGGGCAGTGGCTGACGGGGATCGCGACGAACAAAGCCGCCGAGGCGGCTCGCCGGGGCGCAGTCGAAGCGCGGCTATGCCATCGGCTCGGCATCGATCGCAGCGTGATCGCCAACGCGGTAGAGCTCGACCGCGGGGAGACCGAGCTGCTCGCGGTGCTGCCCGCGGATCAGCGACGGGCGGTCGAAGCTCGGATCCTGGCGGACAAGCCATATGGACAGATCGCGCGCGAGGAGGCGGTCTCTGAACAAGCAGCGCGCAAGCGCGTCAGCCGTGCGCTGCGCACTCTGCGATCCCGGCTAGAGGAGGAACGACAGTGATCGGCCACAACACGATCGAGGCCATCGAACAGGAGCTGCTGGCGGCGTGCCGGCGGCGCGCGCGAGTCGAAATCGCACGAGTCCCTCGGCTCTCTCCCGGGATTCCAACTCTCGCTGTCCTGATCGTGATCTCTGTGGCGGTGGCGGTCCCGCTGCTGGCATTACATTCCAACCAAACCCTGGCGCCCCGCGGAGCGTCCGGCTCCTCACCGGCGCCAACCAAACCCACGCCGGGCGCGGTCAGAGCAGCGCGGGCAGCCTGCGGCAACGGGCGCGCCACTCACAGGGCGGCTCGCGCCGCGGCAGCCCGCGGCCGCTACACGGCGCTGATGTTCGTGTCCCGCAAGCGACTGCGCGTCTGTATCTCAGACGGTCATTCGGGCGACGGATCGACCGAGGTCGGCTCCGACGCGCTCCGACGGTTCTACTTGGGAGCCGATCAGCTCGGTCTTATGGGCGGCGGTGGCGGGTCGGCTCCCGGCTTCCCAGCATCCGCCAGCGCCGGCTCTGCAGCCCACAGACGCATGACCGCAGCAGGGCAGGAGAGGCACATGGACGGACTTGCCGGAAAAGACATCTCGGCCGTTACGTTCATCTTCGCGAAGGGCGCAGGGGTCGATGCCACGATCCAGCACGGCTGGTACTTCGCCTGGTGGTCGAGTCCCGACACCCCCACCTCGGTGCGAGTCACCACCACAACTGGAACTGTGGTCACGTCTCGGATGCCGTGGGCCGATGGCTGCAGACCCGGCACAGCTGGCTGCGTCTTCGCAGGGACAAGAGCCCCTCGGGGCCACTACAGGACGGGGACTTATCAGGACCCGGCCGGCTGGACGGTGAACGTGCCGGCTGGGTGGCACGTCGTCAGATTCAGTAGCACCAAGGGGGGTGCTACCGCCGCTGGCGCCCAATTCTCGAATGTGCCACTGCCAGCACCCAGCGCCATCCCGGGATATCCGATCCAGTCCAAACTAGGACCCCGGCCAGCTAGTGGCATCGGCCTGGTCATCGCCACCGACACCGAGACCGGGCTGCCGGGCCGCTCACCCGGTCACATAGTGACCGTCCCGCTGCCTGCCCCAGACCAGCACGGCTGGAATGTGGGAAGCACGCTGGTCGGCTCCGGTGCAGCCCTACCTTGAAACGCTTTGGTTCAACAGTCATCAGACAACGTTCATCGCGAGCGTCAAGGTCGGCACGAAGGCCAGTCGCGCCGACCTCGCAGCAATTGATCACATCATCCACTCGCTCCACTTCCCAGCCTCAAAGCACTAGCCAGAGCCGGCCCCCACATCCGGGGTGTGCCCGCAGACTCGAGGGTGACGGCCTCGGCGCCGCGAGCTCCGCCTTGGTCGTAGACAAGGCTCGCCCGGCCGGCGACGGACACCTTGCTTCGCGCGGCACGCAGGGCGCGCAGTGCCGCCGCCTGCAGCGCCCGCGTCGTTAGTTGCGCTTGTGGCGACTTGCAGGTACGGGGCGCAATGCGAGTCGCGACCCGCATTGGTGCTCGCGCTGGCCTGACCCCCTGTGGTTCGGTCCGACCCTTGTGAGAGTTTTTCGGCCCTTGATCATGGGCGAAGGAGGACTCGGTATGAAGCGACGCAGCACACGCCGGAGCAGATCATCCGCAAGTTGCGGGAGGCCGAGCGGATGCTCGGCGAGGGGAAGACGATCCCGGAGGTGGCCAAGGAGCTGGGGATCTCGGAGGCGACTTTTCACCGGTGGCGTAACCAGTACGGCGGGATGAAGGCCGCCGAGGCCAAGCGCCTGAAGGAGTTCGAGCGCGAGAACGCGACGTTGAAGGCGATCGTGGCCGATCAGGCGCTCGAGAACCGGGCGCTGAAGGAGATCGCCCGGGGAAACTGGTAGGCCCGGTCCGGCGGCGTCAGGCGGTCGCGATGTTGCGCGACCGTCTGGGCGTCAGCTGAGCGCTGGGCGTGCCGGATGTGGGGCAGCATCGCTCCACGCAGCGTCACGAGCTCAAGACGGCTGAGGATGACGCGCGCGTTGCGCTCAGAGCTGCGGAGGTTCTCCGAGAAGCGCCCGCGGTGGGGGTATCGCCGGGCGCATCATCGGCTGCGCGAGCTGGGCTGGGATGTGAACCGCAAGCGGGTGCAGCGGTTGTGGCGCGAGGAGGGGCTGCGTGTCCCGGTCCGCGTCGGCGCAAGCGCCGGCGGCTGGGCGACTCGACCGTCGCCGGCACAGCGGCTGCGGGCCGAGCGTCCCGAATCAGGTGTGGGCATTTGGCTTCCAGTTTGACCAGACCGCCGACGGGCGTGTGATCCGGCTGCTCAACGTGGTCGACGAGTTCACCCGCGAGGCGCTGGAGATGCTGGTCGAGCGCAGCATCGACGCCGACACGACCGTCGAGGCGCTTGAGCGGCCTGGTCGCCGACCGCGGCGCTCCCGGAGTACCTACGGATGGACAACGGCCCGGAGATGACCGCGCACGCGCTCAAGGACTGGTGCGTTCTCGCGAGACCGGGACCGTGTACATCGAGCCGGGCTCGCCGTGGCAGAACCCCTTCGTGGAGTCCTTCCACTCCCGCGTGCGCGACGAGCTGCTCGACGTCGAGGAGTTCTCCTGCCTGGCCGAGGCGAAGGTCGTGATCGCCGACTGGCAGGAGGACTACAACCAGCGCCGTCCGCACTCGGCGCTGGGGGATGAAGACGCCCGCCCAGTTCGCCGCCACATGGACCGCGCCCATCGCCCAAGCCGCATGACCCCCGCCACGCGGCGCGCAGCGGTCGGATCTCCTCCGCTCGCTCCGCTCGCTGCGGAGATCCGACCGCTCCCCCCGATACCCTGCCCCAGTCACTATCCACCCACTCTCACCCAGGGTGGACCGACAAACGGGGTCCGGTCAGCGCGGGCAGAAGAGTTGTGCGGGTTTCGTGACTGCCTGGGGCAGTCGCTCCACCGACGTGTTTTCGGCGATGGGGAGGCTGCTCCCTCGTCATGTAGTGGTAGAGATCGTCAGCATTGCAGGCGCGCGATGTGAAACCGTACGAGTATGTGACCTCCGTACGACGACAACCGCGCGAACTTTCTGAGCTGGGCTCGTTCGGTCAGTGGACCGGTTGGTTGGAGCGGATCAGGTTGTCCGGATCGAGGGTCTGAGCCCCGCGCGAGGTCCGACTGACGGCGACCCGGGTCAGCGCTTGAGCGAGGACGGCGAGAGCAGGCCGAGCTCGCGCGCTCGCGTCACCGCGTCTGCGCGGCTGTGCACGCCGAGCTTGGCGTACACGTTGCGCAAGTGGGTCCTGATCGTGTTCAGCGACACGAACAGCTCGGCCGCGATTTCCGGCGCCGGGAGGTTGGTCGGCAGGTAGCGCAGCACGCGCAGCTCGCTCCTGGAGAGAGGTTCCTGGAGCGGCGCGGCGTCCTCGGGCCGGGCCGCTGGAGCGTGTCCGGAGAGCAGGTTCAGAATCTCGGCGATCAGCGAGGCGTGAGTGGTCCGAAGTCGCGCCTGGCGCTCCAGCAGCTCCGCGGTCGGGTAGAGCAGGAACGGAAGCAGCAGACCGCCGGGCTCGGCGACGTCGAGCGCGCGCTCGAGCGCGCGCGACGCCGCTCCGAGATCGCCAAGCGCGTCGCGCGCGATCGCCTCCAGCACCAACGCCTCGATTTCCCATGCTCTGGCCTGGCGCGGTCCGCGAGCCTCAGCAACCACCGACGCCATGACCGGGGTCGAGTCGTCGAGGAGCGGTGCGAGCACGTCCACGGCGGCCTCGGGATCGTCGCGGGCTAATCTCAGAGCCGCGAGTACGGCCCGCATCTGGCTCGTTTCGCGAACCTCTTCGTCCATCTCCGCGAGGGCTCGCTCCACCTGTTCGGTTTCGCCCACGCGGACGAGCATCCGGAGCTTGAGCGCTTGCACGCGCGCCGTGAAGATGTGCGGCATGACCAGCAGCCTCTCCATCCGCTCGGCATCCCGATAGGCCGCAGCCGCCTCCGCGTGCCGGCCACGCGCGAACGCCAATAACCCCCGTGTCGCGTACAGGATCGCCGCGGTCGGCTGGGTGTCGTGCCCGAGGACGCGTTCGGCCAGGTCTAGCCACGATTCCGCCTCTCCTAGCCGCCCGCGCCAGACCATCGTCCCGCCCAGCGCCACGTACGCGGCCGCGGCCGCTGGTGCGGTCTCCTCCCAACCGTGCCTGCGGGCCAGCTCGATCGCCTCCATGGCCCGCTGGTCCACCGACTCCACAGAGCGAAAGACGCTCAGGAGCGCCCGGTGTGCCAGCGCGTGCAGCTCGAGCATCGGTATGGAGATCCGCCGGGCCTCCTCCAGCCCCTGCTCGAGGTGGCGCTCGGAGTCCTCCAGTCGACCGGCCCACATCTCGGCGATCCCGAGGTCGGTCAACACCCTTGTGCGGACCTCCTCGCCGACGCCAAGTTCCGTGGCCTCGGTTGAGGCGAGCAGTCGCTGTGCCTCCTCGGTAACGGCCCGAAGGTCGTTGCGGGCCCGAGCGAGCTCGAATCGCTCGAACGCAAGCGCGATCGTAAAGCGCGCGCGACGGTCTTCGAGCACCGACGCCGACATCCGTACCGCCAGGCCCAGATACCGCTCGGTCTCCTCCAGTGACCCTGCCGCCCGCTTGTCGGCCGCGGCGAGCACCACCAGCTCCGGATCCGCTCCGACCACGCCGGCGGGAAACCCAGACAGAAGCTCGCGGCGGGTGGCGAGCCGTCCATCGAAGTACAACCCGAACCAACTGTCCGCAAGCAGCCGCGCCGCCAAGCCCCAGTTCTCGGCCGCCTGCGCGTGGCGAATCGCCTCGACCGGATATCCGTGTTCGGCCCACCACTCGGCGGCGATCGTGTGCAGGCCGGGCACCTCCTGCGGGCCAGTCCGCCGCAGCTCGAGCGCGAGCAGGTCCCCAAACAGGTGGTGGTAGCGAAACCACGTTCGCTCCGGATCCACAGCGACCACGAACGCGCCCGCGTCCTCAAGCTCCAGCAAGAATCCGCGTCAGGAGCCCGAGCTTCCCGTCAGCCGGTCAGCGAGCGGTCCGCTGACACGCTCCAGCAGCGAGGTTCGCAACAGCAGCTGCCTCACTTCCGCCGACTGGCGCTCGAGCACCTCGGCCAGCAGGTAGTCGGCCACCGCGCGCTCACGGCCCGAGAAGCTGACCGCGTAGCGCTCGGGATCCGGGTGGCGGGCGAGCGACAATGCCACCAGTCGCAGCCCCGCCGCCCAGCCTTCGGTTGTCGCGACCAGCGACTCGAGCGCGCCGTCGGACAGCCGCAACCCCGCCGCCTTCAGCAGCGCGCGCGACTCCTCGAGCGTGAAGCGAAGGTCCTCGCCCCGGATCTCGGTCAGCTCCCCCTCCACACGCAAGCGGTGCAGCCCCAGCCGCAGATCGTGGCGTGTCAACAGCACGAATCGCAGCTCAGGCGGCGCGGTCCCGAGCAGCAGCTCCATGTGGCGGCGGGCCTGGTCGGCCTGGAGCTCGTGCAGGTCGTCGATCACCAGCCACAACGGCTCCCGGAGCGAGCTCAGATCTTCGAGCAACCGTCCGACGACGTTCGCGCCGTCCAGATCAGGGGCGGCCGTCAGCTCCCGCACCCGTTCAGATCCGGCACCGGTCTGGCGCAACGAGTCGAGAACGGAGAGCCAGAACACCTGCGGATCGTGCTCCTGACGCCCCACCGACACCCACGCCGTACGCTCGCTGAGACCCGCCGCGGCGATCCAGGAGCGCAGCAGGAACGTCTTCCCGCTTCCCGCCGGTGCCGACACTTGGACCACCCGCCGCGCCGCGCCCAGCCGCTCGAACAGGCCGGGCCGCGGGATCAACCACGCCCTTGCACCGGAGGCGGCGTGTTCGACGGCTGCTCCCGAGTCGGCCACGACACACACATGGTTGCACTGGCGATCAACCCGACCGTCGGAATCATCGGAACGATGCGATGCGCGCTCATCCTCCGGACGGCGACTCTGATCACATGTCAGCCAGCAAGAGAGCGACCGGCGGTCGCGAGCCGCGGCGCTACGAGCTCCGCGTCCGCGGGCCGATCGGCCCGACGCTGATGCAAGCGTTCCCGACGCTGGCCGCGGCGAGCCGCGGGCAGGACACGCTGCTCACCGGCTCGCTCCCAGACCAGTCCGCTCTGTACGGCGTCATCCACCAGCTCGAGGCGCTCGGCCTAGAGCTGCTGGAGATCCGCTGTCTGCCGACCGGCGTCAGACCGGACATAACCAATAAAGCACCAACGACCTAATGGAGCCCCTATGAATACTGCTTCTCATACCCCTGCAAACAGCGCAGCCGTGACACGGCGCATCGACTTTCGCCCAGGCCAGGATATGCGCTGGGAGATCGTGCGCAACGGCGAGGACACCGATGGTGAAGTCCTTGAGGCAAATGCCTGGCTCGGTCCCCACAGCCCCAGCCCCCCTGTGCACGTGCACGACAATGTTGAAGACAGTTTTGAGATCGTCGAGGGCCGACTTGACGTGAAGCTCGACGGGACTTGGCGTACCTATGGTCCGGGAGAGCGCGCCGCAGCGGCTCCCGGTCACCGGCACACCCTGCGAAACAGTCACGATGAGCCGGTTCGGTTCATCAATCGCCATCGCCCCGCCGCCGATAACGAGGGGTTCTTTCGCGACATGGCGTCGCTGACATCGACCGGGAGGATGGGCGCCGGAATACCTCACAGTCCGCGCCAAGCGATCTACGTAGCGATGCTGTTCAAAGCCCACCCGACCGCGATCCGCACCTCGCGCGTGCAGCGATTTGCCTTCGCGTCGCTGTCGGGCGTGGGCCGGATGCTGGGGATGAGCCTGTGACCGCGCTTACACCCCGCACCAAGAATCTCGCGCTCGCGCTGCTGGCGATGGTGCAGTTCGTGATCGTGATCGACGCGTCGATCGTGAACGTCGCGCTGCCGTCGATCGGCGCTCACCTGCACTTCTCCCGCGACAACCTGACCTGGGTCGTGAATGCCTACACGCTGACGTTCGGCGGCTTTTTGCTGCTGGGCGGGCGGATGGCCGACCTGCTGGGGCGACGCCGCATGTTCATGCTCGGACTGGTCGTCTTCTCGTTGGCCTCGCTGGCCGGCGGCTTGGCGCAGTCCGAGACATGGCTGAT
This sequence comes from uncultured Solirubrobacterales bacterium, assembly GCA_963705785.1. Lineage (GTDB taxonomy): Bacteria > Actinomycetota > Thermoleophilia > Solirubrobacterales > Solirubrobacteraceae > Palsa-465. The sequence goes on along the minus strand of CAVPKV010000054.1, from coordinate 94,553 downwards.
CGTCGCTCGCGCGGTCCAGGGCCTGGGCGCCGCGATCGTCTCCCCCGCCGCACTGTCGATCATCACCACCACGTTCGCCGACGGGGCCGAGCGCAACCGCGCGCTCGGCATCTGGGGCGCGGTCGCCGGGGCCGGCGGCGCCGCCGGGGTCCTGCTGGGCGGGATCCTGACCAGCGGGCTGAACTGGCGCTGGGTGCTGTTCGTCAACGTCCCGATCGGGCTGATCGCCGCCGCGCTGGCCCCGCGCATCCTGCGCGAGAGCCGCCGCGAAGAGGCCGGCAACTCGTTCGACATCCCCGGAGCGGTGGCCGTCACCGCCGGGCTGGCGCTGCTCGTATACGCCGTCGTCGACGCGGTCAACGTCGGCTGGGGCGCGACCCGAACGATCGTCTGCCTGGCCGCGGCCGTGGTGCTGCTGATCGCGTTCGTGGCGATCGAGCGACGCCAGCGTGATCCGCTGATGCCGTTCTCGATCTTCCGGCTGCGGACCGCTGCGCGGCGCCAACATCGTCGGGCTGCTGATCGGCATGTCGCTGTTCTCGATGTTCTTCTTCATCTCCCTCTATCTCCAGGAGGTGCTGGGCTACTCCCCGATCAAGACCGGGATCGCCTACCTCCCGCTGGCGGTGGGGATCTTCATCGCGGCGGGGGCCGCCGGCCAGCTGGTCACGCGCGTCGGCTTCAAGACACCCCTGATCGCCGGCATGCTGCTGGTCGCCGGCGGGCTGCTGTGGTTCTCACAGGTACCAGCGACAGGCGGCTCGTTCGCCGCGGACGTCCTCGGCCCCTCCCTGTTGGCAGCCGTCGGATTCGGACTGGCGTTCGTGCCCGTCACGATCGCCGCCGTCACCGGGACCAAGCCACACGAGGCGGGCCTGGCCTCCGGACTGATCAACACCTCCCAGCAAGTCGGCGGCGCGCTCGGGCTCGCGATCCTCGCGACCATCGCCAACAGCCGCACCCAAAGCCTGTTCCACGCCGGCGTCCACAGCACGGCCGTGGCGCTGACCAAAGGCTTTGACCGGGCGTTCCTCGTCGGCGCCGGCCTCGCCGTCGCCGGAGCGATCCTCGCCGCCGTGCTGATCTCCTCACGCGACAGCCAGGAACACTCGAAGGCGGCCCGCAGCGGCGAGGCCGAGGCGGCCGCAGCCGGCGCCGATGCCGCAGCCGTTCCCGTCATCGCGGGCTGAGCGCTCCAGTCGATCTGGCGCTCATAGACGCCAAACGAGGTCACCCGGCCCACCGTCTCCTCGCAGGGCGCAGCTCCGGCCCGCCGGAGCTGCGCCCGCTCCAAACCCACCCCGAAAACAAACCCACCCCGAAAACCAATCTCAAACCAAGGACCAGAACTCATGATTTTGATCACCGGAGCCACCGGCAACGTCGGATCGGAACTCATCACAGCGCTCCTCCCCACCGAGGCAGGCCAGATCCGGGTGCTCACCCGCAATCCTGACGCGGTTTTCCCCGATGGCACCCAGAAGGTCGTGGCCGATCTCGCAGACAGCGACCTGGCACCCGTGCTGGACGGTGTGCACGCGGTGTTCCTGCTCACCGACGGGCTCAACATCGCCGCCCACGATCACCGGCTCGTGGCCGCGGCGCGGCTAGGAAGCGTGGAGCGAATCGTCAAACTGTCCGTGCTCGCCGTCGGACACGGCGCCACCGACCCGATCACGACCTTGCACCGGGCCGGTGAGGAGGCGATCCGCGACAGCGGCATCGGGTGGACGTTCCTGCGGCCGACCGGGTTCATGTCCAACGCGCTCAACTGGGCGCCGATGATCACGGCCGATCAGGTCGTGCACGCCCCGTTTGCCGCTGGCCGGGCCGCTGTCGTCGACCCGGCGGACATCGCCGCGGTCGCCGCGGCCTGCCTCACCCATGACGGCCACGACGACCGGGTCTACGAGCTCACCGGCCCCGAACCGCTCAGCCCCGCTGACCAGGTCGCGCTCCTCAGCCAGGTGCTGGGCCGCGACCTGCGCTACGCCGAAGCCGATCCGGCCGACATGCTCGCGCAGATGGTGTCCTACGGCATGCCCGAGGAGCTGGCGCATGCCGTCATCGAGCAATTCCGCTCCACCCTGGAACCGTTCAACTCCGAGCCGACAGGCGACATCACCGCAGTCACCAGCCGCCCGGCACGCAGCTTCACCGACTGGGCCCACGCCCACCGCGCCGAGCTCCTTACGCCCGCCAGCTGGTGAAGATACTGCCGGCGACAGCGTGCGCCCGGTAGACGGTCGTCTTGACCTCTCACGCGCGGACGTGCGACGCGAACCCCCACGGCCGATCGAGCTCCCCGCGGAGCTCGATCGGCTCACACCACGGATCAACCTCCCCGACCTGCTCGCCGAGGCGCACAACTGACGGGGTTCACCAGCCACTCGACGCACGCAGCCAACGCGGACCCGAGGATGGTTGATCTGCAGCAACATCTGCACGCCGCGCTGCTCGCCTAGAGCCTGAACATCGGGCCTACGCGGATGGTCGAAAGTCCGCCTTCACGAACAAGCGGAACTTTCAGGGGCCGCACCGATCGGGCTGGACAATTCTGCCTCAGTCGGCTTGCGGCACAAACGCGGTCGGCCTGCACGCGGACCGAGGCCTGCATTCGCGTTGCGACGCAACTCCACCGAGGATCGCCAAGAGACGCGCTTCGCGCGGTTTGCGCGTCTCCACCGACCGACGGGTTGCAGAATTCCTGCAAGCGCTCGGCTTGAGCAGAAGCGCCAACGACTGTGCGCCGCCCTTGCCTTGGATGACGAGGAGTCCGACAATCGGGCGGCCTTCTGTTGCGTGGACGACGCCCACGAGCTCGAACGGTCGATGCAGTTTCGGGCTGTGTTAGTGGGGCTCCTCCTATCCTCGTCGGACAGGAACAGCGAGGATTCGACCTAGGTCCTCGACGTCGCCTGCGGGGTCATTGTGCCCGGCGCGCCGCGCAGCGGCGAGGTCCTTTCGGGTGGAGTTTCCGGAACGAATCCGGAACCGACCCAACAATCCGGCCGTCTGGTCGGGCTTACGGACGCCCGAGATCCTGGAAGGCCACCAGATAAGGGGTATTCCCGCCGCGGCTGGCGGGGTTCGAACCCTCGACGTTCTGCATGAACGACGGTCGCATCGCCGGGAGGCACGCCATCAAAAAACCCCGCTTTTGCGGGGCTTTTGAAGCGGCTGAAGGGACTCGAACCCTCGACCTTCTGCATGGCAAGCAGACGCTCTAGCCAACTGAGCTACAGCCGCGTTCGGGGGCATTATAGGGTCGGCAGCTGGCGCTCTCGGCGTCAGCAGCCCAAGCTGAGTCGCGGCTCGTCAGACTCGGGCGGGAACGTGTCCAGGGCGGCCGCCGCGCCTCCTGGAGGGCAAATACGGGCGCCGGAGCGGCCCGCCGCGCCTCGAGTCCGTCGAGAAGGCGCTGCGAGGGCTGGCGGGCGAGGCGTCGCCATCCCCGGCGGAGTGACCCGCGCCATCCCCGGCGAGATGACCCCAGTCATCGCCATCGCGATGACCTCTGCCTTCTCCGGCGGAGTGACCGCGCCGGGGGCCGTGGCGGACGGAGATCTCGTGGATGTACTCGGCGATGACGGCGTCGGTCATCAGCTGAACGCTGGTGGAGGGGCTCATGCAGCCTGCCTTTCGAAAGCGGGGATTGTGGGGTGTTCCGGCGCGGGCTCGGGAGCCTGCGCCAGCTGCACCGTGGCTCGCGGACGGGTGGTTCGTAGGATGGCCAGAGCGACGACGATGCCCAGGACGACGCTGACGGCGGCGAGGCTGAAGGCCAGGTGGTAGCCGCCGAGCAGAGAGTTCACGGCGCCGTCGTGTCCGGCCAGCAGCGCCTTGGTGTGGTTGGCGGCCACCGTGCCCAGCACGGCCACGCCCAGGGCTCCGCCGATCTGCTGAGCCACGTTAGTCAGTCCTGACCCGAGGCCCGCGTCCTCCGTTGGGACATCCGACATGGCGATTGACAGCAGCGGCATGAAGGCGCTCCCGAGTCCCACCCCGATCGCTATGCAGGCTAGGAAGAAGGTGGGAAAGAAGCTCGTGTTCGCTCCGACCGTGGTCATCAGGACGAGGCCGATGCCGACGCTCACCATCCCGGCGAGCAGTACGCGGAGATCACCGAACCGGTTCACGAGCCGGGTCGTGACGCCGACCGACATCACGGCGACGGTGAGTGTCCAGGGCAGGAACGCCGCGCCGGTCTGAAGCGCGCTGTAGTGCCGGACGTGCTCCAGGTACAGAGTCCCCAGGAAGAACGTCGAGTACATCCCGGTGACCAGGAAGCCCCGAACCACGCTGCCACTCACCAGGCCGCGGAGGCGGAGGATCCGCAGCGGCATGATCGGGTTCCGAATCCGGGACTCGACGGCCACGAAGGCGACCATCAGGACGACCGCCAGCGTGCCGAAACCGAGGACCGGGACCGATCCCCAGCCGTGGGAGGTTGTCTGAACGATCGCGTAGACGGCGCTCATCAGCGAGGTCGTGACCAGCAGCGATCCGAGCCAGTCGACCCCGTGGCCGAGGCCGATGCCGCCGTCGTCGGCCAGGAGGCCCCGGCCGAGCAGGATCGTGACCAGGCCGATGGGCAGGTTGACGAAGAACACCCAATGCCAGCTCAGAGCCTGGGTGAGAAGCCCGCCGGCCAGTAGACCGAGCGATCCGCCGGCGACCGACACGAACACATAGGCGCTCATCGCCCGGGCCCGGTCGGAGGCCTGCGGGAACTGGGTCACGATGATGGCCAGGATCACCGAGGCCTGCATGGCAGCCCCGACGCCCTGGAGGACACGGGCGGCGATCAGCGTGTTCTGGCTGGGGGCCAGCCCGCACAGCAACGAAGCCAGGGTGAACACGGCCAGCCCGGCCAGGAAGATCCGGCGCCGGCCGATCAGGTCTCCCAGCCGCCCGGCCAGGAGCAGGAGGCTCCCGAACGTGACCAGGAACCCGTTCACCACCCAGGTCAGGTTGCTCTGGCTGAAGTGCAGGTCGCGCTGGATTGAAGGCAGCGCAACGTTGACGATCGTGACGTCCAGGACGATCATGAGCTGAGCCAGGCAAACGACGGCCAGCGCGAGCCAGCGCCGGCTATCCGAGGTGGCGGAGGGCAGAGGTGAGGCGAATTTCATCTAAATCCCAACTGTTGTGACTGATGCGACTTGGTGGTAAACTGGAGGCCGCCTCCGAAATAAGTGGAGGAACCCTCCAGAACTATACGGAGGGGCCCTCCACTTGTCAAGGAAAATTCCCGAGACCGATAAGATTTCTTCCGCTGAGGCCATGAGCACGACCGAAACACCGCTCCAGACAGCAGTTGTACGGCCCCGCAGGGCTGACGCCCAGCGCAACTACGACAACGTCATCGGGGCCGCTCGCGAGGCGTTCGCCGAGGGCGGCACGGCAACGTCTCTGGAGGCGATCGCTCGCCGAGCCGGTGTGGGGATCGGCACGCTGTACCGGCATTTCCCCACTCGACAGGCGCTGCTGGAGGCCGTGTACGAAAACGAGGTCGCCGAGCTGTGCCAGAAGGCGGCGGACTTCCAGGGAGCCGGCGAGTGGGAGGCTTTGGAGGGCTGGCTGCGCCGTTTCGTGGCCTACATGGCCACCAAGCAGGCGTTAGCCCACGATCTCCTGGACTACGTCAGCCGCGACGCGCCGCTGTTCATGACCTGTCGTAAGTCGATCCAGGACGCCGGTAGGCCGCTTCTGGAGCGCGCGCAGCAGGCCGGCGTGGTCAGGCCGGACGCCGACCTAGGGGAGATCATCCAGATGGTGGGCGGGATCGCCAAGATCCAGGGCGCCGAGCCCGAGCAGATCGAGCGGATCCTGCGGATCGCGCTGGACGGCCTGCGCTACCAGCCGCTGGGAACGAGCCGCTAGGACCGGTCGCGCGAGCGGTAGGCAGGCCAGGCAGTCCATGGACGCTCGGATCGACGTCATCACCCTCGGGGTGGACGACCTGGAACGGGCGCTGGCCTTCTACCGTGAGGGCCTGGGGCTGGAGTCACCCGGGGTCGTGGGCACGGAGTGGGCCGGCAACGAGACGACTCCGGCCGGGGCGGTGGCCATGTTCCGTCTGCAGACCGGGGCCCTCCTGTCGCTGTACCCGCGCACCGAGCTGGCCAAGGACGCCAACACCAATCTGGGGACAGCGGAGACGAGTCAGTTCAGCATCGGCCAGCTGGTGGCCAGCCGGGACGAGGTCGACCAGGTGCTCGCTCAAGCGCAGGCGGCGGGCGCGACGGTCACCGACCACGCACACGAACGGCCGTGGGGGATCTACTCCGGGTACTTCCGCGATCCCGACGGCCACCTCTGGGAGATCATCCACGACGAGCGGGCCGGCTAGACCGGCCGGGCCTCGCCGGCCCTCAGCCCGCGGCCACGGCCCTCACACCTCGGCCAGCAGGTCCTCGACTTCCTCGGGCTCGCTGGTCGCCTCGATTTCGGCCAGGCTGCTGTGGCGGGCTCGTGAGATCCGCTCGTAGCGCTTGCGGAACTGGTTGGCGGCGAACTCGGCGAACTCGTCCACTTCGTGGCCAAACGGGCTTCGGCCGTTCCTATAGGCCGCGTACGGGGCTCGGATGATCTCGTCGATCAGTGGGCGAAGCTCCTGCATGCGCTCCTCGATGGCCGGCCACACCGCCTCGTCCTCGGCTACCAGCCGGCTCAGCAGATAGACGCCGTAGGCGATGTGCCGTGACTCGTCGCGCTTGATGTGCACCAGCCCCGTGCACAGGCCCGGCATCAGGCCGTTCATGGCCAGTGACTTGTGGTAGCTGTGGTAACCCGTCTCGGCCAGGACGCCCTCAATCACCATGTTGTAGGTAACCGATGCCCGGGCGATCGCCACCGGCGACTGATCCTCCAGCAGGGCATTCATGGCCGCCGGGAGCTCGACGTCGAACAGCCTGACCGACGGCTCAGGGGCGGGTGGGATCCGGGGCGACCCGGCGACCTCGCGCATCCACCGGGTGAAGAAGTCGGTGTGCTTAGCCTCCTCGAACAGGAACGTGGTCAGGAACATCTCCTCCTCTAGCCGGCCCTGGCGCGCGATCGCCAGGACGAGCGGGAGCAGATCGAGCGTGACCGCCTCCTCGCCGGCCAGAAAGCGGGCGCTCAGGCGGACGATCGCTCGGCGGCGTTCGTCGTCCATGGCGTCCCAGTCGGCCTGGTCCTGCGTGAAGTCGATGTCGGCCGGATTCCACACGCCGAGCCGCTTGGCCTTCTCATACAGCCGCATCGGAAACGAGTCCGGGCGGAGGACGGTCGGTTGCGAATAGTTGTGGGCGGCGACGGCCATGCTCCCTCTCCTTCAGGGGCAACTATGGCACGCCGCGTAACAAGTTGGCCACCGTGGCGGTAAATGGTCAATGGCCGCCACCGCAGCGCCGTCTCCGCAGCTCCCCTGGGAGCCCATCGAGGCGCTGGGCGTGTTCGTGGAGCTGCTGTCGGAGCTGGAGACGGCCACGCCGGCACCGGGGCATTTCTATGACCGGGTCTGTGAGGCCACCTGCCGTCTGGCCCACCTGCGCCGGGCGGTGATCTTCCTGTGGGACGACGCCCGGCGGGAGGTGCAGGCCGTCGGCGCCCGGCACATTCCGCTCGAGGTCTTCTCAGGCAGCGATGTGAGCACTGAGAACGTGCCGATCGCCCGGGCCGCGCTGGCGGGCGACTGCGTGGTGGAGGTCCGTGAGCGCTTTGAGGAGCACATGCCGGCCGAGCTCGTACGCGTGCTGGCGCCCCGCAACGTGGTCTGCACCCCGATGTCCGCCGGCGGGCGATGGTTCGGGGTCCTGGTGGGCGAGCGGCTGACCGATGATCCCCTGAACGAGGCCGACCGCCAGACGCTGTGGACGCTCGGCAAGGTAGGTGCGCTCGCGGCATCGGTCCGGACCGCCACAAGGCAGCAGGAACGGGCCCAGCGGCTGAGCGAACGGATCGACCTGGCTCGAGAGGTCCACGACAGCGTGATCCAGCGCCTGTTCGCAGTGGGGATGGTGCTGGGTGCCGACGGCGAGCTCTCGCCCGCGGACCGCGCGCGGTGCCTGGAGGAGGTCCAGCAGGCCGTAGCCGACCTGCGCATCGTGGTCCAGCGACCCCTGGCGCGGACGCCCGAGCCGGCTGACCGGACGCTGGCCCAGACGCTCGCCCGGCTGACCGATCAGCACCCGGACCTGGGGCTGAGGGTCCAGTGGGAGCCCGGGGCCCAGGTGCCGGAGCGCTTTGAGGGCCTGGCGCAGAACGTGCTGGCCGAGGCAGTGCGCAATGCCCGCAAGCACGCCCAGCCCACGAGCATCGACATCGCGCTGGCCCATGCCCACGACGCCCTGATCCTTCAGGTGGTCAACGACGGCGTCCGACCGCTGGCCGGTCACTCCGGAATCGGCCTGCGGCTGGCCGCCTTGGACGCGCTGCACCGCGGGGCCCTGGTCGAGTTCGGCCCGGAGGAATCCGGCCGGTGGCGCGTGCGGCTGCTGATGCCGGTCGAGGGGGCATGAGCCCGGCCCGATTACGCCTGCTGGTGGTGGATGACCACGAGGTCGTGCACTGGGGGCTGCGCTCGCTGCTCGGCGCCCAGCCCTGGGTTGAGCGCTGCCTGGCCGCACACGATGGCGCCGAGGCCCTGGCTCTGGCTCACCGGTACGAGCCCCATGTGGCCCTCGTCGATCTGTTCGTCGGCAGCGAGTCTGGAGCCGAGATCTGCCAGCGCCTGCGGACGGCGTCGCCGGAGACGCGCGTTCTGTTCATCTCGGGGGCGGGGAGGATCTCCGCGGCCGCGGCTCGCGCCGCCGGCGCCAGCGGCTTCATCTCCAAGGACTGGTCGGCCCAGGAGGTGGCTGACGCAGTCCGGCGGGTGGCCCTGGGCGGGACCGTGTTCGAGCCGAGCGACGGCGAGCCCCCGATCGGCCTGTCCACCCGTGAGCGCGAGGTGCTGGCCCTGATCGCCACCGGAGCCACCAACGCCGAGATCGCAGCCAGGCTGTACCTCTCGCCCCACACGGTCAAGGAGCACACGAGCGCTCTGTACCGCAAGCTCGGGGTGCGCAACAGGGCCCAGGCGGTCCAGCAGGGGCAGCGCATCGGCCTGACCGCCTGACCGAGCACCCCCCGGTCGGGGGGTATCCGGATTCGGGCGTGTCGCCGGCCACGCGGGACGGGGTTTTGCTGCCCGTGACCACTTTTGTCTCCTCGCGCCAGGACGGCCGGGTGGCCGAGGCCGCATCCGAGCTCCCGGTCCTCCCACGGACCGCCCGAGTGCTGGGCGTCGGGACGGCACTGCCCGATCGCGTCGTGTCCAGCGCGGCGATCGCCGAGCGGCTGGGGGTGGGGGAGGAGTGGATTGTGGCCCGCACCGGCATCCGCTCGCGACGGATCGCCCGCCCGGACGAGCGCCTGTCTGACCTGGCGGCCGAGGCCGGAGCCGACGCTCTGCGCCGCGCCGGAGTCGACGCCGGCGAAGTCGATCTGGTGATGGTGGCCACCGTCAGCGCCGACGAGCTGGCGCCCAATGCCGCTCCGCTGGTGGCCCACGCGATCGGGGCCGTGAACGCCGGAGCGATGGACATCGGCTCGGCCTGCACGGGCTTCCTTTCGGCGCTCGCCCTGGCCGCGGCCTGGATCGAAACCGGGCGTGCCGAACGGATCCTGGTCATCGGGGCCGACAAGCTCTCGCAGTTCACGAACCCCGCTGACCGGCGCACGGCCGCGGTGTTCGGCGACGGCGCCGGAGCGGTGGTGCTGGGCGCCGGCGAGGGCGGGGGCCTAGGCCCGGTGGTGCTCCATCAGGACGGCGGCCACTTCGGGTTGATCGTCGCCCGTCGTGATCCCGGCCTGATCGAGATGGATGGGCAGGAGACGTTCCGCCACGCGGTCAACCGGCTGGTCGAGGTGACCCACGAGGCGGCGGAGCGGGCCGGACTTTCGCTAGCCGAGATCGATCTGTTCGTCTACCACCAGGCCAATGCCCGGATCACCCGGTCGGTAGGGGCCCGGCTCGGAATCGAGGAGTCAAAGGTCGTCGACTGCATCGCCGAAATGGGGAACACGACCGCTGCGACGCTGCCGCTGGCTCTGGCCCACGCGGAGGCGGCGGGACGCCTCAGGCCCGGGATGACCGTGCTGCTGGGCGCCTTCGGCGCCGGCCTGACCTGGGGAGGAGCGGTGCTCGAATGGTGAAGCCTCGCGAGCACAGCAAGGAGAAAGACCGATGACGATCACCGTCACCCCCGAGCAGGTCGAGGCGAAGGTCTACGAGGCGCTGGCCGAGTTCGGGGCCGACCCGGACGCGCTGAGCCGTGATGCCGGCTGGGAAAGCCTCAAGGTCGACTCGCTGGACCTGGTCGAACTGGTCCAGATACTGGAGGATGAGTACGGAATCCGCCTGACCGGCGACGAACTGAAACAGCTCCCGACCGTCGGCAGCGTGATCGACGTGGTGGTCAGCCGGTCGGCCGCGTGAGCGCGCTCTCGGCACTCCCAGCCAAACACAGCCGGCACCCGCTCGAGCCGCTGGAGGCCCTCTGCGATCCGGGCTCGGTGCGGCTGATCCGCACGGCTGTCCGGTCGCCGGCGCTGGGGGACCGAGCGGTGGACGGCGACGGGGTGACCGCGGCCACCGGGCTGGTGGACGGCCGGCCGATCCTGTGCTACGCCGAGGACCCGTCCTTTCTGGGCGGCTCGCTCGGCGCCCAGCACGCCGCCAGCATCCTCGAGCTCCTCCGGCTGGCCGAGCGCGGACGACGGCCCGTGATCGGGTTCGTGTCCTCCGGCGGCGCCCGGCTCCAGGAGGGGCTGGCCGCGCTGGCCGGCTACGGCGAGATCTTCGCCGCCATGACGAGGCTGTCCGGCGTGGTGCCGCAGATATCGGTGGTCAGCGGCCTGAGTGCCGGTGGCGGCGCGTACGCTCCGGCGCTGGGCGACATCGTCATCATGGCCCGGGAGGCCAGCATGTTTCTGACCGGCCCCGGTGTCGTGGCCGAGGTAATGGGCGAGCATGTGGATGCCCATTCATTGGGTGGACCACGGGTCCAGGCGGCCAACGGGGTGGCGCACTTCGTGGTGGATGACGAGCTGGCCGGCGCCCGCCTCGGACGAGAGCTGCTGCGCCTCCTACCGTCGGCGGCGGGGGACCCGCTCCCGCTGATCACCGCGGCTCCACCGGACCAGGGCGATCCCGGCGGTCCCGTCCCCACGGACCCGCGCAAGGTGTACGACGTCCGGGCCGTGGTGGCCCGTCTGGTCGATGGTGGGCACCTGCTCGAGTACGGCGAGCGCTGGGCCAGGAACATGGTCTGCGGCTGGGCCCGGCTCGACGGCCGGCCGGTCGGGCTCGTGGCCAACCAGCCACGCTATCTGGGCGGGGTGCTGGATGCCGAAGCGGCCCAGAAGGCCGCCCGCTTCGTGCGCACCTGTCACCTGTTCGGGATCCCGCTCGTGGCTCTCGTGGACACCCCCGGGTTCCTCCCCGGGACGGGGCAGGAACGGGCCGGCGTGATCCGGCACGGGGCAAAACTTGTGCACGCGTTCGCCGAGGCCCGCGTCCCCAAGCTCACCGTCGTGCTGCGCAAGAGCTTCGGCGGGGCCCACATCGCGATGAACTCCAAGCAGCTCGGGGCCGACCTGGTACTGGCTTGGCCCGGGGCCACGCTTGGAGTGATGGGGGCCGAGCAGGCGGTCAACGTCATCCATCGCCGGCGGTTATCGGCGGTCGCGGACCCCGCGGGCCACCGGCGCACGCTGGCTGCCGACTATGCCCACGAGCACCTGGACATCCGTCACGCCGCGGAACTCGGGTTCGTAGATGAGGTGATCGAGCCCGGGCTGACCAGGGACCGCCTGATCGAAGGGCTGGCTCTGCTCAGTCGCCCCTCCTCCGGCCGCCCGCCCGCGGGAAACATCCCGCTCTGAGCAGCTGACATTCCCCAGCTTCCACCCGGCTGTGAGCAGGCCGGGGTGGTAAGTTCGCCCGGTTGAGGGCGACCCGCCCGGCCGTGCTCCAGGCCCGCTGAGCGAACGGGCCCTGAGGTCTACCGGTACGCCTCGGGGGCGTGCCGGCGCTCGGCCCAGTTGCCTGCGTCATGTCCGAACACCAGCAGCGCCCCGGTGTCCGTGGCGAGGTGGTGGAGGCGCTCGAGCGACGAGGCCGCCTCCTGGCGGGAGTGGAGCGCCCGGACGTGGTCACGTCCCTCCCACTGGCCCCGGTTGTCACAGGCGTCCGCGGTCAGCAGGACGGGCCCGGTGTCGGGGAGCTCAATCAGGAGCGACATGTGGCCCGCCGCGTGCCCGGGGGTTTCCAGCAGGCGGACGACGCCGTCGCCGAACAGGTCCGTGTCGCCGTCGACGGTCTGCCAGCGGAGCTCGGGCCGGTCGTAGTCGGCTCGGACGTATCCGGTCGCCATCGGGTCCTCGGCGGCTCGCGCCGCCTGCAGCTCGCGGCTGTGGACAACGACGGCGGCCTCGGGGAAGTGGCCCAGCGCACCGGTGTGGTCGATGTGCAGATGGGTCTGGACGATGTGGGTCACGTCCCCGGGGTCCACGCCAAGCTGCTGGAGCTGGGCGGCGCAGTGCTGTGCCTCACTCATGTGGACCTCGAACACGTCCGCCAGCCCTCCCCAGTGCCGGTGCGCGTCCTGCGCCACGGCCAGCGGGTTGCCGCCGTCGACCACCACCGTCCCGTGCGGGTGGCGCAGCAGATAGAAGGGGACCGGAACCTCCGCGCCGCCCAAGGCCAGCGTCCCGCTGTCGAACAGGTACAGCTCCGTGTCCACTCCCGCAATCCTATGCGGGCAGGCACGGTACGTGGTCCGCCTGGCATCGTTGCGCGATGGCCGATGGCCATCTGATCCTGGTCGCCGGCGCGCTCCTGGCCGCCGGGCTGGTGGCGTCGTTTCTGGCCGCGCGGCTGCGCGTCCCCAGCCTCGTCCTGTTCCTCGGCCTGGGGATGCTCGTCGGCTCCGACGGCCTGGGCTGGATCGCCTTTGATAACTACCGCCTGGCCCGGACGATCGGGGTCATCGCGCTGGCTCTGATCCTGTTTGAGGGCGGGTTGACCGGCGGCCTGCTCCAGCTCCGGCCCGTCCTCGGGGCGGCGATCTCGCTGGCCACCGTGGGAACGGTGATCACCGCCGTCGTGGTGGGCCTGGCCGCGGCGGCCCTGTTCGGGTTTTCGGTCAAGGAGGGCCTGCTCCTGGGGGCGATCCTGTCCTCCACCGACGGCGCGGCCGTCTTCGCGGTGCTCAGGGGGTCGACGCTGTCCCGGCGCCTGGCCCGCACGCTGGAGGCGGAGTCGGGCCTTAACGACCCGGTCGCGGCTCTGCTCGTGCTGGGCTTCATCGACCTCCTGACCAGGTCCGGCTACGGGGCGGGTGACCTGGCCGTCCTGTTCGTGCGGGAGTTGGGAATCGGTCTGGCTATCGGCGGACTGGTGGGGTCAGTGGCGGTGCAGGTCATGCGACGGGTCCGGCTGGCCACGGCCGGCCTGTACCCGGTGGCCTCGCTGGCCGTCGCGGGCCTGGCCTACGGCGGGGCCGATGCCCTCCACGGCTCCGGGTTCCTGGCCGTGTACCTGGCGGGGCTGATCGTTGGGTCATCGGCGATCCCGGCCGAGCGGACGATCGCGACCTTCCACGAGGGCCTGGGCTGGGTGGCCCAGGTGGCGATGTTCCTGACGCTCGGGCTGCTGGTGTTCCCAGACCACCTCCCGTCGGTCGCGGTCAAGGCGACCGTGCTGGTCCTCGCGCTCGTGTTCGTGGCTCGGCCGGTGGCGGTGGCGGTGGCCACGCTGGCGTTCCCCTACCGCTGGCGGGAGCGGGTGATCCTGGGCTGGGCCGGGCTCCGGGGGGCCGTCCCGGTCGTGCTGGCCACCTTCCCCGTCATCGCCAGGATTCCCCACAGCCTCCAGTTCTTCGACATCGTTTTCTTCGCCGTGCTGGTGTCGACCGTCGTCCAGGGCTCCACGTTTGAGCCCCTGGCCCGCCGCCTGAGGTTGACCACGACGGAGCCGGCCCTGCCCAGGCCGCTGTCTGAGTCAGGGACGATCCGCCGGCTCGGGGCCGAGGTGCTCGAGCACACGATTGCCCTGGGAGATGAGGTCGTCGGGCGGCCCGTCCGCGAACTCGGGCTGCCTCGCGACGCCGTCGTGAGCGTGATCGTCCGGGACGAGCGCGCGATCCCGCCGCGCGGCTCGACCCGTCTGCGAGCTGGAGACGAGCTTCACCTCCTGATCAGCGAGGAGTCCGCCCACCTGGTGCGCGACCTCCTGAGCCGCTGGCGCAGCGGCCCGATCGGGCGGCCGGCGCGCCCCGCTCGACCGCTGGCCGGGCATCGGCCGGTGTTCTCGGTCTGGACGTGGAAGGAGGAGCGCGACGGCGACATCTCCCGACCCCGCACGATCGCCGGCCGGCCCGTGGTCGAGCAGCTGCGTATCCGTCGCGATCTCCCGGGGGGACTGTGGGTGCTGGCCGATGGCCGCTACGCGGTGACCGGTCCCGTGGCGGCGATCGGATCAGCAGACGACCTGAGCGACTGGGCCCGGCGAAGGATGCGTCAGGCCGGCGACGAGGAGCGGGCCTGGCTGCAGATGGTCACCGGCGCGCTGGCTGCCGACCAGGCGGAGGCAGCGCCCCGAGCCCCGCGCCGGGGCGGCGCGGGATAATCGCCCGCGTGAGCACCGAGCAACTCGCCTGCGACCAGGTTCCGGTCGCTCACACCCCTCCCGGCGGTTACGGCTCCGAGATGCCGGGCCCCGTGCTGGCTGGCTGCCGCGAGCCGCTGGTCGCCGGCGCGCCCGATCTGCGCGGGCTGTGGCGGGCGGTCTCCGTTGAGGTCGACGGCGAGCCGGTCGGCCCGGACCACCCGGCCCTGCGGCACGTCGAGCGGATCGAGCAGTGCTGTGACCGGATCGTGATCACGGCCGGGGGTGTGATCCACGACATGCGGTGCGACGGGACCCAGGAGCACGGCGTCAATGACGTGGCCGAGTTTGACTTCAAGACGCCGATCAGGGTCATCGCCACGTACGAGGACGGGGTTCACACCCTGCGGCCGGTGGGCTTCCCGGTGGTCGTCACCCGCCACCTGGAGGGGCAGACGCTGGTCTGGAAGTACCTGACCTTCACGGCCCGCCTGGAGCGGGTCGCAGGGCCCGCCGGTTAGCCGGCGCTCACCTCGGCCAGGTCGCGCGAGCTGGCGATCGTGTGGAACTTGACATCGGGCGGCGCGACGAGCGGGCCTGGGATCGCGGCCATGAACTCGGCGATGTGGGGGGTGCCGAAGTGCGCCTGCAACGCGTCCTCGGACTCCCACTGCTCGACGAACACGAATGCGTCCTCGTCCTCGCTGTCCTGGCAGACCTGGTAGCTGATGCAGCCCGGCTCCTGGCGCGAGGCCGCCGCGACCCGCTGCCCGATCCGAACCAGCTCCGCTCGTCTGTCCCCGTCCGTCCGCACCCGACCGACCACCACGATCATGCTGGCTCCTTCCTTCCGGCTCCCGGTGTTTGCGAGGAACCCTAACTGCGATCGGAGGCGGGCGCACGACGTCGGCGGGAGGCACAGGCCCCCCGCCGACATCGCTGGGTCAGCTACTACGGCCGCTGAACGCAGCCGCCCGCGGCGTTGCTCCACTCCTCCTGGAGGTAATAGTTGCCGGTTGAGATCTGCTCGTTGTACTGCGCCCCGGCCGCGCCTCCGAGCGGGGAGCCGAAGGTGAAGTTGCACTTGTCGCCGATCTCCTGCCCGCTCGAGTCGAACCAGGCCGTTCCCAGCGGATCGGTGATCGTCTCGATGTTCTCGTGACTGGTGACGTTCAGCTCAGAGTCCGCGCCGGTGTCGCCGTTGGGGTACTCGCCGCTCTCGCAGCCCGAGACCCCGTCATACGGCATGTTCGCGTACAGGACCGTTGACGCGCCCGAGCCGAAGGAGCTGTGGTAGGCGCAATAGACGGTGCCCGAGCACTCGTAGCTCGGAACCCCTGAGCCCCCCACCGTGGCGATCGTCGCGCAGGTGGTCACGCCGGGCGGGAAGTACACGAAGTACTCGGTTCCCAGGCCGGTCGGCAGGTGGTGGGCGGCGATCACCTTGGCGACCTCGGTCTGAAGCTGCGAGTCGTTGATGCACGGCCCGCCGACGCTCGCGGTCCCGGCACAGCCCAGGCTCGGGTATGCGTCGGTGTCGACCAAAGATCCACCGGAGGTTGCGCTGTAGGCGATGTTGCCCGACCCGTCGTAGTACTGGGTGGCCACCGAATAGTTGTTGTTCGTGGCGCCGCTGGCGGCCGCCACGTTGCTGAAGTAGCCGCCCACGATGTTCTTGAACGTCGACGTGGTGCTGAAGCCGGACGGCTCCCAGAAGATCGCGTAGTTGGCGTCGGAGTGCATCACCGGTCCGCCGTTGTAGACGAGATTGTTGGAGCTGGTGGCCGCGCCTCGATGGGCGAGCCGATAGGCCAGCGCCCGGCCTCCCGCCGTGTTGGCCGTGACGACCCCCCGGATATGGCCGGGTTGCACAACCCCCGCCCTCGCGCCGGCGCTAGCCGGCACGAGACTCAACGCCACCAGCGCACCGAGCGCCGCGGGCGCGCACCTCCCTACGAGCCTGAGCATGTGATCTCCCTATGGATGTACCTGGATGTTGGGCTTCGCCGCCCTGCGCGGCGACCCTGGTGGCGGCGAATCCTACTCCCACCGATGGGTCCAGGCGTCGGTTCCGCTCACCTCTGCCAGGCTCGCTGCCAGAGCTGAAGGTAGGGCTAGGCCGAGCGTCAGAAAAACCCGATGCGATCCGGAGGCCAGTACGTGAGGAACGCGTCGCCGATGATCCAGTCCCTTGGGACCGGACCCCAGAACCTGCTGTCATCGGATACGCCGCGGTTGTCGCCCATCACGAACCACTTGCCCGGCGGGATGCGGATCGGGGTGGTGAACGTGCAGTCGCCCTCGCCGGGCGCACACGGCCGGGTGTATTTGTCAGATTCGGCCACGCCGTTACGGATGACGTGCCCGTTCTGTATTGAGATCACGTCTCCGGGTCCGGCCACGATCCGCTTGATGAAGGTCTCGCTGGACGCCTTTGCGTCAGGCCAGTCGCACGGGGATGAGGAAGGATGCGACCGCCCGCACTGCTCCTCGTCGGCCCCCACCGGTGGGTGAAAGACGATGATCTGTCCGACGTGAGGAGAGAAGAACAGCCGGTCCACCAAAACGCGCTGGCCCTCGGCGAGGGTCGGCTCCATGGACGGGCTGGGGATCTTGTACGGCTTGACGGCCAGGGCCTCGACCGCGAAGGCCAGGCCGACGGCCACAGCAACGGTCAGAGCGAGCTCGAACAGCGCCTTGGCGCGGCGGGGGACCACGGTTAGCGAGACCGCCTGGCCGGCCGGGCGGACGGCGAGCGCTTGCTCGGTTTCGTGCCGCTGTGCCGCGCGACATGACGGACGTGGGCGGGTGAGGTGGTCGCCTTGGCCCCCGAGGCCTGCGGCAGCTCGGCGGCCCACGCCGTGACCAACGACATCGCCCCTACCGCGACCCAGGCGGGCGAGCGCAGCCTCCCAACCGTCTTATCCCAACCACGGCGGCCGCCCGCGAACCGGGACGAGGTGGCGATCGTCTCGACATCGCCCAGGCGCCTGAGCGCCTCCCGCAGTGCCTCGTCGGGCGGCAGTCCGGCCGCCCGAAGCTCGGCCGCGCTGTCATCCAGGTGCTGGCCCAGTTCGGTCAGGAGACGCCGGCGAGCCAGCGGCCGCCAGCGCAGCTCGCGGGCCAGCGCCCTGAGGAACGACCGCCTCGGATCGTTCCTAGTCACCGGGTCCCTCGGGGACCGAGACGAACACGGAATCAATCGCCTGGCTGAGGCGCTGCCAGCTCTCAACCCGCTCCCGGACCGCTCGGCCAGCCCGAGCCGACGGCGCGTAGACCCGGCGACGCCGGCCATTGACGACCTCCCAGCGGCTACCGATCAGGCCCTCCTTCTCCAGCTTGTGCAGCACCGGGTACAGCGTTCCCTCAGCCACGTCAAGCATCCCACCGGAACGTTCACGAAGCTCGGAGGCGATCGCATAACCGTGCAGTGGCCCGTGACCGAGCACCGCCAGGATCAACCCCTCGAGCTGTCCCTGAAAGCTGAGACCTTCCATACCTCGGAATTATATGCATCGTAATCTGAGGTGTCAAGACTCAGTGCGGGGCGGAAGGGTGCGGCTCGTGGCGCCGGGCCGCGACGGGTCGGTCGCTGTCAAGCTCCGGTCGTGGATGCAGCCAGACTGCGCTCGCATTGCGTCTCCTTCTCGGGCGCGGAGGAGACGTTTCCGTTCGGCCCGGAGACCTCCGTGTTCAAGGTCGCGGGCAAGATGTTCGCGCTCTCACGGCTTGATCAGGATCCGCTCACGGTCAGCCTCAAGTGTGAGCCCGAGCTCGCGCAGCGGCTCCGCGAGGCCCATCCGGCTGTGCTCCCTGGCTACCACCTGAACAAGCGTCACTGGAACACGGTGGCCATTGATGGCTCGCTGTCTGACCAGACGATCGAGGACATGATCGAGGACTCGTACGACCTGGTCGTCAGTCGGCTACCGCGGGCACGCCGGGCCGCCCTGGCCTGGCCGGGCGGCCCCTGAGGGGTGCCCGGCGATAGGTAAGGGGGGAGGGCTCCGATCTGGCGACATTTGCCCGATGCGCTCGCGTTGACTCGCGTTCATGATGCAAGGACACGCTTCGCACAACTCAACCACGGGAGGTTGTGATGGCTTCAATCCGCCGGGAGATCGTCATTGACGCCAGTCCGGATAGCGTCTGGGACGCTGTTGCGGACTGGGGAGCGCTCCATCAGCGGCTCGCGCCTGGATTTGTCACCGACTGTCGGATCGAGGGCCGCGACCGCGTGGTCACGTTCTTCAACGGGTCTGTCGTCCGCGAGCGGATCATTGACTGTGACGATGCGTCCCGTCGGCTCGTCTGGTCGATCGTCGAAGGACCCTATGAACATCACAACGGGGCGGCAGAGGTCGTGGCCGATGGGACCGCTCGCGCCCGATTCGTCTGGACCACGGACCTGCTGCCCGATGGGCTCGCGGACGGGACCGCTCAAATGATGGAGCATGGGCTGAGCACCGTGGCCACGACCTTGAGCAAGGTCAGTGGGGTCAGTTGACGTCCGTCGCGGCGACCTCACTGCCCCGACCGGACGCGCTTCGGAGCATCCGCAGCCGCTCATCGATCGCCAGGGCGGGAATCGTCAGATGAGTGATCGGCCCGATCGCCAGCGCGTACACGAATGTGCCGATGCCGACGGTCCCGCCCAGCAAGAACCCCGTTATCAGCACGGTGGCCTCAATCGTCGTGCGGACCACCCGGATGGAGTGGCCGCGGCCGGCGATCCCCGTGGTAAGTCCGTCTCGGGCGCCTGGACCCAGCCCGGCCCCGATGTAGAGCCCGGTGGCGAAGCCGTTGCCCAGCACCGCGCCGATCAGCAGTGCCACCCGAGCCCACAGCTCGTGCGGCGCGTGGAAGATAACGACGGTCAAATCGATCACGACGCCCACACCGACCGCGTTGACAAGCGTCCCGATGCCCAGACGCTGGCGCAGCACGACCCAGCCCAGGAACACGACGAAGCTGACGATGATCGCCCACGTACCGATGCCGAGGCCGAACGTGCGCGACAGGCCTTGGTGAAGCACGTCCCAGGGATCAAGCCCGAGGCCCGCGAGCACGAGCATCCCGGCCGTGGCGCCGTAGAGGGCAACCCCGGCCAGCAGCTGAGCCCACCGGCGGGCGGTGCGGTCCCTGGGGATGGGGTCAAAGAGTCGATTCACCTGGGCATGCGCCCGCGCGCGTCGCGGACAGCCCTCCGTCGGGCATTGCCGTCCCGGACGGACTCGGGAACCGCGCCCAGTGCGATCGCCCGCGCCCGCGTGGACCGAGTGAGGTCATAGTGGTCTCGGTCGGGTCGCCCGGGCCGTGATTGGAACCACTCGCGCTTGAGGTCGAGCCTGGCGGCGAACTCATGCAGCGCTTCCGGAGTGTCGGCCTGCAGGTGCCCACCGCCGGTCCAGAAGCCCCAGTCACCCGCCACAAACGCATCGTCCA
Source organism: uncultured Solirubrobacterales bacterium (assembly GCA_963705785.1). Lineage (GTDB taxonomy): Bacteria > Actinomycetota > Thermoleophilia > Solirubrobacterales > Solirubrobacteraceae > Palsa-465. The sequence continues at coordinate 74,467 of CAVPKV010000054.1, read as the reverse complement.
CATACACGCGCGGGAGGTCGGTCCGCCGCCGTTCACCGGCCCGGGTCATCAGCTAACCCTACGGTGCAATCAGGCCAGCTGGATGTGATCGGCCTCGGCCGCCGTACAGGCCGGGGCCTGGCTTGACAAGCGAGCGCTCCCGATATATCGTAGAGCTATCGGACTGAAGGAGATCGCTCGACATGACTGGTGATGCATTTGCTCAGGATTGGCCCGGGGCCCGCGGGGCGAGGTCGCAGGGTGGCCGCTGTGGTCCGGCCAACTGGTTCTTCGCGCGAGAGGGGCGGGGTCGTCCTCCGTTTGAAGACATCGACGACCTGATCGCACTGGGGCGCATGTGGAAGGGCGGTCCGTTCGGTGGTCCCGGTCCCCACCGCCGCGGTCGAGGCCGCGCGCGCCGCGGCGACGTCCGCCTGGCGCTCATGCGGCTGCTGGCCGAGGAGCCGCGCAACGGGTATCAGCTGATGCAGGCGATCGAGGAGCGGAGCGAAGGCCTCTGGCGACCGAGCCCGGGTTCGGTCTATCCGACCCTGGCGCAGCTCGAGGACGAGGGCCTGATCAGCTCGGTGGAGGCCGAAGGGGCCCGCCGCTTTCAGATCACCGACGCGGGCCGCGAGCATCTGGAGAGCCGGGCCGACGAGCCGGCGCCGTGGGCATCGCCTCAGGAAGAGGGTGAGAACCCGCTGACCGAGTTGGCTCCGCTGGTGATCGCGATTGGTAAGGCCACCTTCCAGGTGGCCACCGTGGGAACCCGCGCCCAACGCGACCTGGCCCGCGAGCTGCTGGCCGAGACCCGGCGCGCGCTCTACCGCGTCCTGTCCGAGGACGCGGAAGACGTGCATGACGAGGAGTGACCGGTCATCATGAGGTGTGAACCACGGAGGTCCACATGACCAACCAGTACTTCTTGGCTCGTATCGCGGGCCGGGACCCCAATATTCGCGCGTCCGACGCCGATCGCGAACGGGTGGCCGAGCGCCTTCGCATGGGCCATGCCGAGGGTCGTCTTGACCTGACCGAGTTCCAGCAGCGCCTCGAGCGCTGCTACGCGTCAAAGACCGTCGGCGAGCTTCGCCAGCTCGTTAACGACCTGCCCCGGGAGGAGCCCGACGAGGCCCGCTCGGGGTGGCCGCGGCCGTGGCGGTGGCGCCTGGCGCCGCTGGCTCCGTTGCTGCTCGGGCTGATCGTGGTCTCGGCGCTGACCGGACATCAGCATCACGTGTCCTGGCTCTGGGTACCGCTCGTATTCATTGTCTGGAGAATGAGCTGGTGGCGGCGCAGAAGGTCCTTCGCCAGTCACCGGCGGGGACCTGAGGACTGGATCTGAAACTCACGCGACACGGGCGGGCTCCCGAGCGGTCTGCCGCCGTAGATCACCTGTCCCTTCGCGTTCTGATAGGTCATCCACGGAATCGTTGGCTGCTGGTCGACACCCGGCTTTGAGAAGTCGCACACGCCCTTGGGGAAGATCTTCTGCAGCTGTGTCCACTGGGCGTCCGTGAACGTGATGCCAGCGTAATCTGAGCGGCTGAGCGGCTTCAGCTGGCATTTGTTCGTGTCGGTGGTGATTGGGTCGCCGGCGACCGTGCGCGGCGTTCCCGCGACGTTCACCACGCCGGCTGGACACAGGCTGTTGGAGAGCTTGGTCCCGTCGCCGTCCCAGCACTCGTCGGTGACGCCGGACGGCTTGTCGCGAATGATCTTCCGCGGCAGCGACGCGCTGCTGTGGTCCTTCTCCACCGCGCTCAGCCACTGGTCCATCGCGATGAAGCTGTTCAGCTCGCAGTCCTTGTCGGCGGTCAAGGCGACCGGCCCCTCCCAGATCAGCTGGTTGGCATGGGTGCCGTGCTCGCGGTTCAGGCGCGCGCGGACCGCGAAGGCGCGATACGCGTCGTGGAAGAGCCCCGGGTTGGGGCCGCGGCAGTCGATGATCGCCACTGTGTTCATGTTGTTGGTCTCGTTGATCATCCCGCTGCGGTAGGCCCTGGCCAGCGATGGCGAGCCGCCGCTGTTGTCGCGCGCCGCGACCGGGTTGGTGTCAATGTCGAGCCCGCCGACCTTGGCGTTCATGTCGACGAAATCGGCCGGGGTGATCTCACCCTTCATCAGCGCCCCGAGCCCGTACTGAACGCCTACGTTGTCGATCGGGGGCCGGACGAAGCCGTGGCCGATCTTCTTCTCGTTGGCGGACCAGAACCTCTTTGGCTCCGGGCCAAAGACGTTGATGGCGGCGTCCTGGATCGTGCAGCGGACGCCTCCGGGGTTGGTCTGCGGGTTGTAGCGGTCGGCGGCAGTTGTGCCCTTGCAAGGGTCCGTCGGCACGGCGACGTGGAACTGTGCTGTGTCCGAGACCTCCGCGTTCTGGACGCCGTAGGTGGAGTCCCCCATGACGTCGTTCTCTTGATTCGGTGCCCAGGCAACGCCAACCCCCCACTTCGAAGTGTTCTTGAAGTAGGCCAGCAGAAGGTGGTAGTCCAGGAACTGGGACGCCGTGCTCCAGGCATCGGGGAACGAGCAGGTCGGCAGGATTCCCTGGTAGACGCCGGGGTACGCGTTGGCGATCCACTGCTGGGCCAGCGAGCCGCCCGAACACCCGGTGCCGATCGTGTACCGGATTGTCCCGTAGGACTTGATGATGTACTCCTTGGCCATCACCAGCGACTCCGCCTGAAGCGGCAGGTTGCAGTTGTGGCCGCTGTAGTCGAGCGCGGTCGACATCGTCATGAACCCCTTGCCGAGCGCGTAATCGCCCGCGCTGTCGCCGGTCGTCGCGGGAGCGGTCCCCGTCGTATGGTCGACCCCGCACGAGACCCCGTGCAGGATCAGGACCTTGTGATCGAACTGACGCTGGGGCGAGACCGCGCTCCAGGGCTTGCCGGGCTGGTAGAGAACCGAGATCTGGTACTGGTCACGATCCATGTACCCGGTCTCAATTCGCACGATGAACGGCACGGTGACCCCCTGATCCGTCGTCGTGTTCGCGACATCAGAAGGCGGGTTTGACGGGTCATACGGCTGGAAGCCGCTCTTGGCCGGGTTTGTCGACATGTACACGTACTTGAAGCTCGGCTTCCGATCGCACTTCTTGTCAGTCGCTCCTGCTTCGCAGATCCATGGCTCGAGCTGAGGTCCGGCGAACACAGGTCCGCCGATCGGGTGGTTGGTCAGGGTGAGCCGCGCGGCCCAGCCGCTGGGCAGCGTGGCCTGCAGGGTGTTTCGCCCCAGCGCGAGCCCGGTCACCAGACCCTCGAAGGAGCCGTCCTGGCGAGTCGCGAAGTCCCTCGTGAGATTCCTGGGACCGAGCGTGACCTTGACCTGGCGCCGATCAGACCGGGGCAAGTTGATCGCGACCAGCGCCGAGCCGCCGGTGACGAGATTGGCCCGGCCCGACAGGACAGAGATGGATAGCGCGGGTCTCGTATGCCTGGCGGCGTCGGCCGGAACCGCGACCGCGGCCAGGAGCAGCAGCCCCGCGAGTCCGACCCACAACCGCCCTGTGCCCCCACTGCCGCTTCTGATTCGCATCTCCACCCTCGGTCTCGGCTTGGCATTCAGTCCGGGACACGGACGACTCCCAGACGGCGGCCAAGTATGGCCGGTCGGGCCGTGCGGCGCGCCGACCGACTGGCGTTAGAGGTAGCGTCTCGGCAATGGCCGACGAGGAGACGAAGGACGAGAAGGCCGGCGCGAAGACGGAGCACGAACTTCCGGCCGGGGCTGAGACGACCGCCGTGTGGACGGCGGAGGACGTGTCGATTGAGTACACGGCCAGCGCGAACTGGATCCTGCTCCGCAAAAAGGAGAAGCCGGCGGCCGAGGTTTTCTCGGTCTCCTACATCGCGCAGGGCGACGGCAACCGCCCGGTGACGTTCGTCTTCAACGGCGGCCCTGGCGCGTCGTCAGCGTTTCTGCACATGGGCGCCGTCGGGCCATTGCGGGTGGCCTTTCCGGCTGACGGAACGCTGCCGCAGATGCCGCCCCGGATCGTGGCCAACGAAGACTCGTGGCTCGCCTTCACCGATCTCGTGTTCGTCGACCCAGTGGGCACCGGCTTCAGCCGCGTCATCCAGGACGACAGCAAGGACGGCGAGGACAACAAGAAACAGCCCGATCGCGAGGACGGCGACCCGAGGGAGTACTTCGGCTACAAGCGTGATCTCGAGTCGCTGTGCGAGTTCATGGGCCGATGGCTCTCATCTCACGGCCGGTGGGGATCGCCGGTGTTCATAGCCGGCGAGAGCTACGGCGGCTACCGCGTTGGCCGGCTCGTCCGGATGTTGCAGGAGACAACCGGCATCGGGCTCAACGGCGCCATCCTGATCTCGCCGGCCCTCGAGTTTGGATCGCTGTCTCCGACCGACTACGACGTGCTGGGGTGGGTCGACCTCCTGCCGACGATGACGCTGGCAGCGGTGCACCACGGGCGCTCGCGGGCGTTCGCGGCCGGCACGCCGCCGGCGGACGTCCTGCCCGACACTGAGGCGTTCGCCACCAGCGACTACGCCACCGTGCTGACGCGCGGCGCGTCGCTGTCGGAGGGCGAACGGGACCGGATACATGGGCGCCTGGCCGACCTCATCGGCCTCCCGCCCGAGATGGTGGCACGCGCCGAGGGTCGGATCACCCAGCGCGTGTTCACGCGCGAGCTCCTCCGCGATCAGCGGAAGGTGCTCGGGCTCTATGACGCGACGATCACGACCACAGATCCGTTCCCCGACCGTGAGGCCTTTGCCGGTCCCGACCCGACCCTCGGCGGCATCAGTCCGGCCTACACGACCGCGATCAACCGTCAGCTCAGGTCGGAGATCGGCGTCGAGACCGATCGCGAGTACACACTTCTCAGCTACGAGGTCAATGAGGCGTGGCGCAACGACGCCCCCGAGCATTTCTTCATCCCACCGGCTGGCGCCACCGACGACCTCCGCTACGGCATGGCTCTCAACCCGCACATGAAGGCCTTCATCACGCATGGTCGGTATGACCTCGTGACGCCGTACTACGCGACGGACCGGCTGCGGAACCTCATGCGGCTCGACCGGGAGATGGCCGGCCGGCTCACCGTCCGCCATTTCGACGGCGGTCACATGTTCTACGCCTGGGAGCACAGCCGGCGCGAGTTCACCGCTGCGATCGCCACGTTTGTCGCCGACGCGATCGCGACGGCATAGCGTCGGTCACCGAGCGGGAAAGACTAACCCGGCGCTCGGCCGTCGCGCACAAGCTGGGCGATTCCGATCAGGTTGCCCTCAGTCGCAGTGGGATCCTCTGTTTGGGGGATTGCCTGCTGGTTGCGCATTCCGCAGAATGGAGGAATCGAGCGCCGCCTGCCCCGACATTCAGGCACCAACTACCAACCCCCCGAGCAGGATGGAATTCTCGGTTGAGGAGCTCCTAGCCGGCGACGTCCTGTCGGATCGGGTTCGCGGGGTTCTGGGACCTGCCTCGGAGGAGCTGGGCTCGCTGGGCACGTGGGCGTGGGGACCGAACACCGGCGACGTTGCCTGGTCGCAGAACCTGTTTCGTCTGCTCGGCTTGGAGGGTCGGGACAAACCGCCGCTCAACGACGCGTTCCTGGCGCTTGTGCATCCCGACGATCGTCAGGAAGTTGGGCGGACAACTCGGCGCTACCAGCAGGGCCGGGGGATACCAGGCCGCTACCGCATGATTCGAACCGACGGCGAGGTGCGCTACTGGGAGAGCGTGCCGCTTCTGGTCATAGAGCGAGGGCCCGCTCCGATCGTCGTCGGATGCACCCGCGACCTGACCGAGGCAGCCCTGGCCGACCGGGACGTTCGCGCTCGCCTGGCCGTGAGCACGGAGCTTGATCATTGGGAGGGACTACCAGCAAGTGCCGAGGCATTCCTGTCGCGGCTGGGCAGAACGCTGGGAATGGAGCGCGGTGTCCTATGGGCCCCGAGTACCACGAGTCTGGAGGCCCGTGCGGTCTGGGCTTCGTCGCCGTCGCGGAAGCTGCTGGCTCAACTGGCCGATCTTCAGGACGGGGCCCGAGAGGGGTTTGCGGTCCACGCCTGGCACACGGGCCAGCCCGTCTACGCAACCGGCGTGTTGCCTGAGAGCAGCACTCAGACCTGGAGCCGGGCCCAGGGCGAGATCCTCAGGAGCGTGGTGGCGCTCCCGGCCGTCAGTCGCGCCGAGGTGCTCGCCGTGGTCGAATTCGCTTCAGCATTCCCCTTCCGGGTGTCCGAGCGTCTCCATTCGAGCCTGGTGGGGGTAGGTCACGAGCTCGGAGAGTTCTTCTCGCGCCGCCGCGCTGAGCTTCGGCCGCCGTTGCTCACCCCCCGCGAGCGGCAGGTCCTGGAGCTCGCGGCCGGCGGGTGCAATGGCCCGGAGATCGCCCGCCGCCTCTACGTGTCGAGAGCGACGGTGAAGAGTCATTTCGACCACATCTTCGCCAAATACGGGGTCCGCGATCGCGCGGCCGCCGTCGCGCAAGCCCTCCGCGAGGGCGAGATTCGGTAGCGGCACTACACACAGCGGGCGGGAGGACTTTCGCCGCACCCGCCCGCTGGACGATCCGCAGTTCACTCGGGTTAGGAGATCCTTGCTGAGTCTTCCATCGGCAGCAGTTGGTGCCGGCCGTATCCATCATTTGGTGGATATGACACCTCGGGCCGGGAGGCTCAGATGCTCAAGCCTGCTCGTCTGCCAACCTGTCTTGGTGACGTCCGAGGATTCTGTAAGTCGGCGACTGCTGATCTCGGAGCCCAGCTCGGCGCTGAGCGAGGATCGGACTGTCGCCAACGTTGCGGTGGTCACCGGCGTGATCTTCGTCTTCGCGGGTCTGGTCAAGTTTGTGTTCCACCGGTGGGAGTTGAACGCCTTCCGCTCATTTGGGCTGCCGTGGCCATCGGCCCTCGAGCTCTTCGCTGGCGTGCTTGAGATGGTCGGTGGAGTCCTCCTCGCCCTACGGCTGCTGGTCGTACCTGTCGCTCTGCTGCTCGCCGTGACGATGGCCGTAGCGATCGGCGCCTCAGGGATCGGTCACGGCGATGTCATCCCCAGCCTTACCCTTGCACCATTACTCCTTCTGGCGCTGGTGTTCGTGCTAGCCCGGGTTCTCCGGCGAGACTGAATCGAAGCTCGGATGGCGCTGCTGACACGGGGCTGCGCGTAACAGCGGCCGCGTCGGGTGGTGTCCGTAGCCTTCGCGTCGACCCGCAGGATCGTCCCGATTGGAGGTTGTCATATGGATGCACCGGTGAAGGCCCGCGAGCAGCTACCGCGCGTGGTGCGCTTCGATCCCAGGGCAATCAAGGCGGCGGTCGGCGAGGTGGAGGGGTTCAACGCCAAGCTCGCATTGGTGATCACCCGCAGTGTGGGCACAATGGCGTGCGCCTACGTGTTCGCGGCGATCGCGCTTATCAGTCTGCCCGCGGCGATCAACTCGGGGCAGGTGATCATCATCGTCGCCTGGATCGCGCAGACGTTCCTTCAGTTGGTGCTCCTGAGCATCATCATGGTTGGGCAGTCGGTGCAATCTGCCGCATCGGATGCCCGGGCCGCGAAGGAGTTCGCTGACACAGAGACGATCCTCGACCGCCTTGACGCCCACACCGCCGGGGGAATCAAGGATGTGCTCGACGCAATCAACGCGATCGGTCGTCCGGCCCCCTGACACGACCGCTCCAGCGACCTAAATCTCGCTGCGCCTGGGACGATTGGTGCCGTGCCGATCGGGCTGATGCTTGCCACCCTGAGCGACCGCCGGGAGTTCGGCGACGACTGGCTGCTGGAGCGCAAGTTCGATGGGGAGCGCTGCCTCGCGCGCAAGAACGGGGACGAGGTCCGGCTCCAGTCGCGCACGGCGAAGGACCTCACGGGCACCTACCCCGAGGTCCGTGCTGCGGTCGCCAGTCAGCCCGAGCGGGAGATCTTGCTCGACGGCGAGCTGGTCGCGTTCGACGGGGAGCAGACGTCGTTCAGCCGGCTCCAGCAGCGCCTCGGAGTCGCGAACCCATCTCCAGAGCGGGTCGCGGCCTATCCGGTCGTTCTCTGTGTCTTTGACCTGCTCGAGCTCGACGGCGAGGATCTCAGACATCGGCCGTTGCTCGAGCGCCGCGCACGGCTGACCGAGGCGATCCGGCCAAGCTCGGCACTGCAACTCAGCGAAGCTTGGCGCGACGACTCGACGCGGCGGTTCGAACAGGCGTGCCGCGCCGGCTGGGAGGGGCTGATCGCCAAGCGCGTGCAGGCGCCCTACGTCCCCGGTCGCTCGCGGGACTGGCTGAAGCTCAAGTGTGTCTGGGAGCAGGAGTTCGTGATCGGCGGCTACACCGAGCCCGCCGGGAGCCGGACGGACTTCGGCGCGCTGCTCGTCGGGTATTACAAGGACGGCGAGCTCAGGTACGCCGGCAAGGTCGGGACCGGATACACCGCGGCGACGCTCCGCGATCTCGGTTCCCGGCTGCGCGATTTGGAAGCGCCGCAGTCGCCGTTCGTCGATGCGCGGCCGATCCCCCGGGGCACGCACTGGACCCGCCCCGAACTGGTCGCGCAGATCGGCTTCGCCGAATGGACCAATGATGGTCGTCTGCGACAGCCGCGGTTCCTCGGCCTGCGCGACGACAAGCTCCCGGCCGAGGTCATCCGGGAGCGGCCGCAGTGACCAAGGCCCCCGAGCGCGACCGCGGTCCTGCGCGAGATGGCGGCGACCGGTGGACGGCCGGGCGGGCGGTGCTGCGCACAGCGGATCCGCGGATGGCGGAACTCGTCGACGCGGAGCCTGATCTGAACCCCGACCGTCTTTTCGATGGCTTGCCGGGCGACCTCTGGGGATCGCTCGTGCTGCAGGTGATCGGACAGCAGCTCTCGCTCGCGTCCGCGGCGGCGATCCTCACCCGACTCGAGGCGCTCCGGGGCGGTCGGATGCCCACGCCGGCGGAGCTCCTCGCCACCGACGCAGAGACGCTACGCGGCATCGGGATGTCTCGTGCCAAGGCTGCCTATCTGCATGATCTCGCTGGACGGCTGGAAGACGGGCGGCTGGACCCCGATCGCCTGAGCGCCCTCGACGACGACTCGGCCCGGACCGCCCTCACCGAAGTGAAGGGCGTCGGCCGGTTCACCGCCGACGGAGTGCTGATGCTCGCTCTGCGCCGCCCCGACGTCTGGCCCGCCGCCGACCTGGCGCTCCGCCGCGCCGTCGAGCGGATCTGGCGACTCGACCCTCCGGCGTCGGTCGAGCAGGTGGACACGATCGGGGAGCGCTTCCGGCCGTGGCGCACGCTCGCCGCCGCATACCTGTACTCCTCGCCGGTGGCTTAGCTCTGCAAGTAACTTCGCCCGTGCGCGTTGCTTGATCGTGCACAGGCTCGGGCGGTTAGGCGCGCAGATCGCGTTGAGCGTTGTCTGGCTTGCTGCCGGCTCTGGCGTGGCTACGGCGGCGACGGTTCAGAAGCAGGGATACATCCCAGTGGCCGACGGCACGCGCCTGGAGTATGCGGTGGCCCTGCCCTCCGGCACGGGGAGGTTTCCGGTGGCGATGGCGTACGCCGGGTACTGCGAAGGCCAGAACCCGCTGGGTTGTAACGACTCGATCAACGCGCCCGCGCTTCTCGCCGCGGGTTACGCGGTGCTGGGAGTCAGCATCCGGGGGACGAGTTGCTCCACGGGAACATTCGATCCCTTCACCTCTCAGCAGTGGCGCGACGGTGCGGCGGCGATCCAGTGGGCGGCGCGACAGCCATGGTCCAACGGCCACATCGGCATGTTCGGTGATTCGTTTCCGGGGATCACGCAGCTAGGTGTGGCGGGGCTGCGCCCGCGGCACCTGGACGCGATCGCGCCGTTTCAGGTGACCACCGATCTATATCGCGACGTGGCCGTTCCGGGAGGTGTCCCCAACTCGGGCTTCGGCGCCTTCTGGGGGCTCGGCGACCAGCCTGAGGCCTCGTATAGCAGCGGCCTCGAGCAGACGGCTCAGGCCCAGGACGGCAGCTGTGGCCGGGCTCAGCTCACCCATCTCCAGGACCAGCCCTCGCACAACATCTTCCTGCAGGGCCTGCACCACATCTGGGATGACGCCTACTGGCGGACCCGCGAGCCCGGCGCCAGGGCGGCCAGCATCGACGTCCCGACGCTGGACTGCTTGACCTGGCAGGACGACGAGGTCTCAAGCCGCGGTGGCCTTGATCTGATGAGCGAGCTGAATCCCGCCCGCACATGGCTCGTGGCCAGCAACGGCTACCACGCAGGGTGCGAGGTGACTGCCCCGCTGATAACGCAGGAGCTCGTGGCATTCCTCAACCGGTTTGTCAAGGGCGTGCACAACGGCTTTGCCCGCACCCCGCACGTCCAGATCTGGCACGACGCCCACACCAACAGCGCCGGCGACAACGTGCCCAGCTGGATCACCAGGTTCCGCTCCTATCGCGCGATTGACGTCCGGCCGCTCGCGCTCTATTTCCGAGCCGGCGGTGAACTCGCCCTCACCCCGCCGAACGGCCCGGCGCAGCCCGACCGCTACGCGTATCCCGGCCCGGCCCTGGGGACGGAGGACGGGATAGTTTTCGGTGAGCACAACCTCCTGTGGAAGGCGGAGGAGCCGCCGGGCGCGTCCGTCTCCTACACGACGCCGCCGCTGACTCGCGATGTCGAGTTCTTCGGCTCGGGCTCGGCGAACGTGTGGCTGAGCTCGACCTCGTTGCCGACTGCGGCGGAGGCCGGAGCGGGCTTTCCCGTGGGGCTGTCAGGCATCGGCGCGGACACCGATCTCCAGATCACCCTCACCGAGGTGCGCCCCGACGGGCAGGAGGTGTACGTCGCGCGTGGCTGGCTGCGGGCCTCGCACCGAGCCCTGAATCGGGCGCGCTCGGACGTGCTTGCGCCCTACCAGGCCGACCAGCAGAAAGGCGCCCAGCCACTCGTGCCCGGACGCCCCACCTACATGCGCGTCCAGCTCTGGCCGTTCGACTATGTCTTCCGCCAGGGATCGAGCATCCGCCTGTGGATCGACGCTCCCACCGGTGAGACCGGTGGCTGGTCCTTCGACTTCATCAAGACCCCCGCGATCAACAGCGTGTACGCCGACCGTCAGCACCCATCCGCCATCGTCCTTGGACGTCTGCCGGGCGGACACGCCGAAGCGCCGCCACCGACCTGCGACACGCTCCTCAACGAGCCCTGCCGACGGAACCTGGTTCCGGTCCCCTCCGGGAAGCTGACGATCCGATAGCTCAGTCCAACCCCGCCGCACGGCGCGCCTCCTCCACCGCGGGGCGCGCAGGGCACCCGTCGAGGTGGTCGTCCACCAGGCCGCAGGCCTGCATCAGCGCGTAGAGCGTCGTCGGTCCAACGAAGCGAAAGCCGCGGCGCTTGAGTTCGCGCGCGAGGGCGACGCTCTCGGGCACCGTCGCGGGCACGTCGGCCCAGGTGGCCGGCGGCCGCTCGCGCCGGCGCGGGGCGTGGGCGCGGACGAGCGCCTCCAGTGGCTCGCCGGTAGATCGCAGGGCGACGGTGGCGCGGGCGTTGGCGAGCGTCGCCTCGATCTTCGCCCGGTTGCGAACGATCCCCTGATCGGCGAGCAGACGCGCGACGTCGCCGTCGCCGAAGCTCGCCACCGCGTCGGGGTCGAATCGGGCAAACGCGGCGCGGAACGCGTCGCGCTTGGCGAGGATGGTCCGCCACGCCAGCCCCGATTGGAAAGCTTCCAGCGTCAGCTTCTCGAACAGGCCGCGCTCGTCGAGCACGGGAAAGCCCCACTCCTCGTCGTGGTAGCGCTCAAACAGCGGGTCGCCGTCTCCGAAACAACGCCTTCCTCTCATCGGGCGAACACTAAAGGCTGGCGGTCTCACACCCAGGATCACCAGACTTCTTGTCGATTAGCCACGCGAGCGCAAAGCTATGGGCGTGAACAAGACAACCTTCATAGGCAATAAGCCCGTCAACCGCATCGGGTTCGGGGCGATGCAGCTCGCCGGTCCCGGCGTGTTTGGCCCGCCGCGCGATCCGGACGGCGCCCGCGCCGTACTGCGCCGCGCGATCGAACTCGGCGTCGACCACATTGATACCGCTCAGTACTACGGCCCGGACGTTGTCAACGACCTGATCCGTGAGGCCCTGCATCCCTATCCGGGGAACCTGAAGCTCGTCACGAAGGTCGGCGGCCGCCGCGACGACGAGGGGGCGTGGCTGCCTGCCCAGACGCCCGCCGAGCTGCGGGCCGGCGTCGAGGACAACCTCCGCTCGTTGCGGGTCGAGCGAATGGACCTGGTCAACCTTCGCCTGATAGGCGGCGAGGTCTCCGGCGACCCCCTGGCCGAGCAGCTTGGCACGCTCGAGGATCTGCGCCGCGAAGGCAAGCTCGACCTGATCGGGATCAGCGAAGCCGGCGCCGAGACCGTCGGGCGTGCGCTCGAGCTCGTCGATATCGCTGAGGTGCAGAACTCCTACAGCGTCATCAACCGCTCGGGCGACGATGTGCTCGAGCTGTGCATAGAGCGAAAGATCGCGTTCGTGCCCTATTTCCCGCTTGGCTCGGCGTTCAGCGGTGGTCCGAGACAACTGGCGCAGGACCCCGTCATCGCCGCGGTCGCGGAGCGGCGCGGGATCGCCGTCACGCAGGTGGCGCTGGCTTGGTTGCTCGCCCGCTACGAGCGGATGCTCCTAATTCCCGGCACCACCTCCGTGCAGCACCTCGAGGAGAACATGGCCGCTGCGGACATCGAACTGGACGAGCGAGACCTCGAAGAGCTCGAGGGCGCCACCCAGCTCGGGGACTTTAGCTCGCGTCCCGCCCGACCCTGAATCCACCGCGGAGGCGGCAGTTACGCGCGTCTCCTGGCACGGTCAGGACATAGCCCGCGAACAGCGCGGTGTCGCTCCGCGCCCGTAGTGTCAGGAGTATCAGCACGTAGCTCAGAAGCCCAAGGAGCGCGACCGGTACCCGCCCAGATGGCCTAGGACGACGGTTAGCTCAGCTGGGCGCCGGGGACGGCACGGGCTGGGCGGGACTCGGTAGCCTCGCTGGGTGGAGATCCTGAAGGGCGTGCGAGCTCTGGTTACGGGCGCGACGAGCGGTCTTGGGGAAGCCATGGCTGAGGCTCTGGCGGGAGCGGGCGCTCAGGTGGCGTGCGCGAGCCGCAGTCGCGTTCGGGCTGAGCAGACGGCGGCTCGGCTCGGGCGGGGGGCCGTGGGCTTCGAGCTCGACGTGCGCGAGGAAGCGTCCGTTGAGGCGTCTATCGATGCGGTTTATGAGCGGTTCGGGGGGCTTGACATGCTGGTCAACAACGCTGGGATCGGGATGCGTACGGTGAATCCGAGCTTTCTGACCGAGCCTCAGCCGTTCTGGGAGGTGGCGCCCAGCGGATTTCAGGATGTGATGGCGACCAAGGTCACCGGCGTGTTTCTGGTGGCCCGGGCCGTCGCACCGCGCATGCTGGCCGGGGGAGGGGGGAGGATCGTCAACATCTCAATGAACGCCCAGACCATGACCCGCCGCGGATTCGTGCCCTACGGACCGGCCGGGGCAGGCGTCGAGGCGCTCTCGCGGGTGATGGCAGCCGACCTGGATGGCACCGCGGTCACCGTCAACCTTCTATTGCCAGGCGGAGCGACGGCCACGGGAATGATTCCCGACGAGGCGCCGCCAGAAATGCGCGCGGCACTGCTGGATCCGGCCATCATGGGCCCACCGATTGTCTGGCTGGCCTCCCAGGAGGCAGCCGGCATCCACGATCAGCGGATCGTGGCCAAGGACTTTGAGGACTGGGTCTCCGAGCGGCGTATCTCGGAATAGCGCATTAGCGCATTCTCACCCGGCGTTAACGTCGTTCTTCGCACTCCCGTCGATGATGATCCGGTGACTGGGAAAGCCTCGATCAGCGCCGGCGGTCGCCGGGACTCGTCGATCAACGCCCGTGACCGCGGGATGATCCTGATCTCACGCATAAACCGCTGGATGATCGCCGGCGCCGTGGGTCTGACCGGGCTGATCTCGCTGATCGCCTCGCAGTCTTTCCATGGCCGGACGCTGAGCAGCAGTGCGGCATCACGCAGCTCGTCGTCAAGCTCCGCGACCAGCAGCTCCTCAGGCTCGGCGGGCAGCATCCAGCAGCCGTCCCAGGCTCCCGCGTCGACTCCGGCGCCCGCGGTCCCCAGCGCACCCGTTGTCTCAGGAGGCTCCTGAGCCGGGGCGAGAGCAGGCGCCGCGATGACCGCCTTCGCTTCGGCCGGACCCAGCGCGTACTGGTACCTGACCAGGGGGACTGGGACGATCGCACTGATCCTGCTCACGCTGAGCGTGGCCTTTGGTGTGGCCAACATCCGCCGCCTGCGCACAGCCACCGTGCCGCGGTTCGTCTTCGACGCGATACACCGCAACGTCTCCCTGCTGGCGGTCGCGTTCGTCGTGGTCCACATCCTCACCTCGGTTCTCGACAGCTTCGCCCCCATCAACCTGATCGACGCTGTCATCCCATTCGTCTCGGCGTACCGCCCACTGTGGATGGGGCTGGGCACCGTCGCGTTCGACCTCCTATTGGCGGTGGCCATCACAAGCGTGCTGCGGCAGCGCATCGGTTACCGGGCATGGCGGGTCACCCACTGGGCGGCCTATGCCTCGTGGCCAGTGGCATTGCTGCATGGCCTGGGCACGGGGAGCGACACCAAGACATCCTGGATGCTGGCCATCGTGGCCGGGTCTCTGGTCGTCGTTGTGGTGACCCTGGTCTCGCGGGCCGCAGAGGGTTGGCCGGAGCACGTGGGCGCTCGACTGACGGCGCTCGGAGCTTCGGCGCTCCTGCCCATCGGCCTGGTGTCGTGGCTCCCAGGTGGCCCCCTGGCCCACGATTGGGCCAGACGTGCGGGCACTCCTGCCTCGCTCCTGGGAACGGTGGGCGGGCGGTCGGCCTCCACCTCCAGCACCTCGTCCGGCTCAGCGGCGAACGCCACCGTTCTCTCGCCCGGTTTCAGGGCCCAGGTCACAGGCACGGTGGGTCAAGGGCCGCTGGCTGGCGGTCTGGTGGCAGTCAACATCTCCCTCACCGTGGCCGGCCAGAGGCTGAGCCGGCTGGTCATCGAGCTACACGGGCCGCCCGTTGATGGCGGCGGGATCCAGATGACATCGAGTGCGGTGACCCTGGGCACAGCCTCCGACCCGACCCTTTACCGGGGGACCGTCACCGCCCTGGAGGGCACCAACATCACCGCCAGCGTCCGAAACCCCGGTGGACATCTGCTGAACCTGGCCGTGAGTCTCCAGATCGATCCGAGCTCGGGATCGGCCATCGGGTCAGTGCAGGCGACGCCCTGAGCGATCGCTCGCTGGCGGACAGCGCTTGGCTGATCGAGCACCGATGCCGGTTACGGGACCAGCGCGAGTCCGTCGGGCTTGTTCAAATACCCGGGTGCCTGTCCGGGGATCCCGTCGTGTCCGTATTGCCAGACGATCTTTTTGGTGGCGGGGTTGATCACGACCACGCGGTGGTGCCAGTCGTCGGTGGCGGCGATCATGCCGTTTGGGAGTCGTACCGCGATCGATGGTTGATTCAGCTCTCCGGGTCCGCTTTGAGGGTCGTAGGACCAGACGATTCGCCCGCTGGGTGTCAGGATGTCGATCCGCCCGGGGTTGTCGAAGCCGGCGACGAGCACATCACCGTTGGGAAGCAGCTGCGCGTCGGAGGGGTAGTTGCTCGGGGCCCGGATCGACCAGACGAGCTTTCCGGTGGCCGTGAAGCGGTCGATCCATCCGCCGATCTCGGTCACCAGCACGCCGCCATCGGGCAACGGTGTGTCGCCGTTGGGCTGAAGCAGCGAACGCGGCGGATCGTGTGAGCATTGACCCGCGCTGCCGATAGCGCGTACGACCCGTTTGGCGCGGTTCAGCCACAGGACGCGACAGTTGATGATGTCCGCCACCTGGATGTCGCCGTTGGCGAGCAGGTACGCATCGTCGGGATGGGCCAGGTATCCGGCGGAGCTTCCCTGCACGTCCGGATGACCGTACTCCCACAGGATCTGCGGATGACGGTTGAGCGACAGAACTGCGATGGTGTCGGAGAACTCCTCGTTGGTGATGATGTCGCGATGGTTGGCTGACAGAAACGCGTCGTCCGGACCCGCGAACGCGTGGACGCCTGGGGGCGCCCCTGGGGTCGGGAATCGCCACACGATCTGCTTGTGCGGATTGACGATGATGATTCGGTTGTTGTCACGGTCGGCGATCATCAGGTAGCCGGTCAGGGGAGAGGGCCCGTGTATGGCGGGGAGTCCCAGGCGGGAGAGCACCGGGTCCGAATGCACTTTGTGGGCCGGACGGACCCGAGCCGGCGGGTGCTTCGCCTGATGCGGCTGGCCGCGTGAAGCGCTGCCGCATGCCGCTGCGAGCAGCCCCAGAAGGGCCGCGCAACCGATGGCCACCTTCCGGCTCATCTGCCGTTCGGACGGGTAGTGAAGCGAGGAGTGAGGCCGAGGATCGAGCTCTGGGCACCTGCGGGAGTCTCGCCACCCGCGATGATCGCCTTGTCCCCGACCCGGACGACGGCGGCATCCGAAAGGGGTTGCGGGAGCGTGCCTACGCGGTGCACGGCTCCAGATACGGGATCGATCTCGAGGATGTCGGCGGTCTGCGCGCCTGACACGCTGCGGCGACCGCCGACGACCAGCACCCGGCCTGCGAGCGATACGGCCGAGGCATGGGTGAGCGGTACTGGGAGCCGGCCGATCTTCGCGACCTTGCCCGTGCTCGGATCGAAGCTGAGAATCGCATCGCTGACGCCGCTCGGAGTTGTGCCGCCGACGATCAGTAGCCGCCCTCGGGCCGTCGCGAGGCCGGCGTACCGAAGACCGAACGGAAGGCGACCAACCAACTGCGGGCCAGCGGCCGGCCGCCAGGCGAGGATCGAATCGAGCCAATTACTCCCGTCGAAGCCACCCACGATGTACGCCGTCTCCCCAAGCGCAGCGACCGCCACGTCAGAGGCCGGCGTCGGCAGCGTCCCAGCCGCTGAGACCCGTCCGGTGGTCGGGTCGAAGCGGAGAATGTGGTCGAAGCTCGAAATTACTCCTCCGCCGAATACGTAGACATCGTGCCCGAGAACCGCGGCCTGGGCATCGTGCTGGGGCGTGGGTAGGGTGCCGCCGCGCACACTGCGGCCGCCGGTCAGGACGGTGATCGAGTCGGTCGAGCCGTCAGCGGCGTCCACACCTCCGAACAGGACCATGCGATTGCCGTCGAGCGCGACCGCCGCCGCGTCTTGGACGGCCGCCGGAAGCTGCCCCACCATGGCGGTCGACACACTCAGCCGGGTCGCTCCGTGGCTTGCGCCCCGTGCCGTCTTGGGCCGCGACGGTGACGTCCGCGTGCGGACGGAGTTCGTCCCGCCCGAACCGCAACCGATCAGACCAATCGCGCCTCCGAGCGCCGCGAGCAAAGCGGTCACCGATCTCGGGCTGGCGGTGCTCACAACCGAGCATCCTCGCCCGCCCGCCCGCACGGCAGGCTAAGGGTACGGTGAGAGGTTGCTCACCCACCGGATGGGTCTTGCGGCCCACGTGGAGTGGCCGGGCCGCGTCGGCCCGCGGCTTCTCCTCTCGGGATCGGTTAGAGGTCTCTCACAGGTCGTTAAGCGCGCGATTCGCCGGTGAATTCACACTCCTGGCCAGGATGGCCCCGATCGAAGGCAGCAACATGGGATCGATGACGTGTGGCGGTTTGGCACCCGTCCTGGCGTAACCGATCCGCCGGAGGCGGCTGACTCACGGCTCACCTCAGAGCCGCTCATCCGGCTTCAGGCTCGCCGAGAGCGGCGGCGACTCGAGGCTGCGGCCGCGCGCAGGCGCCGACGCCGGCGGATCCTAGCCGCGGCCGCTCTCGCGGCGCTGTCCTACTTTGTCATCAGGTATGCGGTCTGGATGGTTCAGCCAACGAGCCTCGCGTTTGGCCCTCGCAGCGTCGAGTGGGTGAGAGCCGATGTGCCTTTTGGCAACTGGATCGTGGACAACATCGAGACCGTCTACTACAACGCGAACGCGCCGGCGAAGGGCGGACCGCAGCTGAAGAGCCTGCCCGCGGTCGGGGTGAGCCAGCCGGGCATTGGCCGCGCGCAGGCGGCGCTGGCGAGTCAAGCTGGCGTCTGGCCGCCGCCGATCAAGCCGGTCTTCGCCCACGCGCTACCGGGCGAGGGCGCCTGGAGGTCGACAGGCCCGCCGGTCGATGGCGGGCCGCCCCTCTTGGTAACCACCTATCGCCCCGAGCTCGACTATCCGAAGCTCGTCGCCTACGTCGCGTGGTTCGACCATACGCGCACCCAGATCGCGTACTACCCGGGCCGCTACGAGCCGCCAAACGCCGCCGTACGCGGGCCGATGATGGTTCCCTACAGCCAGCGCTGGCGGCTGCTTGCGACCTTCAACGCCGGCTTCATCGCTACAGACGGCAGTAACGGCTCGACCGACAATGGCCGCGTGAACGAGCCGCTAACGGACGGCAATGCCACCCTCGTTGGCTATCGCGACGGCCGCATCGGCATCGTGAAATGGAGCGGTGGCCCAAACGCCGGGTCGGACGTCGCCTGGACCCGGCAAAGCCTGGCCCCGATCGTCTGGAACGGTCAGCTAAACCCACAGTTGAACGACAATCCGGACAGCCCACAGTGGGGGTTCACGCTCGGCGGCGTGACCCGGGTCTGGCGCACCGGAGTTGGCATCGACCGTCGCGGCAACCTCATCTTTGTCGCAGCCGATGGCCAGACGGTGGTCACTCTGGCCAAGGTCCTCCAGCACGTCGGCGCCGTGCGGGCGATGGAGTTCGACATCAACCCCGAATGGCACACGTTAATCACCTACACCCACGGCCACAGCCTCGTCCCGAAGCTCGTAGAGCCCCAGCCAAACCAGTCCGCCAATCGCTACCTCGTCCCCGACGACCGCGACTTCTTCGCCGTCTACCGACCCCTGCCCGGTCCGGTCACCGTCCCCTTTCACTAGCACAGCGGTCTGCCGTGTCAGATGGGCGCCTCCTATCTGGTCTCCGCCGTATGTGGCGTCGGCGCCTCAGAAGCGATGTCGGGTGTGGCTGAAGCCGCCCTTGGTAAGGCAAGGACTTTCGCTGGGCGGACAGCGAACACCAGGGCGGTCCCGGCGTCGTGTCGAGAGCCATCCTGACTGACCTCGTATTGCCATCGCCCGTCCCACTTTTGTGCCCAGGCTGTGGCGAGCCGGTGGAGCTGCTGTGCGTCAGTGACGCGGGCCGCCTCGCCCTCGACAACCACGTCGAGGCCGCTCTGCCAGCCGTTGGTGCCCGTGGTCAGCGCGACGCGTGGATTGCTGGCGAGATTGTGCGCCTTCTGCTCGTCCGGGCCCGTGGAGAAGTGCAGTGCGTCGTCGAGCCCGACGGCGAGCCGTGCGCATATGATGGGATGATCGCCGTGGATCGGGAGATCGACTGATGCGAGAAGGCCCGTGGACAGGCCGTTATCCGGCGGCCGCGGCAATGGTGATTTTCGCCCTGGTCCCGTATCTGGCGCTCTCGGCCGCGCTCCAGCCGATCACCCCAATCATCGCCAGGGACCTCCACATGAGTCTCCAGGAGATGAGTCTCGCCTCAGGGATGGCCAACGCGGGCTATGCGGTGGGGACGGTGCTGGCCGTGCTTCTGGCGCAGCACCTTCCCCAGCGTCGGATGCTGGTCCTGTACGCCGCCGTGCTCGTACTCGGCTCGGTGCTCGCGGCGGCCGCTCCCGACGCGGGCATCTTCATCGCCGGCCACGTGCTCCAGGGCCTGTGCACCAGCCTGCTCCTGATCGCGGCCGTCCCTCCGCTCGTCGTCGCGTTCTCCCTGGCAAAGCTGCGCTGGACGGCGATGATCCTCAACGTTTGCATCTTCGGCGCGGTCGCGCTCGGACCGCTTGTGGGCGGCATCCAGGCGCAGGCCAACGGGTGGCGCCCGCTGTTCTGGGTGATCTCGGGCATCGCCCTGGCGGCGCTGGTGTTATCGCTGCTGACCTTTCAGGACGCCCCGCCGGCTGACCGTAGCGCCACCCGCAACCCACTCCCCGTCGGACTGGCCGCCGCGGGCTGCGTGGCTCTGTTCTACGGCGCCTCGGAGTTGTTCAGCCACCCGTTCGTGGACGCCGTGACGCTCGCGCCGCTGGCGGGTGGCCTTGCGTTGATCGTCGCTCTGCTCGTTTACCAGTATCGGGCCAAGCGACCACTGCTGTGCATTCGCCCGCTCGCCAGCACGCTTCCGGTGAGCGGGATCGCCGTTGCCATGTGCGCCGCGGCGAGTTCCATCTCCGCGGCCGCGCTGGCCGCCGTCCTGCTCGTACAGAGGTTCACTCATGTGCACCTGGGGCTGCTCCAGTTCCCCGAGTTCATCGCGGCGCTGATCACCGCGGTCCTACTCGGAGTGCTGTTCCGGACCCGGGGGGTGCATTACCTCGTGCTCGGCGGGATGCTGTCGCTGATCGCGGGGATCCTCGTACTCCAATCTCAGCTCCCGCCCACGTCTCTGGGCATGGCGCTCGGCTCTGGGCTGATCGGACTCGGCGTCGGCGGCTCGGTCGCGCCGGCGCTCTTCATCGTCGGCTTCTCGCTGCGCAACAACGCCCTCCAGCGTGTATTCGCGATCGTCGAGCTGTTGCGGGGCGTCGCCGCCTTCATGGTCGCGCCCGTATTGGCGCACCTGGCCGTGACCGTCGGAGGCGGCCCGGTGGCGGGCACCCACACCGCGCTGTGGATCTGCTTTGGGATCGCGACCGGCGGCACGTTGGTCGGGGTCTCGCTCTATGCGCTGGGTAAGGTGCGCCCGCCAGCGCCCTCACTGGAGGTATGGATGAGCGGTGAGGCGCCGGCCTGGTACTCGCCGCCGCTGCTGGACCGAATCCGCGACTCCTCCCGGGCGACGGTTCTCACCGAGCCGCTCGCCTGTGATCTGGGCGGACAGTACGGCGGCCCGCGCGACGGAGCCTCGGCGGCGGCCGTGGATGACCGGGCGGCAGGTGCGGTGACATGAGTGCCGGCGACCTCGGCCCGGTGGTGTTCGCGTACGACGGCTCGGAGCTGGCGAGGCTCGCGATCGAGGAGGCGGGCCGCCAGCTTCAGCCGGGACGGGATGCCGTCGTCCTGACGGTATGGCGTCCGTTCGGGGTCGGGTTCATCCCGCCGCCCGGGGTCAGCTTCGACGCAGCGGCCAGCGAGGAGGTCATGAAAGCCGCCGAGCAAACCGCCGCGCATGGGGCCTCGATGGCGAAAGCCGCCGGCTTTCATGCTCAGAGCCTGGCGCTCAAGGAAGCGCCGACGTGGAAGGGGATCGCTCGCGTCGCCGACGACCGCGACGCGAGCCTGATCGTGCTGGGCTCCCACGGCAAGAGCGGGCTCGCGGGTGTTTTCCTCGGGAGCGTGGCGGGCGCCGTAGCGGCGCACTCGGGACGCACCGTGCTGATCGTGCACCGGCGCGCCTGAACGGCGCGTCTATCGCGACTTATCGCCGTCTATAGCCGCAACGGCTATAGGGAGCACGCCCCGGTGTGCTTTCCTTGCGCGCGTGCGCGGAACTCTGATCGTGATCCTAACGGCCGTCGCGTTGGCCGGCTGCGGCTCGAGCAGCTCGAGCTCAGGCGCGAAGAACTCGACCACGACGACCGCCAGCGCGGCTTCGACCACGGTCCCGCCGGGCGGCGAGGCGGCTGGGGGCTGCAAGAGCGTCTCGATTCCGGCGCCGCGCGGGCCCTACCACCTGAAGCCGCCCTCCTACACGCTGGACCGGGCCAAGACCTACACGGTGCACGTCACCACCAACTGCGGCTCGTTTGCGTTCACGCTCAACGTCGCAGGCTCGCCTAAGACCGCCTCCTCGTTCTATGCGTTGGTCAAAAGCGGCTTCTACGACAACCTCACGTTCCATCGCATCGTTCCCGAGTTTGTGATTCAGGGTGGGGATCCGGCCGGTAACGGCAGCGGCGGCCCCGGATACACGGTCGTGGACCCACCGTCGGCCAACTTCCGCTACGGGACCGGCGATGTCGCGATGGCGAAGACCCAGGCGCAGCCGTCCGGCGCCTCCGGCAGCCAGTTCTTCATCGTCCTGTCGGCCGCCGGCGCCGCGCAGCTGACACCGGTCTACGCGCTGCTCGGCAAGGTCGTCTCGGGCCTGAGCGTGGTCCAACGGATCGGAGCGCTTGCGACCAACTCCTCCCAGTACCCGACGCCACCGGTCGTGATGTCGCGCGTCACGGTCAGCGTCTCCTAAAGCCCCCGACGCGGGAAGGCGGCGCGGTGGCAAACCTTCTCGGAGCAGCCGGAATCAGCGCGATAAATACTCCATTGCTTCGAGCGGATCTGAGAACAGCATCAGCGCATCGTCCGTCGTTACCAGCCGACCGTAATGGGTCGACATCTCGTGCTGGATCGCGTACCCGTCGATCTCGAACCCGAGCTCCGCGCTGACCTCGTCGAAGTCGATCACGAGCCGGTCGCGAGCCTTGATCTCCCAAAACGAGGGCTGCTCGATCACCTCGACGCCATCTCGGTCCCCGAGCACCCGGGCGACGCTGTCGCCTTCGGCGCTCTTGGCCATCACGATTCCCACCCAGTCGTATGTTTCCGGCGGGGCGGTCATTGGATCGCCCCGGCCAGCTCGGTCAGCTCGGCGGATTCGAATAGCTCCGCCTGGTCCACAGTGACGTTCTCACGCGCCGCCGCGAAACCACCCGCGCCCTCGGGCAGCGCGTCGAACACGGGCTGGAGGGCGTCGGCAGCCGCCCGCGCCTCCGGCAGCCAGCTCGACATCCACTGAGCCACCGCTTCGTGGTTGGCCGTGCCGTGCTCCTCGTCGGCGAATGCGAAGCGCATCAGCTCCGCCGTCCAGTCTGCGATCCACGCCCACTCGACCTGGGCCACGTGGCCGAGCGCGGAAGTGAGCGCGTCGCCACCCCATTTGGGCCCCCGCAGCAGCAACTCGCGTCGCAGCAGCACACCCACGAGCGGCTCGAAGCAGATGTTGGCGGCGACGATCCGCTCCCCCCAATCCGACGTCGAACGCAGCCGCTCGACGTAGCGGCGCGCCGGCTGCCAGTGCTCATCGCCGAGGAAGCTCTCTCGCGCGCGCTCGACCGGGAAGTCCCCGAAGTACGAGTCGAGGTCGAGTCCGTACAGCACGATCGCTTGCGCGTGGCGTTGCTTCATCGCGGCGTCCAGCACGACGCAGTGGGCGATCGTGTCCGAGAGGCAGTCGCGGCCGGCGCTCGCCAGCGCGAGCCACAGCCCGTGCTCGACAAACGCCGGTACCTGCATGTGCGCTTGGAGGAAGTCGCGCCACTCTGGCGTGAAGTCCTCGAAGATGCGCTCCCGCCGCGCGCCCCCGACCGCCCCCTCTATGAGTTTCTCGTGCTCGGTCCCCTGCTTGTAGTAGCTGCGCTCCCACAGCTCTCCGGGATCGCGGAAGGCGTACCAGTCGGTGGAGCCCAGTCGCGTCGATTCCGGCCACCACAATCCGCGGCCGTCCTCGAAATGCACCGGCCACTCGCGGTCGATGTGCCGGTGGATCGACGGTTGGGTATCAACGGTGACGTCCTCATACAGCGTCGCCCGCCGACGCTTCGGGGTGTACCAGTCAAACCGACGCTCGGGATCGTCTCCGCGGGGGCGCTCTCTGTCTGAGCGCCTGGCCGGCGCCTCGGGCTCCGTCATCAGGCCTCGCTCCTCTCCGCCGTGTCAGCGGCGATCGTGAACTTGTCGTAGAAGATCCGGCTCTCGTTGAGCCCATGGTCACTCAGCATCTCCGCGGCCGCATCGATCATCGGCGGCGGCCCGCACATGTACACCTCGAGGTCCTCCATCTCCCCGCTCCGGAGGTAGTCGCCCGCACACTCGTGGACGAGCCCACGCGCCAGCTCACCTGGGTCGGTCAGGGCCGCATCGGAGAGCACCGGCGCGAACCTGAAGTCGCCGAGCGCCGAGCCGAGCGCCGCGATCTCGTCGAGATAGAAGAGATCGCGCGCCGCGCGCGCACCGTAGAAGAAACGGACCATCCGGTCGCTGCGCTCGCCCGCGAGCTGGCGCAGCAGCGACAGGATCGGCGCCATCCCCGATCCGCCGGCGAGCATCAGCACGGGGCGCCGCGAGCGGCGAAGATGGAACGCTCCGTACGGTCCGGTGAAGCCGACCGTGTCGCCGGGGTGGATCGAGTCCTCGAGCAAGCTCGAGAATCGTCCGCCCGGATAGCACTTGATCATCAGCTCGATGCATCCGCTGTCGGGCAGGTTGGACATCGAGAACGAGCGTCGCGCCTCGTCGGACCCTGGCACCCACAGGTCGACGTACTGCCCGGGTAGGAATGAGAAGTCGGCGGGCTCGTGGACGCGCAGGCGCAGCAGCCGGATGTCGCCGGTGAGCGACTCCAGCAACTCGACCTCCCCGCGACCGTCCCGGATCGGGTGCTCGAGCCGGTAGTTGTCCGGATCGAAGTGCAGCAGCTCGACCACGAGGTCCTCGCAGGGCAGCGCGCGGCAGATCAGCGTGTACCCGTTCTCCTCCTCGGATTCCGAGAGCGCGAACGTGGAATAAGGGAGCAGGTCGACGTCGCCCTCGAGCAGGTAGCACTTGCAGGCCGAGCACTGGCCCTCGCGGCAGCCGTAGGCGAGGTTGTATCCCTGCCGGAACGCGGCTTCGAGCACCGTCTCCTGATCGCCGCACTCGATCTCCTCGCCGATCGGCTCAAACAGGACGCGTGTGCTCATGTGATCGTGCCCCCTGCGTGGGGCGCTCCTACGTGACCGCGCTGCCGCCGGCCGCGGCATGGGCGCCGTGACCGTTCGCCCTTCCATTCCCATGGTGGCCGTTGCCGTTCGTGTGCGAGGAGCCGTTGGCCAGGCCCATTTGCTCGGCCAGAACGATGTTCGGGCTCATGATCTCGTAGTCCAGCTTCTGGAGGTCGTCCAGCGTCCACATGAAGTCGTCGTCGAGGTGTGGCTGCGCCACGAGTGTCTTGCCGTCGGGGCGGATGAAGCCCAGGTCGCGCACGACCTCGGACAGCTCCCAGCCGTGGTAGCGATCGAAGAAGTTGCGATCGCCCACGTAGCGTCCCGGGTTGGACTCATCCAGCCACATGCACTCCTTGGAGCAGTAGAACCGCGTGTGGCCGTCGACCTCGCGGTGAGAGAGATCCTCGGGGAACACGCAGCTGACCAAGCACGTCCAACACGACGGGACCGGTTGTTCAGAAATCTGCTTGAGGAACGTCCCGAACCCCTCGGGGTCCTTGCTGAATTGACCCATGGCCTGCCAGAACGGTCCGTACTCTTCGTACCAGCCCGGGTATTTCTCCTCAAACCATTCGAAGTCCCGCTCGTCGAGCGGGTCGCTGCGCCAGAAGTTGAACATCCAAAACGCGGCGCCGCCCATCAGGATCTTGTGAACCATGCCGTTGCTGATCCGCTCTCGGGCGTGCTCGAACATGTCCGTCGGCAGGTTGAGCCCGAGCCGACCGAGCTTGAGGATGTAGGAGCGGTACCAGTCGTCGCGGACCCAGCGATCCCACTTGTCCAGATAACTCTCGGGATCAGAGCGGTCCTTGGAGGTGTACTCCATGATCCCGCTGCCGAAGCTGTCGAGATACGCGTGGTTGATCCACCAGGCCTGCAGCAGGTCGCGCTCGATCAGCGGCGCGTTCGAGTCGTCCTGGAGGACGGTGAGCAGCGTGGCGTAGCCATTGGAGATGTGGCGCGCCTCATCTGACTGCACCGACAGAAACGTCGTCGGTAGCGTGAAGTCACCGTTGCGGGCAGCGACATCCGGCAGCGCGACGAACGCCAGGTTGGTGAAGGCGGTCTCGGCGACGACCTGCAGCGTGAACGCACACTGGATCGGGTCACCGACGATGAAGTGAGAGAGCATGTTGAACGCTTGGCGCGTGCCGGGAGAGCGGCCGAGCATCTTCGGGCCGAGGTTCCACCCCGCAGGGTCGGGCGTGTGCTTGGCGTACCAGCGCGCCAGCGCCATCTGTAGTCCCGTATGGCGCACCTCGTCGACGAACTGCACGTGGTAGCCGTTGCGGAGCTCGTCGTTCGGGACAGCGTCGATCAGCATCGACATGCATCGTCCGGCGCTGACCTCGGCGTACGCGGTCGCAATGATGAATGGCTTGACGATCTCGAGCCAACGCCGCTCCGCCTTGTGCGGCATGTCGGCGCGCACGGCCGCGTCGTGCCCGCCGTAGACGCGCTCGTCCTTCTCGAGCTCCATCGGCAGGTACTCCCGCATGATGTGCTTCATCGGGTCCTTCGCCTTCTTTGGGAAGGTGTACCGAGTCGGGTACTTGACTACCGGCTGGTGGTAGTCGGGCTCCCAGCCGAGCTGCGAGATGCGCTCGTGGGTCTGGGTGATGCTGCGGCGGCGGGTTGTAGCCACGGTGCCCTCTCCTTTGGTCCGTCGCCACCATACTCCGGGCCAGATCCCGCCACAAGGGGATTTTCTGGGCTAGGCGATCGCGGGCTTCTGTTCC
Organism: uncultured Solirubrobacterales bacterium; assembly: GCA_963705785.1. Lineage (GTDB taxonomy): Bacteria > Actinomycetota > Thermoleophilia > Solirubrobacterales > Solirubrobacteraceae > Palsa-465. Next base: position 48,009 of record CAVPKV010000054.1, on the reverse strand, counting down.
CACGTGTCGATCGCGCACACATCGCGATAGCCAAGTCGCTCGTACACGGGGAAGCCTAATTTTGATGATTGCAACGAGCTGCTCTTACAGCCACGACGGCGGGCATCCAGTAGCGCCTGTCGCATCAGCGCTGAAGCCAGACCGCGCCCGCGCGAGGCCGGTCTCGTCGCGACGCAGTAGATCCCGCAATCGCCGCCCTCATCAACCGCTGCGACGCAGGCCGCTGCCTCTCCGTGCTCGCGGGCGAGGTAAAGCGCGACCGACTCTCCCGCCAGCGCCCTCAGCGCCTGGGCGAACTCTCCGGCTGGGAGGCCGTAGGCCTGCTCGTTCAGGGCCGCAAGCGCAGCGACATCGCCGGTGGGTTCCCAGTCCAGCTCGGGAACGTCTAGATCGGCATCGACGAGGTTCAACGTCATCGCGCGCGGACTCCCGGACACCCGGTGCCCCGACTTCTGGAGCCATTCGCCGACTTCGCGGTCGCCCTCAGGCACCCACACCCTCCAGGAACGGACACCGGCCCGCCCGTACGCTGCCTCCAGCTCGTCGCGGCTCGCTTTGAGCGCCCCGGCCTGGTCATAAACCACCGCGTTGACGACCGACTGATTCGGACATGACGGCACGATCGCGGCCACCAATCCCTCGCGCTCGATCACCGCACCACCAGGCGAGCGCTCGCCTAGGAGGCGGTAGAAGGCGCCCATATTCGCGCGCATCACTCCGAGCGGATCGTTCAAGCCCGCGCCAGCCTAACCGCCCGTGAGAGACGTCTCACGTCGACGTACGGTTTAGCGTCAGTTCATCGAGACCTGATTGCTTGCGGTGGGAGCCGAGTCTGGCCGTTCGTGGTTCCGATGGATCGCGCCCTGCCTCCGGTGCGATTTCCGGAAAGGGCGTCACTTGATCGAGATTCACAACTTGACGAAGCGCTTTGGCGATGTGGTCGCGGTAGACGACGTTTCGTTCGACGTGGTGCCGGGTCGAGTGACTGGGTTTCTGGGTCCTAACGGCTCTGGGAAGTCGACGACGATGCGTGTGGTCATGGGCTTGGACTGGCCGACCAGCGGCACGGTGACCGTCAACGGACGGCCGTACGAGGGACATCGCAGGCCGCTGTTCGAGGTGGGTGCGCTGCTCGACGCGAAGGCGATCCACGGCGGACGGAGCGCCTACAACCACCTGCTCGCTCTAGCGCAGAGCAACGGCATCCCGCGCGGCCGGGTGGATGAGGTCATCGAGCAGGTGGGTCTCGAATCCGTCGCGCACAAGCGGGCCGGTGGTTTCTCGCTGGGAATGAGCCAGCGGCTCGGCATCGCGGGCGCGCTGCTCGGCGATCCGGGAGTGATGTTGTTCGACGAGCCTGTCAACGGCCTGGACCCCGAGGGGATCAGATGGGTCAGAGACCTGTTTCGCTCGCTGGCGGCGGAGGGCCGCACGATCTTGGTCTCCAGCCATCTGATGAGCGAGATGGCGCTCACCGCAGACCATCTCATTGTCATTGGTCGCGGAAAGTTGATCGCGGACGCTTCAGTGGACGAGTTCATCGAGGGCAGCCAACAGAACTTTGTTCGCGTACGCTCGCCTCAGCGCGAGGTCCTCGCTCGCGCGATCGCCGCGCGGGGCGGCAGGACCCGACCGGAACCGGACGGCGCCCTGGCGGTGTTCGGCCTGGCGATCGGCGAGGTCGGCGATCTCGCTCGGGACGAAGGAATCGCGCTGCACGAGCTCTCTCCGCAGCTTGCTTCGCTCGAAGCGGCGTTCATGGAGCTGACGCGCGAAAGCGTCGAGTTCCCCGCGCACACCGAACCCGCAGCGGCGCCTGTCGCAGTCGGACCGGAGGACTGACGATGGCCACGGAAGCGCGGGCGCAACGATTCGGGCGACTGGTGCCGAGCGACGGGCCGATCCTGCCTGGGGTCCTGCGTTCCGAGTTCACGAAGTTCCGCAGCGTGCGGTCAACCTACGCGACGCTGGCGGCGGCGTTCTTGGCCGCTGCCGCACTCGGCCCTGTGCAGTGCGCTCTATACGCATCGAAATATCCCAACGTCACCGCCCATGAGAAGGCGAAATTCTCGGCCCTCGGGGTGAGCCTGAACGGGATCCAACTGGCGCAGCTGGCGATCGGGGTGTTGGGCGTGCTGCTGATCACCAGCGAGTGGGCGACCGGGCTGATCCGGGCCACGTTCGCCGCCGTCCCGCAGCGTCGAACGGTCATGGCGGCCAAGGCAATCGTGTTCACCGCCGCGACGCTGATCGTCAGCGAGGTCGGCTGTTTCATCGCCTTCTTCGCCGGCCAGGCGTTCCTCTCCCACAAGCACCTCGAAACGCACATCGGCGAGCCCGGGGTCCTGCGCGCCGTGATCGGTGGGGGACTGTATCTCGCCGTGCTCGGCCTCCTGGCGCTCGGGCTCGGGACCGTGATCCGCTACAGCGCCGGGGCGATCGCAACCCTCCTCGGGATCCTGTTCGTGCTGCCCGGAATCGCGGGCGCCCTCCCGCAGGCGTGGCAGAACACGATCAATCAGTACCTGCCCAGTAATGCGGGCCAGCAGATCTTCGCCGTTCGCATCAAGCAGTTCACCCTCCAGCCCTGGGCGGGCTTGGGGGTGTTCTGCGTCTATGCGGCGGTCGCTCTGTTAGCCGGAGCGATTCTGCTCAAGCGGCGCGACGCCTGAACAACCGGCGAACTCTCGGGCCCACGGTCCACCGGCCGGTCGGTCTCAGCAACCGCTCGGCTTCCACACAGGACTCCCCCAGGTTGCGGCGCGACGCTGGGCTCCATCAAACGAAAGGAGTCCTTCCAATGCTTTCTCGCAACCTCACCTTCTCGCGCAGATCCACCAGATTCCTCGCCGCCGGCATCGCAACCATCGTGATCGGCGCTGGGACATTCGGGATCGTCAGCGCTGCATCCAGCGCCGGCTCCAATGCCGCAGCGTCTGTCCCCGCGGCCACCGCCGCAGGCGGTGCGCGTCCGGTCGCGTTCTCGGGGGCGGCCGGATCCGGCGGCGGAGGGTCGAACGCTCGATCCGGGCCCGCCGCAGGCGGCTCGATCGGCGAGGTCAGCAGCGCGTCCACGGGAGGCTTCACCCTGTCCACCTCCGCCAGCGAGAAGGTGGCCATCAAGGAGACATCGTCCACCAAATACGAGAAGGGCACGACCGCGGCGCCAAAAGAGCGCTGTCACCAAAGGCAAGACCGTCCTCGTGCTGGGAACGGACAACAACACCACGATCACGGCCACGAAGGTCATCGTGGGACCGCCCAAGCCCAACGCCAGGACCGCGTCGCAGGTAGTTCCTTTCAATCGCGGCACGGGTGACAAGTCAAAGACCGTTGGTCAGATCCCGGCCGACTACAAGCAAGGAACCGGCACGATCGTCAGCGGAACTGCCGCGAACAGGGCCACCGAAGCCGCCTTGCTGGCCTACCCAGGCGGCGTCGTCGATCGAGTCGTGAAACTGAGCAACGGCGATTACGAGGTCCACAACATCGGCGTCAACTGGCCCCACCACATCTTTGTCAATAACGGCTTCAAAGTAATCGGCGCCAACGACTGACGGGACGAGCGACAACATCACCGGAACCATTGAGTCCTGGCCGATCATGTTCGCGGCCAGGACTCGCTAACTGGGGCCGGCTGACGACCCGCGACCACGGGAAGGCCGCGGGCGCGAGATCCGCCCGGGATCTCGCGAAGTACGGGTCGGCGGCCTTGACTAGCGGTTGACCTCGGCGTCGAACTCCGTGATCTTCGGCGGCCCCGGGAGGCCAGAATCACCTAGGCCCTGCAAGCCGGGCAGCAAGGTCTCGTCGCGGAACTCCTCCCAGGTCTCCTTCGAGTCCCAGACGGCGACGACAACCCAGCCGGTCGCACTCGGCCCGGCGTAGTGCTGGCTCTGGCCGGCGGGCAGCCCTTCCGGCGGGTGCACAACCTTGACGGTGGCGTCGTACTGCTCTCTCGTGCCACCGTCGAAGTCATTGACGATCACATATGCCATCGCAGCTCCTGTCGCTTTGTTTGTTCTGACGGATCGCGCCAGCGGCGGTAACGCTAGCCGTTCAAGTGCTGTGGAGCTTCCCCGCTTCTCGGCGAAGGCGTCATACGTCGCCCGTGCGTTGCGGACCGACGGGCTTGAGGGCGGGTCAGCAGGGTGCGATGACCGCAACGCCGGTGCGGCCGCCGTCGATGTCGATGACGGTGCCGTGCACGAACAGCGATTCGTCGCTGGCGAGGTATACGGCGGCGTTGGCGATCGCGTCGGGCGTGCCCGGGGAGTTGGCCGGGGGTCCGCTCATCATGGCCTCAGCCGCAGGGGACTGTGCTGTCGAGGAGAGGATGACGCCGGGGGAGATCGCGTTGACGCGGACGCCGGCGGGTCCGTACTCGGCGGCCCAGGCCCTGGTCAGGGTTTCGAGCGCGCCCTTGGTGGAGCTGTAGACGGAGGAGACGGGGATCCCGATGCGAGCGATCCAGGTTACGGTCGCAGTCTGAATGGTGGGTACTCGTCGGTGATGAGCAGGAAGGCGTAGGCGCCGACGCGGTTGTACCAGCGGATCACACCCTCGATGAAGTCAAACAGTGAGCGTGGATAGTGGCCGGTGAACAACACCGCGAACCAGGCGCCGATGGTGGCAAAGACTGCTGCGATCGTGAGGAAGATCAGCACGATGTAGTGGGGGATGGCCAGGAGCCATTTGATGAGTGGCAGGCCGCGGTTGAGATCGTGTTCGGCGTCGGGGTAGGCGAAGTCGAGATGGACGGATTGCTGCTCGTCCGTGGAGGGGTAGTGGTCGTCCATCAGCGCGATGTAGGCGGTGATTCGGTTGCTGAAGCGGGTGAGTTGCAGGTTCCAGTCGTACCACCAGCGGGGGTACTTTTTGCGAAACAGCAGCATCAGGACCACCGGAATGACGAGGATTCCGATCCCGCCAGCGGCATAGCGGGCGCCAGACCCTCCGGCATTGCTGGCGAAGCTGCCGCCCTCTAGGAATGCGGCCAGGATCGCGATCGGGATGATCATCACAATGCGGAACGCGGTGCTAAGCCGGTTGAGGCTGCGGTCGGGATAGTCGACCGCGAACGTCAAGGGGTAGTCGCCACCACCGCTGGTCGTACTGCTGGCCGTAGATATTGCAGTCATGGTGAGCCTCCTGAGAGATTGGATCTGCCGATGATGCGGCCGACGGGTGCTTACGGCGTAACGACTGCCGGACTGGCCAGGGGGGCGTGCTTCGTGGCACCGGGCGAGGTGTCGAGAACAGGGGGTGAGGCCTTGAAGCCTTTCGCGATCAGGTAGATGCCGAGTGACAACTCCCAGGCGAACTCGGGCACGGTCAAGATGCCCGCTGCCCCGGAGGTTTGGTTGTAGGCGCCGAACAGTACGGCGATGTCGGAGACGAGGAGCAGCGGGCCGCCGATTAGCCCGAGCAGTGCCATCCGCCGTGGCACCAGCTCTGAGCGATACATCAGGTAGCCCAGCAGCAGCCCGTTTCCGAGCCCGGCACAGACGCCGGGTCCGAGCAGAAACGTCCACTTGTGAATGGCGACCAGTGACTTGCCAGCGACGAGGAGTGAGGCGGTGTCTGCGCCGGCTGCTCCCGCGAAGTCCTTACGCAATGTGACGACTGCGAGCACGCTGATGAGGCCGATGACGATGACGGTGGACTCGAGGACGCGCGAAGCAACAAAGCCCAGAGCGAGGCTTTCGTTTTGCCGCTTGAGGATGGGAAACATCGTGACCGCGGTGCCGATGCCGGCGATGGCGAGGATGACCTCAAGCAGCGCGCCGACCGCAATCCGGGTGTCGATACCGGCACCGAGGATGTAGTGCGCGTGATTGAGCACCGGCGCGTAGAGAAAAAGGGCCGGGATCGAGGCGAGGAAGGTGATGACCCAGAACACGCCCGCGATGAGCGCGAGCTTTCTCTGCGACGCCGAGGACATGGGCATACCTGCTCCTTCCGTTCGGATTCTGCGCAGCGGCGAGGGCGCCAGCTCAGGCCGGTGCTTTCGAGACTTTGATGGTCGCAACCGCCGAGCCCCGCGAAGCGACTTCGCGCGACCCTACTCCGCTCTGGAATAATTAGCAAGTAATTTCTAGAAATCCAATGCGTAGTTTTGTGCAATGGCGGAATGGACCTTTCTCACGAAGCACGCCCGCGCGCTCGTGTGCATCGCGCGGGACCCCGGCGTCCGGCTACGCGAGATCGCCGACGTGCTGGGCGTCACCGAGCGGAGGGCGTTCGGGATCGTCAACGACTTGGCCGAAGCCGGCTACGTCGTCAAAGAAAGGGAAGGTCGCCGGAATCGCTACCGGATCCAGCACGACTTGCCTCTGCGAGTGCGGGCCGACCGACAGGCCACAGTCGGTGAGCTGCTCGGGCTGATCGTGGACACCGGGGCAACCGAGGCCGCTCGGCCGCCAGACCCCGACCGCGGGTCAAGCCGTGCTTCGGTCTAAGCGCGGTACTCGAGCCGGTCGGTGGCCAGCCCGGGGTACGCCGCTAGGCGAGAGTGCCCTTGCCCCGTTGCGCTCGAGTCCTCCCGGGCTTCAGACGCTATTGCTGGACAAGGTCCACAAGCGGCATGATCGTGGGCGGCTGCGCCAGCTCGATGCCGAGCTCCTCCATGACCGGCCCGAGGTACGTCAGGAACTCATCGAACGCCTCCTGGCTCTCCCAGACATCGAAGACCTGAAGCTGGCCATCTTCGCCGAAGCATGAGTGGAGCTTCATAGCGCTTTCAGGTGCCCCGGCCTCACGGAGACGGTTGCGCCCTTCGGTGTGCTGCTCGACCGTCATGTTCTTGGTCACGATGTAGATAGCAATCACAGCAAGCGAACTCCTTGTTGGTTGGCTACGCCGGCTGGATCAACTGTATTCCAAGGGCACCGATCCGCCTCGGCCAGGAGGAGCACTTGCGTCGCGTTCCTGGCGACATCGGGGACGCTTGGATCAAGCGGTCGCCGAGCCCTGCGTTCGTGTTGGCGCAGACATTTGCCGCCCATTTTGTCCGCGCGGCTTACCACGTCCGACGCCAGCAATCTGACGCCGTTCGGGCACGCCACCGGATGCGCGGCGAAGCAGCGGTGAGCGCCCGAGGCCGGAGGACCGCTCCTCTTCCCCCGGAGCGGCCACCAGCCTCGAGAGTTGGCCGAGCAGTCAACGAACATTTTCGTTGTTGGCTAGCGCGGGCGCACCAGCCGCCAAGCGCTCGCGCTCGAGGAGCTCGTGCTGCCGGTCAGCTCGCGCGATCAACTCCAACAGGTCGGTCGCGATCAGCGCTGGGTACTCACTCTGGACCTCTCTGAGCGCCCTCCAGAGGCTCGCCTTTCCCTCCACCCCAAGCGTGAGCGACTCAAGCGCCATGAACGCGCTTTGATCCGGCTCGCCCGAGCCCATGCCACTGAACTTCACCCGGCTCGCCTTCTCCGCCAACCACCCAGTGGCTTGTTTGAGGGGATTCCGCTCGACGTCCATTCGGTCCATCAGGTCGACCAGTCGCTCGCGGTCCTCCTCGATCTCACGAGCGAGCGGAGTCATCACCGCTCCGAGCGGATCACCTTCGTGGCGCGCCCGGATCTGTTCGGCGAGGTCACTCCCGAGCATCGCCCCCGCGAGATGATCGTTCAAATAGACGTCCATCGCCCTGTCACCCATCACCGCATCACTCCTCAATCTGCCGCTGAATAGACGACAGCTACCCGCTGAACGACACGCTTTACCACCACTGCCGACCGGTTTCTCTCGAACCCGTGATCGGATCGGGCGCGAGCCCTGCTCTGATTCCGCGACGGACATGTCGGGCGTGATGCCGACTGCCGTGCTCAGCGCGGGACGATGCGATAGGTGCCGACGCGCAACGAGCGGAGGCCGTAAATAGAGGCGACGACCGGAATCGAACCGGTGTGGACGGCTTTGCAGTCCGACCGGACGGTGTTTTCTGGGTGAGAAGCCCTGTGTTTTCGGGCTTTCAGTTCTGCCCGGTGCGGTTCGGTGCTGGCGGAACTCGCGCGTTTGGGGAGACTTTTGGGGAGACTTTTCGGAAGCGACGGCGCTGGAATCGCGCCTGCCGGTGCTAGCGTGATCGACGATGACCAAGGCCGAGTTGCACGAGCTGGTTGAGTCCCTTCCAGATGCTTCGTTGGACGCCGCGGGCGTCCTGTTGCGCCGTGCACAGGATCCCGTGCTGGCGAAGCTCGACGCCGCTCCGTACGACGACGAGCCCTTCACGGGTGATGATCGATCAGCCGTTGAGCGGGCGATGGGCGAGTCTGGGATCGCCTGGTCTGAGGTCTCTTCGGAGTTGAGCTCTGGCTGAGTCTCACCCGTGGCGGATCGAGATCCGCCCAGCGGCACTCAAGGATTTGCGCCGCCTCTCCCGGTCGGACCGCGCGGATCGCGCGCGGGATCGACCAGCTTCCGGGCGGCGACGTTCGCAAGCTCAAAGGCGAGGAGAACCTGTGGCGCCTGCGCGTGGGGGATTGGCGCGTGTTGTTCAGCCGGGACCAGCACCGCCGTGTGATCGATGTACTCGCGGTCAAGGCCCGCGGCGGAGCCTACGGGTAGCTGGAGTCGGGCGGACCCGCGACGGCCGCCGCTCATCCCGGGGAGCAGCGACCGCGCCCTCCCTTCCGCGCATTGCGGGCACTCAGCCAGACTGGTGTGAAGTACCGTCGCGCGGGCAGAGCAGGGCGGAGGGAGCTCCCGCAAACCCCCGGTTAAGCGGTCGCCGGCGTCGGGGCCGTGACCCTGATGCAGCTCGATCAACCGAGCACTCTCGAGCCGGCCCCGCTGACTAGTCTGGCCCCCCATGGTTGCGACGCAAGCGCGGACACGGTTTGAGGCCCCGTGCTACGTCCTCTACGCATATGGGTTCTTCGGATGGGCCGGACACTTGACGGTTGGGCGAGGCGTCATTCGATGCGCGCCGCGGCCCCGGCTGGGCCCCTTGCTCCCAGTCGTCGAACACCGGAAGTCGGACATCAAGGTCTCTGACTCATGGCTATGGCCGCTGTGGTTGGGACGACGCGGGCTTATTCTCGTCGGCCCGACTGGAGTGCGTCACTACGTAGGTCCGCGCCTTGGGGGTGCCCCGACCTGGGACTGGGCGGAGCTTGAGCGGGCCTTGGACAACGCCGGCTTCAGTCTTACCGGTTAGGCCCGCGTGCCCCTACGCCGAGCCAAGTGACTCCGGTCTTCCGCTGGTCGATCAACCCGACAGCGAGGCCTTCCTCCTCGGCTCCCGCTAAGGAATCCCGTTGTCGAGCCGGAAGTGCACGCGTGTGGCCATGTGCGAGCACAGAACGACGCGCTTACTGCGCTTCCTCAACCCGTTGTCAACAACGACTCGCCAGTGGCCTGGACGCAGCCTGAACACGACCCTCCCGTGGCGGTTGGTGCTTCCAGACGCCACCTCGCCCTTGTAAGGGCGACTGGTCTTGGTGGCCGAAACCTTCACGTGGCGCTGCGGCGAGCATTGACCGGGGGGAGGACCTCCGCATCCTTGTTCCGTAACGATGAGTGTGGCGGTGCCTGGGTAGGGGTGCGAGCGGGCAGCAAAGCTTGGGGGGCTAAGAGCGACAGCCGCCGCTCCGGTCACCGCTGTCAGCGCCAATAGTCCTGCCCGCCGTGTCATCCTGATCTCCTCCGGCCCCCTGGTTTCCATACAGCCTGCCTATCGAAGTTACACGCGCGGCAGCATGCGTGCAAGCAGCGCACTCTCGGCTTTCGAAACCGGCTACGACCAGTCACGAGGTCAAGGGTCCACCTGCCTTCTCTCCTTCGATCATTGCGGAGCAGCTCTCCGCCGTGGGCGCGTGAATCCGCTGTAATAGGCGCGGGGCCACGGAGCGATTGGAGGGCAGCCGTGAGAAGACGAGCCATGAGGTTGGTAGTGCTGGGGCTGCTGGTGGCTGCGTGCGCGGCCGTCGGGCAGGCGAACGCAGCTCCGGGCAACCACGGCAACCAGACTGTCTTGGGCAGCTACAAAGGCCATGAAGGCTGGCAACTCGTCGTCAAGATGAACGGCCAGAAGCTAAGCCTGTACATCTCCCTCAAGGACAAGGGCACGAGCACCTGCTACGGCCGCTGCGCCAAGAGGTGGCCCCCGTTGATCGACCACGGCCAGATCGTGGTTGCCAATGGATCGTGCCACGGTCCCTGTTACATCCACCAAGACAAGCTTGGGACGGCCAGGCGCAAGGGCGGGTCGCTTCAGGTCACCTACCACGGCCAGCCGCTGTACCGCTATCGCAAGGACACGAAGACCGGGCAGGTGCAGGGCCAGGGCAAGAATTACAACTGGTCTGCGGTCGCGCCCAACGGCAGCTTTTACTGCAAGGGGCTCGCCATTTGCAGCTACTAACGCTCAAAGCTCGGGCTACCTGACAGCCACCGTGGTGCCGGTAGCCGTTGGCTTCCCGACCTCGATCAACCGGGACGCGGCGCCTTCCACACGGCCAACTAGACTCAGCTTCGGGGACCGGTCACGAGACCGATCATGAGAAAACCACTTCTCGTCGCCGTAGCTGCCATGACGCTGGGCTTTGGGGCCGTTCTCATGGCCATTGGGGCGGCGTCGGCAGCCACGGCCAGCGCACCCCACTGCGCTCGCCGCAGCGATGGGGCGGCCAGCACCGTCCTGAGGAGCCGGTTGAACTCGTCCGTCCAGGACCGGATCGTGGTCGACTCCAGCGGCTACACGCTGTACACGTGGTTCCACGGCCAGGGTCACTACGGCTCAGCCCGATACAACACGAACTTCCCGCCGCTGATCGCGCATGGCCGGGTCCTGGCCGCCTGCGGCTCCAAGATCGACGGATACAAGCTCGGGACCCGGAAGCTCTCAGACGGTCAGCGCCAGGTCACCTATCACGGCCAGCCGCTGTATCTCTACGACGGGGATCATAAGCCCGGCCAGGCGAACGGCGAGCGGCAGCAACAGGACAATGGCGTCTGGTTCGCGGTCCGATCTGACGGCCACCCTGCCTTTCCGACTTACTAGCAGTGCCTCCCCAGCCCCGCCTGGCTCAAGGCCGACCGAGGTACCTTCCCGTCCGATGCGTTCCGTCCTGACACTCGGTGTGCTCCTGGCCATCACGCTGAGCGGCTGCGGACATAACGGCACTGCGTCCGGGACCACCATCGGAGCAAGTGCTGGCCCGGCGATCCCGATCATCTTCAGCCACGACCTGAACGCCGTCTGCAAGCAAGCTGAGGCTGCGCAGCTCGTGATCAGACCCGCCCAAAACGGACCCAGACTCTTGTCCCTGGATGTCCGTTACCTGGGGCAGATCCTCACGCTCAGAGCGCCGCCCTCGCAGGCCGTCCTCTTCACAGAGTTCCGGCGCAACGCGCAGAGGGCTCTGAAGCAGCTCCAATCTGGCGATACCCCAGGCGCGGTCGAGATCTACCTCAAGAACCGATCGCTGGCGCTCAAGCTCGACGCGCCCGCGTGCCGACGATGGGGCCTTGAGCCAACCCCAGCAGGCGCGTGAGTCCGCAGCCCGTCCGCTGTCGGATCGGGCTACCAGCAGCTACGAAGGACAGCGAGGAGCTGACTGATCCTTTCTGCCGAAGCGGCCGTCTCGGTTCGAAACGCGCTCTCGCGCTTTGCCTTCCGCGGAGGCTGTTTCACAAAGGCGACGCACTGAAAATTGTTTGTGATCGGGTACCAGCGGCCGTCCGGTGAGCAATGACAAATCCGCCCTGCAATTGGCTCGGAGGCCGTCAGCCGGCCTCCTGACGCGCCGCGTCTAACCGCAGTTGTGTGCTGGCACCAACGGCGTTGATTTGTGAAACGGCCACCGCGCGAAGCAGGGGCGCTGGGTGGTGGCGGTGGTGTACGTGCCGTGGTGAAAGCAGGTCTTCTCGGCTCGCGGCAGGCCCGGTGGCCGGGGCGGCTATGGCTAGCCCGATCATTTGGACGAACACGGCTGCGAGGTCGTGATCGTGTCGGTGGCTCCGTCGGCGTAGGTGAACGAGAGTAGGTTCTGCCATGCCCCCGTGGCCGGGCAGCGCGCTGGCGTTTTCAGATAGAAGCGGTTCTCAGACGTCGTGGCGGGATAGGTGATGTCGGAGGAAACGACGGCGTCCTCGTCGATGGGGCATCCGCTTGGCGGCTGGCCGCCGGTGAGACAGGTTGGCACCTCTGTGGTCGATACTCGGCCGTGGATGACCGTGTGGACCACGGCCGAGCCGCCGTTCCCGAACTTGATCAGCATCGCCTGGCCGTCGGGGGTTTTGAATATCGCCACGTCTGAGGTGAACGGAAGCCCTCCGAGTGGCCGGGTCACGGTGGTGCCCGTCGCGAGCCGGCTCGCCACTGGACAGGCGCTCTCGCCTGAGAACTCCAGCTGCATATCTGAAGCCGTGCAGCTCGGGATCTGCGCATCGGACGTTACCCCTGCCGGGGCGACGAGCACGATCTTCCGAAGCGGAATCGGTGCCGCACTGGGATCGCTCGGGTTGCGGACCGACAGGTCGAAGACGAGCCCGGTTGTCGAGTTGGCGCGGGCTGTCGTGTAGTCGAAGCGAACGGTCTCCCGCGGACCGGAGATCGTGTTGGCCGATGCGACCGCGGTCCAGCCAACGAGCGGTGCTACAAAGGCGAATGCGTACGCCCCCATCTTCAGCAGACCCAGCGTGAATCCACTCGCTTGGCGCCTCGTAGCGGTCCGATTCGGGCTTCGTTCAACACCGACCAGTCGTCTCACTCGAGTCCTCCTCGGTCTTCGCGATCATGTCCGGTGCCGGGACGCGCCGGCAAGTCTCGCGCCCTGGCGGTATATAAACTCTTACCCAGAAGTATCTAATTCCTAACCACCTGTGGCGCGTCGCCTCTACAACCAGTACTGCTCGCTGGCCTACGCCCTGGATGTAGTCGGCGAACGTTGGACACTCTTGATTGTCCGCGAGCTGATGCTCGGGCCGCGTCGCTTCGCCGACCTGCTCGCCAACCTCCCCGGTATCGGGCGCAACCTGCTTACCACCCGGCTTCGTGATCTCGAGCAGCAAGGCCTCGTGCGCCGCTCGACGCTGCCGCCTCCTGCTGGCTCGCGCGTGTACGAACTTACTCCTGAGGGCAACAGCCTTGGCCCGGCGATGCTCGAGCTCTCCAGGTGGGGAGTACAGCGCCTTGCCCAGCCCCGGCCGGCGGACACATTTCGTCCGGCGTGGGCGATGTTCCCCCTCAGCTACACCGCCGACCTCGACGCGGCCTCCGGAATCCACGAGACCTACCAATTCCACATCGACGAGGAAATCTTCCACCTCACCGTCGACCACGGCGAGGTCCACCCTCACTCCGGCGCCGCTTCCAATCCAGACGCTGTGTTCGAGATGGACGGACAGACGATCTTCGACCTGATGTCCGGCTCCCTCGCAGCCACCGACGCGCTCGCCCAAGGAAAGGTCCGCTTCGAAGGTAGTCCCGAGGCCCTGACCCACGCCCTCGCGATCCTCGCCGGCAACTAGCGCGCACCAACCAACTCGGCCTAGTAACCGGCCGGCGCGCGGCGGAAGCGAAGCAGGACCCGTCCAATAGCCCGGTCGCGTCCCAATGCCGCTGTAAATTCGCGCGCGGTTTAGGTTCCCGCTGGTGAGTCTATGCGGCTGTGACCTCCTCGTCGAGGGTGTTGGGGTCGGCTTGTTGGTACTTGATTCGGTAGAGGTGTTGGCGGTCGACGTCGGTGAACGTGGCGCCGTTGCTGGCGTGGCTGAAGAACAGGTCGAGTACTGCCCAGACGAGTGAGAGGCAGCTGCTCTCGCCGGGGAACCGGCCCATCACCTTGGTGCGCCGGCGGACCTCACCGAGCGATCTCTCGAGCAGGTTGGTTGACCGCCATCGTTCTCGGTGTCGGAGCGGGTAGCGCAGGTGCACGACGAGCGCGTCGAGGTCGTCTGAGAGGCAGCGGGCGGCCGACTCGTAGCCCCGATGCTCGAGTTCTGAGATCAGGACCTGGAGGCGGAGCTTGCCGTCCTTGACCGAGGTCGCATCGGTGAGCGCTGACCAGTAGTTGAAACGGATCCGGTCCTGTTCTGACTTCGGCAGCTTCGCCAGGAGATTTCTGAGGCGGTGAACGGCGCAGTGCTGGCGGTCAGCGCGCGGCCAGATCTCCTCGACCGCGCTGATCAGCCCCGGCGCGCCGTCGGCGACGATGAGCCTGGGCGCGGCGAGCCCGCGACTGATGAGGTCGCGGCCGAGTTCGAGCCAGTCCTCCTTGGACTCCCTCGCTCCCAGGCGCACGGAAACCAGCTCCCGGTGGCCGTTTTCGTCGATTCCCCAGGCGCAGATCACGCCTTCCTTCGGGCCGCTCGGACGGACTGGCAGGTAGATCGCGTCGAGGAACAACACGACCAGGTTGACGTCGTACAGCGAGCGGCGACAGAACGCCTCGAACCGCTCGTGCAGCTCCGCGCAGACCCTCGACACGCTCGACTTTGAGATCTTCGCGAGCCCGGCCTCCTCGCACAGCGACTCGATGTCGCGCATCGACAGGCCGCGCACGAACCCGCCGATGATCAGCGCCTTCAGCGGGTCGGTCCGCAACAGCCGCTTGCAGTGCCACTTCGGGAACAGCTTCGAGATGAACGGCATCGCCGCCTCGCGGACCTGCGGGATCTCGATCCGCAGCTCACCCTCGGTCGTCTGCACATGCCGGGGACGGAACCCATTGCGCATCCCCGAGTCGAAGTTACGCAACCCACGCTGGCGCTCGGGCCGGCGCTCATACCGGGCGCGACCCAACCACGTGTCGAACTCCTCCTCGACCGCCCGCTGGATGATCAACCGGGCGCCCAGCCGGGCGAGCTCGGACAGCATCTTCTGCGGGTCATCGACCATTCCCTTCGACAGGACCTTGTCGATCTCAGCTTGTATCTCCGCCGACGGCGGTACGGTGCGTCTCACGGCGTAGGCCTCCTTCATCGTCTTGCAGGACTTGAGGGAACCTACGCCGTCTCTCCGACAGCACCCGACACGTATTTACAGCAGTCCTGGGACGCGACCAATAGCCCGTCCCGGACCCGCTCCTCGCCACAGGCAGGGGCGGCGCCTGCTTCGCTGTAAGAGCAGCGAACGCCCGGCAAAGCCTCGGAGCGCTGCTGGGGTGTAGACGGCTTTTTCGGCCGTTACGACCCCGGTCGGTGAGCGCGACTCCCGTGAAATCAGGCGATTTCGCCCCGGACGAGGCTCCGTTTGAGCACCGTTTGGGGAGACTTTGGGGAGACCTGACGGTGAAACAACCTGTTGCACCCGCAACAACCACCGATTTGCAGGCCTTTCAGAGGCGACGACCGGAATCGAACCGGTGTAGACGGCTTTGCAGGCCGGCAGGAGGAGATCTTCTGGGTTAGAAGCCCTGTGTTTTCGGGCTTCTCAGTTCTGTTCGGTGCTCTTCGGTGCTGGGGGAACTCGCGAGTTTGGGGAGACTTTTGGGGAGACTTTTGGCACCCGGTCGGAGGACGTAGGCCCAAACACGACGCCCCGGCGGGGAAGTTCGGCCGGCGGCGCTGCCGGCGCGACCGCGTCGTCGCCGAAGGAGTGGCGCTCGCCGAGAAGGCCCGGGCGCTAAAGGAGTCGTGGGCGGCGACGCTGCGGGTGGACTGTTTGGTCGTGCGCGGTGAAGTAGTGTCAGGTCCGGCGTTTCAGGCTATGCCAGCAACGACACAGTACGCGCGGAGTGGTGACGCGAGCATCGCCTTCCAAGTCACGGGTCAGGGCGGCATCGACCTGCTGCTCGTGATGGCTTGGTTGTCCCATGTCGAGCATGCCTGGGAGGCGCCGGCGCTGCGTCGGTTCCTCGAGCGTCTCGGCGCGTTTACGCGCTTAATCCTGTTTGACCGTCGGGGTTCCGGATTGTCCGATAGCACCGAGCCGTACTCGCTCGAGCAGGATGTCCAGGACGCACTTGCCGTGCTCGATGCTGCCGGCAGCGAACGCGCGGTGGTGCTGACCTACGCATTGGGAGGTCCGGTCGGGGCCGTGCTCGCCGCAGAGCATCCCGATCGCATCGACGCGCTGATCATGTACGCATCGGTCGCGAGTTCGTCCTGGGCGCCGGATTATCAGTGGGCGATGACTCGTGAGCAGCGTGACGAGCTCGCGGAGCGTGCTCTTGCCAGGCGGGGCGAGCCCAATAGCCCGGTGCTGGCGAGACACGCACCATCGATGGCGGAGGACCCTGGGCTGAATGCATGGTTCTCCCGTCTTGAGCGGTTCGCCGCGAGTCCGGGGCGGGCGCGGGTTAGATGGAAGGCTGCGGCCGATCTCGACGCGCGCGGGGTCCTCCCAAGCATCCGTGTGCCGACGCTCGTCATGCACCGACCTCGTGAGCTGGTCTGGGATGTGCGCCATTCGCGCTATCTGGCCGAGCACATACCGGGCGCGCGCTACGTCGAGCTCGATGGGGTCGACTCCCTGTTTTTTGTTGGTGACAGCGACGCGATTATCGACGAAATCGAGGAGTTCCTCACAGGCGAACGGACAGGCGGAGAGCTGACGCGAGCGCTGCTCACGCTGATGTTCACCGACATCGTTGCAGCCACAGCTCGCGCGTCAGAGCTCGGCGATGGACGCTGGCGCGATCTCCTTGCCGAGCACGACCAGGCTGTGCGCAAAGAGCTCCTCCGCTTCGGCGGCCGCGAGGTTAAGACGATCGGCGACGGCTTTCTGGCCGTCTTCGATCGCCCGCCATCCCACGCCTTGCGCTGTGCCCGGGCCATCACCGCCGTCGCGCATGAACTTGGCATCGACATCCGCGTGGGCATGCATACCGGCGAGTGTGAGCTGATCGGCGCCGATGTCGGTGGCATGGCGGTGCACATCGCTTCGCGCATAAGCGCCCTCGCCAGACCCGGTGAGGTGCTCGTCTCGGACACGGTTCGGGGGACGGTCGTGGGTGGCGCATTTGGGTTCGAAGAGCGAGGCTTTCACGAGCTCAAGGGCGTCCCCGGCCGCTTGGCGCTCTTTGCCCTCGGCGCTTAAGGCCCGATCTCGCCGCCACTGCTCCCGCACGGTCTCGCCCGCACGCGGGCGCCGATGCTGGGCGACTCCTTTCGTGCTCTGGCCCCGCGCGGGACGCGCCACTCCTTCGGCGACGAGGGAATCACGCGCATCGGCGACGCCGCGCGAGTGCTTGCCACGTGTAGCGAGCGCGTCGATGGCTGGCGCGTTCTCGTCGAGCGTAAGAGGCGAGTAGCGACTGGCGATGCTTGCGAGCATGGGCCCGACGCAGGCGTCGCGGCCGGGGCTTCTCGTGCCAAGCTACACGTTCAGGATCTGCCGTCGGCGAAAGCGGGGCTTCGAGCGGCGGCGTAGGGTGACTTGATCCGGCACAGGAGACGCACGCCTGGTGCGCGATTCCGCCGCGGCACTACGGCTGTGGAAGGGCTGGTTAGCGGCGCAGCCCGACACAGCTATAGGCGGCCCAGATCAGCGGGAACGGTGTGGAGAACTGCTCGAAGCTCAGGCCTTCCCCCTCGTAATCGGAGAAGTCATGACCACTCTGGCGCCATGCTTGCAACGCCTCAAGTTGACTGAGCCGTAGCGATGCTGCGGGATCGTCGCCGCGCCGCAGGCGCCCGACAACAGCTTGATCGAAGGCGGCGGTGAACGGCGTATCCCAAATCGGCCAGTTGGTCGCGAGGACCTGCCGCGCGCCGTTCCACAACGCCGCGGCGGTCAGCCCCAGCCACTCGCCCGCGCCCGAACCCGACGCTCCGGAGGACGCGCATGCGCTTAGCATCACCCTAGTTGGGAAGGCAGGCCCCTGGCCAGCTTGTGCTTGGTTCAATAGCCAGCCTGCTGACAGGGTCTCGTCGGCGGCGAGCGCGAGCGCATCCTCGGAGTCGGCGCCGAGCCCTTGGGCCACCGCGTGGCCCGAGTAGTAGAAGATGCCGGCTGCGCCAGGTTTCCCCGGCAAAGCTGCAGTCAGGTTCGTCCGCGTCGCCGGGTGCGCGTTCGCCGCTTTGGCGTTGCCGAGCACCACCTGCGCGCCCGGTGGGATCGCCTGACTGAACTGGAGGTTGGCGCGCGGGTCGACGCAGGCGGCAACGATCGGGAAGAGGTCGCCGTCGGGCGCGCGGACGCCAGCAGCTCGCCGGGTGAGGATCGCTGGAGCCGCCACTCGCAAGACCGCACCTTCGACGATCCGTGTGATCGCATCGTCGCCCTCCATGGCGAGCACGGGGACCGGCAAGAAAGAGAACAGGTTCCCTGACAGCACAAGCGAGAGGGGGTCGTCGCGGCGCCGTGCGTCCTCAAGCGCCAACTGCAGCGCAGGCGGGATCAGGTGCCCGCCAAGCTCGGTCGCGAACGCCTCCTCGTCATCGGCGGTGCGGCACCACGGGCCCCGCAGCACGGAGACCGGGTCATGCTGCTTGGGCAGCGTCGACTGCTCGAAGGCTTGCCCCATCAAAGTCGAGATCCGTGATCCAGGTGTGGCCACAACCTTGCCTGTGCTCCAGTGGCCGTAGAGGCGCAACGCCCAGTAGATTCGTTCGTTGGCCAACCACGCGCCCCACCAGTGGGCATCCTCTCCGCCGGTGGCAGCGATCGTCTCCTCAAGCGCGATGGTCGGAGGACGGGCGCTGTATCGAGACTGCAGGCGCGATGAGCCGGCCACCGAGATCGAGTGCAGTGCACCGACCTCGCTGCGAACGCGACCGTGCGTCGGAGCCGTGCTTGGCGACGCAACAGGCTCGACCTGCAGACGAGCGCTTTCAAGCAGTTCGGCGGCCAGCAGCGCGTCCTTGTCGGCAGTTGCCGCGTCCAGTGCGGCCTGTCGGGTGTAGTCCGCCACTTGACTCGTCAACATGCGCAACAGCGAGGTCTGTGTCGACAGTGCGAACTCGTCATGGCGTGCAACGCCGTCAAGCGCGGCGTTGATCGCTGCACGCCGATCGCCAGCATCAAGGCAGTAGAGGGCCTGCACCGCCAGAAGCGAGCCTTCGACGTCAAGCCGACCAGCGCTCCTGGCCGCGCGGCTGGTCTCCTGCGCATCTGCGGCCAGCCATGCGGGGATCGGGAGGCCGCGCCAATGCAGCTCGATGCCTAATGTCAGTGCGGCGGCGATGTGGTCCAGGCGCTCAGGGCCCGTCGCGCGAGATCCCTTGGCGGCGATCTGAATGCATCCGTGGATTTCATCGCCGTGCGCTTGGCAGTTCTCGTCGTCCAGCAGTGCCAACGCCAGCGCCTGTGCGGCCTTGGCTTGCTCCCAGCCGGTCTGCGAACGCACCGCCGCTCGCAAGGCCTCGATATCAGCGCCGGCGCCGTCGCCGTACTGAGCCACAAGCCTCGCGTGAAAGTTCGTGGCCCGCTGCGCCTCATGGGTAGCCCCGGCTTCCACAAACGCCTCTACGGACCGCTTCGCGTAGGTGATCGCGCTGCTGCGCATCTCCAGGTCCATCAGCGTTACCGCGAAGTCATGGAGGAACTTCGCGTAGTCGATGCCTGCGCCACCGGCTTCCAAGAACAACTGCTCGGCCGCCTCCAGCCGGTCAATGGTCTCGTCATAGCACCCGAGCTCGTAGAGCAGGTTCCCGGCCAGCTGGTTTGCACAGGCCAAATCTTGAAGGTGCAAGTGGTTGCGTTCGAGTGCTTCAAGGGTTGCCGCGATCCGGTCAATTTCAGCTAGCGCGTCACGCAGCTTCGCCGGAGTTGAAAGCCGGCCCCGGGCGTGCTGCTCCGCCACGCGGTTTAGCCGACGGACTGCCCCGATCCTCGTCAGGTTCATGACTGTGAGCCAGGCGCACAGAGCCAGATTTCCCCGCGCGTCCTGAGCGCCGCCCGCGGCTCCGCCGGCGCCGCTAGTCGCTTCCCGCAGCGACGGTCATGAGCCCGTATGCCCACAAACGCAAGCCAGCGACCGTGCCACTTGCAACTCCGGGTTGGCGAAGGACGCCTACGCCTTGCGGTCTGTGCCGGACAGGTCGCCGCTCTTCTTCTCCAGGTTGAAGGCGGTCTGAGGAAGCTTTGGGAGCGAGCCTGGCTTTGGGTGCTGCGCAGGAGCCGGGGGCTGAGGCTTTGATTGGTCGGCCATCACTTAGGAGGCTAGCGCTGCCGCAATCGCAAATCCAGCGGCCTCGACCGCCAAGGCCACGATGGCCGCTGTGAGAAAGCGAGTGAGCTTGTCCACCACCGTCTGGTTCGCCAACCGACGCTCATGCAGCGCGTCTGCGAGAACGTAGTCGACACCCGGCTGCTCCAAAATGCCCTCGCCAAACAACCATTGGTAGGTGAAGGACGCGTCGAGACTGAACCCCATCTCGTACGGCAGCATGATCAACAGCGTCGCGACGAGCAACACGACGCCACCGAGGATCCCGAACCCCACGAAGACGACCTCCCATCCGCGCGGATGCGGACCGGCGAACACCGCGTGGGCTAGTAGCGACGGCACCACCGCTCCCGCAGCGAGCATCGCTGCCGGCCTGCTCCGAAGCTGAGCCACTGACCGCTCTTGCTCCGCAAGCTCCTCGACGCCTAGCTGGTAAATCCGCTCTTCGACGGCTGGCATGCCCTCACCGCCTTCCTTCGGCCGGCTCGCCTCGGAAGCCCAACCCCCTACCGCTCTCTCCGTGCTCGTCGGACTTCGTGGGACAGATCTGGCTCGTGCTGGTGTTGATGTATCCGACCAACTCCTGAGCACCTTAGTCGGCGGCTCGGACTCGATCAGGTGGGTGCGGGGGCTCAGAGCGAGCTACGGACGTGTGCCGACGACGATCGCATTCGGCATCAGGAACTCGAGATCGCGGACGAGCGAGTTGGCGACAAGGCAGCCGTCCGGAACGGCGCACGCCGGCCGAGTGCTCTCGCGTGATATCACGACTGCTCTCGGCTTGCCGCTCGGGGTTGTCAGGCATGACGTGCTCAGATGCCACAAGTGCGGCGCGGGGATCGACAACCGTCGCGGTCAGTCGAGCACGACCAAGTAGGCGCCGCCACGGCTGATAGGCTGGGCAAGCGAAAAAAGAGGGGATGAATCCGCGCCAACGGTTCCATCCCCGAGCCACCAAAGGAGATGTAGCCTCCATGGCAGCCAAAGGCCACATTAGCGGGCCAGCCAGGGGTTCGCTGGTATCGAAGCTGGACGTGACTACACCCGTCAGAGACGTCGATATCGATGAGCGCCGCGCCGGGCACGACGAACGGCGGGGTTTCTTAGACCGCCTTCCGCAGGCGCGTCCTGCGTTTGACGCGCTCATGGATCAGCTTCACGCGCTGCCCGACGCGATCAAAGGCCGGCAGTTCGAACGGCTCGTCAAGTGGTACCTAGAGACCGCGCCCGAATATCGGAGTCTCGTAAAGCGTGTCTACTTGTGGAACGAGTGGCCCGGCCGATGGGGTGTCGACGCCGGTATCGATCTGGTTGTCGCGACGAAGGCTGACGACCTCTGGGCCGTTCAGGCGAAGGCGTACGGATCCGGCTACTCGATCAAGAAGGCGGACGTCGATTCGTTCCTGTCTGAATCGAATCGACTCCAGTTCAGCTTTCGGCTGCTCGTAGCTACAACAGATCACCTCGGCGACAAAGCTGCCCGGACGATCCACGAGCAGGAGAAGCCCGTCGGGCTGAAGCTTCTTTCTCAGCTTCGCCATGAGAACGTTCAATGGCCCAAAAATCTGGAGCGTCTCGAGGCACCGGCACCGGTTCGGTTCGCGCCTCTGCCGCACCAGGTTGAGGCCATCGAGGCTGTCGTTAACGGCCAACGGGACGTGGATCGCGGGCAACTGTTGATGGCCTGCGGAACAGGAAAGACGCTGGCGGGGTTGTGGATCGACGAGGCGTTATCTAGTCAACGAACGTTGGTGATCGTCCCGTCTCTCTCGCTGCTCGGTCAAACACTTCGTGCCTGGAGCGCGCAGGCTGCAGAGCGGTTCGAATATCTCGCCGTCTGCTCGGACCAGACCGTCGCGTCGACCGACAGCTTCACGAGCTGGACAGCCGATCTCGGTGTTCCGGTCACTACCGATGTTGGCGAGATCGGTCGGTTCCTGTCCAAGGACGGGCGGCGCGTCGTGTTCTCGACCTACCACTCGACTCCTGCGATTGCCAGCGCCCAGGATGCTGGAGCACCGCGTTTCGACCTGGCAATCGCGGATGAGGCACATCGGGCAGCAGGACGAGTTGACTCCTCGTTTTCGACCGTTCTCGACCCAGAGCGCATTCGGGCCACAAGGCGGATCTTCATGACTGCCACCCCCCGCATTGTTTCCAGCGGAGTACGTGCTGCCGCTCGCGAGCAGGATATTGAGGTCACCTCCATGGACGATGTCGGGAAGTTCGGGGCGGTCCTTCACCAGCTCTCCTTCAGAGAAGCGATTGACCGCGGTCTCCTTAGCGACTATCGCGTGGTGATCATCGGAGTTGATGACCCCGGGGTGGGTCATGCTGTGCGACGACGTGATTTGCTGACGATCGGTAGCGCTGACGTTGATGCCGAGACGCTTGCCCGCCAGGTCGGATTGCTGCGCGTGGTGAGTCGGTTTCGCCTTACGCGCATTCTTACCTTTCATTCCCGTAAGGCCACCGCTCGATCGTTCGCGAGGGGGCTACGCGACGTGCTGGAATGGCTGCCTCGCGATCTCAGGCCACCAGGTCGGCTCTGGGCGGACTCCATCACTGGCGACATGAGCGAAGGGGAGCGCCGTGTTCTCCTAGACCAGCTGCGGTCACTCGAGGACGCCGACTGGGGTGTGCTGACGAATGTCCGCTGTGTCGCCGAGGGAGTTGACGTTCCGGCGCTTGATGGCGTTGTCTTCATCGACCCACGGCGCAGCCATATCGACGTGGTCCAGGCGGTAGGTCGAGCGATCCGTCGGTCGCCAGAGAAGAAGCTCGGCATCGTTGTCATCCCCGTTTTTGTTCCGCCCGGCGTGGACGACGAGGAGGTTCTTGACAGTTCTGACTTCCAGAAGGTTTGGGCCGTAGTGCGGGCATTACGAGCGCACGACGACGTTCTCGCAGAGCAGCTCGATGCGGCGCGGTACCAACTGGGCCGACGTCGGGGACCAACCGAGCTACCGACCAAGATCATCCTCGATCTTCCCCGCGCCGTATCGCTTGACTTCGCACGCGCGTTGTCCGCCCGCATCGTCGAAAGATCAACGAGTTCGTTCGAGTTCTGGTTCGGCCTGCTCGCGCGTTACGTTGACGAACACGGAACAGCCGCGATCGGATCAGACACCGTGTTGGACGGGTGCAGGCTTGGTACGTGGACATCAAACATGCGGGGCCGCTATACGCGAGGGGAGATGAGCGCCGAACACGTCTCGCGGTTGGAAGCAATGCCGGGGTGGGTGTGGAACGCGCGGGAGGCTGACTGGGAGCGAACGTTCGTATTGTTGCGGCAGTACATCAATGAGCACGGAACGGCGGCCGTGACACGCGACACGGTCATCGACGAAGTTCCACTGGGGCGCTGGTGCATGCATCAACGGCGGCGATACGCCCGTGGCGAGTTGGAACCCGATCGCGTATCCCGGCTGGAGGCGCTCCCCGGGTGGGCTTGGAATCTTCTCGACGCGACCTGGGAGCGTTATCACGAACTCCTGACGAAGTTCGTCGATCGCGAACGCACCGCGATGGTGCCCCGAGATCAGATCGAGGAAGGGGAACCACTCGGTCGCTGGGTGCGCAGACAGCGCCAGATCTTCAACGGGGTTGTCGCCGGCAAGCTGACGAAGGATCAGATAGACCGGCTCGTCGCGCTGTCGGAGTGGTCATGGGACCTGCAGGACGAGAAGTGGGAGCGAGGGTTCCGCGCCTTCCTTGCGTACGTCGCGAGAGAGAACCGCACCTACGTGCCGCCACGGCACATCGAAGCGGGTGTGAACCTCGGTGCCTGGGTTATTCGTCAGCAGATCGAGTACAAGCACAGGCGCCTCCAGCGCCAAGGCGACCGGGTGGCTCGATTGGAGGCAGTGCCTGGTTGGAAGTGGTCGGTGTCACCCGCCGAGAGGTGGGATCGCGCGCATGCAGCGCTCGTGAAGTTCCAGCAGAGACAGGGGCACGTTGAAGTACCGGCCAACCGGGTCGAGGACGGCGTGAACGTCGGGAACTGGGTTAGGCAACAGAGGTACCGCTACAGCTCTGGATACCTGCAAAGACACCCAGACCGCATAGCGCGTCTGGAAGCTATCCCAGGCTGGCGCTGGCCGAGAATTCGGACGCTCCAGCCACCTCCCTCTCGTTCTTCACGGGCCCGGCCCACCTTGAAGCATGATCGCATGGTCGAGTCACTTGGACGCGTCGGACGCCCGATGAGTCCCTCGGCGCTCTGGGAACTCATGGTTACGGAAGGTGTCGAGCATCTTCCGGCTAGCCCCGATTCGCTGAACTCGATGCTGTGGCACGCGGCGCAGGCAGGTCGGATAAAGAAGGTCAACGACGGGCTGTATGCCCCGGCGGCTTGGCACGCACCCGACGAGTCAGAGATTCCGAAGCGCCGAGACGAGGACGGGTAGGCATCGATCGCCGCACCCGGCCGAGGACCGTTTCACCCTCACGGTTCCTTTCGTCGAAAGCACTCGCCGCGCAACGCGGATCTAGGGCTTGTGCTTTCGCGTGAGGCTGTTGCACAAACGGTCGGAATTCGCCCTCGTCTCAGGCGGTGGGAGGGAAAGGCCGAGAATCGCCCTCAGTGCGGTCGCTATCCCAATTCTGAGCAATAAATGGCCGTTCTGATCGACGTTGTTCGGAGGTGCATCGACGCACCAGCTTCCGGAGGGGTTTGTGCAACAGCCTCGCGTGGCACCAGCCGTCCTAGTTGTGCAACGGGCCGTTGCACAATCTCGTCTAGTCCGACGTGCCCTTGTTTTGGGTGTGGACTTGCATCACTTCGCTGTAGATCGCTTCCGCGGTTTCGACCTTCGTGGCCAGCTCCGCGGCGAGCTGCGGGAGGTCGGGAAGCGCTGGCTTTAGTTCGGCTGGGGGTTTCTGGGTGAGGGTCAGCTCGCGCGTCGTGTAGCGCGCGATCGCGATGGGGGTGCTCATTCCTCGTAGGGCCCACTCGGTCACAGTTTTGTTGCGGCCGGGGCAGAGGATGAGGCCGATCGATGGTTCGTGTCCTTCGCCGGTGTGCAGCTCGTCGAGCGCGTTGAGGTAGAAGTTCATCTTCCCGGCGAACTCGGGTTTGAAGTCCTCGATCTTGAGCTCGATGACAACAAAGCGCCGGAGGATGTAGTTGTAGAAGAGCAGGTCGATGAAGAATTCCTGTTCTTGGTAGCCGTGCTCGGCCGGGACTCGGAGGGGGACCTGCCGGCCGACGAGCGCGAAGCCTTGCCCCATTTCCATCAGGAATGACTGGATGTCGTTGAGGAGCGCGAGCTCTAGGTCGCGCTCCTTGGCCTCGGGGCCGAGGCTAAGGAACTCGAAGTGGTAGGGGTCCTTGATGGCGTCTCGGACGAGCTCGGAGTCCGGGGACGGGAGGGCCTGCTGGAATGTGGATAGCGCGTTACCTTGGCGGCTGTGGAGGTCGGTCGCGACTTGGGCTTGCAGTACCGCTCGCGACCAGCCCTGGGTGATGGCCCGTTGGGCGTACCAGAGGCGGTCGGCAGGGTCCTCGAGTTTGGTCAGGAGCACGATGTTGTGACCCCAGGGCAATTGTGCAACGGGCCGTTGCACAATTGGCTCCCCGCCGGCCTGGGGTCCGGGCCAGGCCTCAGCTAGCGCCCGCATGTAGTGCAGGTTGCGGCGCGAGAGGCCGGTCATGTCAGGGAACTCGCGCCGAAGATCTGCTTCTAGGCGGTTGATGACGTTGCTGCCCCAACCTTCGTGGGCCGATCGGGTCAGGATCTCCGTTCCGATCTCCCAGTAGAGCTCGATCAGGGCGCTATTCGCCGCCAGGACGGCCTTCGTTCGCGCGGCGACGATCCGCGACTTGACCTGGGCTAGGAATTCGGGATAGCGGGCGGGGGCCGAATCCTCACGAATGCTTGGGACCTTCGCCATGATCGCCTGGCGTCCGCAGCCCTAGCCCATCCACCCGCGGGCACGCCGGCGAAGCCAGCCCACGCGCGTCGGCGGCTCGTTGCCGGGCATGTTTGTCACGAGCGCTGTCGTGGGTCCGTCCGGCTGGCTTGTTTCGCGTCGCGACCGGTGCGCCTGGGGGACCGCTGTCGCGGACCTCGCGACGCGAGCACTCGCGGTTACGGTCGGCGTCCGTGCCGCCCGTAACCGCGAGTCTTCGCTCTCCAAGGCTGAGAGGACTCGCACCGACATTGATGTGGGTCTTGGAAGGCGATGCTTGCTCGCCGCGTGATCGAGCGGCCGCACGGTCAGTTGGCTCCTGGCTGAGCCGTGGACCCGGCGAAAGCTGGGTGCTGGTCATGGGGGAGAGTGGGGAGGAGCCACCAGTTGGGGCCGATCATCACCAGGGCCTCGCCTCGGGGGAGCTGGGCGATCTGGTCGGCGGGTAGCCGCCGTTCGCGCTTGGTGGTCCAACTTTCGCCGGTGCTGGCCTGTTCCGAGGCGCCGATCAGATTCGCGGGCTGCTGGTGGGAGATCGTTTGGATTGGCCGATCCCAATCTCCGCAGAGCAAAGAGAGCTGCTCGAGGGTCTTGGTGTCCAGCGATCCCCGAGAGAACGACTCGGGCCCCGAACAGGGAGAGCATCCCGTCGGCGTCGGCGTGCCAGCGCCGGCGGGCTTGGCTCATGTCCTGCAGCACGACAACCGTCTGCAGGCCTTGACCGCCGGCTTCGGAGAGCATGGCCGGGAGGTCGGGGATGGGCGCGACGTTCGCGCATTCGTCGAGCATGAAGAGCACCGGCGGCCGCGGGCCTGGTTGGTCCTGGGCCTGCCGGTAGGTCGCCTGTCGGATCTCGGTCAGCAGGCCGACCACGAGCGGGGCCAGGAGCTGCTGCTCATGAGCGGGGGCGGCGATGTAGACGGTGTCGCAGCTAGTAACGAACCGCTCGGGCTTGAAGTTGGGCCGCTCACTGGCGGCCAGCGCGATGTCTGAGCGGTAAGCCCGCAGAACACGTGCCGCGGTAGAGAAAATCCCGGCCCGTTCTCGATCTGAGCTGTGCTTGATCCCGTGGAGCACATCCGAGGCGACCGAGACCGGGGCCAGCTCGGCGAGCGGCCCGTCGGGGTCGTGGCGCAGAGCCCATCCCGAGACCTCCCGCATGCTTTGGCCCGAGCGGGCCGCGGCATGAAGGCGGCAGGCAATCAGCGCGCCCGCCCGCTCAATCCAGTGGGCACCGTCACCATCGATGCGCGGTCGCTCCGGTCATCGCCTCCGAGACCAGTTGCGCCTGCTGCCAGTCGGCGGCCTGGGTGATAGGCGACCAACGAAGCGGCTGGATGCCCGGGGGCGCGCCCTGGCCTTGGAGATCGAAGAACCAGGTCTGGCCGAGTCGCCGCCGCGCCGGCAGAGTGGCGTTGAGAACCTCTCGCTTGGTGGAGGTGGCTACCGCCGGACCTGTGTGCGTGGCCAAGGCCGGGATGACGACGCACGAGGTCTTGCCCGCTCGTGGCCCGGCCAGGACGAGCACCGCCGCCGTAGGTGGGGCGAAGATCCCTTCGCCCCGCGCGCTACTGGCGAGGTAGGCGCCGCCCCCGGCGCCTAGCGCATGCTGCTGCAGGGCACCCAAACTCGGCAAGGCGGGGGGTGACGGCGGGTCAAGCTGGTTGGCCCAGCGCAGAAAGGTTTGCCTGATAACCACGGAGTGCCGGTACCACAGACAGATGACCGCGAGCCCGCCGAAGAGGAGCCCGCCGGCGAGTTCGCCGACTCCGAAAGCCAGCAGCGCGAAGAAGGCCAGGTAGAGGGCGAGCTTGCCGGCCATACCCCGGGAGGGGTCAGGTCGGCCTGCGGCGAGGGTGGCTGGTTTCTGATGCTCGGTCATTCGGGGTCTCCTATCTGCCGAGGTAGACGGCGGTGATCTGCTCTCGCTCGTGGCCGAGCTCGCGGCTGATCTGAAGCCGGGCCTGTCGGTCAAGCTCGCGCTGCTGCGGGCTCAGTTGCTGGCTGCTGGGTCCGCCGCAGGCCGGGGCGTCTGACCCGGTCAGCTCCCGGTAGCGGGCCTGGGCGTAGGCGTGGCGCAAGCCCGTGGAGCTTTGAAAGGCCGGCCCGGGCGGCGTGGCGCTCATAGATGCGGCGCTGCTCGATGTAGGTGCGCTCGGGTGGGATCAGCGAGCCGTTGCCGACGAGCAGATGGCAGTCCTCAACGAGCTGCCGCTGCTCGGGGGCCCGGACCGGGATCTCGCGGGCCCGACCGCCTTTGCACCATGACGGCTTCAGTCGGAGGTGGTCGCCGCGGTCGGCGTAGGAGGGCTGGAACTTGATCGCCTCTTCACGGCGGAGCCCGAACGCGGCCTGGAGCCGCAGTGACATCCGGGCGTGCTCGTCCCGGACCAGCTCAAGCTGACCCGGGGAGAGAGTCTGGGCCTTTGAGCGCTCGGCGACGAAGACCCGCTGCTCGATCCCGTAGTACGTGTTGTCGTTCGCCACGACGGCCGGCTTGCCGACCTTCTCCGCCCACCAGCGCAGGTCGGCGAGGCGGTTCTTGATCGTCCCGGCCGACAGCTCCCGCTCCTGCCATTGCTTCACCAGCGCCTGGACGTGCTTGGGCTTCAGCGAGGAGGCGTGCATGTTGCGATACCCGAGGCCGTGGAGTTCCCGGGCGGCGCGCCGCAGCCTCTGTTCGCGCTGGGCCTGGGTCATCCGCGACCCGTCGCGGTTGCGCCGGCAGATGCCCTTGAGCTCGTACTCCAGGTCGAGCATCAGACCTCCGGGAGCCCCAGGGCCCGACGGTCCTGGGTGTCGAGCTCCGTCAAGGCCGGGTCAAGCCCGAACCGGTCAGCCTGCAGGAGCACCTCCTCGGCGCGGTGGCGGCGAGCGGCCAGCCTGACGGCTGCCCGCTCCGCCGCCCGGCCCTGACCCTGCGCGGTGCGGAGCAGATCGGCGGCCCCGTTCGCCAGGGTCGTCAACTCGCGCCGCAGCGAGTAGCCGAGCGCCAGGCGCTCGCGCTCGTGTCGCATCGACTGCGTCAGCGCGCGACGGCGGCGGGCACGGTCGGCCACCCGCCGGTAGTAGGCCGCTCGCGCAGCGTCGGCTCTGTCGCCTGTCTGTCGATCGCTCAAAGACGCCTCTATGGGGTTAAGAGGCGCGAGAGCGAGGTTTTGCCCCCCCTGTGGGTAAGTGTTTTTTGCCATCGAGCGCCGGCGGGGGACACCGGACACCCGATCCGCAACACGCCAGAGCGCGTCGCGGGAAGGCAGAAGACGGGTCAGGATTGCCTCTAGCTGTGAGGCGCCGGAGCGATCCTCGGTGAGGATCACCTCTCCGGATCAGGTGGTGGTCGACTCACTCGCGCCCAGCAGCAACGACCCAATTGCTGGAGGCGGAGAGCACCAAACGGGCGCATCGCATCACGTGTAGATCTCCTCGAACAGGATCCGAGGGGCTCCCTGAAGCCACTTCGATCAGCGGCCTCGAACGCGACAGGAATGCGCGCCGGTCAACGGTCAGGGACCGAGACGGACTAATACGCCCTCCAAAGTACACCGCCGTGCCGGCGGTGTCCATCACTCGCCGGGAACCCGCGCCACAGCGCGGCTTCCCACCACCCCATCAGCCATCCCAGGCCGCGTCACTGCCCGCACTTCGCTTGGCAGTGACGCGGCCGAAGCCCTCGCAGCCCGGGCCTCGCGACCCGCCGACGGTCGTGGCTGGGGTCCGCTCGAAGCGAGCGGACTCCAGCCACCCAGCACACGAGGGAGACGTCGACACGGGCCTTCAGCCAGATCGTGAGAGCCCGCCCCAAGCCGGCGCCCGAGTGTTAAGGAAAAGCAACAGGGCAAGGCGGGCGCGTCGTGCCCCTTAACAACATGAACGCACAAGGAACAGACCTCTACGTCAAAAGCAGTATCGCCCTAGTAGCCGTCACCTTCATCACCCTCGCTGCCCACCTGGGCCCTCGGAGTCATCCTGGCGATCGCCGTAGCGGTCAGGATCGGACTCAAGCACTTGCGCGAGAAAGACACCGCCGACGGGGCTCAGCGCGAGCATCCGCACCGGGGCTTGAGGATGCTCGTTCAACGGAATCACTCGGAACAGGACGCGCACTCGGGGTTCGTCACTGGGACCATGAGGCCGCTCACTCGAGGCGAGGTCATGACGGCCTCGGAGGTCGCTGAGTTGCTTCGCATGCCGCTCTCGACCGTGTACGAGCTCGCCCGCCGAGGGGAGCTCCCGGCGTGCCGGTTCGGCCGCGCCTGGCGGTTTCTGCGCTCCAGCTGCTCGCCAGCTAAACGTGCATGCCGTCCGGGCCGCCCCGGTCAAGACCCGGCACCCTAGCTCAACCTTCTACCGGCCCACCGGAGTTAGGTCGGCAAAACGCCTGAGGGTTATCCGGGGAGGGTCGCCCGATCATGCCTACCCCTCAAACTCATCGCTTACCATCAAAAGCCCTCCGAATCGGAGGGCTTTTGCGAAGAGCGGCTGAAGGGCCTCGAACCCTCGACCTTCTGCATGGCCATCCTACCTGGTGAGAAAAGGCCTGCAAGCGTCCATACCTGATGCCGAGATCAGCTGGCGGACGGAGATGATGTTTGGTCCATGATCCCCTCGACGATCCCGAGCGAGACGAGCTCTGCCGGACCGAGAGCGAGTTGATCTGCCACCTCAGCTGCTCGGTTGGGATCCCGGTGGACGATTAGTGCGGCCGCCTCCGGGCTGATCACCGAGAAGTACGAGTCGGGTGTCGCCCAGAGCTCCGCGGGCTGCGCCAGGGCGAGGGCTCCGCCTGAGCCGCCCTCGCCGATCACTACGGATGTGACCGGGACGGACAGCTCACTGATGGCAAGGAACGTCTCGCCGATCGCATGGCCGATTCCCTCGTGCTCGGCAGTCTCGTCGTTGGCTGCGCCGGGCGTGTCAATCAGCGTCAACACCGGGAACCCGAGCCGGCCCGCCAGCCGGAACAAGCGACTCGCCGTCCGGAAGCCGGCAGCGGAGTTCCCGGTCCCCGTCTGCGCGACGTACGCGATCGTCTCGCCATCGCGAAGGCCGAACCCGCAAAGCATCCCGTCGTCGCGACCTCCGACACGATCCCCGCTGATCCCGACCCGTTCCTCGAAATAGCTGTCCAGGTAGGCGAGGGCCCTCGGGCGCTCGGGGGAGCGCGCCCGCACGACCGCCTCCCAGCCGGAAACCGGGCCGTTCGACGGGCCGGGCCCGGGATGCGCAGGTGGCTTCGGGGGGCCCGCTCCCCGGTTGCGGTTCCCTAGGGCCCAGACGTAGCCTTCGAGGACGCCCGCGGCGTCAGCCTCACCGACCACCGCGTCGATGAACCCATCCTTGAACTTGGTCTCCGCCGTGAACGCGTCCTCGGTGGCCTCACCGTCGCGGACCCGGTTTCCGGCGAAGGCCACGGTCGCCCCGTCAATCCCGATGATCACATCCGCGGCGGCACCGAGTGATACCCAAACGCCGCCCGTGGTCGGGTGTCGGGCGATGGCGATATGAGCCAGCCCCGCGTGCCGTGCCCGCGTCACGCACCTGGTAATCCTCTGCATCTGTACCAGCGAGCTCATCCCCTCCTGCACCCGCGCCCCGCCGGATGAGATGAGCGAGATGACAGGCTGACCATGCTCTACCGCGTGGGCAAAGCCGGCCGAGATCCGATGCCCAACGACCTCGCCCATCGACCCGCCAAGGAAGTTGAAGTCGAACGAGATCAGGGTGCACGTGCGGCCGGCCACCTGACCCTCGGCGATTACCGCTGCCTCGGTTTCTCCGGATTTCGCCCGAGCAGTGCTCAGCTGATCTCTGTAACCCGGCCACTGGAGGGGGTCACTGGAGGTGCCCGGCACCTCCAACTCCCGCACGTGATCAGCGACGGCGTCGATGGCGGCACGGCCGGACGGGGAATTCAGCCCCAGGGGGACAGCGAGCGGATGAGGGCGACGACTGGCCAACTGGTTGGACCAGTCTACGCGACCGGAGTCCCGCCGAAAGCCGCTACCCGTCCTTCTCGGCCGGCACGACGTATGCCACGTCCGCAACGACCCTCAAGTGCTGGCGCATGCGCTCCGCGGCCAGGTCCTCGTTCTGCGCCTCTATGGCATTGAAGATCAGACGATGGGCCTCGAGTGACATCGGGGGCCGACCCGGCCGTGACAGTGACGCTCGGCGGGTCTTATCGATTGGATCCTCGAGCTGAGACATGAGGTCGTGCAGGAGCTCGTTGTGCGCGGCCAGGGCGATCGCCTCATGGAACTGCGCGTCGGCCAGCGCTGGGTCACTGCCACTGGCCACTGCATCAGCCATGCTGTCGAGCGTCGCCCGCAGCCGCTTGAGGTCCCGGGCCGAACGGCGCCGAGCGGCTAGGCGGCAGGTCGCCGTTTCCAGGGCTTCGCGGACCTCCATAATCGCCGGGAGCTGCTCGTACTCGTCGAGCAATTGGAGAGCCAGAGTCGGGATGACCTCGTCGGCCGACCGCAGGACGTAGACGCCCCCGCCGTGGCGGATATCCACCAGACCGACGGCTCTCAGCGCAGTCAAAGCCTGACGGACTGAGGTGCGGCTCACCTCGAGCCAGCTGGCGATGTCCCGTTCGGACGGAAGGCGGTCCCCGGGCTTGAGGTCGCGAGCGTCGATGAACTCGCGTAGGCGATTGGCGACCTCTTCATACAGGCGGGATCGCTTGAGCGGCTGGAGTTCGAGGTCGTTCGCCAACAGGGGGCCAGTCTACTTGCCACCAGATGGTACAGTGGCTAGACCACCTCGCCGCGGGAGGGCGGCAGCTCGCCCCGGCCAGCGAGGGGCTGCCCGCAGACAGGAGTGGAGAGTCTTGGCGAATGGACTGAGGGATGAGGCCGGCGAATGGGGAGGCCCCAGGGCCGGCCAACCGGGATACCCCGATGACCGCGCATCGGAAACCCCTCGGAACGACGAATCGGGAAGTCCGTCCCTCCATGGCCTCCTGGTCGTCGACCTGTCGAGAGTCCTCGCCGGACCACATGCGGCGATGCTGCTCGGGGATCTTGGCGCCCGGGTCATCAAGGTCGAGCGCCCGGGGGCGGGGGACGACACCCGGAGGTGGGGGCCGCCCTTCGTGGGCGACGAGGGTGCCAAGGAGAGTACGTACTACCTGTCGACCAACGCCAACAAGGAGAGCGTCGTCCTTGACCTGAAGGACGCCGACGACTTGCGCCTGCTGGAGAACCTGATCGGTCGAGCGGACGTGCTGATCGAGAACTTCCGGTCCGGGGTGCTGGACAAGCTCGGGCTCGGCGCGAACAGGCTGGACAGCCTCAATCCCCGCCTGGTCACTCTGTCGATTACGGGCTTCGGCTCCGGCGGGCCTGAGCGCGATCGCCTCGGGTACGACCAGATCCTCCAGGCCGAGGGTGGCCTGATGAGCTGCACGGGCCCCGACGCTGAGCACCCGACCAGGGTGGGCGTCCCGATTGCCGACCTCGTGGCGGGCATGCTCGGAGCGGTTGGGGTGCTGGCCGCATTACGGGAGCGAGAGATCAGCGGCCGCGGCCAGCGAGTGAGCACCTCACTGCTGGCCGGACAGATCGCCATCCACGGCTTCCAGGGCACGCGTTGGTTGGTGGCCGGCGAGGTCCCGGTACCTTCCGGTAACCACCATCCGACGGTGGCGCCGTACGGGTTGTTCTCCACTGCGGACCGGCCGATCGTGATCGCCGTGGGCAACGAGGACATCTGGGGCCGGTTCGCACCGCTTGTTGGCATCAGGGAGGATGATGAGCGCTTCGTTCCCAATAGCGCCCGTGTGGCGAACCGCGCCGAACTGGAGTCGCTCATCACCGAAACCTTCAAAACCCGCTCAGCCGAGTACTGGTTGAGCGCCCTGGAGGAGGCGAACATCCCCGCCGGCGAGGTCAAGAGCCTGGACCGCGTCTACGCCAGTGAGCAGGTCGTCGCCGAGGGCCTTGTCCGCGACGTGGCCCACTCGACGCTCGGGGAGCTCCGGCTTCCCGGCACGCCACTGCGGTTCTCTCGAAGCTCGCAGCCTTACCATCGGGCCCCACCGACGATGGGCGAGCACAGTCAGGCGATTCGGCGCGAGTTCGCGACCGTCGCAGGACCGGTCGTCCAGACCTGAATGGGCGTCTGCCTAATCGCTACCGGCGGGACGATCGCCTCACTGCGCGATCCTGAGACCGGGGCGGTCAGACCGGCGGTCGGGGGCGACGAGCTTGCCGCGACTGTGCCCGGCATTCAGGAGGCGGGTCTCACGCGGGTCGAAGAACTGTCCAAAGTCAACGGCTGGAACATCGACCCTGAGCTGATCCTCGCGCTGGCCGGCCGCATCAGCTACCGACTGGCCGAGGGGGACGTCGACGGTGTGGTCGTGACACACGGGACGGACACGGTCGAGGAGACAGCGTTCGCCTGCGACCTGCTAACCCAGTCCGACAAGACAGTGGCCTTTGCCGTGGCGATGCGCTCGGGCGACGAGCTCTCGGCCGACGGACCACGCAACCTCCTGAATGCGGTCAGGGTGGCCGGTTCGCCCGACGCTCGAGGTCTCGGCGCGGTGGTGGTCATGAACGACGAGGTGCACGCGGCGAGGTGGGTGCGCAAGGTCCACTCCTCCCACGTCAATGCCTTCGCGTCGCCCGGGCGTCAACCGGTGGCGCTGCTCCCGCCCGGGGGCCTGACCGTCCTCCACAGACCAGAGCGCCTGACGCTTCAGGAGCCGAAGTCACTTCATTGCCAGGTTGCCGTCCTGCAGACATTCACCGGGATGCCCCGCGACCTGCCGAGCAAGATCGTCGAGGCCACCGGCGCAGACGGTCTGGTTCTGGAGGGCACCGGGCTGGGCAACCTCCCCGGCTCGGCCATGGAGGGAGCCAAAGCCGTGCTCGATCAGGGCATCCCGGTGATCGTCGCGACACGCGTCATAGGGGGCGGCACCAGCTCCGTTTACGGTGGGCCCGGGGGAGGGGCGACGCTCCGGGACATGGGACTGATTGAGGCGCAGAACCTCAGCGCGGCTAAGGCCCGGCTGCTGCTGATGATTCTGCTCGCCAACGGGCTCAGAGGCCGGGAGTTATCCACCACGTTCAGACGGACCGTCGCCGAGCTGGCGTAGCTCGTAGCACTTTCGTCGAGCAGCCGAGGGAGTTGGACACCACCGCCTAGCGCGGGTGTCAACTACGTCCGACCGCCGCAGTGTGTCGCAGGTGGGCGCTCGCCTCGATGAACGGCTCCAGCGGGAGCCGAGTGATCCCAGCGCCGACCTGTCCGCGCCCAGGCTGACGATGAGCCATCCCGTTGTTAATGACTGGGGCGATCCCCGACTCGGCGACTCGGTGGACGTCGATGCCGAGTGGCGTTCCTCGGAAGTCATCTCCCGGAATAAGAAATCGGGTGCTCTGTCCGGCACAGATCATCCGCATCCTCTCCACCAGATCCCGACTTTCCGCGGCGCTTCCGCCGACGAACGACGTAATCGCGGGAGCTGCTGTCAGGGCGAAGGCGCCGTAGCCGACTGTCTCGGTGATCATCGAGTCGCCCATGGTCGGCGTCGCGTCATCCTTGGTGAAGCCATCGAACAACACGGGATCACCGACTGGTGCCGGCGCCAGGAACCATCCGTCTCCAGCGCCGCTGACCCGGATTCCGAACCGGTGGCCATTGCCGCACATCGCCGTCACGATCGGGCTCCCCTCGAACCCGTGGGCGCTGTCTCCGATTGCCTTGGCGAGCGCCATCGAGAAAGGCAGCGCGAAGTGACGGTTGCCCGCCGCATAGCTCAGAACCTCGGCGACCGCGTTGCGGTCTTCCGTCGAGCGGACAAGTACAGGCGCCAGCCGCGCGATCAGAAGCGCGGATGTCGCGACGTTCCGGTTGTGACACTCATCGCCGCGGCGAAGCCCCTCGCTGATGAGCTCAACGAGGTCGACGCCGTCCAACGTGGCTATTGCGGCGTCGAGCAGTGGGCGGAGCGTGTCGCACATCCACCGCAGGCGCCGCAGCGTTCCATCGTCGTACGAGCCGAACCGCAAGGCCTTCCCCAGCCCTTCGTTGAGGGGCGAGAACACTCGCCTGTCCGCGGTCTCAGCCACTACGACGGGCATCGCGGGCGTGACAATCCCAGCCATTGCCCCCACAGCGCCGGCATGGTGGCAGGGCGCGAGCGCGATCTTGCCGGCATCGATGATCGCCTCGGCCCCTGCCGCGTCGGCGGCCTCGCCTTCGAACATGAGTGCGCCGATCAGTGCTCCGCGCATCGGACCAGGAATCTCATGTAGAGCTAGCGGGGGTCCGCTGTGGAGGTAGTTCCTCGGTCCTATTTCGGGAATGACGTCGCCGGCCCGCCGCACGCCGATGACGCGCACCTCCGCAGTATCGAGCTGTCTCATTGCCGGGTCGTTTGACATCGCGTGAGAGCGCGTTGAGCTAGCGAAGCGCGACCGCATCGATCTCAACGAGGAGCAGGGGGTCGACGAGGGCTCGGACGATTACCAGCGTGCTCGTCGGCCTGGCACCTCTGAGTCGCCGGTCGCGCACGCCGCGAAACGCAGTGATATGACCACTGTCCACGAGGTACACGCAGATCCGAACGAGCCTCTCGAGTCCGGAACCAGCCGCGGCCAACGCCTCCTCAAGGTTGTCGAACACTTTCTCGGATTGCCTCTCGACTGACCCCTCGCCCACGATCTCACCGCCGATGTCCCATGCCACCTGCCCCGACACAAACACCAGCTCGCCTGCTATAGCGACGTGACTCCAGACGGCGCCAGCTGGCGCAAGGGCATCGACGTGGAGCGGCATCAGCTCCGTCATGGGCTCACTCGTGGTCGCGGACGGTCATGTCTCCGCCCTGGAAATGGCTGATGTGGGCGCCGGGATTAGCCGTACGCGCGCGCCCACCGGGTGAACCTGCCCGTGACCAAGCCCCATCTCGGGCTCTACACGTGCCAGCTGTTCGCGGCGTGCCGCCGTTGCCGATTCATCGACCCCTCCGTCGTGGCGGAGGACCACCCCGTAGACATTGGCCGCCGTGGGTTGGTCGATGCCCCCGGCCCGCAGGTCCGACAGCACTAGTTCAATGGCTCGCTCATGCGGCGGCCCGAAGCCCCCGCCGCCATTGGAGCAGTACAGCATCTTCGTTCCAGCTGGAACCCTAAGCCCCGCCGTGTCCATTCCCAGGTCGCGCTCCTCGGCACTTCCAGGGTTCATCACGAGGAGGTTCGGACCGCCGTTCATGCCGCCGGCCAGGCCAAAGGGGGTGACCTCATGACGATCACCGTGCATCGTGAGAACGACGTCCTGAGTCGCTTCGAATGAGCGATCAATGCCGAATCCCCCGCGAAACTTCCCGTGGCCGCAGGATCCAGGTGACACCTCGCACTTGAGGTAGCGGATCGGGATCATCCGCTCGATGACTTCGATGGGCTGGTTTGTCGCCCCACCGATGAAGATCATGAGCTGATAGCTGTTTCCGTCCTTGTAGCTCCGCGCACCTTGGCCCCCTTCGTTCCACAGGTACGCGACGGAATCGCTTCCAGCCTCAGGATGCCGCCCACTGACGACTAAGTTGGCAAGATTGATGGTTGCCGCGTGCTGCCGCCGCGTGTCTACATCCGTGAATGCCTGGGCCCAGCACGCCATCGTCACCGCGGCTACTTTCTCGTAGGCGCCGGAGGCGTATCCCGTGACCGGGGTCGGCTCGACGACGTCGACGCAGGACCCCCGCGTGGCTACGACTTCGAGCGAGCTCGTGATCCCGTAATTGAGCGGTTTGAGCTCCGGGAAGCAGTGCATGGTCCCGTCGAACACGGCGGCGAGCAGGGCCGGCCGTGAGAACCCGAACACGCCAACCGGCGCAGGGTCTGACTTCGTGAAGTCAAACGTCACATGTCCACCTTCGATCGTCATGTCGAGGTGAACCTTGATCCTCGGTCGATCCGGCGTGCATGTAGTCGCAGTCTCCCCAGTCCGTGAAGGAAAAGGTGCCGTCCGGCAGCTCGGCGATCGCCTGCTGGAGCAGCTGCCGGCTTCGCTCCATGCTGATGACCATCGTCCTGCGTACGGTGTCGCTGCCGAAATTCGTGACGTACTCGAGCAGCCTCTCCTCCATGAGCTTCGTGGCCTGGATCTGGGCATGGAGATCAGCCATTCGCTCCTGTGGCTGTCGCACGTTCGAGCGAAGTAGGGCGAATGTCGACTCCACCCGCTCCCCCCGCTGAAGCAGCAGTGTCGGTGGGATCCTCAGCCCCTCGGCGTAGCAGCTTGTCGCCTGCGGGTTGAATGTTCCAGGCACAGGACCGCCTACGTCGGGCCAGTGTCCGCACGAGATGCCATATGCCAGAGGCCGTTCACCATCGAAGATCGGCCTGATGATCTTGATGTCAGGTTGATGGGAGCCCCCGTCGTACGGATCATTGAAGATGTAAACATCCCCTGGCTCGGGATCGGGAAAGACCTCGATCACTTTCCTCAGAGATGACTCAAACGTGCCGAGATGCGCCGCCTGGTCCGTCGTGCCGTGGGCGATCAGCCGCCCGTCTCCGGTGAGCAGGGATCCCGAATAGTCGTGGCCCTCAGTGATCGTCGTGGCCATCGCTACGCGCGCAAGCAGTGCGCTCGCTTCATTGCAGATGCCCCGGAACCCGTGACGGAGGACCTCGAGAGTGATCGGATCGTCCGTGGCGATTTCGCCCGCGCGTCGTGGTGCGGTGAGCATGCTTCTGGCCATTTAGTCCTCCAACTCGATCACCAGATCGCCTGTGTCGGCAACGGAAACTGAGCTGCGTGGTGGGACCACCGTCGTTGAGTCCCACTCCGTGATCACGGCGGGACCTTCCACTCGCTCGCCCACCGGGATGGAGTCCCGGTCAAGATAAGGCGTCTTGATGCGCTCTGACTCGCCGATGAAATGCACCTCGGCAGTGTCCGGGGGTCCCGGTGCGGCTGTCGGAACATAGACTGGTTCGGGCGGCTCGTCGACCGCTCCAATGAGAGTTGTCCGTAGGTTCACGATCTCGATGTCGCTAATCTCGGCGGGCAGCTGGTAGCCGAACTCGCGCTCGTGCTCGTCACCGAAGGCATCAACAAGCTGCTGAATCCCCTCGACGATGTCGTCGCCCGGGAGCGCCGTCGTGCGGTACCCGGAGATCTGCCCGAAGTAGCGCAGATCCACCTGATGCTCGATTCGCCACTCGGCGATTCCGGCGTCGCGCGACTTGAGCTCCTCGCAGTTGGTCAGCGAACGGCCAGCGGCAGCGCGAATCGCGTCATGATCCAGAGCGGAGCCGCGCTGGAACAGTGGTTCGAGCAGGTCGTGCCGCACGTGTATATACAGGATCCCGCGTGCGCTCATGAGGCCCGGGAGCCGCGGTATCACCACGCGCCGCATGCCCGCCTCACGAGCCAGGTCGGCAGCGTGAAGACCGCCGGCCCCGCCGAAGCCGATCAGCGAGAATCGCCGCGGGTCATACCCGCGCTGAGTCGTCATCAGCCGTATGGCGTTTAGCATCGCGACGTTCGAGAGCCTGAGCATCCCCACGGCGGCCTCGTCCACGGAGAGATTCAGGGGCTCGGCAATCCGTTCGCGGATCGCTCGCTCTGCCGCGCCGCGGTCAAGCGACATCCGGCCGCCTAGAAACGACCCGGCCCGGAGGCGTTCGAGGACTAGGTTGGCGTCCGTGTTGGTCGGCTCTCCCGCCGAGCCCGTAACAGACGGGGCCAGGATTCGCGCCAGCGCTCTGGGGGCCGCTGCGTAGGGTCCCCGCGCCGTCAATCCATGCGATCGTGCCGCCGCCAGCCCCGATTGTCACGAGATCGATCGCCGGGAACAAGATCGGGATGTTGAATTCGATTCGCCACTCGCTACGTGACGTAGCCTCACCGTCGATGATCGCGGCGACGTCGGCGCTGGTACCTCCGATGTCGAGCGAAATTGCGTCCGGAAGCCCAAGCCGCTGGGCAGTGCGGCGTGCGGCCATCACTCCGGCCGCGGGACCGGACTGACAGATCCGAGCCGGCAGCCGGCATGCCGATGCGACCGTCATCAGGCCACCGCCGGAGTGGCTGACCAGCATTTCGCCCTGCAACCTTCCCCGACCGTCGCCGCCCTCCCGCAGGCTTTGATCGAGGTCGTTCAGATAGGTGGACATCTTCGGTCCCAAGTAGGCGTTGGCCACTGCGGTGGAGGTCCGTTCGAACTCTCGGATCTCGGGGAGTACCTCGCTGCTCGTGCACACGAATACTCCCGGGGCATGTTGTTGAACGATCTCGCGTGCGCGGCGCTCGTGGGCGCCATTCATAAACGAATTCAGGAAGCAGATTGCGATGGCCTCGACGCCTACCCCCACCAGCGCGTCCGCTGCGCGGGCGACGTCGTCCTCGACCAATGTCGTGACCACGTCCCCGGCGTAGTCGATGCGCTCCTGCACCGGCAGGATGCGGTCCCGCGGAATGAGGCTGGCCGGCGGATCCCACTCCGAGTCGTACAGATCGGGCTTGTTGGCCCGCCCCGCGAGAAGCACGTCGCGAAAGCCCGCCGTGACGATCAACCCCGTGATGGCCCCGCGACGCTCGATGATCGCATTCGTACCAACGGTGGTCCCATGCCTGAACTGTTCGAACGCTCCGACCTCCGCGCGCCGAAGAGCAGCACTCACCCCTTCGGCGAAGTTCGCCGGTACTGAAGGCTCCTTAACGGTTACTACGTGTCCTGTATCAGTGTCTACCGCAACGAGATCAGTGAAGGTTCCACCGATGTCAACGGCTATCGTGGTGGCCATGTCGCATACTTTGGGTCAGGCGCTCTCAGTCGTTTAGCCCTCTAGCAAAGAATCGCTATTCCCGGACCCATTTGAGCTCCCAGGTCTCGGGATTCTCGATCCAGTCGGCACGCGAGTAATAGCTCTCGTAGAACTCCTGAGCCTTCTCGCGGATCTCCTTCTCATCGACCATCAGAATCTCTCCCGCCTCCATAAGGACCTGACCGTTGCACAGGACGGTGTGACAGGAGCGACCCGTAGCGTTGAGGACCCAGTTATTCAGTAGATTGACGCGGTTTGTCGGGATCCACTCGTATGAGGTGAGATCCCATAGCGCGATATCGGCCTTCTTTCCAGGCTCCAAGGATCCGATCTCGTCCTCGAGCATCAGCGCCCGAGCGCCATTGACGGTGGCCATCTCCACCGCTACCGGGCTAGTCTCCCCGGTCTTGATCTGGAAGAGGTCACGGTTCGGGAAGAGCATTGTGTGACGAGCTTCGGCGTGGACAGTCGATACGAGGTAGATCTCGCGCAGCATGTCGTGACATGTTCCGGTTGACGATTCGTCATTGCCGATTCCCACGTTGATGCCGGCGTTCACGTACTCCGGGATATGAGAGCGGGAGGAAATGGCGGAGTACAAACCGTGCAGCGAGGACCCGGGGACATGGGCGACGTTTGACTCTGTCTCCCTCAGCCTGATCAGCTCGCGTGCATTGGTCCACGCCATATGCGCGGCCAGAAAGTTTCTTCCAAGTACGCCGTGAGCATCGAGGTACTCGATGTCGCGCATACCGAAGCGCTTCCGAGTCATCTCAACCATGTCGTGACTCACGCCAGCGTGTGTCTGTATCCCTACGCCATAGCCATCGGCCAGTTTCTTCACGCCTTGACAGAGCTCGGGCGAGCAGTTGCAGACCTGCTGAAGGTCGAGCCACGTATGGATGCGCCCGTCTGCCGTCCCGTTGTACTCGTTTATGAACGCCTCCGAGCGCTGTAGGCAGGCCTCGGTGTCCTCTTGGAGGCGATCGAGAAGATCAGTAAATGCGTCATAGGACGCGTAGTCGCTCTTCGTCGATGTGTGAATGTCCATCAGATCCCGCGCAAGAACCGCGCGCATCCCGATGTCCTTCACGGCCCCGACTGCCGAGGCCTCCATGGTCTGGATGGTCCCGCAGTCGGAAACGGTGGTCGTTCCCGTCTTCAGGCAGGCCAGCAGGGACGCTAGGGCCGCGTAGTAATAACTCTCGTCTGTGAGCGTGCCGTATGTGTACGAGAAGTACCGCTCGCACCATGGAACCACCGGGACGTCATCGAGTAGACCCTTGTCGTAGCAGGATTCCAAATGGATGTGCGAGTTGACCAGTCCAGGGGTGACAAAGAAGTTGGAGCCATCGATGACCTTGGTATCCGGACCGCGCAGCCGGCCAAGCTCCTCCGAGGAGCCTATAGCCGTTATGCGGTCATCCTTTACGGCGATGCTCGCCCGCTCAAGGAGGTCCCGCTGCGGGTTCATGGTCAGTGTGTAGCGCGCGTTCTCGATGAGAATCGTGGCTGGACCGTTATCTATCATCCGTCCTCCTAGATCATTCGCCCTGAGGGTTCCCGCGCAAGCCAGACCAACCGGCATCGCGTCACCGGGATCGTCAAGCTGAGGTCGCAGCGAGTCTAAGTGGAGGAAAGCTGGAAGTCATCGTTCGAATGGCGGAGACGAACGGACTCGCTGCCGCTCTCACAGCCCATCGCCCGGTGGGACACGACATTCGATCTGGACGCCGCGCCCGGGGCCCGATGAGAGCTTCAGGCCGCCACCCACCTCCTTTGCCCGCTCGTCCATGACCTTGAGTCCGATGTGCATGTCGCCCGATGTCGGGTGTGGTAAAGCGATGCCAACGCCGTCGTCCCTGATGTGCAACAAGGCGGCCCCGTCCTCTGCGCGCAGCTCCAGCCAGGCCCGCCGGGCATGGCTGTGCTTGAGGATGTTGGTTGTAGCCTCGCGGCAGATCCAGGCCAGCGTGTCCGACACAGTGCCGTCGAGCGCCAGGCGGTCAAAATTGAAGCTGACCTCCACCCCTGCGGCGCAAAGTCGGCGCTGCATTCTCTCGCCGACGGAGTACACGTCCCTCAGCGCCTCGTGCTGCTGGCGGAGTTCTCCGATTGACGACCGGAGTTCGTCGAAGGCCTCGCCCACCGCGTCCGAGCACTCGTCCAGCGTGCTCACCGCGCCTCGGGTGTCCCCAGCGAGCAAAGCGTTGCGCGCATCGAGCACGTAGATCTGAAGCGAGAGCAGTACCTGCTGCACGCCGTCGTGAAGATCGCGGGCGTGGCGGTTTCGCTCCTCGAGGACAGCGATACGACGAGCCCGGTCCTCGAGGATCGCCGAAGCCACCACCATCCCCAGCTGTTCGGCCACCGCGCCAAGCAGCTCGAGGTCCTCGACAGCGTAGGAGTCACGGCGGTCGGAGTAGATCGCCAGGACACCGACCGTGAGCGATCCCATTTTGACGGGCGCATACAGTGCGGAGCGCATCCGGTAGTGCTCCGCGGTCGAGCGGAAGAACTCGCAGGTGTCAAGATCGTTGATCATCATCGGTATGCCCCGCTCTCCCACCTGGCAGGGAAGGGCCGAGCCTGGCCGGAACCGCAATGCAGCCGCTTCGCGGGTGAGACCGAGGGAAGCGGCAATCTTCCACACATCCTCGTCCTCGCTGAAGACCCAGGCGGCCGCCCAGACGGAATGCAACAGCTCGCTGATCTTCACC
This sequence comes from uncultured Solirubrobacterales bacterium, assembly GCA_963705785.1. GTDB lineage: Bacteria > Actinomycetota > Thermoleophilia > Solirubrobacterales > Solirubrobacteraceae > Palsa-465. Next base: position 4,524 of record CAVPKV010000054.1, on the reverse strand, counting down.
AGGACGAACCGCAGAAGCGCCGGAACCTGCGGCGAACTGCGCTCACGGGTCAGAGCGTGCTCAACTTCCACCAAGAGCTCGCGGGCGTCAAGGCGGGAGAGCGTCGTCGTTCCGGCCTGAGGGCCGAGCAGCTCGCTCTCGTTGGGTCGGTCCGAAAGTGCCGGCCTTGGGGTCATCCGGCTCGGCGAATCCCGTCGAGGCCCAGCAAGCTGGCCGCATTGTTCTTCTGGATAGCCGCAAGATCATCGTCATCCAGCCCGAGGGCGGCCAGTGCGGCATGTGTGCGGTTTGGCTCCCAGAAGGGAGCGTCGGTCGCGAACAGGATCCGCTGGATGCCAAAGAAGTCGATCGCCAGACGGAGAGCCGGCGGCCAGGCGCTGACGGTGTCAACGTAAAGCTTGCGCACGTGCTCGCTCGGCTGGACTTCAAGCGCCCCTAGACCACCGGGGATCCGGCTCGACTCATAGTCGATCCTCCCTAACAGATACGGGATGAAGCCACCCAGATGGCCGAGGATGAGTTTGAGCTGCGGGTTACGGTCGAACAGGCCGCCGAAGATCAGCCGCAGCACAGCCGTCGAGCTGTCTACCAGGAACCCAATCACCGGCACGAATGCATACACGTCCAAGAGCTCCGCGCTGAGCGGGTATGTCGGATGGACCAGAACCGGGGCGTTGAGAGCCCCCGCAGTGTCGAACACGACGCCGAAAGCCGGATCGTCCAACGAGCGTCCGGCCACGTTCGAATACACCATCGTGCCTTGCATGCCGATCTCCATCGCGCGCTCCAGCTCGACTGCCGCTTGCTCTGGCACCTGCATTGGGAGAGCCGCGAATGAGGCCAGGCGCTCGGGATGCGCGTCCGCGAGGGCTCGCAGTTCGTCGTTCGTGTCCCGCGCGATGGCGGCAGCGTCCGCTGCGTCGAACCAGTCGAGACCAGGGATATTCACGCTCAGGACCGACATACCCACGCCTTGGCGAGTCATCTGTTCCAGCTTCAGATCGATGTCGATCATCTCCGGAAGCAGCGGATAGGCGGCACCGCGAGCGCGGCCGTACTCCACGTGGCGGGCACCGTTACGCCGGACAATTCTGGGAATCTCGCTCCTGCCCTCCAGCGCCCGGATTACGGCGGGGGGGAGAAAGTGAGTCTGCACATCGATCGGCCCGGCGACGGCGGTGCCGGTGACTCGGCTGGTCACGATCCGTCACCATCCCGGCTGCGGGCCCTCCGGCGCGAGACCTCACACATCGCGCAGGGCACTCGCCATTTTCAGCTGCATAGCAAATGCGGCAGCCTGGAGCCGGTTGTGAACATCGAGCTTGGAGAGGATGTGCTGGAGGTGCGTCTTGACCGTCGTCTCGGCGATCCCGAGGGATTCGGCGATCTGACGGTTGGTCATCCCATCGGCCAGGTGCGCTAGTACCGCGCGCTCCCGGGGCGTCAGCTGCTGATCCTTGCTCAGCAGGTTCTGCAGGTCGGGCAGACGCATGTGGACGAGCTCGTCGATCAGAGGGGCGGCCACCTTGGGAGACAGCCATGACTCCCGGCGCCCCGCAGCAAGAATGGCGCCTACCACCTCCTGGTGCACGGCCGACTTCAGGATGTACCCGCGGGCGCCCGCGCGGAGCGCGTCGAGCACATCGCCGTGGTCGTCGCACACGGTCAGGACAAGGACCGCGGCGCCCGGACTTTCCTCCCTGACTCGCCGTGTGACCTCCACTCCTTGCATCCCTGGCATGCGTAGGTCGGTGACCACGACCGCCGGGTGCTGATCTCGGACGCAGTCCAAGCCCTTCTGACCGTTCTCGGCGACACCAACGACACGGACACGGCCATCCCTGGCCAGCAGTCGACAGAGCGCCTGGCGGAACATGGCGTGGTCGTCGATGAGGACGGCCGTGACCGGTTCCGGATGACTGATCGAGGACATTGCGGAGCCCTCCAGATCATAGGCGGCCCCAGGCAGCCGCGGAGTCCTCCGAAAGGAGGATGAGCCTGCTCGGGGTAGGGCTCCTTCCGTCAGCGCTTTTTCCAACTCGTGACAGGGACAAGCTCGGGCGCATATCGCCGCTGAGGGGTTGGCGATCTCGCTCCGAAACCCAGAAGCGCGAGTGCGCTGGCGCCAACCGGACAAGGAGCTCACCACACCGCTTTGCGACTATCACAGCACCGAAATCGAAGTTGAATCGGCACTAGAAGCTCAAGTCAAACAGCTTCGCGGCATTCTCTCCGAGCACCGCGCGTCTTACCTCGCCGTTCGTGTTCCGGTTCACGAATTCGAGGGCGGCGTCGACGGGCCACCACGGGTGATCGCTGCCGAACAGTACGCGCTCGGGGCCGTAGAACTCCAGCGCCAGCGCCAGCGCAAGGGGAGACTCCGAGACGGTATCCGTGTAGAAGCGGCGTAGGTAGTGGCTGGGCGGACTAGGAAGCGGTTTGTTGGCGGCCCACGGGTTGATGTACTCGCGGTCGATACGCGCAGCCAGGTACGGCAATGTACCTCCCAGGTGAGGGTGGACGACCCGCAGCTCAGGGAGATCCTCCAGCAGACCTGAAAGCACCAGCGTTAGCGCGGCCAGGCTCGTGTCAAACGGATAGCCCAGAACGTATTCCAGGCCATAGCGGTCGAGCTTCTCCGCCATGACGGTGCGCACAGGATGCAGCACCGTGACTACGCCCAAGCCCGCAACCCTCTCGAAGAACTTGCGGAAGTGCACGACATCGATGAGTTGACCCAGCGTGTTGGACGGTAGCCAGGCGACACGAAGGCCCAGCTGCACCGCCTCCTCGAGAACCTCGATTGCCGCCTCCAGCGAGCTAAACGGAATCGTCGCGGCACCCACCACCCTTGTAGGGTGAGCCGTCTGCGCGGCTGCCATCTCGGCGTTGAGAAGCTTGGCCAGACGCACAGCCTCGACCTCTGGGAACGCCTCGACCGTCAGCGACCCCGGCGAAGCGATAATCCTCTGCACGCCCTGCGCGTCCATGGCTGAGAGCTGCGACTCGAGCTCGCACTCCTGAATGCTGAAGGGCAGCTGCTCGCCCGGTGCAACCTCAAGGAGAAACTGGTCGGCAGTGATCGTGCAGCGCGGAAACTCGCGCCGCCGCCCCAGATCGCGGAAGAAGGCGCTCGGGTACCAGTGCCACTGGCAGTCGATAATGAGGTCGCTCATCGTGCGTTCATGGCCCGTGCGTGACGCTCCCCGAAGGTGCCTGAGCACTCGCGTGTCCTCCGAGGAAGGTCTGAGCAAAATCGCTCTGACTGCGTAGGTTGTCCGGATGGCCCGAGCGCATGATCTGGCCGGCAACCAAGAGATATGCCCAGTCCGCAACAGCCAACGCAGCCGCAGCTTTCTGCTCGACCAAGAGGATCGCGGTTCCCCGGTTAGCCACCGAGCGAATGTGCTCCTTCAGCAACCGCTCGGCGAACGCCGGGGCTAGGTTGGCCGTTGGCTCGTCGAGGATCATCAGGCCAGGCCGGATCATCATCACTCTCGCGATCGCAAGCATCTTGCGTTCACCTCCGCTGAGGTCGCGCGCCCTGCGGTCCATCATCTCCCTCAGCGGCTGGAAGATTTCAGTTACGTCCGCAATGCGTCCCAAAGCTCGTGCTTACTCAGCAGATACCCACCCATCTCCAGGTTCTCTTCGAGAGTTGAGTCAGGGAATACATCTCGGGTCTGAGGCACGTAGCCGCAGCTCCTCTTGGCGAGCGCATGGGGTGCCACCCCGGTGATGTCCTGTCCGGCGAGACTCACCGAGCCCCGCAATAACCTCGCGATCCCTACCAGCGCTTTGAGGACGGTGCTCTTCCCGGCTCCGTTTGGGCCCAGGAGCGCCACGATTTCACCGGTACCTACCGTGAAGGAGACGTTGCGCACGACGGGCGTCGCGCTGTAGCCAGCGTCCAACCCGCTGACGGACAGCAGCGGCGTGGCCCGGGCATGCTCGTCAGCCGTGGAAGTAGGCATCGACTACGGCCTCGTTCTTCCTGAGCCTTCCATCAAGCCTGCGGCAATCACTGTGCCATTCGCCATCACGATCACGTGATCGCACATGCGCTCAATCACGCTGAGGTCGTGCTCGACCATCAGGATCGATACTCCGTTTGTGCGAAGCCGCTGGACGGCGGCAATGACGGCCTCGACCATTGTGGGGTGAACGCCTGCCATCGGCTCGTCTAGCAGAAGCATTCGAGGCGAGGCGATGAGCGCCCTCATAATTTCGACCAGCCGCTTCTGACCGCCGCTGAGGCGACCTGCCGGCTCGTCGGCGATCGCCAGGAGGTCGAACGCGTCGAGCAGGGCCCTGGCCCGCTCGAGGTTTGCTCGCTCCTCGCCTCGCCAATACCACCGGCCGAACAACGCGCCCCCAGCGCTCCGCCGCGGGGGCGCCGGCAGCGACCAACAGGTTCTCGGTCACCGTGAGGCGACCAAACTCGCTGGAGGTCTGAAAGGTACGAAGCAGCCCCAAGCGCGACAACTCGTACGGCCGCTTGCCTGCGATCTCGTTCCCGGCGTA
>CAVPKV010000053.1:0-9552 GCA_963705785.1 uncultured Solirubrobacterales bacterium | reverse complement strand
CCGGGCTCTGACTGCCATGCAGAAAATCATACTATGCAGATTTACGGTCGGCGAGACGGACGCAGTCGTCCGCGTGCCGCTGGGCTAGTTATCAGGGCAACGGCGGCAAGATTGAACGCGAACAGGACGATGACGTAAGCGCCCCCGGCAACTAGGACGGCGATGCCGATGATCGCAGCGGCCCAGGCGCTGAGCAGCACGAGGAGGATCCACGAGACCTCGCCGCCCCGCGACACCCGCCAGGCGAGAAAGAATTGAAGAGCAAGCCCGAGCGGGGTACCAGCGGAGCGCGCGGCGGCCACTGTCTCGAATCCCAGGCTGACTCCCGCCCCGCCATTGAGGCTGTCACCTGCCGTACGGATGTAGCCAGCCTCAAGTAAAGCCAGCAGAAGATACAGCACGAGGACCGGGCTCGTGCCGCTTCGCCATACCCTCTGCATATCAGCCTCCGCGAATCCGTCCAGGGTTATCGTTTCCCGTGCAGGCCCGCTGCGCACTAGTGCTGGTAGCGCCGAGAAGATTAGTTCGGGCGTGTGGTGTCAGTCCTGGATTGCTGGGGTTCCTGCCGGGAAGCCGAATGCCCGCCAGGCCTGGCGGATTGGGTCGGGCGCGGTGGGCGGGCTGGCGCTGAGCACATCGGCGGCAGCACCAGAGGAGGTTCTGATCGGCCCAGGCCTTGTCGTAGTGCGGTGGGCCGATTTTCAGCGAGAGCCCCTGATAGCCCTCCCGGCGGCCGGAGAGGATCATGACTTCCCCGATGCCGGGATAGCCGCCTGCTCCCTGGAGCAGGGTGTTGCCGCGGCGGGCATACTCCCCGCAGTTCATCACCATGCTGACCCGCCAGCGCAGGCCGTCGGGCGTGATCCCGATGATGCTCGCGTCGCAGAACATCCTGGGCTTGAGCCACGTATCCAGCCACCCGTACCCGAGCTTGCCGGCGTTCTTGTCCAGATAGGCGTTGACGGCCGGCAACATCGCCCGGGCCTGCGCCTGGTTAAGCGGGGGGCCGCTGACCAGCCAGACGGTCATGCCGACCCCGGCGGCCAGGACGCCAGCGCTGCCCAGCGCCAGCGATCTAGTCCTCTTGCTTGCCATGCGATGGTGCCGCCTCTGCGTGCGGGCCGGTCCTGCTAGGACAGAATATGCCGTATTGAAGGTTCCGTCGGTTTCGGGCAGGAGGCGCGTCTGCCGGCTTCCTGGCCTCTGTGACGCAGAGTCCGTTGAGGGTGTAGAGAACCAGGGAATGTGATGGCCGGAGATACAGGATGGGGCGCGCCGGAGGGATCGCCGCCGGGCCATGCTGTGACATTTGCTGTGCCCAAGCCGGGGATCATCCCGCTGCGCCCGATCGGCGCCGGCGAGATCATCGGGGGCGCCTTCACCGCAGTCCGGCGGAACCCGAAAGCCACGCTCGGGCTCAGCGCCGTCGCCATGGTCACCTACGGCGTGTTCCTCCTGGCGCCGCACACGATGGTCACCTCCCTGGGCTTCCGTGTTGACCACAGCGCGGGCATCGCCCATCCACCGCAGATCAGTATGACCGGGCACGATGTGCCAGGCCGAGGTGATAGTGGCCGTGCTGTTCGGTGGGACATACCTCCTGCTGAGCGGCATGCTGACCGCTGTCATCGGGAGCCTGGTTCTCGGAGAACGCATCTCTGCAGGCCAGGCTGGGCGTACCGCGTTCCCGAGGCTGCCCGCCATGATCGGCGCGGTACTTCTGACGGGCGTCTCCCTGGCGGGAATGTGGGGCATCTACGCCCTGGCCGGCATCGGCATCCGGCTGGTTTCGTCCCAGGCCCCTATGGTGATCTTCTTCGTGGTCGCGGGAGTCCCGCTCTTCGCGGTCACCGTCTGGCTCATGTTGTCCCTGGCCTTGGCCCTGCAGGCGGTGGTGCTTGAGCACGCGGATCCGCGGACCGCATTGCGCCGCTCCATCCGGCTGATACGCGGGAGCTGGTGGCGCGTCTTCGGAATCCTCCTGCTCGTGGGGTCCATCCTCGGCATCGTGTCGGACATCATCAACCTGCCACTGCAGATCCTCGCCGACGTGCTGACCAAGCACGCGCTCCATCCACCCACCGGCGCCGTCATCGCTGGCGCCGCGGGCAATGTGCTGGCCGCCGCGATCGCGGTGCCAGTGACCGCTGGCGTGTTCGTCCTGCTCTACATCGACCTGCGCATGCGCAAAGAAGGCCTGGACCTGACGCTGCAGACCGCCGCGCAGAACGAGAGCGCCCCGGGCAGCGAATCCACCACTCTCTGGCACCCGCCAGCTAGCCCCGGCTAACGTGCGATGTGCTCCTGAGTGCCCGCTCGGCTGAGGATAATACTCACTGTAATCACAGAACTTACCGCGCTGGACAGGGAAAGGAAAAGCCACAATCACAGAATCTGGTCAGTACCTCCATCGCCGCCGGTGGCGTCGGCTCTCGCGCCTATTGCCCACATCTTCTCCAGTGTCCAGAAGAGCACACCACCGCTACCGGCAGCTAGCAGAACAAGCAATCCGGCAACAATCCTGAGCTTGCGATTCATATGTCTCAGCATTCACGATCTCGGGGTTGCATTCACGGCAGCGGTCTCCGGCTCGGTGCAGCTGGCCCGACCCAGTTCTCAGTCATCGATGGTGGGAGCGATGTCACTATCCCGCGACAGTCGCGTTAGGCGTGCCTCCAGATTAGGGTCAGCCGGGGGTGGTTGCACCCTACGCGGTGGGAGCGGTGGATGGGGGAATCTGATCGACTCGGGTGCGGGGCCGCCCGGCTCGATACCTGGCCATTGTCCTTCCAACAGACTGGGATCGGGGATCCTGCGCCAATTCGTGCGCACGAGCGTGGTCAGCTGGATGGCGCGTTCCGACCCCGGGGGAGAGTGCTTGGCCAGGTAGCCGATCGCGCTTCCTGCTGTGAACCAGCGCATCCCATGGAGATTCATCGGCCGCCGGAGCAGGTCCGCGAGCCGGGTGATGACCTTTTCCCAAGCGGTATCGTCGCCCGCTGACTCTAGTAGTCCCATGCCATACTCGCTAAGGCTAGCATTAGGGTACTCAAACACCGCCACAAATACATCCATAGCCTTGTCACCTTCACGAGCCATGAGCGCCCCGGCGCAAGCGCCAATGAGATCGTATTCTATCGCGAGATTCCTTTTATTAGTCGTAGAGGTACTCCTCTTCAGGGTCGCTGAGAATTCTCTTCTGAGCGCCCTGGTTCCCGCTGGACCGCGCGTGCGGAAGAGCGAATTGGCGACCTCAACCCGCTGATAGTGCTCGATCGCGGAGTCCGCTAGCATCTGCGCCAGCGCCTCATCAGCGTCACTTCTGGACCGCGCCTCGGCCAGTGATTGCTGGAATTCATTGTCGCGCTGCTCGAACGACAGCCTGCGGGGCGCCACTGTCCATCTCATCCATTTCTGCGGATCCGATCAGGCCAGGTGCCGTCGGTCCACGCCGCTGAGGCTATTCGGCGTCGAGGGGGGCGAGCAGCACCCGGAGCAGGTCGGCGAGCGTGCGCCGGTCATCGGCACCCAGCCCGTTGAGCAGGTCGTACTCGCTGAGCACCAGGTCGGCGAGGGCCTCATCGGCCCGCTGCTGCCCTTCGGCGGTGAGGGTGACGAGCACTCCCCGGCGGTCCTGCGGATCCGGCCGCCGGCGGACCAGCCCGGCATCCGCCAGCCGGTCGATCCGGTTGGTCATGGTCCCCGAGGTGACGAGCGTGGCCCGGAGCAGCGCCCCCGGGGTCAGTTGGTAGGGCGGGCCCTGCCTGCGCAGGGCGGACAGCATGTCGAACTCCCAGGGTTCCAGGCCGTGGCTGGCGAAGGCGGTCCGACGGGCGCGGTCCAGGTGCCGGGCCAGCCGGGAGATGCGGCTGAGCACCTGTAGCGGCTCGACGTCCAGATCGGGCCGCTCCGCGTGCCAGGCAGCGACGATGTCGTCCACCTCGTCGCGGAGTCCGGCCTGCTCCTCCATGCGCGCAGCATATCTCTTGACATCAAGAGTGTGATCCCGGTAGACAAGAACCCGGTCATCTATCTCGATATCAAGAGAGTATGGAGGGGGTATGTGGGATCCCGGCCAGTACCTGCGGTTCGGTGACGAGCGCAGCCGGCCGTTCGCCGATCTGCTGGCCCGGGTCGGCGCGGAGTCCCCTGGCTATGTCGTCGATCTGGGCTGCGGTCCCGGGCCACCTGACGGCGATCCTGGCCGAACGCTGGCCGGGGCGCAGGTCCTCGGGGTGGACAACTCGCCGGAAATGATCGCCGCGGCCCAGGCCGGGATCAGTGCCGGCCGGCCGCTGGCCGGCTCTCCTTCGCCCTCGCCGACATCCGCGACTGGCGGCCCGATCGCCCGGTCGGCGTTGTTCGTGTCCAACGCCGTGCTGCAATGGGTGCCGGGCCACATGGACCTGCTCACGCGCTGGGCCGGCGACCTCGCGCCCGGCGGCTGGCTGGCCGTGCAGCTGCCCGGCAACTTCGACCAGCCGAGCCACGCGATCCTGCGCGACCTGGCCGACGTCGAGCCGGTGGCGCCCGCTGCTCGGCGATGTCCAGCTGAACCGCCAGGCCGGGGACCCGGCCACCTACCTCGACCTGCTCGCCCGGGCAGGCTGCCGCGTTGACGCGTGGGAGACCACGTACCTGCACGTGCTGCACGGCGACGATCCCGTGCTGGAGTGGTACAAAGGCACGGGCCTGCGCCCGGTACTCGCCGCATTGCCTCCCCAACGAACAGCTGACTTCCTCGCCGAGTACGCCGCCCGGGTCCGCGACGCGTACCCGCCCGCGCCCTATGGAACGGTGCTCCCGTTCCGGCGTGTCTTCGTGGTGGCCACCCGCCCCTAGCTCAGTCCGCGTCGCCCCTGGCGCGCCCGCTTGGCCGCCTCGGGCGAGATGCGGGGCTTGACCTCCAGCTGGGACAGGCCGTTCCAGGCCAGGTTGATCAGGTGGGCGGCGACTTCCTCGAGCTTCGGCTTGCGGGCGTCGAGCCACCACTGGCCGGTCATGGCCACCATGCCCACGAACATCTGGGCGTACATGGGGGCCAGTTTCGGGTCGTAGCCGCGGGTCCGGAAGAAGTCACCGAGGATGTACTCGACCTGGCTGGCGATGTTGCTGATCAGGCTCCCGAAGGTGCCGGAGCCCGAGGCCGGGTGGGAGTCGCGGACCAGGATGCGGAACCCGTCCGAGTCGTCCTCGATGTACTTGAGCAGGGCGATCGCGGCCGCCTCGAACTTCTCCCTGGTGTGCGCGCCGCCGAGGATGCGGGTGGCGGTGCCGAGCAGGCGCTCCACCTCGCGGTCGATCACGACCGCGTAGAGGCCTTCCTTGCCGCCGAAGTGCTCGTACACGACCGGCTTCGACACGCCCGCCTGGGCGGCGATCTCCTCGATGGACGTGCCCTCGAAGCCGCGTTCCGCGAATAGCCTCCGCCCGATGCCGAGCAACTGCTCCCGGCGTTCTATACCTGTCATTCTCTTGCGGTTAGAGCCCGAAGTCGGATTGGTCACGAGCCCATCATGGCCATCAGGCGGCCTTCCGGTCACCTGACTTCGCCGCCTGACGGTCGGTCATGGAGCCCAGCGACTTGCCCCGCAGGCCGGTGAGCTTGGCCGTAAGCCGCTCCCGGTCCGGCCACCGGACGTCGTAGGCCCAGCCGAGCTTCTCGGCCCACGCGATGGCCCGCGCGCTGATGTCGATCTGCCCCTTGAGCGCTCCGTGGCGGGCGCAGGTCGGGTCGGAGTGGTGCAGGTTGTGCCATGACTCGCCGAACGAGGGGATGGCCAGCCAGGCGACGTTCCGCGACTTGTCCCGGACATCGAAGTCCTCGTTGCCGAAGGTGTGGCAGACCGAGTTGATGGACCAGGTGGTGTGGTGCAGCAGGCAGATCCGGACCAGGCTGGCCCAGAAGAACGCGGTGACCGCGCCCTGCCAGGACATCGACCACAGGCCGCCGATCAGGGCCGGCGCGAGCAGCGTCACCGCCACCAGCCCGGGGAACCACCGTGAGATGGCGCGAATATCGGCGTCGGCCAGCAGGTCCGGGCAGAAGCGCTCCTGTGACGTGTGGTCCGAGCTGAACAGCCAGCCCACGTGGGCGAAGGCGAGTCCCTTGGTCAGCGCCTTCCAGTCGTTGCCGAACCGCCACGGCGAATGCGGGTCGCCTTCTTTGTCGCTGTACTTGTGGTGCCGCCGGTGATCGGCCACCCAGACCAGGACCTCACCCTCGATGGCCAGGCTGCCCGCGATGGCCATCGCGATCTTCAGGCCCCTGACCGCCTTGAACGAGCTGTGCGTGAAGTAACGGTGGAAGCCCATGCTGATCCCCATGCCGGAGATCACGTAGAACACGAGCGCGATGACGATGTCATGCCAGCCGAGGCCCCATCCCCAGGCCAGCGGGACCGCCGCGGCGACGGCCAGCAGCGGGACGACGACGAACACGCCGACCAGGAACCGGTCCAGGCGGCTGGTCGGCTCGGCGTCGATCTCGGGGATCGGCACCCGCCGGGTAACGGTGGGTGCCTCGGCCGCGGGGCCCCCGGGGGGAGCGGTCGTCCCGGGCAGGGCGGTCGTCTCGGGAGGAGCGGTCATCGTGAACCTCGCTCTACTGTCGGCCGGTGCGGCGGAGCACCGGCTGTGCGGTTGGGTCACGCCCCGCCCTCTGTGCGAGACCACCGCACACCGGGGAGCGTTGTGACACTTACGTCACCGTAACCTACGAGACCGTAGGTTGTACAACCCCAGCGGGAAAGCTTTACCAAGAAGCCGAACAGACAGTCCGCCCAGGCCCGAAAGCTGTCTCATTATCCGAGACGCGAACAACGAGTAGCCCCCACCTCACTCCGCGCACCAGCGCGGGTCGGCGGACGGGGGAAGGACGGCGGACTGGAGCGGGATCGAGGACCACGTACAGCGAAATGCGGGGCGGCCAACCGAAGCCCGGTCCTGTGGGCTGGGGCAGCGCGGCGGCGAACCGGAGAAGGGCCAGAACCGCGGGCCGGAAGTGCGGCGAACCGAAGAAGAGTCAGAACCGAGGGCTGAGGAATGCGAGCGGTGGACCGCGGCGGGACGGGGACTGAGGGGTGGAGCGCGGCGGGACCGGGACTGAGGGATAACGGGTGGCACCAGCGGACGTGAGCCGCGTCGATTACATGGCGCGTTGAGCGGGAGAGTTCGGGTTGCGCACAGCGAACCGCAAGTGAGGAGTTCCGGCGCCTGGACTCGAACCAGGACAAACCCAGGACCAAAACCTGGTGGGCTGCCAATTACCCTACGCCGGATCATCGCTACGGAGCGTGGCTCACAGGCCGAGGCGACTCGTCTAACGATACTGGGCTGGGCTCATCGCCGCCCGCGTCCAGCCTTCGATCTTCCGGTATAGGTCAGCGCTCTGCATGACATCGATACGCAGGCAACCGTGATAGTCGTCCCCCACGTTCTTGCGGACCGTCCTCGGGTTGTGCGTCTTGAGCACAGTCCTACCGAGCTGCGAGGGATCCGCACCGGTGACAGTCAGCCAGAACTGTTCGGCCGCCGCCACATCAGCCTTCTCGTGGATGTAGACGCGCGAGCGCAGCCGTTCGAGCCCGACGCCCGCAACCTCCAGGAAGCGCAGGAAGAAACCGATTAGCGTCGGGTCGCTGTTGATAAAGGCGACGCGCTCGTGCCGCCGTCTATATGGTTTGTCCTTCGCACCCTCGCACCAGTAGGCGATGGCGCCGGCGATGATGATCTCCCGGTCGGTCAGGGCGCCGATCTGGGAGGCGGCTGCGGCGCGGACGGCTTCCCGCTGTGCCTCGCGGATGGGACGCTCGGCCTCCCAGTAGCGGCGTGAGCCTTCGGCTGAGCGTTTACGGCACTCCTCGTAGCTCAGTCGCTCTGGCCGGGGCAAGTCGCGGACCCAGAGTGAGACGGAACCCTGGGAAACGCCGAGTTCGGCCGCGATCTGGTGATACGCGAGTCCCTGCTCGCGCAGTTCCCGTGCCTTCGCCCGTAACTTGTCCTTGGCGCGTGGGCGCAGCGTCCACGCGGGCGGCGGCTCGCCTTTGAGCGCCTTATCCAGCGTCTCATTGCTGCTGATGCCGAGGATCTCCTTGATCTCTCGGCGCGACCGGCCGGCCCTGCGCAGAGAAATTGCTTGCTCTCGTCGCTGCGTGGCTATTGAGATCGAATTCATATTCTAATGCTATCGAGTGCCTCTGACAGAATGGCGCCAGGGGACCCTGGCGGACTGCGGAGCGTCCCGCGGCGCTCGCCGGGGTCGGCGGCGAGTGCGGCGCCCGGCACCGGACGGGCCGCCGTGAGCCGTGGAGCGTCCGGGTACGTTTCAGCTATGGGTAGCCGGGCAGGTGAAGCGGTCGCGGGAAGCTCGTAACATGGGGCCCCCGACATGGCCGCCAGGTATCCTGCCTGGGTCGGGCACGTGGCGCTAACGACGTCTGATCAGCACGTGTTTCTGGCGCGGCCGGGGAGCGGGAGCCCGGTGACCGGGGAATATCAGATCGAGAGCACCGCGGAGTGAGCGTGAGCCGTCCGGCTGCAGTGATCGTCCTGGCCGCAGGCGAAGGCACGCGGATGAAGTCCGGCACGCCGAAGGTGCTGCACCAGATCTGCGGCGAAACCATGCTCGGCCTCGTCCTGGCCACGGCCCGTGAAGTTGACCCGGAGCGCCTCATCGTGGTGGTGGGCCACCGGCGCCGCGAGGTCACCGAGTTCCTCAACACCCATGCGCCCGACGTGACCGCCGTGGTGCAGCATCGGCAGGGCGGGACGGGTCACGCCGTCCGCACCGCCATCGAGGCGGTCGGCCTGGATCACGGCACGATCGTGGTCACCTACGCCGATGCGCCGCTGCTCCGCGGGGAGACGCTGGCCGCGCTCATCCGGGAACACTGGGCGCAGGACGCCGCGGCGACCGCGCTCACCGCCCGGCTCGCCGACCCGACCGGGTACGGCCGGATCATCCGCGATGGCACCGGCGCCTTCATGGAGATCATCGAAGAGGCCGACGCCACTCCCGAGCAGCGGGCCATCCGGGAGATCAATTCAGGGGTCTACGCGTTCGAGGCACACCTCCTGGGCGACGTCATCAAGCGCGTGCCGACCGACAACGCCAAAGGTGAGGAGTATCTCACCGACGTCGTCGCCATTCTTCGTGCCGAGAGCCAGCGGGTTGCTTCCGTTGTGCTGGAAGACCCTGATGAGGTGCTGGGCGTGAACGACCGCGCGCAGCTGGCGCGGGCGCGGCAGATACTGAACACCAGACTGCTGGGGAGGTGGATGCGCGCTGGTGTCACCATCGTTGATCCCGGGACGACCTGGGTCAACACCGGGGTGACCCTGGCGGCCGACGTGGAGATTGGGCCGGACACGCAACTCGAGGGCGGCACGACGATCGCCGCCGGGGCCCGGGTCGGCCCCGGGTGCCTGCTCCGTGACACCACAGTGGGCGCTGGTGCCACAGTGACCCACGCGGTCTGCCGGTCGGCCGAGATAGGCGCCGGGGCGACGGTGGGGCCTTTCGCCTACCTGCCACCGGGCAGCAAGCTTGAA
>CAVPKV010000052.1:0-4214 GCA_963705785.1 uncultured Solirubrobacterales bacterium | reverse complement strand
AGCCCTCGGCGTTCTCAAACGGATGGCGCTGGGCGGCCATCCAGGCCGCGCGCCAGGTCAGCAGCCTGGCCGCGTCGATCCGCTGGCCAGATCAGCCAGGGGAATGAGACGCCCTGGTTCTCAATGATCGGCTGACCGAACGCCTCCCGCTGCACCGCATAATCGCGAGCGAACTCCAGGGCGGCCCGGGCGATCCCGATGGCCGCGCGGCCACCATCGGCCGCGTGCGCTCGAACGCTCCGAGGGCGGCCGAGCTGCGCCGCTGGACGGCGGCAGGCGGGCCTCCCTCCTGCGACGGGCTGATCGGCTTGCGTCCCTGCTCGCTTTCGCGACCCCGAGCGATCCGCTCCCGCAGCCGCTCCAGCCCCCCGAGCAGCTGCTCACCGGGGACCCGGCAGTTCTCAAACATGATCTCCCCAGTGTGGGACGCCCGGCAGCCCAACTTGTCCAGCTTGCGCAGCATGGTCAGGCCGGGAGTGCCCTTGGGGACGATGAACACGCCCTGGCCCCGGTGGCCCGCCTCGGGGTCGACGGTGGCCACGACGACGTGGACGTCGGCGATCCCGCCGTTGCCGATGAAGACCTTGTGACCATCGATCACCCAGTCATCGCCGTCCTGGCGGGCCTGAGTCTGGATCGAGCGGACGTCACTGCCCCCGCTGGGCTCGGTCACAGCCAGGGCGGCCAGCCTGATGTCACCCGGCGTGCCGAAACACTCAGGGGCCCAGCGGCCCAACTGCTCGTCCGTGGCGGCCTGTCGGATCGCCGCCAGCGCGAGCGCGGGCAGGACGATCGTCAGCCCAATCCCGGCGCACCCCCAGAACAGCTCCTCCATCAGGATCGGCAGCGACAGACCCGTCGGATCGCCGACCAGCCCTGCGTACAACTCCCACCCGTAGAGGCCCTGCCGGGCCGCCTCCTCAAGGACCGGCCAGGGAAGCTCCTGCTGGCGATCATATTCGGCCGCCACGGGGCGGATCACGTCGCGGGCAAACGCGTGCGTCTTCTCCCGCAGCGCGGTTTGCTCGTCCGTCAGCTCGAGCGTGAATCCCATCTGCCGTCCTCCAATCCGCCTCAATAACCTCGGGCGGGGATGGGTACCAGATCCAAGGATTTGACGGTCA
Source organism: uncultured Solirubrobacterales bacterium (assembly GCA_963705785.1). GTDB lineage: Bacteria > Actinomycetota > Thermoleophilia > Solirubrobacterales > Solirubrobacteraceae > Palsa-465. The sequence continues at coordinate 3,090 of CAVPKV010000052.1, read as the reverse complement.
CCCAAGCGATCGCGCATACCCCGCGCGGGGCCGGGTGGGACGGAGGGCCGGCTTTGCCGCCGTGACGTACGCGTTCGTGGCCACGATGCTGGGGACGACCCTGCCCACCCCGCTGTACTCGATCTACACCCGCCGCTTCGGCTTCTCCGAGCTGATCATCACCGTGATTTTCGCCACCTACGCAGTTGGAGTTATCGCCGCGCTGCTCCTCCTGGGCCGGATGTCCGATGTGGTGGGCCGGCGTCCCGTCCTGCTCCTCGGTCTGACCATGTCCGCTCTCAGCGCGGTGCTATTCCTGCTCGCCCGGGGCCTGGCGCCGCTGCTCGTCGGCCGCTTTCTGTCAGGCCTCTCGGCCGGGATCTTCACGGGCACGGCCACGGCGACGCTGGTCGACCTGGCCGGCCCGCGGCCCGGGACGGGCCACGCTCGTGGCCGCGGTGGCCAACATCGGTGGCCTGGGCTGCGGGCCGCTGCTGGCCGGGATTCTGGCCCAGCTGGCGCCGCTGCCGCTCCGGCTGAGCTTCTGGGTCGATCTCGGGCTGCTCGTCCCCGCGTTCCTGGGCGTGTCGCTTATGCCCGAGCCCGTTCGGTCCCAGTCCGGGCAACGGCTCCGAGTACAGGCCCTGAGCATCCCCAGGGAGACACGCTCGGCCTTCATTCCGGCGGCGCTGGCCGGGTTTGCCGGGTTCGCCGTCACGGGTCTGTCCACGGCCGTGTCGCCGGCCTTCCTGGGCCAGGTCTTGAGCGTCCGCAGCGACATCGTCGTAGGCGCGGTGGTGTTCGGCGTGTTCGCCGCATCCGTCGTCGGCCAGTTGCTGCTGGACGTCGTGCCCCAGCGGGCCGCCATGGCCGGCGGGTGCGCCGGGCTGATCGGCGGCATGGCGCTGCTGGCCGCGGGGCTGGCCAGCTCCTCGCTGGCCCTGCTCGTGACCGGGGCCACCGTGGCCGGAGCCGGCCAGGGGCTGAGCTTCCGGGCCGGGCTGGCCGCGGTCAACGAGGCCTCGCCGCCCGACCGTCGAGCCGAGGTGGCCTCGAGCTTCTTCGTCGTGGCCTATCTGGCCATCTCAATCCCCGTCATCGGGGAGGGGGTGCTGGCTCGGGCGGCCGGTCTGCGTACGGCGGGGATCGCGTTCGCCGCCGGGGTGGCCGTGCTGGCGGCGATCGTCGTGATGATGCTCTTATCGCGCCAGACGAGCTCGGTCGCCCGCCGTTAGAAACTCGGTCGCCCGCCGTTAGAAACTCGCCCGCCCCGCGTTAAGTCCGCGGATGCCGACGAATTTCACCCGCAGACAGCTGCTTCGCCGCGGCGCGACCGGTGGTGCGGCCCTGGGTGCCTGGAGCCTGTTGTCAAACCGTCTGGTCGAGCAGGCGCTGGCCAAGTCCCCGGGCGCCTGCGGAAGCCTCCAGGACATCCAGCACATCGTGATCCTGATCCAGGAGAACCGCTCGTTTGACCACTACTTCGGCAGCTACCGGGGCGTGGCCGGGTTCCAGGATCCCCACGCGCTCCGGCTCCATGACGGCAGTGGGTTGAGAGTCTTCGCCCAGCCGGGCTTCAAGGATGGCTTCCGGGGCGACCATCTGTACCCGTTCCATCTGGACAGCCACACCGAGACGGGTGAGTGCACCAACGACATCGACCACGGCTGGACGCCGCAGCACGTCGGGTGGAATCACGGCCGGATGGACCAGATCCTCAAGACCCACCTCGATCCGAGCGTGAACGGGCCGAGAACGGGCCCCTGGTGATGGGTTACTACGACCGCCAGGACCTTCAGTTCTACTACGCCCTGGCCGACGCGTTCACGCTGTGCGACCACTACCACTGCTCGGTCATCGGCCCCACCGACCCCAACCGGCTGTACAGCCTGACGGCCACGATCGATCCAGACGGAAAGCACGGCGGGCCCCTGGTTGAGACGCTGACCTCGCAGCGGCTCCAGACCTACGGCAAGTACACCTGGCAGACGATGCCGGAGGTCCTCCAGGAGGCCGGAGTGAGCTGGAAGGTGTACGAGTCGCCCGAGAACCTGAGCCCGGTGTCCGACTACATCCTCCCGTACTTCAAGGCGTACGAGACCAACCCCAAGCTGGCCGCCAACGCCTTCGGCCACACGTTTCCCGGCGATTTCCAGGCCGACTGCGCGGCCGGGTCGCTGCCCCAGGTGTCCTGGCTGGTGGCCCCGGTCCTGACCTCCGAGCATCCGCCGACCCCGCCGATCTGGGGTGAGTGGGCCACGGCCCAGACGCTCAACGCGCTGCTGAGCAACCAGGCGGTGTGGGAGAAGTCGGCGCTTCTGGTCACCTATGACGAGAACGGCGGCTTCTATGACCACGTCCCGCCACCCACGGCGCCTCACGGCACGCCCGGTGAGTACATCACCGTCCCGCTGGGGAATGTGTCCGGGGCGGGCGACATCGCCGGCCCGATCGGACTCGGCTTCCGGGTTCCGATGCTCGTCATCTCGCCCTTCAGCCGGGGCGGGTTCGTGGCCTCGCAGACGTTCGATCACACCTCCACGCTCAAGCTGCTGGCCGCTCGGTTCGGGAAGGAGGGCGTGCACGTGCCCAACCTGTCCGCCTGGCGAGACCGAACTGTCGGAGACATGACCTCGGCCTTCAACTTCGCCCGGATCAACGGCTCGGTGCCCGCGCAGGTGGGCTCGCTGGCCAAGCAGCCTTCACTGGTTGATCCCCGCGTGCTGGGCAGCGACTGTACGACCAGCGGCCCGGCCAGCGAGTTCTCTGAGACCGGCCCCGGAGTCCAGTACACCCCGGTCAAGGTAAACCGGCGGGCCCCGGCGCAGGAGCCCGGGCGGGCCAGACGGCCCAGCGGGCCTGTGGCCTGCCGCACGTAGGCGGGCCGGCGCCGAGGCGGCCGTCGGGGCCCAGGGGTTGTGAGGCCCCAAGACGCGTAATAGCATCCGCCCATCGGCTCGGGATGTGGCGGTGGTGGGCGTCTGAAACTCGGATGAGGACGTGAGGGGATGTGCCAGGGGTGGGGTGAGCATCATTGACTGAGCGGGTCCGCGCCGCGCGGTTCTCCGCCCGGCTGCTGCTGTTGGGCATCGTCGCGTTGCTGGCCACAGC
>CAVPKV010000051.1:0-47680 GCA_963705785.1 uncultured Solirubrobacterales bacterium | reverse complement strand
CGTGACACAACCGACCGGCGATGGCCTATTCGCATCTGGGATACGTCAACCAGCAGTTGGGCCGGCTCGACACGGCCCGCGACTTTTACGTGCGGGGTTTCGACATCGATAAGAAACTGGCCGCCGCCGATCCTGCGAATGCCGAGGACGAACCCTTAGCACGTCGTACTCCTGGCTGGGCGACGCCGAGCTGCAGGCCAACCGGCCGGACGCGGCGTGTGCGTTCTACCAGTGTCGCCGTAGGGGCCGTAGAAGGGGAGGATCCCGGCGGACGTGCAGGCATCGATCATGCGGGCGATCGAGTAGTGCCACGGGTCCTGCTGGGCCGTGGCCCGCGGGGCCTCGGGGTGGTCGGGGTCGGGGTCCTCAATCACGCGGTAGCCGGGATGGCCGCCGCCCACCCGGGTGGTCTTCATCCGCCGCGACGCCGCCAGGTCGGCCGGTCCGAAGCTCATGCCCTGCATCCGCGGGCTGGCCGTGGCGATCTCCTCCACGTTGACCACCCCGAGCCCGGTCTCCAGGATCGCGTGGATCAGAATCGGGTGCTCCAGGCTGGCCTTGGCCTCCAGCTGAGCCAGCAGGCGGTCCACGTAGTGGATGTCCCACGGGCCCTCCACCTTGGGGATCATCATCACGTCGAGCCGGTCGCCGATCTCTGACACCACGGTCGTGATGTCGTCCAGCACCCAGGGCGACTCCAGGCTGTTGACCCGCGTCCAGAGCTGGGTCTCGCCGAGCTCCATCTCCTTGCCCACTCGGACGAGCCCTTCGCGGGCCGCCTCCTTGCGATCCACGGGAATCGCGTCCTCCAGGTTGCCCAGCAGGATGTCCACGGTGGGCGCGATCTCAGGCACCTTGGCCACCATCTTCTCGTTGGAGAAGTCCAGGAAGTGGATCATCCGGGAGGGTTTGAACGGGATCTCCATCAGCGGCGCGGGGGCGCCGATGGCCAGGGGCTTTCCGAAGTCGCGGGGGTTTCTCATGCTCTGAACAGTAGTCGGGGGCGTGCATGCACGCCCCCGCGGTGGGCCACATGTGGCCCACCGAAGCCGGGCCACATGTGGCCCGGCTGGGTCGGCGCATGCGCCGACCTCCCGCTCAGATCAGGGAGAGGCCGCCGTCGACGGCCAGCGTCTGGCCCGTGATGTAGGAGGCCTGCGGCGAGAGCAGGAAGACGACGGCCTCGGCGACCTCCCAAGCCGTGCCCTGGCGGCCCAGCGGGATCGGCGTGCGCTCCCGTGAGGGCCGGCCGGCCGAGGCGAGCCGCCCGATCGGGGTGTCGATCAGCCCGGGGGCGATCACGTTGGCCCTGACCCCGCGGCGGGCTCCCTCCAGCGCCGTGTGCCGGCACAGCCCGATCAGTCCGGCCTTGGAGGCGTCGTAGGCCGGAATTCGGCTGCCGGGCTGGAGCCCAGCGATGGAGCTCATGAACACGATCGAGCCACCCTCGTCGATGATGTCCAGGGCATCCCGCACGACCAGGAAGTGCCCCCGGAGGTTGGCGGCGAAGACCAGGTCCCAGTCGGCCGCGGTCGTGTTGGCCAGGCCTCGGCCCCGGCCGACGCCGACGTTCAGGACGAGTCCGTCCAGACCGTCGTCGGCCAGGCCACTCACCATCGCGCGACACGAATCCTCGTCGGTCACATCGGCGACCACGACGGTGGCCTGGCCGTGCTCCCGCTCGATCAGGGTCGCCGTCTCGTGGGCCGAAGCCGCGTCGCGGTCGGCGCAGATGACCGTCGCGCCCTCGCGGGCGGCCAGCACGGAGATCGCCCGGCCGTTGCCGACGGGAGCGTCGGGATCGCCTCCCGACTGCGTCCCAGCCCCCACGACCAGGATCCGCCGGCCGGCCAGCGCCGGGTCGCTCACGACGGAAAGCCGGCCACGCCCGACTCGAGCTGCACCCCGAGCGAGTTGAGCGTAAACGCGACCATGTGGTAGTGGCCGACGACCATCGGCACCTCGATCAGCTGGCGCTCGTCGTAGCGGGCGGCCAGCGTCTCCCAGGTGGCATCGGAGATGCGGGCGTCGGAGTGAAGCTCGTCGGCGGCGGTCAGGAGCGCGGCGTCGAAGGGATCCCAGCCGTCCGCCCCGGGTCCTTCCCGGACGAGCTCGAGCTCCCTCTCCGAGATCCCCGACGACAGGCCGATCAGACGGTGCTGGCCCCACTCGTACTCGGCTGCGCACAGCACCGCCGTGCGCAGGATCAGGAGCTCTCGGTCCCGGGCCGGAAGCTTGCCGGACAGCAGCTTGCCCCCGAAGGGCAGCCAGCGGCGGAACAATCCGGGGTGGCGGACAAGCGTGGTGAAGATGTTGGCCGCCGGAGCGTCGGTCACCCTGACTCCGCCGAGCAGGTCGCGAGCCTGCTCGTCCCGCTCCTCCGGGGGCAGCGGCGGGATCCGCGGTTGTGGGTCGCCGGACACGCCCCGGCACGCTATCAGCGCCGCGGAATGGCATCCTCCAATGACAAAGCGATCAGGAGAAGTGATGACAGCGACCCACAACGTAGAGACCGACCAGGCCTCCAGGGAGGCGTCCGGCGCCCACCCCTACGGCCGCTACCTCGAGGAGTTCGAGGTCGGCGCCGTGTACAAGCACTGGCCGGCCAAGACGGTGACCGAGTCCGACGACCATCTCTTCTGCCTGCTCACGATGAACCACCACCCGTTGCACATCAACGATGTGTACGCGCACCAGTCTCAGCAGGGCCGCAACGTCGTCGTGGGCCCATTGGTGTACTCGCTGGCGCTGGGCATGAGCGTGTCCGACGTGAGCGGCAAGGCGATCGCCAACCTGGCCACCGAGGAGCTCAGCCACCCCGCCCCACTGTTCCATGGCGACACGCTGTTCGTGGAGTCGGAGGTGCTGGAGGTCCGGCCCTCGCGCTCCAAGCCCGACCGCGGCACGGTCAAGGTGCACACGCGCGCCTACAACCAGGACGGCGTGCTCGTGGCCGAATTCAAGCGAGTCGTGCTGGTCCCGCGCAAGGAGCCTGGCAGCATCGAGGGCGCCGAATAGCCGCCAGCCGGTGGAATTCGGCCTAAAAATGGTCGAACGCCGACGCCCGGCGCCCATCCCGGGGCGCGCCCGGGTAGGCTCTGAGAGCCCCCCAGACCGTTTCCGGCTGCTCATGGCCAGCTTCGCCGATTGAGGCCACGAGCCGCCGAATGACCCAGGAGTAGCAGACCACATGGCCCATACCGCACCCCAGGATCAAGCCGAGACGCACCACGCCGGACTCAGAGCGTGGGTGGAGGCGGTGGGCGCCCTGACCGAGCCCGAGGACGTCTACTGGTGTGACGGCTCAGACGAGGAGTACGAGCGTCTGATCGGCGCGCTGCTGGAGGCCGGGACGGTGATAGAGCTCTCCGAGGCCAAGCGGCCGGGGTCATATCTGGCCCGCTCGGACCCGGCTGACGTGGCCCGGGTGGAGGACCGAACGTTCATCTGCTCAGAGCGCGAGCAGGACGCCGGGCCGACCAACAACTGGCGCGACCCCGAGGAGATGCGCCAGGTCCTCAAGGACCTGTTCCGGGGCTCGATGCGGGGGCGCACGATGTACGTCGTCCCCTTCTCCATGGGTCCGCTGGGCTCTCCGATCTCCTACATCGGCGTTCAGCTCACCGATTCGCCCTATGTGGCCGCATCGATGCGGCTCATGACCCGCATGGGCCAGCCGGCGCTCGACGTGCTCGGAGAGGACGGGGACTTCGTGCCCTGCCTGCACTCCGTCGGCGCACCCCTGGAGGACGGGGACGAGGACGTGCCCTGGCCGTGCAACGCCGACAACAAATACATCGTGCACTTCCCGGAGAAGCGGGAGATCTGGTCCTTCGGCTCAGGCTACGGCGGCAACGCGCTGCTGGGCAAGAAGTGCTTCGCCCTGCGGATCGCCTCGGCGATGGCCCGGGAGGAGGGCTGGCTGGCCGAGCACATGCTGATCCTCAAGCTCACCTCCCCCGAGGGCGAGTCCAAGTACATCGCCGGCGCGTTCCCCAGCGCCTGCGGCAAGACCAACCTCGCCATGATGATCCCCACCCTGCCGGGCTGGGGGGTCGAGACGATCGGCGATGACATCGCCTGGATGAAGTTCGGCCAGGACGGCCGCCTGTACGCGGCCAATCCCGAGGCGGGCTTCTTCGGCGTGGCTCCGGGAACCAGCGAGCGGACCAATCCCAACGCCCTGAAGATGCTTTCGCACGACGCGATCTTCACCAACTGCGCGCTGACGGACGGAGGCGACATCTGGTGGGAGGGGATGACCAGCGAGGCTCCCGGCCACATGATCGACTGGCGCGGCAACGACTGGACCCCCGAATCCGACTCGCCGCCGGCCCATCCGAACGCTCGCTTCACGGTCAAGATCGACCAGTGCCCATCGGTGGCGCCGGAGTGGGATGACCCCGCCGGGGTGCCGATCGACGCGATCCTGCTGGGGGGACGCCGGGCCACGGTCGTCCCGCTCATCGCGGAGGCCCGCGATTGGGAACACGGCGTGTTCATGGGCTCGACGATGGCCTCGGAGAAGACGGCCGCCGCGGCCGGCAACGTGGGCGAGCTTCGCTTCGACCCCTTCGCCATGCTGCCGTTCTGCGGCTACCACATGGGTGACTACTTCGCGCACTGGCTGGACATCGGGCGGCGCGAGGGAGCCCAGCTCCCCCGGATCTTCTACGTCAACTGGTTCCGCAAGGACGAGGACGGCAGGTTCATGTGGCCGGGTTTCGGCGAGAACTCGCGCGTCCTGGCCTGGGTGTTCCGGCGCTGCCAGGGGACTGGCGAGGCGCTCGACACGCCGGTGGGCCTGGTCCCGCCGGTCGGCGAAGGCGGCATCGACATCTCGAACGTCGATGTCAGCCCGGAGACGATGGCCGGGCTGCTGGAGGTCGATCCGGAGGCCTGGCGCGCTCAGCTGCCCCAGGTGCACGAGCACTACGCCCGCTTCGGCGACCACCTGCCAGACGAGCTCCGAGCCCAGTTGCAGGAGCTCGAGCGGCGGCTGAACGCCGCCAGCTGAGCGACCGCTAATCCGGGCCGCCTACGCTTTGAGCAGGTGGCCCTGGGTTTCATTCCATCTGACGCCGGCCTGCTGCTGCTCCAGGCGAGTCTGGTGGCCGCACCACGCACTCCGCCCCGGTGGCGGTGGACGGCCCGCCTCCGGGGGCCCGCCTGGGCCCTGATCCCGATCGCCTCGATCGTGGGAGTGGTGTTCGCGATCCGGTTCCTGTCCGACACGGCCACGGGCTTGACCTACCTGGCCCTGGTCACGGTCCCTCCGCTGGCCGCCATCGCCCTGGCCTGGGCGGCCCGGCCCGAGGGCCGGGTGACGGTGCCGCGGGTGCTGGGAGCGATCGTCGTCACGGCGGTCGTGTTCGCGATCGCCACCGCGTCGAGCCGTAGCCTGGGACCCGAGGCCGCGGCGGCGATTCTGTCCGCCCTGGCGTGTGTGACGCTGGGCGTATTGCTGGCCGCCGTGGCCCCGCCCGGGTGGCTCAAGCTGGGGATCCTGGGCATGGCCGCCGCCGACGTCTGGCTCGTGGCCTCGGACCTCCTGCAGACGCCAAACAACCTGCTGGTCAGGGCCCAACCGGCCCCGTTCCTGGGGGCCCACCTCCCGCGCCTCCAGAGCGAGATCTTCGGCTCGGTCAACATGGGCTTCGGCGACTTGTTCATCGCCGCCGTCCTCGGGGCGGTGCTGGCCACCAGCCGGCGACCCCAGTGGCCGGCCGCGGTACTCACGCTGGTGCTGGCCGGGCTGTTTGACCTCCTGTTCCTGGTGGTCAACGAGCTCCCGGCCACCGTGCCGGTCGCGCTGGCCCTGATCGTGCTGGAGGGGTGGGAGCGCCGGTCCGGGCGCTCTAGTGCTGACCGTCGTCGGTGGCCGCGGGAGGCCGCGACTCCTCGGCCAGCGAGGTGATCGTCAGCGACCCGCGAGCGGCGTCGACCAGGACCTGGGTGGCCTCCTCGGCCGAGCGGGCGTAGAGCTCGACCAGCAGATGGACCACGATCCGATCGTCGTCGTGCTTGTGGAAGCGCACGTGCGTGAAGAACTCCCGGGTCCCGTGGTCGCCGAAGGCGGCGTAGGACAGGGCGTCGCCGGCCTCCGGCCCTGAGCAGGTCTCGACGTCGTCGGCGTCCACGGTCACCGTGCAGGACGCCACCCAGGGGGTCCCGGCGATCATCCGCTCCCAGCGGTCCTCGATCGGCTCCACCCGGCCGTTGTGGAAACCCAGATGCGGCTGGTCGTGCATGCACTCCAGGCACTGGACGACCGCCTCCTGCATCTCGTCCACCACGTCCGCGCGCTCACCGCTCTCGGGGTCGATGCGGTGAATCCCCTCGTAGTGCACCTGGACCTCCAGGTTCTGGGACCAGCAGCGGTAGCAGCGCAGCCAGCTCTTGACCGACGTCGAGCCCTCCATGCCGTTTGATTCTAGGATGCCCGAGTGAGCTTTCGGGCCCCCGAACCGGTGGGGGTGGTCCTGGCCGGAGGTCTGGGGCGGAGGTTGGGCGGCTCCAAGGCCACCGTGAGGCTCAACGGCCAGCCGCTGATCGCCTATCCGCTCCGGGCCGTCCAGGAGGCTCTGGGCGCCGCGGTGGTCGTGGCCAAGGCCGACAGCGAGCTCCCGGCGCTGCCCGGGGTAGAGGTCTGGATGGAGCCTCCCGAGCCGCGGCACCCACTGACCGGGGTCGTCCACGCCCTGGGGCTGGCTGAGGGGCGCTCGGTGCTGGTCTGCGCCGGTGATCTTCCGTTGGTCCCGGCGGACCTGATCAGGCAGTTGGCCGCGGCCGAGCCAGGCGGAGCGATGGTCGTTGCGGCCTCTTACGATGGCCGCCTCCAGCCGCTGCTGGCCCGCTTCGAGCCCGAGGCGCTGCAGCCACTCTCGGACGCCCTCCAGGTCGAGGGCATCTCCGTCCGCGACGCGGTCAGTGCCATCGGCGCTCGCCCGCACGAGGTGTCCGACGAGACATTCCTGTTCAACGTCAACACCCCCGAGGACCTGCTCCGAGCCGGGGCTCTGCTGGCGGCTCAGCCGAACGTGAAGTCGTAGGCACTGACCCCGGGCGGCACGTCCAGCTGAAGGACGTGCGACTGGTCGCTGGGCAGCGAGACCAGCGAGTACAGCCGCTGGCCCCGAACGGTGACGAGCCCGTGGTGGACGTCGGCACCGGCCGCGTCGGGAGCGATCGGGCGGCCGTCCATCAGGACACGGACCTGACGCGGCCTGTTGCCCTGGGAGGTCATGACCAGATACGCGTGCGCGGCCAGGAAGCGGAACGTGATGTTGTCGCCCGGCGTCACGGGCGTGGCGGACTGTGAGGTGACCCACCAGGTGCCCTTCAGCGCGAACTCGTTGGGCTGAGGATTGCTCACGCCCCTGTACGGGCGGACGCCCGATTGCAGGGGCTGGACGAAACCCTGGGAGCGCTGGTCGTTCAGATACGTCTCAGCTGTGGCCACCTGGGTGGGCATGATCGCGTGGGCCCGCGAGGGCGGCGGCAGGTTGCGAACCCCCGCCTGGTAGAGGAGCTCGCGGACCGCGACCTCCGACTGGCCGTAGTCGCCCTCGCCGAACTGGACGTGGCGCACCTGGCCGTGGGCGTCGATCAGATACTCCGCCGGCCAGTACTGGTTGCCGTAGGCGTTCCAGGTCCCGTAATTGTTGTCCTGGACGACGGGGTAGCGCAGGCCGTCGGAGCTGATCGCCTGCCGGACGTTGGAGGCGTTCTGCTCAAAGGTGAACTCGGGCGTCTCCACGCCCACCACGTCGAAGCCGTACCGGTGATAGGTGGCGTAGAGGCCCTTCAGGAAGGGGAGCGTGCGGATGCAGTTGATGCACGTGTACGTCCAGAAATCGACCAGCACGACGTGCCCCTTCAGCCCGGCCAGACTGAGGGGCCGGCCGCCGGGGGTGTTGAACCACCGCTGGTTGTCGGTGAAGTCCGGCGCGGGCCCGAGGTCGGGCAGCTTCGGTGTCGGTACCCCGGCAATCGCCACGCCGGCAGCGGCGTTGTTCGCGCCGCCGGGGCTGACCGGCCTGGCCGAGGCCTCGCGCTGCCGGGTGGCGAAGCGCGAGGGCGGTCGCAGGGAGGCCAGCCGGTTCTGAACGGCGCCCGAGTTCTCCAGCGCCCGGGTCGGATCGACCAGGAACGCAGGCAGCGAGCTGCCGGCGAGGTCCTCCTCGAAGCGCACGTCGAGGTTGAAGGCCATCGCGACACCCGTGACGAGCAGCACGACGCCCAGCACCTGCTCGACCAGATGACCCTTGGCCACCCGCTTGATCCGACCGAGCACGGCCCGGCCACCGATCCCGTACAGCAGCATGACCGTGGCCAGGCCAAGCGAGTAGCAGACAGCCACCACCACCACGCGCAGTGACGCGCCGCTGGAGGCGCTCACGGCCGTTACCGCGGCCAGGATCGGGCCGGCACACGGCGCGCATACGAAGCCGAGCGCCCCGCCCACGGCCAAACCGGACCAGAAGCCCGAGCCGCGCTGGTGGGGTCCGAATCGAGCCAGCCGGGAGAGTGGGGCCTGGACCCGGGCGGCCAGCCCGGGGATCAGCATCACCAGCCCGAAGGCGATCAGCACGACGATCGCGACATCACGGGCGGCGCTGCTGGCCAGCCCGACGCCCTTGACCAGCTGAGCCAGCGCCACGATCGCCACGGTGAACGTCAGGGCCAGGCCGAGCACGATCCCCAGCGGCCGGCGGCGCCCTCCGGTGGCGCTGGCCGAGAGCAGCGCCGGGACGACCGGGAGCACGCATGGGGTGATCGCCGTCCCGGCGCCGGCGATCAGGGCAAAGAACATCAGGAGGAGCACGGTGGCCCTCCATGATGCTGGACGACCGGGCCCAGACTGGCGTCTCTTACGGAGAAATTATTAAGTCGGGCGGGGGGCCGGTGCCCGTCGCGGGGCGTCAGCCGCCGATCGCCGACATCGTCCGGTCGGGCTGGATGAAGCCCGGCTCGCCCACGTGGTGCTTGAGCTCCTTGCGCCACACGGCGTCCCGGATGATCGCCTCCAGCTCCGGGTCGGAGGCGCCCTCACGCATGGGGCCGCGGAGATCCGTCTCGTTCAGGGAGAACAGGCAGGTGCGCAGGCGGCCGTCGGCCGTCAGGCGGATCCGGTTGCAGTCCGCGCAGAAGGGCTCGGAGACGGGGTTGATGAAGCCGATCCGCCCGAGTCCGTCGGCGAAGCGGTACACGCGGGCCGTTGCGCTGGGCTCGCGGGGCTCGGGCTCGAGCGGGTACACGGCGTGGATCGCCGCTCTGGTCTCGTCGCCGGCGAGCACCTGGTCCGCCGTCCAGGCATGATCGGCGTCCAGGGGCATGTACTCGATGAAGCGGACCTGGTAGCCGGACCCGCGGGCCAGCCGGGCGAACGGCAGCACCTCCTCCTCGGTGAAACCGCGGATGGCCACCGCATTTATCTTGATCGGATGCGCCTCAGGGAAGGTGGCCAGCCGCTCCAGACCCCGGAGCACCTGGGGGAGGGCGTCCCGGCGCGTGAGCTCGTAGAAGCGGTCTCGCTGGAGCGAGTCCACCGACACGTTGAACCTGTCCACGCCCGCCCGCACGAGCGCCTCGGCGTCGCGCTCCAGGAGGAAGCCGTTGGTCGTCAGCGAGACCTCGTTCAGCTCGTCGATGCCCTTGAGCATCTGGACCAGGCGTGGGAAGCCCCGGCGCACGAGCGGCTCGCCCCCGGTCAGGCGAACGTCGGCCACACCCATCCCGGCCAGCACCCCGACCAGGCGGGCGATCTCTTCAAAGGTCAGGATCTCGCCGCGGTCCAACCAGGGCAGGCCCTCCGCCGGCATGCAGTACTGGCAGCGGAAGTTGCACCTGTCGGTCACCGATACGCGAAGGTCTCCGATCTGCCGTCCATGCCCATCCAGGAGAGGTTCCATTAACACAAGGCTACCCTCGATGCTGCGGTGGCTGGCGTCGCTGATGGCGCTGGGTGGTGTGGTTGTGGCGCTGGCGGGATGTGGGGCCAGCGCATCCGACCAGGTCCGGGCCGAGGTGGCGCAGTTGGCCCAGGCCACGGCACACCGGGCCTACGACACGATCTGCGACCAGATCCTGGCTCCGTCGCTGGTCGCGCACCTGGTGTCCAACGGCATCCCGTGTGCCCAGGCCCTGAAGCTGGCGCTGAGCGGCGTGCAGAACCCGGTGGTGAGCGTCGGCAAGGTGATCATCAGGGGATCACGTGCCTGGGCGATCACGCTGACGTCGGCCCGCGGCCAACGGGCCGAGCTGGTGGCGATCGAGTTCGGCAGGACCCGGCGGGGCTGGCGGATCACCGCGCTGGCCTCGCCGCTGTCCGCGGTCCAGGGGCGATAATCGAGCGATGCCAGAGCCGCCGCGGGTCGTCCAGCTGGAAGAAATTGAGGCGGTCCCGGGGCCGGGCACGCTCGTCTGGCGTCCGGTCCGGCTGACGCTGGGCATTCGTGCGTTCGGGTGCAACGCCTACACGGCCGGCGAGGCGGGCCAGGACGTGGTCGAGCCGCACACCGAGGACCCGAAGCTGGCCCACCAGGAGCTCTACTTCGTGGCCGCCGGCCGGGCCCGGTTTGAGATCGACGACCAGTCGTATGACGCGCCCACCGGGACATATGTGTTCGTCCCCGACCCGGCCTCCCACCGCTACGCCGTGTCCGAAGAGCCGGGCACCACGGTGCTCAGCTTCGGCGGCCCCGCGACCTTCGAGCCGTCAGCCTGGGAGTGGGCCTTCCAGGCCGCGCCGCTGATGCGCAGCGATCCCGAGCGGGCCCGGGAGATCCTGGAGGAGGGGCTGTCGGCCTGGCCGGAGTCGGCGGCGCTTCACTACAACCTGGCCTGCCTGGAGGCTGTCGCGGGCAATGCGGCCGCTGCGCTGGGCGCTCTGCGCCGGGCGATCGAGCTGCGGCCGGCGGCGGCCGAGTGGGCTCGGGGAGACGAGGACCTCGCGGGGTTGCGGGGCGACCCGGGGTTCGAGGCGCTGGTGGGGGGTTAGGAGCGGCGGCGGAACGGGAACGTTTGGCGTTTGCGCTTCGCTCTTCGAAGCTGAATTGCCATTCACCGGGCTGGGGGGACGGGACGGGCCGATGATGCTAGGCGGACTTCGTCTACGCCGCACTAGGGCCCAGCCTTGTCTCTCGCACCGGAAAAACGTGTGCTGATTTTTACTGAATTATTGAGCAAAAGTCAGCAAGGGTCCCTTCGGGAGGCGCCGGACTGGGCGCCGCGCCCGCGCCACGAGCGCTCTCGTCAGCGCCGCGTCCACGCCGCCCGCGCAACAAGGCCCTCGTCAGCGCTGCCCCCGCGCAGCCTGCTTCTCCAGGGCCCGCATCAGCGCCGGCACGTCCAGCCCCGCATCCTGCTCGGCCAGCCAGCGCTCGGCCTCGCGGCGGCCTCCGAGCTCCCGCAGGCCGCGCTCGCCGTGCTCGGACGCGAAATCGGCCAGCGCGTGCATTCTTCGGGCCCTGGTGCGCCGCGCCGGCAGGTCGAGTCCCTGGCGGTGGCGGTCCAGTGAGCCAACCAGCTCGTCGATCCCGGACGGGGGAGGGACGGCTGATACGGCGAGGACCTCGGCCCCCTCGGCGTCCAGAGTCCGCAGGGCCGCCCGGAGGTCGGCCACCGACCGGCTGGCCACCTGACCGAGGTCGGCCTTGGTCACCACGAGCACGTCCGGCACCTCCATGATCCCGGCCTTGAGGAACTGGAGCACGTCGCCCGAGGCCGGCTGGATCACCACCACGACGGTGTCGGCCACGTCGGCGACCTCGGTCTCCGACTGGCCCACGCCGACGGTTTCGACCACGACCACGTCAAAGGCCGCCGACAGCGCGGCGGCGGCCGCCCGGGTGCCCGGGGCCAGCCCGCCCAGTCGCCCGCCGGCGGCTGTGGACCGGATGAACACCGCCCGGTCGCCGGCGTCGATGTCCATCCGGGCTCGGTCGGCCAGCAGCGCTCCCCCGGAGCGTTTGGAGGTTGGATCGACGGCCAGCACGGCCACCGACCGGCCGCCGGCCCGCCAGGCCGAGATCAGGCGCGACAGGAGGGTCGACTTGCCCACACCCGGTGGGCCTGTCAAGCCCACGATGTGCCCGGGCGTCTCACCACCCAGCGCCGCCGGGGAGACGGCGGCCAGGAGGTCGTCGGCCTGGGAACGGGACTGGCCCGTCCGGTTTTCCAGCAGGTTCAGGACGGCGGGAGCGACTGACAGGTCGCGCTCCCGCAGGCGGTCAGCCAGCTGACGGCCGTCCGGAGTCTGCCGGGTCAAGCCGCCGCGCCGGCACGATGGCGCTCGGCCACCAGCGCCACGATGTCCCGCATCATGCGGTTGAGGTCCCAGTCCTTGGGCGTGTAAACCGCGGCCACGCCGGCCTCCCGGAGCGCCACGGCGTCGGCCTCCGGAATGATGCCGCCGACGACCACCGGGACATCCTCCACGCCGGCCTCCCGCATCGCCTCCAGGACGGATGGGATCAGCTCCCGGTGTGAGCCGGACAGGATCGACAGGCCGACCACGTGCACACCCTCCTGAGCGGCCGAGTTGGCGATCTGGGACGGGGTCAGGCGGATGCCCTCATAGACCACGTCCATGCCTGCGTCGCGGGCCCGGACCGCGATCTGCTCGGCGCCGTTGGAGTGGCCGTCCAGTCCCGGCTTCCCGACCAGGAACTTGAGCCGCCGGCCCAGGACCTCGCTGACCCGCTCCACCTCGTCGCGCAGCTCGGCCACCTCCTCGCTGGGCAGCGCCGGCGCCTCGCCCACGCCGGTGGGCGCTCGATACTCGCCGAACACCTCGCGCAGCGTCTGGGCCCATTCCCCCGTGGTCACGCCGGCCCGGGCGGCGGCGATCGTCGCCGGCATGATGTTCTCGTGGTCCTGGCGGGCCACGCGGGCCAGCTCCTGGAGGGCGTGGTCGACCGCCTCCTGATCACGCTCGGCGCGCCACCGGTCCAGGGCCGCGCGCCGGTCGGCCTCGACCTCGGGATCGACCCGCAGGATTCCCCCCTCGGCATCGGCCGTCAGCGGCGAGGGCTCGGTGGAGGTGAACCTGTTCATGCCCACGACCGTCAGCTCGCCGGACTCGATCCGGCGCCAGCGCTCGCGGTGGGACTCCACCAGCGAGGCCTTCATGTAGTCCACGGCCTCCACCGCGCCGCCCAGGCTCGGCCACCCGGCGCATCTCCTCGCGGGCCTCGTCGACGAGGTCGGCCACCAGACCATCCATCACCTTTGACCCCTCGAAGATGTCCGGGTACTCGAGCAGGTCGGTCTCGTAGGCCAGGATCTGCTGGAGGCGCAGCGACCATTGCTGATCCCAGGGCCGGGGCAGCCCGAGAGCCTCGTTCCAGGCCGGGAGCTGAATCGCCCGGGCCCGGGCGCTCCGGCCGAGCGTCACGGCCAGCGCCTCCAGGGCAATCCGATAGACATTGTTCTCCGGCTGAGCCTCGGTCAGCCCGAGTGAGTTGACCTGCACTCCGTAGCGGAAACGTCGCTGCTTCTCGTCGGCCACCCCGTAGCGCTCGCGGCCCAACTCGTCCCACAGCACGGCCATCGCTCGGAGCTTGGCGTGCTCCTCGACGAACCGGACGCCGGCGTTGACAAAGAAGGAGATCCGGCCGAACACGCTGCCCCATCAGGTCCCCGACGTCCGCCTGGCCGCCCGCCTCCAGACGCTCGCGGACGGCGTCGAGCACGGCGATTCCGTTGCTCAGCGCGTAGGCGATCTCCTGCACCGGCGTGGCCCCGGCCTCCTGGAGGTGGTAGGAGCAGATGTTGATCGGGTTCCACTTCGGGATGTGCTGGACGGTGTAGGTGATCGTGTCCGCGATCAGCCGCATGCTCGGTCCGGGCGGGAAGGCGTACGTGCCCCGGCTCAGGTACTCCTTGAGAATGTCGTTCTGAGTCGTGCCCTGAAGCTTCTCCTGCTCGACGCCCTGCTCCTCGGCGGCGACGATGTACAGGGCCAGCAGCCACGCGGCGGTGGCGTTGATCGTCATCGAGGTGTTCATCTGGTCCAGCGGGATCCCGTCCAGCAGCGTGTGCATGTCGCCTCTGTGAGCGATCGACACGCCGACCTTCCCCACCTCGCCGCGAGCCAGCTCGTGGTCGGGGTCATAGCCCGTCTGAGTGGGCAGATCGAAGGCCACGGACAGGCCGGTCTGGCCCTTCTCCAGGTTGCGCCGGTAGAGCTCGTTTGACCGCCGGGCGTCGGAATGGCCGGCGTAGGTGCGCATCATCCATGGGCGATCCCGCTCGGGCAGACGGGCCGAGTGGGCGCTCGAGGAGGTCCGGCCGGAGGACTCTGACATGGGAAATAGGCTACCCCGCGGGTCGGGTCAGGTGGTCAGGAGAGCGCGGCTCGCCCCGCGCGCGTCATTTGTATGGTGGACCGATGCCCGACCAAAACTCTGCATCCACGGAACACGCCCTGATCCAGGAGCTCACCGCGCCCCTGGCCTCATTGCCGGACGACCCGGTCCCGGAGGTGGCCAACGTCGACTTTCCGGTGGCGCTTCGCGGCTATGACCGGATAGCCGTCGACGCCTACGTGAAGCGGGTCAGCCAGCTCGTGGCCGAGCTGAACGCCGGCCGATCCCCCCAGGCGGCCGTCCGCCGGGCGCTCGAGCGGGTGGGGGAGGATGTGTCGGGGATTCTCCAGCGGGCCCACGAGACGGCCGAGCAGATCACCGCCCAGTCCCGAATCGAGGCCGAGGACCGGCTCGAGTCGGCCCGGCGCGAGGCCGACCAGCTCGTCACGACCGCGCGGCAGGATGCCGACGGGTTGCTGTCCGATGCCCGGGGGCACCTCACCGAGCTCGACGCCGAGACCGACCGCATCTGGGCCGAACGACACCGGATCGTCGAGGACGCCCACAGCCTGGCCTCTCAGCTGCTGGCGCTGGCCGAGGCCGCCGTGGAGCGCTTCCCCGCCGCCGAGGAACACACCGTGGAGGTCGAGAAGCCATTTGACGGCGACGACGAGGTCCTCGGCGAGCCCGTAGCCGAGGGCGAGCCCGGGGGTGTCGGCGAGACCGACGCCACCGCCGTCCTCGAGCCGGTGGAGCCGCCCGAAGACGACCCTGTGTGAGCGCGACCGGCGACACTCCGCCGGTCCCGCGGATCATCGATCTGCGCCACGTGGGGCGCGAGCGCGTGATCGGCTGCTGGCAGGTGGGCCAGGCCCTGGTCGATCCCGGTCCGAGCTCGTGCCTGGACACGCTGCTGGAGGCGCTGGACGGCTGGCGGCCCCGAGCGCTCCTGCTGACCCACATCCACCTGGACCACGCCGGAGCCAGCGGATCGCTGGTCGCTCGCTGGCCCGACCTGGAGGTGTATGTGCACGAGCGCGGCGCCCGGCACATGGCGGACCCGGGGCGGCTATTGGAGAGCGCCCGGCGGCTGTACGGCGCGGATATGGACAGGCTGTGGGGCGAGTTCCTGCCGGTGCCGGAGGGGAACCTGCGCGTCCTGTCGGGCGGCGAGCGGATTGAGGTCCAGGGCACGCCAGGGCCGTTCGAGGTGGCCTACACGCCCGGGCACGCCTCCCACCACGTGAGCTACCTGCACCGGGGCACGGCCTTCGTGGGCGACGTGGGGGGAGTCAGGATCATGCCCGAGTCGCTGACGATCCCGCCAACGCCGCCCCCGGACATCGACCTGGAGGCCTGGCACCGCTCGCTTGACGCTCGTACGGGGCTGGCGGCCCGAGCGGCTGGCCTTCACCCACTTCGGCGCGGCCCAGGACGTCGACGCTCAGCTCCGCGAGCTGGGGGAGCGGCTGGACGCACTGGGCGCTTCGAGCTCGTGAGCAGAGCCGGGAGGACTTCATCGCCGGCGTGCGCCGAGAGATTGCGGCCGGCGCGCAACCGGACAGCGGTCCGGCCTACGAGCAGGCCGCGCCCCCCGAGCAGCTGTATGCGGGGCTGACGCGGTACTGGTCCAAGCGGGCCGAGTGGGAGTCGGCCCCGCGGCCCGCAGACTGAGCGGGCCCACGTACTGAGCGCGAGTATCCTCAGGGCCGATGGCGGAAGTCGTGGAGCTGCCCCGGGTCGGCGGACCGGGGAGCGGACTTGGGTCGCTCTGGCGGGTGATCGTCCTCAATGACAACCACAACACGTTCGACCACGTGGCCGAGACGCTGGCCGCAGTCATCCCGGGAGTATCGCTGGCCGACGGCTACCGGCTGGCGGACCGGATCCACAACGCCGGACAGGCGATCGTGTGGAGCGGCCCGCGGGAGGACGCCCAGCAATACTGGGACCGCCTGGACGCCGCCGGCCTGACGATGGCGCCGCTGGAGACTGGCTAGGGCGCTGGTCTACGCCGCGGTGGCCGGACCGGCGGCGCCGGACCGGCCGGTGGCCGGCGCGCTCGGCAACATCCTGGCCGCCTGGCGCTCGGGGCTGATCCGGACGACGTCCCAGACCAGGCCCAGCTTCTCCAGGACTGAGATGACCAGCCCGGTGGGGTCGGTCAACCGCTCCCACCAGCGCAGGCCGTGGAAGGCCGAGGTGGGAAAGGCGTGGTGGTTGTGGTGCCAGGCCTCGCCCATCGAGAGCACGGATAGCCAGGCCACGTTGCGGGCTTCGTCGTCGGTCTCAAAGCGCTTGCGCCCGAAGAAGTGACAGATCGAGTTGATCGACCAGGTCACGTGGTGAAGCAGGAGCACCCGGACGAAGCCACCCCAGAGCAGTGCGGTCAGGGCCGCTCCCAGGCCTCCGCCCACGATCCACCCGATGGCAAACGGAATCGCGAAGCTGATCGCCACCCATAGGCCGAACAGCTTGTCGATCACCCGCAGAGCGCGGTCGCGCATCAGGTCCGGAGCGAAGCGCTGGCGGTCCGCCGTGCCCACGGTCTCAAACAGCCAGCCCATGTGGGCGTGCCAGAGCCCCTTGACGCCGCCCCAGAACCCGGGTCCGGCCAGCTGGGGCGAATGGGGATCGCCCTCCCGGTCGGAGTAGGCGTGGTGCTTGCGGTGGTCGGCCACCCAGGTTATGACTGACCCCTCCACGGCCAGCGACCCCAGGATGGCCACCGCGGCCCGGAAGACGCGAGACCCCTCAAACGAGCGGTGGGTGAACATGCGGTGGTAGCCCAGGGTCACGCCGAGGCAGGTCAGCGTGTACAGCCCGAGCATCAGCCCGAGCTCGAGCGGACCGATCCCCCGGTGCCAGAGGAGCACGACGGCCACGATCAGCCCCACCAGTGGCAGGGGGACGAAGATGAGGTTCAAGATCTTGTGCGCCAGAGTCATGGGCGCTGACTCCGGAGACTGTGGCGGGGCGGGGGGAGTTGCGGCGATCGTCGTCATGAGAGCTGTCCTGTGACCTCGGGTTGGGGTTCGGGCTCCGGCGGAGGGGCCTCAGGCAACAGTACCTCGGGGCCGAGCGCCCCGGACGCCAGCTCGTCGTACCATACGTACGTCACGGGGATCTGGTACCGGCCTGAGTTACGACGGCGGAACTCGGTCATCTCCGGGCCCTCCCAGTAGCGATACCAGTCGTTCATGTCCTCAAACCACACCATCTGGACGACCCTGTAGCGGTCA
Source organism: uncultured Solirubrobacterales bacterium (assembly GCA_963705785.1). Lineage (GTDB taxonomy): Bacteria > Actinomycetota > Thermoleophilia > Solirubrobacterales > Solirubrobacteraceae > Palsa-465. The sequence continues at coordinate 30,126 of CAVPKV010000051.1, read as the reverse complement.
TCGCGCGAGCGCTGGACGGAGTACTGCGTCGCCCCGTAACGGAGCGCCACGCGGGCGGCCTCGCAGATCTCCACCGCCAACGCGTCCTGGCGAAGGACGGTGGCGTACCACGGCACCTGGACCAGACCGGCCATCAGTGGCTCACCCCGTGAGTACGGTCGCACCGAACCACTAGGCACCCACCTCGGCGTAGATCGCGCCGGGACCCTCGGCCGTCTTGCCCAGTCCCGGCTCGGTCGCGCCGACCAGGATTGAGATCTTGCCGAGGTGCTTGTTCTCCAGCATCAGCTGGTGGGCCTCCGGAACACCCTCGAAGCCGAGCGTACGCCACAGGACGGGCCGGATCCTGTTCTGCTCGATCAGCTGGTTGGCCCTCGTGCACTCGTAGGCGTTGGCGAAATGCGAGCCGATGATCTGCTTCTGGCGCATCCACAGATGACGCACGTCGAAGTCCAGGTCGTAGCCGGTCGTGCCGGCGCAGATCACGACCTTGCCGAACGGCCTCACGCAGAACACCGAGGTGGGGAACGTGGCCTTGCCGACGTGCTCGAAAACAATGTCTGGGGGCTCGCCCAGAATCTCCTTGACCGCCTTGGCAAAGCGGCGCGACTCGCCGAACCGAGCCTTCTCCTCCTCAGGACTCTCGCCGCCGCGGCGCATCATGCCCGCGTACTCCGTGCGATTGATGTAGCCGGTGGCGCCGAGCTCCAGGCACAGCTTGCCCTTGTCGTCCGAGGACACGACGCCGACGCACTCCGCCCCGGCCGCCCGGCAGAGCTGGATCGCGAACACGCCGAGGCCTCCGGCCGCCCCCCAGATCAGGACGCGGTGGCCGGCCTGGAGCTGGCAGCGGTCGATCAGCATCCGGTAGGCGGTGAAGTAGACCAGGCCGTACGAGGCCGCCTCCTCCCAGGTCAGGTTCTGCGGGCGGGCGAGCAGCTGCTGGGCCTGGACCTTGGTGAACTGGGCGAACGAACCCCAGGTGGTTTCGTATCCCCAGATCAGCTGCGAGGGCGCGGCGAGGGGGTCAAGGCCGTGGACCTCGGGGTCCTCGTAGGAGGCCATGTTGCAGTGGATGACGACCTCGTCTCCTGGCTTCCAGCGGGTCACGCCCTCGCCGACCTTCCAGACGATCCCCGAGGCGTCGGAGCCGCCGATGTGGTGGCCCCATTGCGGGTGGTCGCCGTAGGGGAATACTGAAACCGGCTTGCCCTGGGCCGCCCAGACGTTGTTGTAGTTGACCCCGGCGGCCATGACCCGGACGATCACCTCAAAGGCGCCGGGCTCGGGGACCTCGATCTCCTCCAGCTGGAAGGCGTCCATCGGCTCGCCCTCCCGGTCCTGGCGGATGACCCATGCCGCCATCGTCTCGGGCAGCTCGCCGGGCTCGACATCCACGTTTGAAACCTGCGTCACATCAACCGCCAAGGGGCCTCCTCGATCCTTATCCGGGGGTGGGGAGGATCCTAGAGAATCGCGCCTGGAGCTGGACGATAGGGTGACGGCGGGCCGGCGGGACGCCTACGGCGACATCAACTGGTTGCTTGCGCTCGGCCGCTGACGGCCGATCTTGAGCACCGCCGCCTGGATTCCGGCGTGCGTGGCCCGCGCGGCCTCGGTCTGGCCCATGGGTCCGATCCCCACCGTGTAGCGCCCCTTCGCCAGGCTGACCTTGATCTGGGCCGTGGCCTGCGGGCTGATCGGACCCGTGCTCGTCACGGGTGCGGCGGCCGGGGCCCCGCCCTGGAGGATCTGCATTGACTCCGCCCGGCTGGCCTGATTGGTCACGATGAACACGACGGGCCCGGCGCCAACGGCAGACGGAGATACAGACACCCGCTGGTCATTGATATAGACGCTCACGTTCACCGGGCTCGGCGGTCTGGGCAGGTTGGCGAAGTGACCACCACTCCCGCCGCAGGCTGCCAGCGCGACGGCGGTCAGGGCCAGCATCGTGATCGTGCGCCTGCTCAAGTCAGTGACTCTCCTCACACGGAACCCTAAACCACCGGTCGGAGTTGCGGTGATTGGATTTTGGCTAGCGATCAGCCGACCGTAGGCTGAAATTCGGCCAATGAGGTATCGCGCCGCAGGAGCGGGGAGGACAGCCCGGGTGTGGGGAGCAGCCCGCTACCCGGTGGACGGGCCGCCGAATGGCAGCTCGACGACGGTGGCCGGGGCCGAAGCCTCGCCCACTGTGACCTCCGATCCGGGCCCAGCCTCGCGGCGGATCAGAGCCAGGCCGATGGGCCCGAATCGGGGTGAGGCGGCCACGCTGCCCAGCCGTCCGACGGGCCGCTCGCCGAGCGACAGGACGTCGCCCATCGCGGCCGGGGCGGAGAGGCGGATCCCGCGGAGGTGACGGTTGGGCTTGCCTCGCCAATGGAGCCGAGCCACCGTCTCCTGCCCCACGTAACAGCCCTTGCTGAACGACACGGCGCGCTCGTTGAGCCCCGCCTCCTCCGGAATCACGGTGTCGTCCAGGTCGATTCCGTAGCGCGGACGGCCACCCTCCACGCGCAGGCACTCGACGGCCTCCTCGGCCACGTCACGGGCCCCGAGGTCGCGCAGGACGCTCTGGAGCTCGCCGAGCGCATCGACGGGGCAGAGCAGGTCAACCCCGGCATCGGTCCGGATCGCGAGCGCGTTCACGTCGCCCAGCATCGTCGGCACGTGCGCGTGCTCGGGTGCGACCTGGAGCTGGGGTAGTCCGGCCAGGGACGCGGACCGGGGGCCCACGAGTGAGACCAGGGCCCGCTCGAGCGTGCGCTTGTGGAGGTCGGCCTTGAAGCCGACCAGCGCGCGGCGAACCAGGTTGAACAGGGGCTGGAGCGCCGTACGCTCGGTGTCCAGCAGCAGCTCGTCGTCCGTGGCCAGGATCCTGACGTCGCCCAGCATCTTGCCCTTCGGGGTCAGGAACGCCGCGTAACAGCCCGAACCCGGGCCCAGCGCCTCGACGTCGTTGGTCACCTGGCCCTGGAGGAAGGCGGCAGCCTCGGGCCCGCTGAGGGCCAGCTTGCCGCGCTCGGAGCGGTCGAACTGGCCACAGCCCTCGGTGACCGTCTCGTAGTCGGTCCTGACGGGTGCGACGGAGCTCACGGCTCAAACATAGCGCCGCCGGAGCGCCTCGCGGAGCTGGACAAAAATCAAAGTTTGGCCTACCATAATTCTTCGTGAGTTCGACACAATCCACGTGGTCCTCGGCTGTCGAGGACTACGCCAAGGCGATCTATGCCCTTGAGCAGCGCGAGGGTGCCGTGAGTACGAACTCGCTGGCTGAGCGTCTGGGCGTCACTCCCGGTTCGGCCTCCGGGATGCTCAAGCGGCTGGGCGAACTGGGTCTGGTGGAGCATCGCCCGTACCACGGGGTCTCGCTGACCGACGACGGCCGCCGGGTGGCCCTTGAGGTCATGCGTCACCACCGGTTGCTCGAGCTCTACCTCGTCCAGAGCCTGGGTGTGCCGTGGGACCGCGTTCACCAGGAGGCGGAGGTGCTGGAACACGTGCTCTCCGAGGAGCTCGAGGAGCTGATCTCGGCCGCGCTGGGGGACCCGACTCACGATCCGCACGGCGATCCGATCCCGACCCGCGACCTGCGCATCGAGGAGGGGGAGAGCAAGAGCCTGCAGGAGCTCGAGCCCGGGGACCGGGCGAGGTTCACCCGGGTATCCGACTCCGATCCGGAGATGCTCCGCTTCCTGGCCGAGCGCGGGATCGCGCCCGGAGACGAGCTGGAGGTGATCGACAAGCAGCCCTTCGACGGCCCGCTGTTCGTCCGCTTCGCCGACGACGTCCATGTTCTCGGCGGCGGGCTGGCTCGGGCGATGCGCGTCGAGGGGGTCGGGCATTGAACCCGCCACCGGCGAGTACCGCTGAGCCGGTCCTGGAGGGAGCCGCCGCGGGGACAGGGCCCGGGGTCCCGGCGCTCACCCCTGAGGACACGATCAGGTCGCACGACCGGTTCCTGGTCTACAACGCCCGGCGCCGAGGGCGCCGGTGGCACCTGCTGTGGCTGCTGGTAGGCCCGGGGATGCTGGCCATGCTGGCCGAGAACGACGGCCCGAGCATGATCTCCTACGCCACCAGCGGCGCGACCTACGGGCTGGGCTTCTTCCTGCCGTTCATCGTGCTCACGTTCGCCATGTCGTTCGTGTGCCAGGAGATGTGCATGCGTGTCGGGGCCGTCACCCACCGGGGGTACGGGCAGCTGGTTCTGGAGCGCTTCGGCCGGGTGTGGGGATGGATCAACGCGGGTGACCTGGTCTTCACCAACCTGGTCACGCTGATCGCCGAGTTCGTGGCCATCCGGGTGGGACTGGCCTATTTCCACCTCAACGCCTTCGTGGCCGCTCTGCTGGGTGTTCTGCTGATGGTGTTCACGCTCAGCGGCGGGCGGTACTGGCGCTGGGAGCGGATCGTCCTGGGGATGGCTCTGTTCAACGGCCTGTTCCTGGCCGCCGCCTTCGCGGTCGGGCCCAAGTGGGGGTCGGTGGGACACGCGTTCGCCACGTTCTCGCCGCTGCCCGGCGGAAGCTTCAACACCGTGCTGCTCCTGATCGCCTCCACGATCGGGGCCACCGTGACCCCGTGGATGATCTTCTTTCAGCAGAGCGCGTCGGCCGACAAGGGGCTCACGCCGAGCGATGTCCGCCACGGTCGGTGGGACACGATCGCTGGAGCCGTGCTGGCGGCTGTGTTCGGCTGCGGCGCGCTGATCGCCGGGGCGGCGCTGTTCGGCCATGGCGGCGGCAGCATCCAGGGCCTGGCTGGGGCGGGGATCCCCGGGGCACTGTCCCACGTATCCGGGCACCTCCCGGCCACGCTCTTCGCCCTCGGCCTGGTCGAGGCCGGAGCTGTGGCCGTGCTCACGATCTCGGCCAGCACCGGGTACGCGGTGGGTGAGTGTCTGGGAGTCGCCCACAGCCTCAACAACTCGGCCCGGGCCGCGGCGGTGTTCTACGCGGCCAACCTGGGCGCGGCGCTGATCGCCGCGGCGATCATCCTGATTCCCGGCGTCCCGCTGCTGTCGATCGCGCTCAACGCCAACGTCCTGGCCACCGTCCTGCTCCCGGTCGCGCTCGTGTTCATGATCATGCTGGCCAACGACCGTCAGCTGATGGGGCGGTGGGCCAACTCCGCGCTGAACAACTGGATTGCCATCGCGATCGTGGCCTTCATCTCGGTGTGCGGCGCGGCATACGGGATCGACTCGTTCCTTCAGACGGTGCATGTCCTATGAGGCCCACCGACGACGAGGACGAGCAGCTGATCGAGTTCCTGGAGTCCGACCAGCTGGTCCAGGCCCGCGCCCGCCCGGTGGAGCGCCGGGTCCTGGGCCGGCGCGTGGCCGTCGCGCTGTGGGCGCTGAGGGCGTTCGTGATCGTCGTCGGGGTGATGGTCATCTACACGTTCGTCGCCCGTCTGGGCTGACCGCGCGACCCGAGCGGTACGCTGGCGGCGTGCCCCTGGCCCAGACGTTTGAGGATGTCGTCGATTCGCTGCCCGACGACTGGACCGACCTGGAGTTCGACCTGCGCATTTTCGACGAGCGCCGGTACGTCGACGCCGCGACGCTGCTGGTCATCTGCAACGCCCAGCCCTACTCCAAGCACGACTGGCACTGGCGCGTGATCGTGGCCCACCGCTTCGGCCACGCGGCCGCCCGGCCGGCCGTCCACGCTGCGCTGCGGCTTCTGGACGAGGCTGGAATCGCCGGAGAGCTGGCGGTGCGCAGCGTCCGGACCGGTCGGGTTGAGGTCACGCAGATGTGGGGCCGGACCGAGTCGGTGCGCCAGGAGTTCGCGCGCCGGCGTGCGCAGTAGCGGCCCGGTCGGCGCCGTGCGAGTGGTGGCCTACGTCCCCGACCTGCTGTTCGGCTCGGCCGTGGTGGAGGGACTCCGGGCCGCCGGGCACGAGCCGGTGCTCGTGGGAGATCCCGGAGCCGTGCGGCGCGAACTCGCCACCGCGGAGGTGCTGGTCGTCGACCTGACCGCAGATGTGCAGGAGCGGATCGGGGCCGTCCGGGGGGCCGTGCCCGACGGCGTGCGCACGGTCGCCTTCTACTCCCACGTGGAGGGCGAGGTCCGCGAGCAGGCCGTCCAGGCGGGCTTCGACCTCGTCGTACCGCGCTCTCGGATGGCTCGGGAAGGTGTCGCGCTCGTGGAACGACTGTCAGGCAGGTCCTGAGCCCACGACGCCCGGGTCGAAGGCCTGACCCACATCTGGAGGCCGCTTGACGATCCCGAAGCGGGCCTCCCAGCGGGCCCAGCGACTGAGGACCCCGGGGTCGAGCTCACCCGGTCGGCCGTCGGGGCCGGCGAACGCAGGCCGCAGAACGGCCAGGTCGGCCCGCACCAGCGCCGGGCTCAGACCCGGAACCTGCGACTCGAGTTCGGCGGCGCTGGCCTTGGGGTGAGCCAGCGTGAACTGATATCCGCGCACCAGCGCCCTGACCACCCCGGCGGCCAGCGCCGGATCACGCCGCAGCAACGGTCGCGTCGCGCACAACACGAGCTCGGGGTAGGAGGGCGCACCGTAGGAGTCGACGCGGAAGATGTGGAACCCAGGGCGGGCGCGCTGGAGTGCGACCCCCTCGTCATTCCAGAACGCCGTCGCGCCGGCCACCCGCCCGGCGAGCAGGGCCGGGACGGCGTTGAAGCCGATCGTGATCCGCTTGACCCGAGCCGGGTTTCCGCCGGCCCCGGACACCACCGAGTCAAGCACGCCGGAGTCGCTCGGGAGGCCGGTCACCCCGGCCAGCTGACCCTGGAGCTGCCGGGGGTCGCGGATCCGGGGCTCGGTTATCACGGCGGCCAAAGGCCGCTCGACGATCGCCATGATCCCGACCAGCGGCACTCCACGCTCGCGGGCGATGGCCAGGTCGTGGATGTCCAGGATCGCGAAGTCGACCCGCCCGGCCTCGAGCAGCTTGACCGAGTCGGTCGAGGCCGACGGGGCAATCACGTGGAGGCGGAGGCCATCGTCGATGTCGTAGTGGCGGGCCAGCGCGGAGTAGATCCCTGCGTGAACCGCGTTGGGGGTGAAGTCCAGGACCAGACTGGCCTGCTTGAGCCCGGAGCCCGCTCCGCACCCGGCCAGGAGCCCGGCAGCGAGGAATAGGATGGCGAACCGACGCACCGGGCCGTGAGGATACGGCGCGTCGGTCCTGGTTCAGTTCATCGCTATGGGGCGGTGATCTTCAGCTTGCTCGTGGTCGTGAACACGTTCGACGCCAGGACGAGTGTGGTCGCCAGATGGTGGTGAGATTTCAGCTTCCGCTTGCCCGCCGAGGTCAGCTTGACCTTCAGCTTCTGGCTCTGATTCGGTGTGGTGATCGTGAACATCCCCTTGGCCAGCTTGGTTGTCCCCTTGCGGATCGTCACGTTCAGGGGCAGGGCAGCCGTGCACTTGACCGTCACTGTCGCGGTGCTCCGGCTGCTGGGGGCCTTCGACTTGGCGGTGCAGCGGGGGAGCGCGTCAGTGCCCTCCAGGAAGACCTGATCTCCGCCATGGAGATTGTTGTCGTAAGCCACCAGCACCTCGCCCTTGCCGACTCCGGCGATCACCGGGTCGGCCTGGGTCTGGTCGCCGGCCAGCGCGGGGAGTGGGACCGACCCGCCCCACTTCTTGCCGCCGTCAGGACTGAAGTCGAGGGTCAGACCCTTCTCGGTTACCCAGCTCCCGTACACGCCGGTCGCCGAGTCGTCAGTGACATCAAGCCCACTCGCTCCGTCGAGCGTGATGCTGGTGGCGTTCTGAAGCTTGACGCGCGAGCCGAAGTGACCCCCAGTGGCGGTGGTTTTGAATGGCCGGTAGTCGATCGTGTCCGTCGAGCCCTTGCCGTCGAATACGTTCCCCTCCTGTTCCAGGACCCCGATCCCATCCCGGCCGCCGTGGGCGACGACCGGCGACTCCGCCGAGCAATCGAGCCGCTGGTAGGCCGGCAGGCCCTTTGTGTTGAGCGTGCCGGCTGGCCCAACGGTGCCCACGGAGACGCCGTAGCCGGTCGCTGCGTAGTTGACGCAGCCGGGTGGCTTGTACGAGCCGTCGCCGAAGTTGTCCCCGACTCCCACCACGATCTCGCTGCCGGCTGCGCTCCCGGGTTCGGAGGCGACCTCCGACCCAGTGGTCTCAAGCGCCTTTCGAGGGTAGTGGCCGCCCGGGTTGGTCGAGGCCTTGGTTGACTCTGGGCCGGCAAATGGTGAGTCGCTGAAGAAGTTGCCGTAGTTGTCCAGGAGCCCGATGTCCGAGCGGCCCAGGGGGACTGCATTGCCCGCGGCGTAGAACAGCGAGACCGGGCTGATCAGCAGACCTGAGTTCCGGAGGCCGTGGGAGGAGGTGAAGAAACCGCTTCCGCCCGGTGCCGAGGCCCAGGAGACGGTCCCGTCCGTGCCCGTCCCGTTTGTGGCGCCGAGTACCACCGCCTCGCCGCCCGGGAGCACGACTACCCCGCCCAGGCTCAGCTCGTTGGCGCCCACATATTGAGGGTCGGTGAGCAGCTGGTCGCCGTTCTTGCACTTGGTCGCGCGCGCGGGCAGGACGCACAGATAGACCCCGTTGGCATTGTGCTGACCCGTGGGGGCCGACCAGGCCACATAGGCGGTGCCGGTGGAATGGTCAAAGGCGATCTGCGGGGGCGAGCCGTTCCCCGGAGCGTCGAGCGCGATCGGCTTATTGGCCAGCGCCCCGCCGGCCAGCACCGCCAATGCCCAGAAAGCCGCGGCTGCACCACCAGCCAGCCTTCGCGCCCACCAAACTGGCCCGCAATGCATCTGGCTCATGCCGTGCTCCCCGATGTCTGAAGTGGAGTGACTCGCGCCCTCGAGCCGCCCCTCCTCCGGCCGCAGCCTACTCCTATCCGGTCGTTAGTGAACGAGACCCGGAAAGTCACGCCACTAAGATCCAGTCCGATGGCTCGCCGGGTCACGTTCAGCCGGAACTTCACGCTGTCGCTGTCTCGGACCTGCCGGTGCTATTGCAAGTACTGCGCGTTTGCCACCCACAAGCCGCACCTGTACTCGCCGGCGGAGGTCGAGGCGCTGCTGGATCGCGCGGCGGGCCGCCACCGGGCCAAGGAGCTCCTGGTCTTGACCGGAGAGCGCCCCGAGCACAACCCCGATGTGGCCGCCCGGCTGGCCGAATACGGCTTTGAGGACTTCACGTCCTACGTGGCCTGGACGTGCCAGCGGGCCCTGGAGCGGGGACTCCTGCCCCACACCAACCTGGGGGTGCTCAGCCGTCACGACCTGGCCAGGCTCCGTGAGGTCACCGCCTCCCAGGGGCTGATGCTCGAGTCCGTGTCCGAGCGGCTGATGGACACCGTGCATGCGGGCTCGCCGACCAAACATCCGGCCCGCCGGCTGGAAACGATCGCCGCCGCCGGCGAGCTCCGGATCCCCTTCACCAGCGGGATCCTGGTGGGCATCGGCGAGTCCGAGGACGAGCGGATGGCTTCGCTGGCCGCCCTGGCCGAGCTCCACGACCGCCACGGCCACATCCAGGAGGTGATCCTCCAGAACTTCCTGCCCCATCAGAGCTACTACGGCCGCGAGCCGGCCCAGATCGCGGGTGACGCCGCGGGCGAGTACTGGCGCACCGGCGTCTGGGATGGGCCGGAGCGGAACGCCCCGGCGTGGGCCTGCCCCGTGAGCGTGGAGGACGTGAAGCGGCTGGTGGCCGAGACCAGGCGCCTGATGCCGGGCGTCGGGGTGCAGATCCCGCCCAACCTGTCTGACTGGTGGCCCGAGCTGTTGGCGGCGGGCGCCACGGACCTGGGCGGACTGAGCGCGAACGGCGACCACATCTCGCCTGAGCACCCATTCCCCTCCCCGACCCAGGTTCGGACCCGGCTCCGGGAGCGTGGTCTGGCCCTGACCGAGCGCCTGTGCGTATACCCGGAGTACATCGATCCGGAGTGGCTGGCGCCTTCGGTGCTGGACGTGATCAAGAGCACGTTCTGGTCGTTCATCCCCCGGCGGGGCTCCGGACGGCGCACGACCATGGCGGTGGCGGACGATGCGGCTCCCCGGGCTGTCGCCCGGGCCCGCGAGGGCCTGTCGCTGACCGCCGACGAGGCGACGGCCCTGTTCTCCGAGCGGCGGCCCGAGGTGATTGAGGAGATGCGGCTGGCCGCCGACGAGCTCCGGCGGGAGCTGGCCGGGGACACGGTCACGTTCGTGGTCAACCGGAACATCAACGTGTCCAATGTGTGCGTGGTGGGCTGCGCGTTCTGCGGATTCGGCCAGTCGCGGCGATCACCCGACGCCTACGAGCACTCGGAGGAGGCGTTCGTCAGCCGGGTCCGCGAGGCGATTGAGTTCGGGGCCACGGAGATCTGCATGCAGTCGGGGATTCACCCCGACTGGGGGCTCGAGGACTACGAGGGGTGGCTGAGGCTGGCCAAGGAGGTCGCCCGGGAGGGCGGGACGGATATCCACCTGCACGCCTACTCGCCGATGGAGGTGGCCCACATGTGCGACGTCACCGGCCTGTCGGCGCGAGCGGTGTTCGCCCGGCTACGAGAGGCGGGGCTGGACTCCACGCCGGGGACGGCGGCGGAGGTCCTGCACGACGGCGTGCGGGAGCGGATCTCGCCCAACAAGCTGCCCGTGGCTCGGTGGGTGGAGATCATTGAGGCCTCGCACGCGGAGGGCCTGCGCTCAACGGTGACCGTGATGTTCGGCCATATCGAGGAGCCCTGGGAGCTGGCCGAGCACATGCGCGTCGTCCGTGCGCTCCAGGAGCGGACGGGCGGGTTCACCGAGTTCGTCCCGCTGTCGTTCATCCCGTTCCACACGCTCCTGGGCCGAACTCACGGGATCGAGGAGATCTCGGCGCAGGAGAACCTCAAGCACACCGCCGCCTTCCGCCTGGCCCTGGGCCGGACGATTCAGAATCTTCAGGCCAGCTGGGTGAAGATGGGGCTTGACGCCGCCACGGAATCACTTCGCTGGGGAGTCAACGACCTGGGAGGAACGCTGATGGAGGAGTCGATCTCTCGCATGGCCGGCAGCCACCACGGGGTCCGGCTTGACCCCGATGATCTGATCGGCGCCGCCCACCGGGCCGGCCGGCCGGCGGCCGAGCGGACCACGTTGTATGAGATCCGCCACCGTTACGAGCTCGAGGCCGCAGCATGAGCTCGTTGGCCGGCAAGCGGGTCCTGGTCACCGGGGCCGCCCGGGGCATCGGGGCTGCCCTGGCCGAGCGCCTGGCCCAGCAGGGAGCGAGGCTGGCGCTGGTGGGATTGGAGCCCGAGGCGATGGCGGCGGTGGCCGAGCGCTGCGGCGAGGGGACGTTCGTGGCCGAGTGCGATGTCTCCAACCGCGACCAGATATTCCAGGCCGTCGATGCCGCGGCGGGGGCCCTGGGCGGGCTCGACGTCGTCGTGGCCAACGCGGGCATCGCCACCGGCGGCCCCCTGCGGCTGCAGGAGGTCCGGCTGTGGGAGCGGGTGATTGAGATCAACCTGCTCGGGGTCATGTACACCGACCGGGCGGCGCTTCCCCACCTGGAGAAGAGCCGGGGCTACCTGCTCAACATCGCCTCCACGGCGGCTGCCCTGCGGGCCCCGGGACTGAGCGCGTACTGTGCCGCCAAGGCCGGGGTGGAGGCGCTCAGCGACTGCCTGCGGATGGAGATCGCGCCGCGCGGGGTCGGCGTGGGCGTGGCCTACTTCCTGTTCCTGGACACCGACATGGTCAGGGACGCGGAGCGTGAGCTTCCCGGGGGTGAGCGAGGCCGCCAGCGGGTCCCCGGCCCCTTCGCCAAGACCTACCCGCTGGCCCCCGCCGTCGAGGAGGTGGTGGCCGCGATCGCCGAACGCCGGCGGCGCGTGGCCTACCCCAGGTGGTTTCTCAAGCTGCTTCCACTGCGTCAGATGTTCGCCTCCAAGGTGGTCGAGCGCGGTGCGGCCCGCGAGGTTCCCGAGGCCGAACGCGAGTACGAGCAGGCCGTGGCCGAGCGCGGTGCCGCCGCCGCCGGCGCGAGCCAGCGCACGCGGGACCTGGCCGGTCTTTGACGCGGGACGCCGGCGGCTACCGCCGGCGCATCACGTTCTCAAGCAGCGGCAGCTTGACCGCGTGCGGGATGTACCGGCTGGCCAGCATCGCCGCCCGCATCGGAAGTCCGGGGACGACCACGCGGCGCCCCGCCTCCAGGCCCTCGACCCCGGCCTTGGCCACTCCCTTGACGGAGACCAGGGCCGGCTTCGGGAACGCCTTCTCAAACGAGCGCCCGCCCGCCACCTGCCAGTCGGCGCCCTGCCAGAACTCGGTCTCGACCGGACCGGGGCAGAGCGCGGTCACCGTCACGCCGTCGCCGGCCACCTCCTGGTGGATCGCCTCGGAGAAGGTCAGCACGTACGCCTTGGCCGCCGAGTAGCCGGCGGCGTAGGGCAGCGGCTGCATCGCGGCGGTCGAAGAGACGTTCAGGATCGCCCCCCGCTTGCGCCTCACCATCCCGGGGAGGAAGGCCGAGGTCAGCGCCACGACGGCCTCGACCAGGACCCGTACCTGCTCGAGCTCCCGCTTGGGGTCCGAGGCGTGGAACGGGCCTCCGGTGGCGAAGCCGGCGTTGTTGACCAGGATCTCCACCTCCAGCCCCAGCTCCGAGACCTGGCCCGGCAGGCGGCCTCGGGGGGCCGGGCGTCCCAGGTCGCACGAGATCGCCTCAGCCCGGACGCCGAATTCGGAAGTCAGCTCCTTCGCCAGGTCCAGGAGCTTCTGCTTGCGCCGGGCCACCAGCACGACCCCGTGTCCGCGGCGGGCCAGCTCACGCGCGATCTCCGCCCCGATCCCGGCCGAGGCACCGGTGACGAGCGCGGTGGACTTGTCCGAGGGATCGGGGAGCGACACGGCGCGCTGAAGGCTACATCGCCCGGTGAGCGCGAGCCGCCGCCCCCGCCGTCCGGGGGGTACCGCGACCCCGCGCTGTATCTCGGGGCCTACGATCGAGTAGATGAGCGAGATGAGCCGGACGGCGATCCTCTTCCCGGGCCAGGGAAGCCAGTCGGACGATATGCGAGACGCGGTCCAGCGGGTCCGGCCGGACCTGCTGGCGCTGCTGGACTCCGCGATGGGTGTCGACCCGTTCCAGCGGGTCCAGGAGAGCACCGAGTTCGCCCAGCCGGCCATCTTCTGCGCCAGCCTGGCGGGCTGGACCGAGCTCGGCCGGCCGCTGGGAGACATGATGGCCGGGCATTCGCTCGGCGAGCTCACGGCGCTCGCGGCGGCCCAGGCACTGTCCGAACGCGATGCCCTGGAGCTCGTGGTGCTCCGCGGGCGGTTGATGGCTCAGGCCGGGGCGGGCGGGATGGTGGCCCTGCTGGGGGCGAACGCCGCCGAGCGGGCCCCGGAGCTGGCGGCCGACCATGGTCTGGCGGTGGCCAACGACAACTGCCCGACCCAGGTGGTCCTGTCCGGACCCACCGAGGCTCTGCCCGCCGCCGTGGCCGCGGCCCAGGAGGCCGGGCTGCGCACGATGGACCTGCCGGTCAGCGGCGCGTTCCATTCGGCGATGATGGCCCCGGCCGTCCCCGAATTTGCGGCTGCGCTTGATCGTGCCGAGGTCCGGGAGTCCCGCGTGCCCGTGCTGTCGGCGGTGACCGCGCGGCCCTTCGACGACGTCCGCCGCCGCCTGGCCGAGGCGATCACCAGCCCGGTGCGCTGGCGAGAAACGATCTTGGAGGCCCATCGCCTGGGGGCCGAGCGGTTCGTGGAGGTCGGCCCCGGCCGGGTGCTGACCGGGTTGGTGAAGCGCACCCTGTCCGGCGTGGAGCTCGTCCATGGATGAGAGCTGGGCCGCCGGCTGTGCCCTGATCACCGGGGCGTCCCGGGGGCTCGGGGCAGCCATCGCCCGCGGCCTGGCGGAGGATGGGTGGCCGGTGGGAGTCAACTACCGGTCAGACCGGGCGGCGGCCGACCGCGTGGTTTCGGAGATCGAGACGGCGGGGGGACGGGCCCTGGCCGTGGCCGGGGACGTCGGGGTGCATGGGCGGCAGATCGTGGGCAGGAAGCAGATCCGGCAATATCTCGAAAAGCGCTATGGCGAATTTCCGAACTGGCGCTGGGAGCCGCTGCGAAACTGGACGGCCGGAGAAGCGCGGCGTGGCCGAGTGGAAGGTCTCGGGTACGGATGAGACCGGCAGCATTAATGGATGGGATGCGATCTCTTCGAGTTCCAAGACGGCCTAATCAAGATGAAGGACACTTTCTGGAAGTCGTCCTAGGCAGGAGGAATGTTAGGCCGGGCTGCTTTTTCGAGGCGAGGCTCGTATCGTCCGGGTTGGGAAGCGGCGACGCTCAATGCCGTTGCTTTTCTGGTAGAATGCTTTGACGATTTCGACGGCGGCCAAGGAAGAAATTGAGCCTAGTAATTTCTCCTCGACGACGCGAAGGAAGCGCAAAACCAGGACATTGCCCGCGCCCTCCTCCCTTGTGGGGCTGGCGCCGCCAATCGCACAACATCAACGGGAAAGAAAGTCATGACTGTCGCCGCCGCAGCGCCGAAACCGCGCAAGGTCACGCGCGGCTTCATTCTCGAGATCGCAGCCGCCCTCAATAGCCGCGATGCCGATCATCGGTGAGCAGCAGCCCGCCCGCGCCAAACCCGGCGATCTGCGCCGACTGGGCCACCATCCGCATCATGGACCGGCCCAGGAATACCCCGGGCCGGGCGGCAGCACGTCCGGCAGGACCGCGGACCGTACGCCCCCGTACACCGGCGCCAGCAGGCCGTTGGCGAACAGCAGCCCGAGCAGCGCGGCGATCGGCATCCCGGGGCTGCCATGATGGCCGCCACCAGCGCCGCGCTGAGCAGATCACACACCACCAGGACCCGGCGGGCAGGCAGCCGGTCGGCCGCCGCGCCGAGCAGCACCCCGCCGAGCAGGTAGGGCAAGAAGGCCAGGGCCATCACCGAGGCGGCCAGCGCCGGGGACCGGGTCTGCTCGTAGACCAGCACGGTCAGCGTCCGCCACATGCTTAAGCTCCTTCAGCGAATAGGGAACGCGAGGAATGTTCAGCAGCTCCCTCGCCACGAAGGGACGTGCTCTGCCGTCGCCGAATCCCCGGACAAACTCCACCGTAAGCTTGCGGCCCACAGACCGGTACCCATCAAGGTTGCGGCTGGCTCATTTACTGCCGCGAGAAGAGGTTTGAGGTATTTTTCACTGTCCACCTGGATCAAAGACCGAGCAAACAATTCCGTTGTTGCCGGTATGCCGCGCAGAGAAAAGTTGCCCATAGAGACGTAGCCGGCAGCAGTCCCAGCCAACTTCTGATAGTCGCCGCTGCAAAGCACAATGCCAGCACCAGCGTACCTAGCGATACGCGCGCATCGATCGACCACGGGACCATAGGGATCATCGGCAAGGTGTTCCAGGAAGCGAAAATGATATGCGTCGCCGAAATCAGCTCCAATCTTGTACTGGTAATGTTGGAGGTCCTTGTCGTCGATCAATGAGTTAATGAACCGCTCGCAGCTACTAACGTCGGAGAACGTTACCAGGACCTCATCCCCGATTCGTTTGACCACTGTACCGCCCGCATGAAGCGCTGTTTGAGACACCCGCTGAAGGAAAGCAAAGATGTCCCCTAGCCACTCTTCCGCTCTGCGGTCCTGTTTCAAGCGGGTCGATTCCGCCAAATCGACAAATGCTACGGCTATCGGTGTCGATGACGCAGCGATTTTGCGGCCAAGGTTTTCAGCTTCGAGCTCCTTTGCCTTCTACTGACGACGAGATCATCGATATTCTTCTTCGTCGGGTCCATAGGTCGAATCGAGGTTGCACCCATAGAGCGAGCAACCGTCGGTTTCATCCTATCAGTCGCTCGGCCGAAGTTGGGATGGGTGGGAGCCCGAAAAGCCTCGATGTTCACCACCAGAGCGCACACATTGTTCCGAACCACCAGCCACCAGCCACCAGTTGCTAGACTTGGCACATGGAGCGAAAGATCTTCTGGCTCATCTTTATAGTCCTGGGTCTGGTGGCCGATTACTTTCTTCCGCTGTGGTGGGCGCTCGGCGCAACCATTCCCATCGCCGTCCTGAGCTGGTGGATCGCATATCGCTTAGTATGAAGATGTGAGCAGCTATTTTCTCGCATTCTTCCTCATCTTCGGCCTCGGCCATCCCAGGCAAGATCCGGTGGACCCTTCGAAGAGCGCCAAATTGCACAGCCGCCTCCTTTGCGACGGCTATGGAGCGCCAGAAGACCTGGTCCGGATCCAAGTGACCTACTCACCCGGCGCTTGGGCGCGCGAATTTGTGGTGAGCCGATATCAGGATGAGAAGTGCGAAGTGGATGTGAAAGGCAAATGCCTGCACCGGGTAAAAGAAGGCTGGCGCGATGTGTGGTCTACCACGGACGTACAGCCAACCGCCCACGCCATGCTTCCGATAAGTTCTTGCTATACCTGGGGTTCGACCGAAGTTGCGCAATATATCCTGAGTGGTTGGTATCAGGAAGGCCCTGCCGATCCAAAGATGGCATGGCATCAATCCACCATCCAGCAAGTCTCCACCGTCCCGGAAGTCTACGAGTTCACCGATCCCAAAGGCGGTAGTGCGCGGCTGGAAATAACGCGCTGATCGTCTTCTTCCCTTGGCTCACGCCAGACGAAGGAAGGCTTGTTCCTCGGCCAGCCCGAAGGCTTCGATCTCACGAACACGTCTACGGAGAAGGTCAGCGATTTGCTTGGTTGAACAGTTTCCCAGGCCAATCCAGATTACCTTTGGAGGCGGACCAAACAGAAAACTCCGCTGGCGGAAATCGGCGTCCTTAGTAATGATGGTGTAGCCCATCTCTGCGGCATAGTCCCACATCTTCCGTCAGTCGCCGACCGCAGCCCTACTTCTCGTACGTGCGCGGATTCATGAAATACGTCGGCGAGTGCGACGACAAGCACTGGCGAAAGGTTCTCGTCAAAAAGAAGCTTCACGCCGAAAGAGAGCTGAGCCGGCGCTCACGTTCCGCCGCAAAGGCCAGGCAGGCGCGGATATCGTCCGAGGTTAGGTCCGGAAAATCCGCTAGAATCTCAGTTTCTGTCATGCCCGACGCCAGGTAATCCAGCGACATCATACACTGTGATCCTGAGTCCGCGGACGCAAGGCTTCCCGCCCATCTTGTCCGGCTCGATCGTGATGATTTCCCGATAGTCCATGTGCTCTTTCGATTATAGTTCGCCCTCACGCCCCTCCCAGTGGCCCCAATCGACAAACCGCCCCGACCTGTATACAATCAGGTGAGTCACGCTCTAATACCGTCCCGGCCTGATCGCCGGGGCCTCAAACCATAGGAAGGTCTAATGGAAAAACTCCTTCGAATGGCCAGCCCTGTCTGGCTGTTCCCCGTGCTCCTCACGCTCGGCCACGCACCGGCTTTCGCCCAAGTGAATCTCGCCGGCGTCTGGAACAATCTGCAAATTCTCCACGAAGATGAGCCCGAACGCCTGCCCGGCCCCGAACTGGGCGATTACCTGGGCGTCCCCATCAATGCCGCCGCGCGCTATCGCGCCGATGCCTGGGATGCCTCGCTCATCACGCTGCCCGAGTATCAATGCCGCGTTCACCCCTCCGATTACTCCCCCAGTTTCGCCAGCATTCGCATGTGGGACGAATACGACAAGGACACACAGCAGCTTATCGCCATCCATATCCATCACTTCGCCTGGAACACCGAGCGCACCATCTGGATGGATGGCCGTCCGCATCCGCCCGAATATGCGCTGCATACATCCATGGGCTTTTCCACCGGCAAATGGGAGGGCGATGTCCTGGCCGTCTACACCACGCACCTGAAAGAAGGCTGGATTCGCCGCAATGGACTGCCCCGCAGCGATCGTGCCACGTTTACCGAACATTTCATCCGGCATGGCGACAACCTCACGCTCATGACCGTGATCCGCGATCCCGCTTATCTCACCGAGCCCATGATTCGGACGCGTGACTACGTCTATGAAATCGGCGGCCAGATCGCGCCTTATCCTTGTGAGAGCGTGGAAGAAGTCATCCGGCCCAAAGGTAAGATTCCGCATCACCTGCCCGGCACCAATAAATTCCTGGCCGAGTTCCCGGCCGCCCACGGAATCCCGCCCGAAGCCGCGCGCGGTGGCGCCGAAACCATATATCCCGAATATCAAGATAAGATCCGCGGCGGACACTCCGGCGGCGAAGGCGGACGCAAAATGAAAAGCCCAATTCTCCTGGTGCTCCTTCTGGCAGCCGCCAGCTTGGCATCCGCGCAAGCTCAAGATTCCGAAGTCCATGTTTGGCCGGTGCAAGGCAACATCTACATGATTGTCGGCGCGGGCGGTAACATCACCGTGCAAACCGGCAAAGATGGCGTGCTGGTGGTGGATACCGGGCTGGCTCCGATGGCCGACAAGGTTCTTGCCGCCATCCAGAACCATTTCCAACGGCCCGATCCGGTACATCATCAACACGCATTATCATGCCGATCATACCGGCGGTAACGAGAAAATCCGCCTGGCCGGCAGCACCATCGTCGGCGCCAACGTCACGGGCGATATCAAGGACGCTGGCGTAGGCGCGCAGTCTTTCGCACATCAACATTCTGAATCGCATGAGCGCGCCCAACCGGACAGCGGAACCGCCGTCCCTTCGGTGGCTGGCCCACCGACACGTTCCTGAGCGATCAGAAAGAAGCTGTACTTCAATGGCGAGGGCATCGACATCCTGCATCAGCCCGCCGCCCATACCGATGGCGATAGTATCGTGTTCTTCCGCCGCGTCGATGTCATCAGCACCGGCGACATCTTCACCACCACCAATTACCCCATCATCGATCTCGCCGCGGGCGGCAGCATTCAGGGCACCATCGACGCGCTGCAGAAGATCGTCGACATGATCATCCCGGTTTACGGCCAGGAAGGCGGCACGATGGTGATCCCCGGCCACGGCCGCCTGTGCGATTTCGGCGACGTGCTGAACTTCCGCGAAATGACCATCATCATTCGCGATCGCGATTCAGGACATGATCAAAAAGGGCATGACGCTGGAACAGGTGAAGGCGGCCCGTCCGACGCAGGATTACGATCCTCTCTATGGTTCCACCACCGGCTTCTGGACGACGGACAAATTTGTGGAAGCCGTCTACAAGAGCCTAAGAAGGCGAGAAATGAAAAATCCAAATTCTAGCCATCCTGGCCTTTGCACCCGCGCTCTGTCGCGCAATTTCCTGGAGGTCCGCCTCCCGGCCCGCCGCAAGCCGGCCAAAGAAGTCGCGCCATCGATCTCACCGGCTACTGGGTTGTCCATCGTCACCGAAGACTGGCGCTTCCGCATGATCGCGGCGCCCAAGGGCGATTTCGCCGGAGTGCCGCTGAATCGCAGCGGGCCAGAAGATCGCCAAAGAATGGGATCCGGCCAAGGACGAAGCTGCCGGAATCAATGCAAAGCTTACGGCGCCGCCGGCTTGATGCGCATGCCCACGCGCCTGCACATCACCTGGCAGGACGACAACACGCTGAAGATCGAAACCGATGCCGGAACGCAAACACGTCTCTTGCACTTCGGCCCGTCCGCAGCCACCCGGCGGTCCGCCCACTCTGCAAGGTTATTCGGCGGCTGAATGGCACGGATCGTTTGGAGGTGTCGGATATTTCGGAGCGGCCTTCGATCCTACCAAGGGCGGTTCGCTCGAAGTGAACACCAGCCACCTTGCGCCCGGATATCTTCGCCGCAATGGAGTACCGTACAGCGACAAGACCACGGTGCAGGAATTTTACGACGTGATCCGGGAGCCCGAAGCCAACTGGATTGTGGTGAAGACCATCGTTTCCGATCCGACGTATCTGTTCCGCACCATGATCACCAGCACGCACTTCCGCAAACAGCCCGATGCTACGGGTTGGAAGCCTTCGGCCTGCTACGACCGATAAATAGTAGCTGCACCCTTGTGGCGCACGCACTCTTGCGTGCCGCGTTCACACTCGTGTGAACGCCTCGTCACCTGGTTGCTGCTCTCTCCAGGCGATCGCGAATCGCCGACCATTCTTCGCCGGCGGGCGGTTGTTCGATAGCGATCCAGTCCCAACCTTGGGCATCCGCTTCGTGCAGGCGTTCATACAGCACCGCCGCGTATTCGTGCGGATTGGCGGGCATTCTGCAGGCAGATTCCGCGGCCGGTGGACGGTATTTGCCCGGCTCCACCAAGATCAGCGGAGTCTTCGGACTATAGTGCCGCGGATGGATCCCGGGCGACGCATGGGCTTCTGTTGGCGCGGACCCGACCAGCAGGACCGGTCCCATCACAGCCTCGATCTCCTGCCGCGTTATCATGCCCGGTCTCAACATTACCGCGCACGAACCCGCCAGCGACAAAACGGTGGATTCGATTCCCACGGTTGTTCGGCCGCCATCCAGCACCATTGCCACGCGATCGCCCAAGCCATCGCGCACGTGCTGCGCGGTGGTGGGCGAAAGTTCCGTAAACCGATTCGCGCTCGGAGCCGCGATCGGAACTCCAGCCTCGCGAATGAGCGCCAGTGCGATCGGATTCGCAGGCATTCGAACGCCCACCGTATCTAATCCGGCCGTCAACCGGTCCGGCACGTGCGGCTGTTTTGGCAACACCAATGTCAACGGCCCCGGCCAAAATTTCCGAGCCAGTTTCTCGGCGCGCTCGGGCCACTCGCGGACCAACCCGCGCGCCATTTCGATGGAACTCACGTGAACGATCAGCGGGCTGGATGGCGGCCGGCCCTTCGCGGCATAGATTTTATCGATCGCTGCCACGTCCAGCGCATTGGCGCCGAGCCCGTAGACGGTTTCGGTGGGAAATGCCACCAGTTCGCCCGCGCGTATCAACTCCGCGGCACGGGCAACTTCATTACTCAGGCAGATCCTCTTTCGCGTCTCCGGCAATCTTCCCGGTATGCTTGAAAACCAGAAACGCGTGCATCATCCGATCCAGGTCGCCATCTAAAACGCGATCCACGTCGCCGATGGAAAGCTTGGTGCGATGATCTTTCACCATGCGGTACGGAGCGAGCACATAGCTGCGAATCTGGCTGCCGAAATTGATTTCGAGCTTCGCGTCCTCCACCTTCTTGTTCGCTGCCTGCTTCTTCGCCATCTCGTATTCATACAGCCGCGCGCGCATTTGCTTCATCGCGCTGGCGCGGTTTTTATGCTGCGATCGCTCGTTCTGGCACTGCACCACAATGTTGGTGGGGATGTGCGTCATCCGGACGGCCGATTCGGTTCGGTTCACGTGCTGGCCGCCCGGCGCCCGAAGCCCGAAACACATCCACGCGCAGATCCTCTGTCTTGATGTCGATATTGATTTCGTCGTCGATCAGCGGATAAACGAACACCGACGCAAACGAAGTATGCCGGCGCGCGTTGGCATCGAACGGCGAAATCCGCACCAGCCGATGCACCCCGATCTCCGATTGCAACAGCCCGTACGCGTTTTCGCCTTCGATTTCGAGCGTGGCCGATTTGATTCCCGCGCCTTCGCCTTCCAGCCGATCCGTGATCACCGCCTGCATGTTGTGCCGCTCGGCCCAGCGCAGATACATCCGCATCAGCATCTCGGCCCAATCCTGGCTCTCGGTGCCGCCCGCGCCCGGATGGATGGCCATGATGGCGCTCTTCGCGTCGTTCGGGCCGTTGAGCAGCATCCCGGTTTCGAGCACTTCCAAACGCTCGGAGAAGCGCTGGATCTCGCGGTCCAGGTCGGCATTGACGTTTTCGCCTTCGCGTCCCAGCTCAAACAGCGTATCCAGATCCGATGTCAGGCGCGCCACTTCGGCTTCGTCGGCAATGGCCTGCTCCAGGCGCTTGCGCTCCTGCATGGTCTTCTGGCTTTTTTCCGGGGCTTGATTCCAGAAATCGGAATCGGAAATCTGCTGCTCGATCTTGGCTAACTGCAGCTTCTTGTTGGACGAGTCAAAGATAGCTCCGCACAGCGTCAGCCTGCTGTCGGAGCGAAGCGTACTCTCTTTCGTGTTCTTCGAGGGTCATGGAATATTCATTTTAACAGGGGCGGCAAATCGAGCAACTGGCCGCGCTTTCCGACGTTCCAAGCCTGCGGTTCTCCCGAGCGTGGCATGCTGTCCGGCGGCTTCGTGGATGTGCCCGCAATAAAAATAGCGCGGCTGCTCGCGTTCGATAAATTCGCGGATTGCGTCGCTGCCGAAATGTTTCCCTTCGGCCGCCCGGTCGAGCGATGTATTTTTCGGCGGCGTGTGGCAAATCAAAACCAACGGATCCAGCCCTCGAAATCGATTCAGCCGTTCCGCCAATTCCTGCTCGCTGTACTCGCCCGGTGTGTCGAAAGGCGTCGGATTCGAATAGCCCAGTCCCGCGACATTGTACCCGGCAATTTCCATCTTGCGTCCGTGAAAATCGTGAAAACCAAACTCGTCGCAGAAGCGAGCGATATCGGCCTCCGATTCATGATTGCCCGGCAGCACGTACATCCGTTCCGCGCGCTTTTGCAGAATCGGCCCCATGGCGTCCAATCCCCGTCCAAAATTCGCCAGATCCCCGGCCGCGAAATAGTAATCCGCTTCCATGGCCATTAACTTCTCAAGTGCGGCCTTATCGCCGTGAATGTCGGAAAAGATCAGCAGTTTCACGTCCACTTAGAGTAGCAGGAGGAAACGGTTTCCAGGTGGCCGGATCTAGTAATCGAGACTTCTTGTGATTGTCGACGAGAAGGGCAACACCATCACCGATGCTCCCGCCATGCCTGCGCTCACCGAGCGGCAGGAGCAAGAGGCCGAAGACCGAACGAATGTCAGCGCATTGGTGGTACACGAAGCCATTCGCAAAGATGGCGACGAAGAGCTGCGCCGGCCCATATCGGCGCTGGCGTGGTCCGGCCTTGCCGCTGGATTATCGATGGGCTTTTCGTTTGTCGCCGAGGCTTTGTTCCGCACCTACATCCCTGCGGTCCCCTGGCGTCCGCTGATTACCAACCTCGGTTATCCACTGGGATTTCTGATCGTGATCGTTGGACGGCAACAGCTGTTCACTGAAAACACGCTCACCGCCATCATCCCGCTGCTGGCGCGCCGCAATCTTGCCACCTTCTGGCAAGTGCTGCGCTTGTGGAGCGTGGTTCTTGCGGCGAACATCACAGGCGCGCATATTTTCGCCTGGGTGATTGGCAACACGCCGGTGCTACATCAGAAGTTTCATCTGGCCTTGGGACAACTCGCGACGGAAGCGGCCGACGTTTCGTTTGGCAATGCTATTCTGCGCGGCATTTTCGCCGGATGGCTGATCGCGATGGTGGTCTGGATGCTCGCGGCGACGGATTCCAATCGGATTCCGATCATCATCCTGATGACCTACATTGTCGGCTTGGCCGGCCTCACGCACATCGTAGCCGGATCGGTGGAAGTGCTCTTTCTGGTAATGACGGGCGCGAAAACCTGGCTGTCGTTCGCTGTGGGCTATATGGTTCCCACCTTGATCGGGAACGTGCTGGGCGGCGTCGCGCTGGTCTCCGCGCTGAATCATGCGCAGGTAATCGCGGGATCGCCGCCCGGCAAAAGAGCCTAGCAGGTTGCTGAAAAGTCCTTTCACATTCGCGGACAGCAGGCGTGGGCGCCTACCCTACACGGGTGATCAACAATATAGCTGCGACCGCGTAGGATGGACTTCAATCCGCAGCCTGCAAGCCGTTCAGAACCTCAAGTGCAGCGAGAACTGCATAAATCGCGAGCTGCCCAGCGTGTGCTGAATAATGCCCAAACTTCCCGCGGGTGGAATTTGGGGCGGACCGCTGTAGTTGGGGAAGAACGTCACGTTGTTATTCGGCGTATCAAAATCCGGGTGATTGAAAATGTTGAACGCATCCACATTGAACCGCAAACGGAAACGCTCGTTCAGTGCAAATTCTTTCCCCAGCGACATATCGAAGCGCACTTGGAATGGACCCCGGAAGATGTTGCGGCCGGAGTCGCCATAGAGCGATTCATAAATAGTCGCAGCCGGTGGCATCGCGAGGCGGCACGCCGTTGGTTCCCGGCGCGACGAACTGCGGAGCAAAAGCGTTGACATCCAGCACCGGCTTGCCCGCATTCACGCCCGTGGTTCCTTGCAATTGGGCTTGTTGGACGGTAACGCCGGGTTTCAAGGGCACAATGGGATTGCCGATGTAGTTGGACGTACCGAAATACAAGCTCCCCACCGAACCGGAAAAATCGTAGATGCTGTACGGCTGGCCGCTTTGGGCCACCGTTTGTCCGCCGATGGTCCAATTGTTCACAGCGGCGCCCAAGGCTTTGTTCGAGGTGACCTTTGGGATGGTGTAGCTGTAGTTGATCAGGAACACGTGGGTCTGGTCGAAATCGGACGACGCGTAGCTTTGCTTGGGCTGCAAAGGATTGTTGCCGGTGAAGAACAATCCCAGGCCGCTTTGTTCGTCCAGCGCGTGCGACCAGGTATAGGAAGCCGTTAACTGCAGGCCGTTCGAGAGACGTTTGCGCACATTCAACTGCAGCGCGTTGTAGTTGGAAATTCCCTCCGCCTTGAATAATACCGAGTTCATGTCGTAACCGATGTAAGGTACGCGAATCGGAGCATTGCCTGCATATTCGCCGGTCGAAATCGGTTCCAGGTCGAGGTTGTAGTTCGGACTTACACCGCCGTAGGAATAGATCTCGCCGTTAATCGGATTCTGCGGCGTGGCTATGCCGGGCTGGTTGAAAGCGATCGGCAGAATCTCGTGTACGCCATGGTTGCCCACGTAACCGGCCGTAAATAGCCAGTCGTTCGCGGCTTGGTATTGAAGATCGAAGGTCCAGTTTTCGGTGTAGGGAAGCTTGTTGTTAATGTCGTACCCGCCGAACAGAAACGGGCCGAATCCATTGCCAGCAGGATAGTCGCTGTTAGTGGTCTGCGAGAGATTGGGAAGCAAGGCTTGGAAGGAAGCTAGCGTGCCGGATGGTTGGGGTGGCGCGGCTGTGCCAAATGGCGTTGAGAACGTCGCGCCCGATTGAGCGACAATCGGCTGGACGAACGGCGGCTCCAGTGTGACGCCGAACGGCCCGTTAAATCCGCCGCCGGCGCTGGGCGATAGATAGCTGAAGAATTCGCCGCGGTCGTAGTAGATTCCGAATCCGGTACGAATGGTCAGCTTCGGAATCGGATTCCAGGCGATGCCGATGCGGGGCGCAAAGCCCCATTGGTGGTTCTTCATCAGCGTATCGCTCGCTCCAGGCGTGGCGGCTGTGGGATTGTTACCCGCGATTTCCAGGCCCGAATTTGCGATGGTATCGGTGGCCGCATTGTAGGAGTACAGATTGCCGTTGAAGGCCGTCAACCTGCCGTACTTCTCCGACAGAGGTCCATCGAAATCCCAGCGCAGGCCGAGCGTAACCGTCAGGTTGCTGCGCACTTTGTAGTTGTCGTTGACAAACGCGCCCGCCGTGTCCGAGCGGTAGTAACGATTGGCGGAACCGATGATTGCATCGCTCGCCACGCCCGGCTTCACGTTGCCTTCCACGAAATTTTGAAAGGTAGAGAAGTCGATCACGTCGGTGTTGGTGTTGTGATTGATGATGTTGAGTTGGGTGTGATCCCACTAGCATGCCGAAGGAAAGCGTGTGACGTCCCTTCACCCAATGCAACGTGGTCCCGTATTCCCACTGGTTTTGATACATCCCCGCATTGCCGAAGCTGGCGTCACCGCCGAACTGCAGCTTTTGCGCAATGCGTGGGATCTGCGTCGCTGATCTCTATTTGAGGAAAGATGTTCGAGCCGAGCAGATTGATTCCAAACTGGCTCGGCGTGTATGCCTGGCGTGCTGCTAGCGAAAGCCCGCAAACGCGTGAATCCCGACGCGCTGCTCCCAGGTTACGTTGGGACTGAGCACCACGGTGTTGTTGATGGATCCCACCTGGCTGCCGGCCGCGAGTTGCTGCGGAAATCCCAGCAGCGATCCGCTCGATCCGAAGGGGCTCGACGTCGGATTGTCTTGCACGTAATATTTGAAGCCAATGCGATCCTTTTCGCTCAGGACATAATCGACATTGGCGATCCCTTGATCCACGTGCGCATGCGCGTTGGGCCCTTGCAGCACTTGCATCGTAGCCAAGGAACGCGGCCAGCGTGGGATCGGTGATCTGCGGTGAGGGAATGAAATATTGCCCGTTGGGGCCTTTGGCGTTCAGCATAGCAGCCGCCACCGGACTGATCTGGCTGGCGGAAATGGTCTTCCCGTAAGCGCCCTGAATCGTGTTGATGATGCCTTGCGCGCTGCGATCGTCGGTGAGAGTCAGCGGAACAGTGATGTCGCTGGTGGCGTCCGCCGCATCGGCGATCCGGACCCCCTGATAGGAGAGAAAGTAGAACAGCTTGTCCTTCTTGATTGGACCGCCCAGAGTTGCGCCGTATTGATGGCGGTTCAAGAAAGGCACCTTCTGCGTGATCGCGGGATCGCTGTTGTAGAAGAACGGCGCGGCGTTAAAGACGTTGTTCTGAAATTTCTCGTAGACTTCGCCGTGCAGGTCGTTGCCGCCCGATTTCGTCAGGATGCTGATATGCGCGCCGCTATTGGCGCCCTGCGTGGCGTCGTACATGGCGGAGTTGACGGCCATTTCCTGAATCGCCTCGGGAGGCGGGGTCGGCAGCGATTGTCCGATAGCGGAATACACCGAAGTGCTGGTCTGAATTTCGCCGCCCGCGCCGAATCTCTCGCCGGTATTCAAGATGAAGCGGTTCTCGCCCACGCTGCTGGCCGAGTTTCCGTTAAACATGTTGTTGGTGCTGATGCCATTTACCGAAAAGCTGTTGCTGGTGTCGCGCTGTCCGTTGGCGAAGATCGCCTGATTGCCGAGTCCCGCGTTGGTGCCGGCGCCCGCCAGAAAATCGGCGTGAACGCCCGGGCTCATGATCGCGAGTTGGGTGAAGCTTCCGGTGCCGAGAGGTGTCTGCTCGATCGTCGCCTGTTCCACGACGTAGCCCGTAGTGGTGTCCACCTGGTTCATCAGCGGCGTGCCGATGACGTCCACTTTGCGTGGCAACAGTTCCCACCTTGAGATCGGCATCCACCGTCGTGGTGCGGTCGCCATTCACCAGACTTCGGTGTGGCGTTCGGCGTCGAAACCTTCTTTGGTAAATGTAAGTTCGTAGGTTCCCGCCGGCAGGTTAGAAATGGAATAAGAACCGGTGGATGCGGAACGCGCGGCGATAGTTAAGTTCGTCGCGGTATTGCGGGCCGAGGCGGTAACACCCTCGACCACCGCTCCAGAGGCGTCCCGCACGGTTCCCGTGATGGTGCCATAAATCTGCTGCGCGCGGGATGGCACCCGGACGGCCAGCGTGAGTGCCAGAATGGCCGCAGCCGTTAAGACTGCTCGCAAAAGACGAAAGCTGTGTGTCATCAGAATCCTCCTCGTATCATCAGGTCGTGTGTAACCCGACGTTCAAATGTTCTAACTTTTGGCACGCGTACGAGGCGCTGAAGGCTGATGGACCCGATCTAATTTATAAAGAATAACTCAATTCCCGGCCTGGAGGAAATCGTGTGCTCTGTATTCGCATCGTTGCCATGTTGCGGTATGGTGAGGCAAGAGGTTTCGCAAAGCATGCAAAAGCTTGTGGGGATTTTAGTCGTGTGTATGAACTTCATCGCGCTGTCCAGCGTGGCGCAAGCGCAGTTTGGGCCGCCCGGTGGCCGTTTTCGTCCTGAATCGGTTTCCGCGCTGATCGACCGTGTGCACGAAGACCTGAACCGCGGCTACGGGGTGTGGCATCTCCGGCATGGCGATCGCGAACGGCTGACGCGCGCCGAACACCAGCTGCGCGATTTCGCCCGCCATTGGCGCAACGGCAGGTTCGACAAGGGCAATCTGGACGGCGCCATTGGGGCCATTCAACACGTGCTCGATGACAACCATTTGCGGGGCGGCGAACGGGATGCGCTATGGAACGATGTCGGAGAGCTGCGGCGAATGCGGGAGGCCTACCAGCATCACGAGATCGGGTATCGCTAGGCATTCCCGGAAGCGGATTTGTTCGGCTCCCAAAGAATTTCCGGAACCCCGAGCGAGTGATTCACCCAGCGGCTCCAAACGAAAAAGGCGTCGCTGAGGCGATTCAAATACTGAATGATTTCCGGCGGGATCTGTTCTTCCCGCGCCAGACCAACCGCCAGCCGTTCGGCGCGCCGGCAAACGGTACGGCAAACATGCAACTCCGTATTCAACCGCGTGCCGCCGGGCAGCACGAAGGAGCGCAGCGGGGCAAGATCGGCGTTCATACGGTCGATCTCGGTTTCCAACTGGCGGATTTCAGCATCGGTGATGCGAGCCTGTTTGGGATGCACGTCTTCAGGCTGGGTTGCCAGGATGGAACCCAGATTAAACAGCTCGTGCTGCACTCGGCGCAGAATCGCCGCGATCCCAGGCACCGAATTCACCGGCGGAGACGCAGGCCATGCCGACGAAAGCGTTCAGCTCATCCACGGTTCCGTAACACTCGATGCGGAGTGCGTCTTTGGGAACGCGCTGGCCCCCGGCCAAGTGGGTTTGTCCTTGATCCCCGGTCTTGGTGTAGATGCGGTTCAGCGCCAGGCGCGGTTCATCGAACTTCTGCTCGTTCGGGTCCGTTTTGGGCACCAATGGCTCCCCGGCTCCCATTGTCGACCCCTTAGAACTATTTGTTCAAGTTTCCCCTGGAGACTGCCGATAAGTACTGAGGATAAGATATGCTTGCGGACACCTCGGTGGAGACCATTGACAGCGAAGCTCGGCTAAACCGCTTTAATCGCCTGATGCAGGAGCTGATTCGTGGCAACATGAACCGTAATACGTTCCAGCCGTGGGAGATAGAGATCCTCCTCGATATCGAGGCATGCCAGGTCCGTGAACCCGTCAAGCGCGAAACCCTGCGCCGCTACCAAAAAGCCGTTCAACGGGCCATGGAAAAAGGCGCTCCCAAACCCCTGCGTCTTTCCGAGTATCTGAGTGGAAAGAAAGGCTCGGCCACCCCGGCCGCCGCCGATCCCGATCCGGCGCCCGAACACGTCGGCTAAGCGCTATCCTAAGAGCAATGAGCGCAAGCGGAACCACCGGCCGGACAGTTTTTTGCGTCAAATTCCAGAAGGAAATGCCGGGACTGGACGAAGCCCCTTTCGATAATCATCCGCTCGGCCAGCGCATCTATGAGAACGTCTCAAAAGAAGCCTGGAAGATGTGGCTGGAGCAGATGAAGATGATCATGAACGAGTACCGGCTTAACCTGGGCACGCAGGAAGCGCAGGAATTTCTGCTCAAGCAAATGGAAGATTATTTCTTCGGCGCGGGCGCGGCGCTGCCGCCGGGTTACGTGCCTCCGCAGACTAAGAATTGAAGGACAGCTAAACCACATGCAGCGCGGTCGCGATTTCGAATTGCAGTTGCCGATGCGCACTCCGTAGCGCATTCTTCCACCGCGCCGGAGTTTCCGCGCGCGCAAAGATGAAACCCAGATAACTTGCGCCTTCAGGCAGCGGAACCAGCTTTTGTCCTTGCTTTGCCGTGACGATCACTTCCTCGATGCCTGTCTTGGGAGCGCGCCGCTCAAGCCCTTCGACATCGACATAGATTCCTGCGCGCGGGATCGGGATCATCATTACACCAGCCGCGGCGGCACGTGGGCATTGCGATGTCGCCTGGATTCTCACCGGCGGCGTGCCGCAAAATCAGCTCCTCCAACCCGGGCAGAACCCGCGCGCAGAGTCCGCCGATGGGCCGCGCGGCCACTTCGAGCATCCATACTCCACGATCATTGACGCGCATTTCGGCGTGGATGGGGCCCTCGTCAGGCCGAGAGCATTCATGGCCGTCTGCGTGGTGCGGACGATTGCTGCCTGCGTCGACGGATCTTCGCGCGACGGCGTGACGTAGATAGTCTCTTCGAAGAACGGGCCATCCAGCGGATCCGGCTTGTCGAACAGCGCCAGCATGCGAAGCTCGCCGTTTGTGAGGATGCCTTCGAGCGCGAACTCGCGGCCATCGATGAATGATTCCACTTGCAGGAAGCGGTCCTGATCTTCATGGAGGCGCGCAATGTCGGGATCGGCCAGCAGGCTCTCGATGCGGCGGAAGGCGACGTGGAACTCCCCTGGTTATTGGCGCGAATCAACGAGCACGACCGTGTGT
>CAVPKV010000050.1:0-5345 GCA_963705785.1 uncultured Solirubrobacterales bacterium | reverse complement strand
TGACGGCGACCGCACCTGCATCGCTGACGCAACGAGCATCCCCGCTACAAAACGGAAGCACCTCCTTCGCGCGGTAAGCGAGCGACACCGCTGGCGGGCTTACTCGGGACGTGTTCCAAGCGCCGCGCCATCGGCGAAAATCGCAGCATGACGGGCGTCCTCCGCGCTTCGCGGCTCCGGCTTTGTCTGGATGCGGTCGGCGCTGCCCAGCGCCGCCGCGGCGTTCGCCCGAGCGCAGGAGCTCGTCGAGGAGTGCGCCGCGTTGGACGGTCACGACGAGCTGAGCGTGATCGGCGATTTCATCCTCCCGCCGCCAGATGGGGAACCGACTCGCGACTTCCAGACCCTCGATTTCGACTTCGGTATCCCTCTCCGTCCGCTACGCGATCAGGATGTGGCGCGGTACACGGCGCTCTTTATCCCGCACTTCGCGGTCGGGGTGACGGCGATGACGCGGTTGGTGCCGCTGAGCGCTCTTCTCGGTCAACGATCCTGGCCCAACCAGGCGACGCTTCTGAACAACATCGTGGCGTACGGCAACTCGCATGGGGCGTGGGACGATGCGGACGGCTACTGGGAGGGCAGCCGGGACGTGTTGTCGAGGCGGCGGCCGGCAAGCCGCGCCTCCCGAGCGTCAAGCACACCCCCGGCTTTCTATGCGGGATGGAGTTCGACACCCTGGCCAGCGAGCTGAGCTTCTTCACGTCCCTTGGCCTGGATGTCGATGCCGTCCAGCTCGAGGTCCCGTTGCGGCCGGGCGACCTGCTGGTCTTCGACAACCTTGCCTTGGCACACGGGCGGCGCGGCAGCCGGAGACCGGGCGAGCTCCACCAGCGCGTGTACGGCTGCCGCTCGCTCTCCCCGGCGGATCAGTGCGCACTACGTGACCGGTTCTGAGCCGCATTTCGGAGCGCGTCAACCGGCTCCTCCGCCGTAGTCAGCCGTCTCCACGCCGTACGCGGCAATGAAGTGGCCGTGTTCGCCGTCGATCCCGGAATGAAGAACCCGATTTGACACAAACGCCAAAGCGTGGACCGTCGTGCCCATGCGCGGCGGGAGCACCGCGACGCAGGCACGCTCCAGCAGCCCCGTGGGATCCTCGGCGCGAACGTACGACCCCTCAGCCACGAGCTTGACGGTTTGCGGGTCCACCTGGAGGTAATGCAGCGCCCGCTCATCCTGGCTGCTCAAGTTCAGAAGCAGTCGCAGGATCTCTCGTTCATGCAGACTGTCCACGTCACCTGTCAGTGCGGTGGAGGCGTCCGAGTCCAGATGAAACACCGGATCGGCACTCTGGCAAACCAGCGACCGCCGGAGGAAGTTGAACCGGTAGGTAATCCCGCCACACGAGATCTCCGGCAGCGCGTCCGCGAATGCGCGACAGGCGGGCAGCTCCATGCGGATCCCGCTGATCCCCACTAGCGTCGGGAAATACCCGCAGCATCGATCCCGATCCTCGATAGCCCCAAGCCGCAGCTCACGCTCTACCAACGCGATCACATCGCCGACTGGCTCGAGATGGAGCTCAACAAGACTGGGGTGCAGACTCATCTCTAGCGGCGCGACGGGTTGCCCGGACACCGCGAGGATCCTACGACGATTGCTGCATGCCCCTGATTCGCAACCTAGCACCCAGCCGATCAGGCCGCCCCGCGTCCCGCTTTCCCCACCCGGAGCGACTTTCCGGACCCTAATCGGATGCCCTGCAACGCGCGGCAGGCAGGGGCGGCACGCGGCGCCAGCCGCCGGCAGCCTCAGTGTGGTCCGTTGCGCTCGGGGCGAGGAGCGGGGCGCTCACCCTCGTTTCTTCGCGGCCCTCCTTCTCGTGGCTAGGCCGGACGTTCGTCTGCGGGGGGCCCGAGGACGGGGCGGCTGCCATGCTTGAGTGAGCGGTGGTGCAGCCGCCAGAGCAGGATCGCCTGTGCGATGACTAGCGCGCTGACGATGCCCTGGATCGTTCCCGAGGTGCCGGATGTAGCCATGTCGTAGGCGGCGTGCCAGATCGCGACCGCGAGGATGCTTTGGCCTGCGCCGTAGTACAGCCAGGTCAGTACGACAGAGCCCGAAACGATCCCGATCGTGAATCCGACGAGGGTGAACGGTCCGAAGCCGCGGTAGCTGGAGACCAGGAAGAAGTACGGGAGGTGCCAGAGCGCCCAGAATCCCGCCACGATCAGCGCGGCCCGGGCGGCTCCGACCCGGTGCTGGAAGGCCGGCAGCGCGAAGCCGCGCCATCCGGTCTCTTCCGCGAACCCGCCGATCAGCGCGGCCAGCGCGGCGCCCCCGATGCCGATCAGCGGCCACCCGTTGTAGCGACCAAAATCGCTGGCTTTGGGGTAGTGGCCAGTGAGTGCCGCTACGCCGAGACCCACGGCGAGGAAGGCGAGCGGGCTGAGCGTGGCCGCCCACCATCGCGGCGCGAACCGCCAACGCACGACGCGGCGCGCCAGGTCCGCGAAGCCGACACGCCCGGAAATCCATGCGGTGACAAGGACGGCGGCGATCGCCGGTCCGGCCAGGGCGGGCGAGGCGGTCGGCCAACCGACGCCGCGACGGACGATGTCGCCATTGGCCACCAGCGTCAAGCTCCACCCCCAGGAGATCGCGTAGGCCAGCAGGAAGAAGGCCACGATCGCGCCGGCGCTCGCCAAGCCCCACGACGGCGTCCGGCTCCTCGTGCCGGCACCTCGGCGTGGCCGGTGACGTGCGGCCGCGTGAGCGCCGGGGGCCGCGCTCATGTCGGTTCTGGTTCTCTGCGCGAGAGGACGACAATGGGAAGCTGCCGTCCGGACTTGGCCTGAACGGACTCGAGCGAAGGGTTGCGGGCTATGAGAGTGGGCCAGAGTTCGGCGCGGTGACGCGGGCCAGTGGTCTCCGCATGGGCGAGCCAGCGCTCAGCGCCGACTTGAACCTCGACCTCGGGATCGGCCTCGAGGTTGAGCCACCATGCCGGTGGGCTTGGCGAGCCGCCACCCGCGGCCGCAACGACCACCTCGTCGCCGATCCGCTCGTACTGCACGGGAGTTCGGCGCTCCCGTCCGCTCCGCCGACCCGTGGTCGTCAGCAGCAGCACACGATGGCCCCCGACGCTGCCGCCCAACCGTCCGGCGGAGTGCGAGTAAAGCCACGCGTGCGCATGATTCAGACGCACCCGAGGGCCGTGGAGCACGCTCGCCGACGTCGCGCGCATGGCATTCGTCATCCGTTGAGAGTTCGCCATTAGATCGCCTTCATCCGCTCTACTCTCATGCAACCGAGCGCGAGGCATCTGGTCCTCGGTAGATCACCGCAGTTCCGGCGGGAAAGGACACCATTGCGGTCCGAACCGCCACGATCGGCGGGCGTCGGTCCCCTTTCATTTCTCGCGACAACTCGACGCCGCTCCTGTCGGAGCCCCGCGTTGCGGGGAAGGCAAGACGTGGGATGTGCATCCACCGAGATGTCCGCTTAGGCAGCGAGAACCAGTCAGCTCCACGCTGTCCTTCGTGGCTGCTGGTAGCCCGGAGGGGCAATGCGGGCCGTGCGTGCTGGTTTGGCAACATCGCCGAAGCGCGGGACGCGCGTGTGTGGGCGCTCAGGACGCACGGAATCCGCGAGCACTGGGCTATAGATTGCTGTCGTGTCGCTCGCCATCTGCTCAGACGTTTCGCCGGCCGGCTGGATCGTGACGAGCGTCGTTCCGTGGGCTCGGCTGGTGACCTTCGGACCGGCCGGGTTCCCGGCCTACGCGCGTGTGCGATTCATCCCCGACCCCACCCACCCGGGCCAGCAGGAGTGGGAAGCTGATCTTGACGCATCGCCCGGCGAGGTTGAACAGTGGCGGGCACTGCTGGAGCTACTCGCCATGGAGACCTCTCATTCCTCGGCCTGCTACTTCGGGCTATGGGAGGGGTGGGGGTTTCCGGATTCGGCTCGGCGGTGGCCTACCTTCAGTGTCCCCTCGAGCGCTCAAATCCCCGCCCGCTCCTTCTATCTGTTTCGCGGGGCGCTCGGAGAGGCTGCAATCTGGGGTGAGCCGGCCAAGGCTGGGATTTGGGGCCTGCCGGAGTTCTCCGCTGGTGGCACGCCCGCGTTTGTCTGGCCGTCCGACCATGCGTGGTGCGTCGCAGCAGATGTCGACCCGCACTGGGCCGGGGTTGGAGCGACCATGCCGACGATCGAACGACTCCTGGCTGATCGACGCCTCGACGCAGTCGCCGCTGACCCCGACAGCGAACCGCCCGCCTACCGATAACGGCCTCCTTGCCGGGTCGCAGCCGAACGACTCGAAATCCTCACCGCCACCAGGTCCGACGCAGGACGGTGCCCCTGCGATCGAGTTTGAGCAGCGCCGGATCCAGTCCGATCCGACGCTGCCTTACGTGTAGCTGGAGATGAGCCCCGTGGGTCAGTTGCGCCCGAAAACCTCAGTCGGGACGTCTTCATACAGCTCTGTGCGCGCCGTGCCTTGCACTACGAACTCGGATCCGGAGCGGAATGCGTCGAATGCCTCGGCGTCGGCGTAGAACGCCTTGTTCTCTCGTTCGTAGGCGGCCAGATCGGGATATTCGAACTCCGCAACGACCTCGTTGTTTGGGCCAGCAGTCGGCACGAGCACACGCGCCGCCACCCAGCCGCGTTCGCGCATGACTGAGTCGAGTCTGTTCCAGCTCTTCATGAAATCCCCGAAATGGCCGTACTTCACCTCGCTAATGAGTCGCAACCTGTAGGCCATGCCCACTCCTTTCTTCGCTCGCGCAAGATGCGAGCACTTCTACCAGTGTGCGAAACGCCCCGGCGAGCGCCTCGTATCCAGCACCCAATCACGGCCGATCGAAAGCCAGGCCGTTGATCGAGGTGCAGCAGGCATGTCAACGGCGGGCGCGTCACGCAGCGGTGCGGTATGACTGGTTGAATCCCGGCATGGGAATCGAACTGCGAGCAGCCATCCCGATTCTGCGGATGCACGACGTGACCGTCACCGAGCGCTTCTACCTGGACTACCTCGGATGCGCCATGGACGGGAAGGATGGCGAAGACGACGGTCCTGTCTTCATCAAGGTCTCGCGCGGGAGGATGCGGCTCCACCTGTCCTCGCATCATGACGATGGAACACCTGGGACGGTGGTGCTGGTGGTCACCTCCGGCGTGGCTGAGCTTCACGCGGAGCTTGCTGCCAAGGACTACCCGTTCCTCAATCCTGGGCTTGAGCCTGGCCCGGGAGGCGCTGGTTTGGAGCTGCAGTTGATCGACCCCGCGTCGAACCGGCTGCGCTTCTATGAACCTCCCGTCCGCTCATAGCTCGCTGGTCGGTTGATCCAGCGGCGCCAGCGGTCCTGCCCGCGACGCTGGCCAGTGCTTAGGCG